>JAETNT010000019.1 GCA_021772025.1 Enterocloster bolteae | reverse complement strand
CAAAAACACTCCTTTGTTTTATTGTTTTGTGGTGATTCAATTATAACAAAGGTTCTGTGTTTTTGCATTTTTATTTTAAGTAGGAAAGCACGTCTGAAAAAATGGGGAAACTCAAACCAGATATAATATTGACAATGATTTAGCACAAGCTATTTCCGTGTAAAATGATAGTGATTTTAGTCACTATTTTTTAAAAACAAGAAGTTAGGTATTACTAACTAAAATTGCAGGAGGATAGAATATGAGAATCGCACTGACAGGAAACCCTAACAGCGGAAAAACGACGATGTACAATGCGCTGACAGGAAGAAATGAAAAGGTGGGAAACTGGGCCGGGGTAACGGTGGAACGTAAAGAGAGTCTGATTAAAAAAAGCTTTTATGAAGGGGAGGAGGAACTGACTGCGGTTGACCTTCCCGGAGCGTATTCCATGTCTCCCTTTACATCAGAAGAAAGCATTACCAGCGGCTATGTAAAAAATGAAAATCCTGATGTCATCATTAATATTGTGGATGCTACAAACTTAAGCCGAAGCCTGTTTTTTACCACACAGCTTTTAGAGCTTGGAATTCCTGTAGTGGTAGCGCTCAATAAAAGCGATATTAATGAGAAGAAAAAAACAGAGATTAATGTGGAATTGCTGTCTCAAAAGCTGGGGTGTCCGGTGATTCAAACGGTATCTACAATCTCTAAAGATGAAGGACTTAAGATGGTTGTAAAACAAGCGGCAGCTTTAAAAGGATGTATTCAACAGGCACCTTATAACCAGGAAACTATTAATCTTCAGAATAAAGCAGAAGTGGAAGCGGCAGATAGGAAGAGATTTGATTTTGTAAACCAGATGGTAAAAGATGTAGAAAAGCGAAAAGTGTTTACCAAGGATAAGAATAAGCAAGATTCTATAGATGCAATCCTTACAAATAAGAGAGTCGGTATTCCGATTTTTGCAGTAGTAATGTTCGGGGTATTTTACATATCGCAGTCAACAGTGGGAACCTGGATTGGCGATTGGCTGACAGGAGAGATTGAAATTTTTCAGAGCTGGGTTGCCGGACTGACAGAAGGGGCCAACCCATTTATCCAGGCGCTTCTGGTTGACGGCATTATTGGCGGCGTCGGCGCAGTTGTGGGTTTTCTGCCTCTTGTAATGGTTATGTATTTCCTGATTGCTCTTTTGGAAGACTGCGGTTATATGGCCCGAGCTACGGTAGTATTGGATCCGATTTTTAAAAGAGTAGGACTCTCCGGTAAATCTATTATTCCGATGATAATTGGCACCGGCTGTGCAATACCCGGAATTATGGCATGCCGTACCATCCGAAATGAAAGAGAGCGCAGAGCCACTGCTATGTTGACGCCATTTATGCCTTGCGGAGCGAAATTGCCGGTAATCGCACTGTTTGCAGGAGCATTTTTTTCAGACGCTTCCTGGGTAGGCCCGTCCATGTATTTTGCCGGTATTCTGTTGATTTTCTTGGGAGCATTGTTGGTAAACAAATTGACCGGACATAAATTCCGCAAGTCCTTTTTTATCATTGAGCTTCCGGAATATAAGATTCCCAGCCTGAAGAGAGCAGTCCTGTCTATGCTGTCTCGCGGCAAAGCCTATATTGTAAAGGCCGGCACTATTATTCTGGTCTGCAATGCCGTGGTTCAGATTATGCAGACCTTTAACTGGCACCTTCAGGTGGTAGAAGAGGGAATGGAACATACTTCTATCCTTGCGTCCATTGCCTCTCCCTTTGCGGTTTTGCTGATTCCGGTGGGCTTTGGGGCATGGCAGCTGGCAGCGGCGGCCATTACAGGATTTATTGCCAAAGAAAATGTAGTCGGCACATTGGCTGTGGTTTACGGGCTGACGAATTTTATTGATACAGAAGAATTGGCTTTAGTCAGCGGATCCAATGAAGTGGCTATGACTATGGGACTTACAAAGGTGGCAGCGCTGGCATATTTAATGTTCAATCTGTTTACGCCGCCCTGTTTTGCGGCTATCGGCGCAATGAATTCTGAGATGCAGGATAGGAAATGGCTGTGGGGCGGCATTGCATTGCAGCTGGGAACCGGTTATTCCGTGGCATTTCTGGTATATCAGATTGGCACGTTTGTTACTACCGGGGTGCTGGGAGAAGGATTTGTACCAGGATTGATAGCGGTAAGTGCCATGGTAGCAGCGGTCATTGGCCTGATTAGTAAGACAGATCGTCGCTTCAATGCAGAATATAGCCTGAAGCGTATTTAAAAAACGATGCCGGTAATGGGAGTCTGCATAAGGCTACAGCCGGCGTTTGTTTTTGCTGCTTTGCTCAGGGGCGGCCGCCTCATCGGGAAATTTTAGTTCATAGTCCACATCATCCAGACGAATCTCCATAATATCTTCTACCGGGCACCTGAGAATGTTACAGAGCACATCCAGAGTGTGAGTGGAAACGTACATATTTTTCTTTAAACGGCCAATCTGACCGGCGCTGATGCCATAATACTTAATTAAGCGGTACTGGGTGATGTTTTTTGCTTTCATCGTCTCCCAGAGTTTTTCGTATGTTACCATGTTCATCACCTCTACCATTATTAAACAGTGGCAGGGCGATTTTGCATATTATCCATATTTGGATAAAAACATTCAGTTTCCGCACTCAATGCTGATTTGATTAAACTGAGACAAAAGCTGCTCAATGGTAAGAGCCTGTTTTTCATCTCCGGCTTTGTCGATTACAGTATGGCCTTGATGCATCATAAGAAGCCGGTCGCCGTATTCCACGGCGTAGCGCAGGTTGTGGGTTACCATGATAGTGGTAATTTGTTTTTCGCGGACAATTTTTTCGGTTAATTCCATGATCAGTTCTGCGGTTTTCGGATCCAGAGCGGCGGTATGTTCATCCAGGATTAAAAATTCGATGGGAGTCATGGTGGACATTAACAGCGCCATGGCCTGACGCTGTCCTCCTGACAGGACGCCTACCTTTACCGCAAGCTTATCCTCCAATCCTAACCCCAATGTCTTTAATAAGTCCCGATAATAGTCTACCCGCTTTCGGTTGGTGCCGGGTACTAAATGAAAGGGACGGCCTTTGTTGTCGGCCAGCGCCATATTTTCCAGAATGGTCATATGAGGGCAGGTGCCCATAGCAGGATTCTGATAAACCCGGCCTATACGGCGCAGGCGTTTATACTCCGGCATCTTGGTAATGTCGGTGCTGCCAATGAGAATGGAACCGGAGTCTAAGGGAATACTTCCGCAGATAATATTTAACATAGAAGTTTTTCCGGAACCATTGCTCCCCACTACAGAGACAAATTGTTTGTCTTGGATGGTTAAATTAAAGTCTTGAAACAGGCACATTTCATTTACTGTGCCGGTGTTATAGTATTTGCTAATGTTTTGCAGTTTAAGCATGGTTCTTTCCCTTCTTTCCGGAATTTCCGTTTACATAATTGCTGCACACCAGAATTACCAGGAACAGGGCAGCGATAATCAAATTTAAATCGGATGCATTTAAGCCATGGGAGATAGCGAAGGAAACGCAGGCTTTGTATATAACAGATCCGATAATCACAGCAGTGGTAGGCTTTATCAAAGAGACATTTTTAAACAGCTGGGTTCCGATAATTACGTTGGCAAGACCGATGACGATGGTTCCAGAACCTACAGTAATCTCAAATACTTCCTTTTGCTGGCAGTAGACACAGCCGGCCAGAGCAGCAAAACCGTTGGCGATGGCAAGACCTAAGATTTTTACCAGACCTTTATCCTTGGCCAGGGAAGTTACCAGGGTATCATTGTCGCCTGCAGCCCGAAGCAAATAGCCGGAACGGGTCTTTAAGTACAGATCTAAAAGAATTTTGCACACTGCGACAATGACAAACAAGAGGAGAACGACCGTATAAGGGGCCATGCCCTCCGGAAGCCTGGAAGTCAGCCAGGCATTGGTGAAAATGGTTTCCTTACTGAAAATAGGCAGGTTGGCCCGGCCTCCCGCCAAACGCATGTTGATGGAGTAAAGAGCTGTCATGACAATAATGCCGGATAACAGATCTCGGACCTTCAGTTTTACATGGATAAATCCGGTAACGCAGCCTGCCAGGGCGCCCAGCAAGAAAGAGAGGGGAAGGGTCAGGACAGGACTTATGCCGGAGAGAATCAGGGTGGCGGTAAAGGCGGCGCCCATAGGGAAGGTACCGTCTACCGACAGATCCGGAAAGTCCAGAATTTTATAGGTAATATAGACCCCGAGGGCCATGATTGCATAGACAAGTCCTTCTTCCAGGACACCTAACAGGATAATCATTGGGAGTTCCTCCATTATATTAATCAGCGGTAATATCGGTAAACATCTCTTTGGCGGAAGAGGTTAAATCCTCCGGAAGGGAAATGCCTAAGTTTTCTGCCACTTTGGTATTTGCGTAGAAAGAAGCTTCTTTGACCGTTTCATAGTTTAACTGGCTGGCCTGAACATCGCCTCTTAATATTTTTGCGGCCATCCGTCCGGTCTGCTTGCCCAGTTCAATATAATCTAGTCCCATAGCGGCCAGACAACCGATTTTGACCTGCTCAATTTCGCTTCCGAATACAGGAATATTTTGGGCATTTGCTTTGTCTAAAATAATAGGAAGAGAGGCCACAACCGTGTTGTCGGTCAGGTTGGTGATACAGTCTACTTTGGAAACCAGAGAGTCAGCAGCCAGAGATACATCTGCACTGGATGAAATGGCGCTTTCCACAATAGTAAATCCGTACTCCGGAGCCAGCAAGTTGTACTGGGCAATAGTGGAAGCAGAATTTACTTCGCTGGTGGTGTAAATGATGCCGATGGTTTTGGCATCCGGAAGGATGGCCCGGATCATTTCCAACTGCTGCTGTACCGGAAGCATATCGCTGGTGCCGGTGATCTGGCCTGCAGGAGTGCCGTCAGCGCCTGCAAGCTCGGCGGCAACCGGATCCGTAACCGCTGTGTAGATAACGGGAATATTGTTTTTCTTTCCTATGCTGTAGGCAGACTGGGCCATAGGAGTGGCGATACCGCAGATTAAATCTACTTTCCGGGCAGCAAAATTGGTGTTGATCTGGCTGGCAATGGAACCGTCAGTCTGAGCATTGTCATAGAGAATGGTTAAGTTTTCGCCTTCTACAAATCCTTCTTCGGCAAGGCCCAAAAGAAATCCTTCCCGGCAGTTATCCAAAGAGCCGTGGTCTGCAAACTGGCCGATGCCTATGGTATAAGTTTTTTTGCCGGCGGCAGAAGATTCGCCGGAAAGATTAGAACCGCATCCGGCAAAAATAGAGGTTGCAGTGATTGCAGTAAGAACAGCAGCGAGTAATTTTTTCATCATAGAGTCCTCCTTAATAATTGAGTTGAATTCGTCTTGAAAGAGGAGGGAGCGCACCTCATTCCATTCTGCCGCAGCGCGGCCTTAAGCGGAGCGTTTTTATATCATAGGAGCACTTTCCTATGGAATAAAAAAAGTCCCAAGTCTAGGTTACCCTATCCTTGAGACGAATAAACATATCCGCGGTGCCACTCAAATTGACTAATTGCCTAAATTAGCAATCAGCCCACTTTTCATATACTAACATATACGCCGCAAAGGTAACGGGTGCGGAATCCGTCAGTCCCTACTGAATTTTGTTCAGAACTGCCCTCAAAAGTCCATTCGGCTAACAACTCCATACCGCAATCCCACCGCCTGCGGCTCTCTGTGATTTTGTTGGGAAGCTTACTCCTCTTTCTCAACGGTTTTTCGTGTTGGTGCAATAATAACCCTTTTTCGTGGATTTGTCAACAGGATAATTTCGGGAATCCGCTTTTTTTCTTTTGTTTTCTTTTGCAATATGGTATAATGAGAACACTTGACGAGGTATTTCCCGAGTCTAGTGAGAACACATACCTAGCCGCTTAGCGAGGTCTTCCACGAGCTTAGCGGATATGGTATAATGAGAACAAAGAATAGATGGTGCTTTGCATCAGAGGAGGACATGATGGGAGAGAAGAAGCATTTTGTTATCACCATAGGAAGGCAGTACGGCAGCGGCGGACGTGTTGTAGGAAAGAAATTGGCTGAGGAGCTGGGAATCCACTTTTATGACGAGGAGATTTTAAAAATGACCTCAGAAAAAAGCGCTGTGGGAGAGCAGTATTTCCGCATGGCGGATGAGAAGGCGGGAAATAACCTTCTGTACCGCATCCTCACTGATGTGAAGCCGGACTTAAGCGAACCCTCTCCGGATGATAATCTGACATCCCCGGAGAACCTGTTCCGGTTCCAGGCGTCTTTGATCCGTAAGCTTGCAAAGGAGGAATCCTGTATCTTTGCCGGGCGATGTGCCGACTATGTACTGGAGCAGGAAAAAGTAGAGAATCTGGTGCGTATCTTCGTGTATGCAGAGATGGACACCAGGATCCAGCGCGCCATGGATGTGGCCAAAATTGATGAGAAAGAAGCTATCCGGCGAATTAAGCGGATCGATAAAGAGCGTAGAGAGTATTACCGGTACTACACCGGAAAGGACTGGATGGATATGAATAACTACGATCTGCCTATTAATGCCAGCAAAATTGATTTGGAGCAAATGGCGGTTTTGATTAAGGATTATCTGAAGCTGAAAGGGCTTCTGTAGGAGAGAGCTATAAATCTGCTTTGGAAAGACACCAGCTGGAAGCACGTAATATAACTCTATATTGTATTGCTTTACAGCGTGTTTGGGTTAGAATATAAATAAAGAAATATTGACCAAAATTTAGGAGATTACAATGAAAGCGCCGCACTTGGTTCAATATCAGGGGAGTAAGAGAATGATTGCTCCTGAAATCATAAAGTAGAACCATTTTCTGGTACATGTGCAATATCTATTTTAGCTGCTGCAGAAAATAAATGCGATAATTTCTGGGTTAATGATATAAATGAGCCGTTGATAAAAATGATGGAAGAATGTGTAGATGATCCCCCAAAATTAGCAGATAAATATTCGACAATTTGGGAAGGACAATTTAATTGCGGTATGAAAGATTCGGCCAGAATGCTGTTTTTGTTAGCCAGGGTTGTTAAAGGCGCAGTTCGATACAATGTTCGTGGCGAGCTAAACCAATCAAAATATCAGAATTATTGAAGGGGAGAACATGTTTTTCCTGTGAAGATTATAAAAACATGTTAGCATTGACCAAGCCAGGCGATTTAGTTTATATGGATCCTCCATATCAAAGTGTCATGAAAAGAATGATAAAATATTATCAAAAGATAAACAAAATGAACAATTACAAAAAACCTGGTGTACTGCCAGGTTTTTTGTATGAAATCTTTCCACCCCGTGGGTCTCTTCTTACCATAATTAGTGGACCTGAGGGGAATCGAACCCCTGTCCGAAAATCAATTCCCTGTTCTTCTACTATCATAGTCTGTTATTTGCCATTCCCTCCGCCATCCGAAAGCAGACATCCTGATGGGTTCAGTAGCTTCATATTACGCCCGCAGGCTCAAAGCTTTGCCTGTGTCGTTTCCTGCATAGTCGATGCCAGATTCTCTATGTGCAGGTGCAAAGAGGCTGACAACTGCCTAAATTAGGCAGCGTATGCTAAATTATCTTCAGCGTTTATATTTAAGTTTGCCATTTAACCCATTGCATGGGGATAGCTTCACCAGCTGCATGACCCCCGTCGAAACCAGTACAAGCCCTTACTGGGTCCTCCTATGAGGCAAAAATATCGTAACATGTCGGCGGAAGATTGTCAAGGTGCAGGAAAAAAATTCTCCGCCGTCTGAACTGTTACACGGGTCCAAAGCTTTACACTGATTTTACAAAATTATGATATTGGATTTGATATTTCTTCTGTATGCTATATTCATAAACAAAATATTGAGAAAGCAAAGGAGAATTACAAAATGAAAACATTAAAAAAGTGTCTGACATTTACTATTATAAGCGTTTTGACATTATCTGCATTAGCAGGGTGCAGTAAAAACAGTGAGGATGGTTCAGCAAAATTTGATACAGCAAAAGAAATTAACGTGCTTACCCGTGAAGACGGTTCAGGCACCCGCGGTGCGTTCATCGAGCTGTTTGGTATTGAACAGAAAAATGAAGCCGGAGAAAAAGTTGACTTTACGACAGACAAAGCAGCTGTTACAAATTCCACATCGGTTATGATGACAACCGTTGCCGGTGATTTGTATGCTATTGGTTATATTTCTCTCGGCTCAATGAATGATACCGTAAAAGCAATACAAATTGACGGTACGGATGCAACAGTTGAAAACATTAAAAACGGTACTTACAAAATTGCCCGCCCTTTTAATATTGCGACAAAAGAAGGGCTAAACGATACGGCACAAGATTTTATCGACTTTATTATGAGCGCGGACGGACAGACGGTTATTGAAGAGAATGGATATATTTCTGTATCCGATGCAGGGGCCTACGGCGGAAAAATGGACTCAGGAAAAATTGTCATATCCGGTTCCAGCTCCGTTACTCCGGTTATGGAAAAGCTCAAGGAAGCTTATCTTGAGAAAAATCCCAATGTGACGATTGAAATACAGCAAAGTGATTCTTCTACAGGGATGTCTGATGCAATAGACGGAACTTGCGATATAGGTATGGCTTCCCGCGAATTGAAAGATTCCGAAAAGGAAAAAGGGCTGACGGCTATTGTAATCGCAATGGACGGCATCACAGTAATCGTAAACAATGACTGCCCAATAAACGGCCTTACAAGCGGACAGGTAAAAGATGTTTTTACAGGAAATGCGGTTAATTGGAGTGATATATCACAATAAGAATCTATAGGGCTGCGGTGAGGAAGCCGCTGCCCTTTTTAGCAAGGAGTATGATTATGAAGCATATAAAAGAAAAAATAATGAAGCATCTTTTTTTCTTAACGGCTTGCGTTTCCATAGCGGCAGTAATTCTTATCTGCGTATTTCTGCTTGCAAGCGGCGTTCCGGCAATAAAAAAAATAGGCGTTGTTGAATTCCTGCTCGGGACAAAATGGAAACCTGCAAATAATCTTTATGGGATTTTTCCTATGATAGTCGGCTCTTTTTATGTAACTGCCGGAGCACTGCTTATTGGAGTGCCGGTTGGAATATTGACGGCAGTATTCATGGCACGCTTCTGTCCTCCCTGCATTTATGCGCCATTGAAATCCGCGGTTAATCTGATGGCAGGGATCCCGTCGGTGGTATACGGCTTCTTCGGGCTGACAGTCCTGGTCCCTCTTGTAAGAGAACTGCTTGGCGGGCGTGGTATGAGTATTCTGACTGCTTCTATTTTACTAGGCCTGATGATTTTACCTACTATTATCAGCGTTTCGGAAACCTCAATCCGGGCAGTCCCGGAAAGCTACTATGAGGGCGGGCTTGCTCTTGGCGCTTCCCATGAAAGAAGTGTCTTCTATGCGGTTCTTCCGGCTGCCAAAAGCGGTATTTTTGCAGGCGTTGTTTTGGGGATTGGGCGAGCGGTTGGTGAAACAATGGCAGTTATGATGGTTGCGGGAAATCAAGCGGTTATTCCGGACGGAATTCTTTCCGGAGTTCGGACGCTGACCACAAACATTGTATTGGAAATGGGATATTCTACAGACTTACACCGTGAGGCGCTGATTGGTACTGCGGTTGTCCTGTTTGTCTTTATCCTCATTATTAATCTGTCGCTTTCTTTGTTCAAAAGGAGGGGAAAATAGATGGTTGGAAATTCGGGAAAGAGACGCCATGCATACGGACGTGACCCTAAATCCTTTTTTTTGCTTTTTTCTGTATGCCTTGCGGCATTTGTTACAATGCTTGCGCTGCTTTTTATCATTGCATATATACTTATAAAGGGAATTCCCAACTTAACGCCGGAGTTATTTAACAGCAAATATACCACTGAAAACGTGTCACTGCTTCCGGCTCTTATCAATACTCTGTCTATAACGCTGCTTTCTTTGATATTTGCGGTTCCTGTAGGGATTGGCGCAGCGATTTATCTGTCGGAGTATGCACGGCGCGGAAACAAACTGGTTTCCGCAGCGGGTATTACGGCTGAAACACTATCCGGGATTCCGTCAATCGTATATGGATTGTTTGGCTCGCTGTTCTTTGTGAAGTATCTTAATCTGGGATTATCCCTATTATCCGGAGCCTTAACGTTAAGCATTATGATATTGCCGCTTATCATGCGGACGACAGAAGAAGCTCTGCGAAGTGTTCCGGACAGTTATCGGGAGGGCAGTTTTGGACTTGGAGCAGGAAAACTGCGAACCGTATTTTCTATTGTTCTTCCCTGTGCCGTTCCGGGAATTTTATCCGGCGTTATTCTCGGCATCGGGCGTATTGTCGGGGAATCAGCGGCGCTGATCTTTACGGCAGGCACTGTTGCGGAAATAGCAGTCAGTATTTTTTCTTCAGCGCGCACGTTATCCGTTCATATGTATTCTATTTCAGGCGAGGGGCTGTATATTAATCAGACTTATGCAACTGCAGTCGTATTATTGGCAGCCGTTATTATGATAAACGGTCTGTCCGGCTTTATTGCAAAAAAGATAGGGGGTAAAAATACAGATGGATAAAATTACAGTGGAGAACCTGGATTTATTCTACGGAAATTTTCAGGCTTTAAAAAACATAAATGCGGCATTTACAGAACATGAAATTACAGCCCTGATTGGTCCGTCGGGCTGCGGAAAATCGACATTGCTAAAAAGCCTGAACCGAATGAACGATTTAGTAGAGGGCTGTGAAATAAATGGAACAATCCGGTTAGACGGTGAAGATATTTATGGGAATATGGATATTAACCTGCTTCGTAAACGTGTCGGAATGGTATTTCAAAAGCCGAATCCGTTTCCTATGAGCATTTACGACAATATAGCTTTTGGCCCGAGAACCCATGGCATCCATTCAAAAGCGACGCTGGATGAAATTGTGGAACGTTCCTTAAAGGGAGCGGCAATTTGGGATGAAGTAAAAGACAGGCTGAAAAAATCTGCACTTGGTATGTCGGGCGGCCAACAACAGAGGCTTTGTATTGCCCGAGCTTTAGCAATAGAGCCGGAAGTTCTGCTGATGGACGAACCGACCAGTGCGCTTGACCCGATTTCCACTGCAAAGGTGGAGGAACTGGCTGCCGAATTAAAAAAGAACTACACGATTGTTATTGTAACGCACAATATGCAGCAGGCTCTCCGCATTTCTGACAAAACAGCGTTCTTCTTGCTAGGAGAAATGGTGGAATTTGGAGAAACTGAAAAATTGTTCTCCATGCCGAAAGATAAGCGGACGGAGGACTACATTACAGGGAGGTTCGGATAATGCGCCTTAAATTTGATGAGCAGTTAGATATGTTGAATAAAGAATTGATTACAATGGGGTCATTTTGTGAGGATGCGATTGCCATGTCCGCAAAAGCGTTGACAAAAGGAAAGCCTGAACTTGCAAAGACAGTTCCAGAACTTTCGATTCAAATAGCTCATAAAGAGCGTGAAATTGAAACAATGTGTCTAAAGCTGCTTTTACAGCGGCAGCCTGTGGCAAAAGATTTAAGAACGGTTTCATCTGCATTAAAAATGGTAACAGATATGGCAAGGATCGGGGATCAGTCTGCGGACATAGCAGAAATTATCACATTGGCCAATATTCACGCTACGGATGATACACAGGTTATTCATGATATGTCGGTTGCCGTTATTAAGATGGTAACCGACAGCATTGACGCTTTTGTAAAAAAGGACATAAAAATGGCAAAAGCAGTTATAGAATATGACGATGTTGTAGATTGTTTTTTTGATAAGGTAAAAAAGATGCTGATTGACCTTTTCAGCAAGCCGGAAACAGATGGTGAGTATGCAATCGACCTTTTGATGATTGCGAAATATTTTGAACGTATCGGAGATCATGCGGTTAATATTGCAGAATGGGTATTATTTTCCATTACCGGGAACAAAGAGGGGTAGGGAAATCTATTCCCTTCTTCCCAAAGTCGTAAGCATTTTTTAAGGGAAAAGAAAAGCAATATTTTTCCAAAATCCTTATAATGATAATACATAGCAGATCAACAATCATTATAAGGAGGGTGTATGATGAAAATAAGAAAGGCATATATAGCAGCAGGAATGGCAGTCATGACAGCTCTTTTGGCAGCAGGCTGTACTGCAGGCACATCATCAGAAGTAGTTATGCCAAGCGTCCTGGATATCCGCCAGTCGCAGGAGGATGATACCGTAACGGTGCAGAGCCGGGAAACGGTAATGGCGGTGCCGGACGTGGCGGAGGTTTCCATCAGCGTGTATACCGAGGATCCGGATGCTGCCAAATGCCAGCAGAAAAATGAAGAGTCTTTAAGCAAAACGTTAGAATATTTAAAATCTCAGGGTCTGGAAGAAGGCTCTATCCAGACTTCCGGTTACAGTTTGAATCCCAGATATAACTGGACAGAAGCAGAAGGGCAGGTGCTGACAGGGTACGAAATGATTACCCAGGTTACTGTCGTTGGCATCCCCATGGAGAAGGTGGGGGATATTTTAGGCGGTTCCGTTGCAGCAGGAGCCAATTCCATTGATTATGTAAAATATATGTGCAGTGATTATGATGCCGTTTATCAGGAGGCATTAAAGAAGGCGGTAACAACCGCAAAGACCAAAGCGGAAGCTATGGGAGAGGCAGGAGGCTTCCAGGTATTGGAAGTTACCGATATTCAGGAATACGGAGAAAACCAGACAGTACGTTATGCCAATACAAAAGAGGCCGCTGTGGAAACCGCGGCCGCAGCGGATTTTGCGCCCATGAGCGTGGAGGCAGGAGAGCTGGAAATAGTGGCCAGGCTTACGGTAAGCTTTAAAATTGCGCCCAGATAATAAAACTGAATAGTTACAAAAAATAATGCTGGCATTTACCAAGGTCTTGTGATATAATCGTACCTTGAAGTGTAACGCCCTGTGGAGAAATGGCGGTTCACATATTATTCAAGGAGGAACCCATATCATGAGTTTACAAGTAGAAAAGTTAGAAAAGAACATGGCAAAGCTGACTGTGGAAGTTCCGGCTGAGCAGTTCGATAAGGCAATCAAGTCGGCCTATGACAAAAATAGAAACAGATTTAACATTCCCGGTTTCCGTAAAGGGAAGGCTCCGCAGGCCATGATTGAGAAAATGTACGGTCCAGGCGTATTCTATGAGGATGCAGCCAACAAGGCTATTGATGAAAGCTATCCCGGTGCTATGGAGGAAAGCGGTCTGGAGATTGTTTCCAGACCGGAGATCGATATTACTCAGATCGAAAAGGGGAAAGATTTTATTTATACTGCTACCGTGGCGGTAAAACCGGAAGTGACGTTAGGTGATTATAAAGGAATTGAGGTTGAGAGAGCAGATGCTTCCGTTTCCGACGAGGACGTAGAGGCAGAGCTGAAAAAGGTTCAGGATCAGAATGCAAGACTGGTATCTGTAGAAGACCGGGCGGTTGAAGACGGAGATCAGACCGTTATTGATTTTGAAGGATTTATTGACGGTCAGGCCTTTGACGGCGGTCAGGGAACAGATTATTCCTTAACTATCGGCTCCCATTCCTTTATCGATACCTTTGAGGAGCAGCTGATTGGTAAGAGCATCGGCCAGGAGTGCGAAGTAAACGTAACCTTCCCGGCAAAATACCATGCAAAGGAACTGGCTGGCAAACCGGCTCTGTTTAAAGTAACCGTAAAGGAGATTAAGGTAAAAGAGCTCCCTGAGCTAAATGACGAATTTGCAGGTGAAGTTTCTGAGTTTGAGACTTTAGATGAGTACAGATCCGATGTTCGTGCAAAGCTGGCTGAGAAGAAGGAGAGAGCGGCCGCCACTGAAAATGAGAACCGGGTTGTAGATAAAGTTGTCGCCAATGCTTCCATGGAACTTCCGGATGCGATGATAGAAAATGAAGTGATGAATATGCTTCAGGATACTGCCCGGAGAATGCAGAGCCAGGGGATGTCATTTGATCAGTATATGAAATTCACCGGCATGACTCCGGATACTTTAAAAGAGCAGATGAGGCCTCAGGCTGTCCGCAGAATACAGACCAGACTGGTACTGGAGGCTGTAGCCGCTGCTGAGAACATCCAGGTTTCTGATGAGCGTATTGATGAAGAACTTCAAAAGATGGCGGATGCTTACAAGATGGAAGTGGAAAAGCTGAAAGAGTACATGGGTGAATTTGAAAAAGAACAGATGAAGAAAGACCTGGCCGTACAGGAAGCAGTTGATTTCCTGGTAGCAGAAGCAAAGTTAGTTTAATTTGCCAGGTATCGAGAAGTTGCAGACAGGATTCCTGACTGCAACTTCCTGTTGTTACAGATATCCAGTGAAAGAATTCGGTAAAATGCTTTGCCGGATTTGATGGTGGCTGGGGAATGAACAGCCAAAAAGAAAGGAGTATAAAACCATGAGCTTAGTGCCTTATGTCATTGAGTCTACCAGCAGAGGTGAGCGTTCTTACGATATCTATTCCCGCCTGTTAAAGGAAAGAATCGTATTTTTAGGTGAAGAAGTAAACGATGTGACTGCCAGTCTGGTAGTGGCCCAGCTTTTATTTTTGGAGTCAGAGGATCCGGGAAAAGACATTAACTTTTATATTAACAGCCCCGGAGGTTCTGTAACGGCCGGTATGGCGATTTATGATACTATGAACTATATTAAATGCGATGTATCTACGGTCTGCATCGGTATAGCTGCCAGCATGGGAGCCTTCCTTTTATCCAGCGGCGCAAAGGGAAAGCGCTTTGCCCTCCCCAATGCTGAGGTTATGATTCATCAGCCTTCCGGCGGCGCACAGGGACAGGCAACCGATATTAAGATTGTGGCAGACCATATTTTAAGAACGAAAAAGAAATTAAACGAAATATTAGCAGCCAATACCGGGCAGCCTCTAGAAGTCATTGAGCGCGATACAGAACGTGATAACTATATGACTGCCCAGGAGGCCAAGGAGTACGGTCTGGTGGATGCAGTGATTGCAAGCCACTAATTGGCGGATTAAGGAAAGGTGGAAGTATGCCAATCAGACCAGAGGAAAAGATTCGCTGCTCTTTTTGCGGCAAGACTCAGGATCAGGTTCGGAAATTAATTGCCGGATCCAACAATGTTTTTATCTGCGATGAATGTATTGAACTTTGCGGTGAGATTTTAGAGGAAGAGCTGGGAGATGAACTGGACTCATCCCAGGATTTAGGCAATATTAATCTGCTTAAACCCAAGGAGCTGAAAGAGTTTTTGGACGAATATGTCATTGGACAGGATGAGGCCAAAAAGGTTCTTTCCGTGGCCGTTTATAATCATTATAAGAGAATTACTTCCAGAAAGACGTTGGATGTAGAGGTACAGAAGAGTAATATCCTGATGCTGGGGCCCACCGGTTCCGGCAAGACCTATCTGGCTCAGACTCTGGCTAGAATTTTGGGAGTTCCTTTTGCTATTGCAGACGCAACTGCTCTTACAGAGGCAGGATATGTAGGCGAAGATGTGGAAAATATTCTTCTGAAGCTGATCCAGGCGGCGGATTACGATATCGCCAAGGCAGAATACGGCATTATTTATATTGACGAGATCGACAAAATCACAAAAAAGTCCGAAAATGTTTCCATTACCCGGGATGTGTCCGGAGAAGGTGTTCAGCAGGCTCTCTTAAAGATTTTAGAAGGAACCGTAGCCAGCGTTCCTCCTCAGGGAGGAAGAAAGCATCCCCATCAGGAGCTTTTGCAGATAGATACTACCAATATTCTTTTCATTTGCGGGGGAGCTTTTGACGGATTAGAGAAGATTGTGGAAAGCCGTTTAAATACAGGATCAATTGGCTTTAACGCTGAAATTGCAGATCGGAACCAGAGAGATATAGATGATCTGCTTTTGCAGGTTATGCCCCAGGATTTGACCAAGTACGGGTTGATTCCGGAGTTTATCGGCCGTGTGCCCATTACGGTTTCGTTAAAGCTGCTGGATGAAAAGGCTTTGGTAAGGATACTGTCTGAGCCTAAAAACGCTTTGACTAAGCAATATGAGAAGCTGTTTGAGTTGGATGACGTAAGGCTTGAATTTACCGACGATGCCCTTACGGCTATTGCCAAAGAGGCAGTGGAGAGAAAAACAGGTGCCAGAGGGCTGAGGTCCATTATTGAGAAAGTAATGACTGATATTATGTATGAGATTCCTTCCGATGACACCATTGGAATTTGCACCATTACCGGGAACGTGATTGAGGGGAAAGGCCAGCCTGAAATCGTATACCGTGATACGGTAGTTCCCAGAAAAATGACATCCAGAGTAAAGAAAGATAGAACTGGAGAGATTGCATAGATATTGACAGGGGCTGTTGCACGGTTGCAATGGCCCCTTTTCAAAATAGGAGGAAATAAGATGGAGGACAGAACTATTACCATACCGGTAATCGCTTTGCGTGGACTTGCCGTACTTCCCCAAATGATGGTTCATTTTGATATCAGCAGAGCCAAGTCTAAGGCTGCTATAGAGCGGGCTATGGTAAGTGAACAGCAGGTTTTTTTAGTGGCCCAGCGTCAGAGCGATGTGGCCGATCCGTCTATTGAGGATCTGTACCACGTGGGCTGTGTGGCTAAGATTAAACAGCTGGTAAAGCTTCCGGACGGCGTAGTCCGGGTTATGGTAGAGGGAATAAAGAAAGCAGTGCTTCTGGGATTTGACAGCGTAGAACCGGCATTGACAGGTGAGATCGAACTGATTCAGGAGGACATGGGAAATGTATCTCCGGCAGCGGAAGAGGCCATGCTTCGTATTGTAAAAGAAAAGCTGGAAGAATTCGGAAGGGAAAGTCCTCAGATTGCGAAAGAGCTTTTGCCCGGACTGATGGTGATCGAGAATTTAGGAGAATTGCTGGATCAAACTGCTATTCAGATGCCTTGGGATTATACCCAGCGCCAGGAAGTATTGGAAAGTCTGGAGTTGGAGGAACGCTATGAGAGAGTCGTCCGAAACCTGATTTCTGAATTAGATATCCTTCGGATTAAGAAACAGTTTCAGGAAAAGGTTCGGGGGGCTGTCAGCAAAAACCAAAGAGACTATATATTAAGAGAACAGCTTCGGATTATTCGGGAAGAGCTGGGGGAAGACAGTGCTTTATCTGATTCTGAGGAATATGAAAAACGGCTTAAGGCATTAAAAGCCGAAAAAGAGGTAAAAGAGAAAATTAACAAGGAGATTGGCCGGTTAAAATCCATGCCTGGAAGCAGTCAGGAAAGTAATGTAATCAGGAGTTATATAGAGACTCTTCTGGAGCTTCCTTGGAAAAAAATGTCTAAGGATAATAATGATATCCGACATGCAGAAAAGATTTTAAATGAAGATCACTATGGTCTGGAAAAGGTGAAAGAGCGCATTTTAGAGTATCTGGCGGTCCGTGCTCTGACAGACAAAGGAGTCAGTCCTATTTTATGTCTGGTAGGGCCTCCGGGAACCGGTAAGACTTCAATTGCACGTTCCGTGGCAAGAGCCTTAAATAAAAAGTATGTCCGCATCAGCTTAGGCGGTGTCCGGGACGAGGCGGAGATTAGGGGGCACAGGAGAACCTATGTGGGAGCTATGCCAGGCCGGCTGGTGGACGGCCTGCGCCAGGCCGGAGTCAGCAATCCGCTTATGCTGCTAGACGAGATCGATAAAGTCAGCAGCGATTATAAAGGGGATACTTCTTCCGCCCTTTTGGAGGTGCTGGACGGGGAACAAAATGTAAAGTTCCGAGATCACTATGTAGAGCTTCCTATCGATTTGTCTCAGGTTATGTTTATCGCTACGGCCAACACTACTCAGACAATTCCCGGGCCTCTTCTGGATCGTATGGAGATTATCGAGGTCACCAGTTACACAGAGAACGAAAAATTTCATATTGCCAAGGACTTTTTGGTGAAAAAGCAGTTGGAGAGAAACGGTCTTACCTCCCGGCAGCTGACTATCTCTAATCACGCTCTTGAGAAAGTGATTCATAATTATACCAGAGAAGCCGGAGTTCGAAATTTAGAGCGGCGCATCGGAGATCTGTGCCGGAAAGCAGCCAGAGAATTTTTGGAGAATAAAAAGCAGGCTATCCGGATTACCGAGAGCAGTCTGGAAAAATATCTGGGCAAGGAGCGGATTTCCTTTACGGATGCCAATGAAACCGATGAGGTGGGGATTGTAAGGGGGCTGGCCTGGACCAGTGTGGGCGGCGATACCTTACAAATTGAAGTTAACGTTATGCCGGGAAAAGGCAACCTCCAGCTTACCGGCCAGTTAGGAGATGTGATGAAGGAATCGGCTCAGACAGCTTTAACTTATATCCGTTCCGTTTGTCCAAGGTATCAGGTGGCGGACGATTATTTTGAAAAGCATGATATCCATATTCACATTCCAGAAGGGGCAGTTCCCAAGGACGGTCCATCTGCCGGAATTACTATGGCAACTGCTATGCTTTCCGCAATTATTAACCAGCCGGTAAAGGCTAAGGTAGCCATGACCGGAGAGATTACCCTGCGGGGGAGGGTGCTTCCCATCGGAGGTTTAAAGGAAAAGATTCTGGCAGCCAAGATGGCCCGCATCGAAACAGTTCTGGTGCCGGAAAAGAATGAGCCGGACATTGCTCAGCTTTCCAAGGAGATTACCAAAGGGCTGAAAATCCTTTTTGTAAAAACCATGGAAGATGTATTAAAGGAGGCATTGGCATGATTATCAAAAATGTAAATCTGGAAACCGTGTGCGGAATTAAAAGCAAACTGCCGCAGAACACCTTGCCGGAATTTGCCTTTGCCGGAAAATCAAATGTAGGAAAATCTTCTCTGATTAACGCGTTAATGAATCGGAAGGCTTACGCCCGGACTTCGTCCCAGCCGGGAAAGACTCAAACTATCAATTTTTACCGAATCAACGACGATATGTATTATGTGGATCTGCCGGGCTACGGCTATGCCAAGGTATCTCTGGAGGAAAAGGCAAAATGGGGGAAAATGATTGAGAATTATTTAAATAAGTCCCTTATGTTAAAAAAGGTGTTTCTTTTGGTAGACATCCGCCATGACCCTTCGGAAAATGATAAAATGATGTATGACTGGATTGTCCATAACGGCTGGCAGCCTATTATCATTGCGACTAAGTTGGACAAGCTAAAGCGCAGTCAGGTAGCCGGGCAGGTAAAAAAGATCCGGGAAGGGCTGGTTCTGGGAAAGGAGGATATTCTGATTCCCTTTTCTGCGGAGACGAAGCAGGGAAGAGAAGAGATCTGGACGATTTTGGAAAGAGAAGCCGGACTCAAAGAAGAGGCAGAATAGTATGCAATATCGAATCAATGAAAAAAATGGAGAAAAGCTGTCGGCGCTGGGATTTGGCTGTATGCGTTTTCCAAGAAAAGGCGGAGCTATTGACAAGGCGGAGACGGAGAGGGAAATCTTAAAAGCAGTGGAAGAGGGAATCAATTATTTCGATACTGCTTATATTTATCCGGGAAGTGAAGAGGTTTTGGGAGAAATTCTCCATAAAAACGGCCTTCGGGACTCGATAAAAATTGCCACCAAACTTCCCCACTATTTTGTAAAAAGCCGGGAAGATATGGAAAAATATTTCCGCCAGCAGTGCGAAAGGCTGAAAACCAATTATATTGATTATTACCTGATGCATATGCTTCCCGATATTAAGGTATGGGAACGTTTAAAAAGCCTGGGAGTGCTGGAATGGCTGGAGGAAAAGAAAAAAAACGGCGTTATCCGCAATGTGGGATTTTCTTATCATGGCAGCAGCAGCGAGTTTATCCGCCTGCTGGATGCTTATGAATGGGACTTCTGCCAGATCCAATATAATTATCTGGATGAGAACAGCCAGGCAGGCAGGAAAGGCCTTAAGGCGGCAGCAAAAAAGGGAATGCCAGTGATTATTATGGAGCCTCTTCGGGGCGGCAGGCTGGCAGGGGGGCTGCCGGAAAAGGCGGTAAAAATTTTCGCAGAGACGGATACAAAGCGCAGCCCGGCGGAATGGGCTCTGGGCTGGCTCTGGAATCAGCCGGAAGTTACGGTAGTTCTGTCCGGCATGAATTCCATGGAAATGCTGGAGGAAAATATAAGAACCGCCTCCCGCACGGAGGCAGGCTCCTTTACCGCAGAAGAAGACGAGATGTTCTCCAGGGTGGTAGAGGCAATTAACAAGGAGGTAAAGGTAGGCTGCACCGGCTGCGGATACTGTATGCCCTGCCCTGCCGGAGTGGATATTCCCGGCTCTTTCCGGTGTCTTAACGCCGGTGCCTTGGACGGTTATTGGAAGGGAATCCGGGAGTATGTGATGTGTACGACCATAAAAAAGGAAAAGAGCAATGCTTCTCTCTGCGTCAAATGCGGAAAATGTGAGAAACACTGCCCTCAGGGCATTCCAATCCGTGATAAATTAGAACAAGTAGCGAAAACCTATGAGACCCCTCTGTATCATCTGGCCGCTTGGGCTCTGAAACGGTTTGGAGGTGTTTAAGCTTTGCCGGAGAGAGTTTTTAAATCCCGATAAAACTCAGGGTAGGAGATATTGACACATTCAGCCCCTTTAATTTTTGTAATGCCGTCCGCACACAAGGAAGTTACCGCAAAGGTCATGGCAATGCGGTGATCCAGCCGGCTGTCAATAACCGCTCCATGGAGGGGCTTTCCGCCCCGAATAATCATTCCGTCCTCTGTTTCCGCCACATCTGCGCCCATGGCGGAAAGATTTTTCACCATTACCTCAATTCGGTTGGATTCCTTGACTTTTAACTCGGCAGCATCCCGGATAATGGTGGTTCCGTCTGCCACACAGGCCATGGCAGCAATAATGGGAAGTTCGTCAATGAGGGTAGGAATGATGGAACCTTCAATTACGGTACCATGAAGTGAACTGTGGCTCGCCAGGATATCTGCAGTAGGCTCGCCTCCTTCTGTTCTGACATTTAAAAGAGTAAGATTGCCACCCATATTCCGGCACACATGAAGGATGCCGTCCCGGGTGGGGTTGATTCCTACGTTTTTCAGAAGAATCTCCGAACCGGGAACCATAAGCCCGGCAGCCAGGAAAAAGGCAGCGGAGGAAATGTCTCCCGGGACGGAGAGCCTGCATCCGAATAGCTCCCGGGCGGGCTGTATCACTGCGGTGGTATCCTCTGTGCGGACATCTGCGCCAAAGCTTTGAAGCATCAATTCGGTGTGGTTTCGAGACAAAGCCGGTTCTCTGACACGGGTTTCCTTGTCGGCATAAAGGCCGGCAAGAAGAATTGCGGATTTTACCTGAGCGGAGGCTACCGGGCTTTCATAGGAAATACCGTGAAGTTTCTGACCACGTATATAAAGAGGTGCACAGCCGGTTCCGTTTATGCTGGTAATATGGGCCCCCATCTGGCTTAAGGGGGCAATAATCCGCTGCATAGGCCGTTTTTGGATGGAAGCATCCCCGGTGAGGGTAACAGAAAAATCCTGGGCGGCTAAAATGCCGGAAATCAGCCGGGTAGTCGTTCCGGAATTCCCGCAGTCTAAGACTCCGTCTCCTAAAGGGGCCTTTAAGCCGTGAAGGCCGTTTCCATGAACAACTACCCGGCTGCCTTTATTTTCGATATGGATCCCCATTCGTTGAAAACAGGCCATGGTAGAGAGACAGTCCGCCCCTTGAAGGAAATTGTCAATCTCCGTAATTCCCTTGGCAATAGAACCAAACATAATGCTGCGGTGGGAAATGGATTTGTCTCCGGGAACTGTGACCTGGCCCTGCAAGCGAGAGGCTCTTTGAAATTCCATAAATGAAATCCTCCTTTTGTGTAAAAGCTGGCCGCCGGTCTTTTACTGGCGGAATAATTCATAATGGTAGCGGGTAAGCTGAGCCCAGGCGGCATTTAAAGATTCCTCATCATAAAAGGTGATCCGGAGGGCGCCTTCTCCCTGCTCCCGGTTGTTGTTAATGCCGATATTCTTAATGCTGATGCCCTTGGCGGCCAGAATAACCGACAGAGTAGAGATAGCGCCGGCCTCGTCCACAATATCTACAGAGAAAGAGTAATCCGGTTCAATGGCTCCCTTGGCTCGATCAGTAATGGAATTCCGATATTCTCGGGATTCTTTTAACAGATCAAAGACGACCCCCTTCTTTCGATTCTTTACTGCCTCTAAAATAGAAGAGAGGGAGGCGATATACTGTTCTAAAATTTCTCCGATAGGCCCGCTGTTGGCCATACAAATCTGTTCCCACATTTCCGGGGAAGAGGAAGCGATTCGGGTGATGTCTTTAAAACCTCCTGCAGCAATCTGCTTCATAGTTTCTGCGGAATTATCGCAGGACTTTACCAGATTCACCAGACTGGAAGCGATTAAATGAGGAAGATGGCTGATGGCCGCTACTGCCCGGTCATGTTCCCGGTAATCTAAAACCATGGGGATGGCCCCTATGGTTCGGGCGATCTCCGCCACCCGTTCCACCTGTTTTGGAGTGGACTGTTGTGAAGGCGTTATAATATAATAAGCATTTTCCAGCAAATGATCCGTGGAATTCTCATAGCCGGTTTTTTCTGAACCGGCCATGGGGTGGCCGCCGACAAAACAGTTCTCCATGTGAAGCCGTTTTACTTCTTCATGAATATTAGTTTTGGTGCTGCCTACGTCGGTGAGGATAGCCCCGGGCTTTAAGTAAGGGCGGATGGATGCCAAATAGCCTGCATTGTATTCTACCGGGGTGCATAAAAATATCATGTCACACTGGTTTAAATGGCAGTCAATGCCGTCCAGAATCACATCTACAATCCCCTCTGTCCGGGCCTGCTCCAGGCGGCTTCGGGTCCGCATATAAGCCATAATTCGGATATTCGGATTAGCCCGCTTTATTCCCCGGGCAATAGAGCCGCCGATAAGGCCCAAGCCGATAAAAGCAATGGTTTGTTCTGCCATGGCATCAGCTCCGTCCTGCCAGCTGGGCATAAGGCTTTAGACCCTCCATCAGCTTCTCAAAATCCGGGAAAGTAAGAGATTGAGGGCCGTCAGACAGAGCACAGGAGGGACAGGGATGAACCTCAATCATAAGGCCGTCCGCACCGCATGCTAAGGCGGCTTTGGAAAGGGGCTCTACATAAGCCCGGCAGCCGGTGGCATGGCTGGGATCTACAATGACCGGAAGATGGCTTTTGGCGCGGATAACCGGGACAGCGCTTAGATCCAAAGTATTGCGGGTGGCTGTCTCATAGGTGCGGATCCCTCGCTCGCAGAGAACGACATTAGGATTTCCGGAAGCCAGAATATATTCGGCAGCATTGAGCCATTCGTCAATAGTAGCAGAAAGGCCGCGTTTTAATAAAACGGGGATCCCGGCCCGGCCTACTTCTTTCAAAAGCTCAAAATTCTGCATGTTCCGGGCGCCGATTTGAAGCATATCCACATATTTTACAGCACTTTCAATAGCATGCTCGCTGGTAACCTCACAGATCACCGGAAGCCCGGTGGCCTCTCTGGCCTCCTTCATATACTTAAGTCCTTCTTCCTCCAAACCCTGAAATGCATAGGGGGAGGTACGGGGTTTAAATGCGCCGCCTCGAAGAAAGGTAGCTCCCGCTTTTTTTACCGCAAAGGCGGTTTCCAAAAGCTGATTATGGTTCTCGATGGCACAGGGTCCGGCCATAACCGTTAAGGTGCCCGGCCCGATGGCGGCGGGACCTACCGGAACGACAGAATCTTCCGGATGAAACTTTTTGTTTACCAGCTTATAGGATTCAGTAACCGGAACGATTTTTTCCACGCCTTCCGACAACTCTATGTTGCAGCCGGATAAAAGGCTTTTATCACCTACTACGCCGATAATGGTTACCTGGGCTCCTTGGGAAAGGTGGGATTTAAGGCCTTTGTCCTCTATCTGGCGGGTTACATTTGCAATGGCTTCTTGAGAAGCGCCTGGTTTCATTATAATAATCATAGAATTAACCTCGTTTTTCTAAAAACTTCGAGTTACATTGTAAAGCATGGGGATAAAAATGTCAATGATTTATCACTTTAAAGTTTAACGTCGCAAAGTGTTCTTCGAATTCTTTGTATAACTTGCATATTCTGCTTGAAAATTTCTGAATTTTTTAGTAAAATATACGCATGGACTAAATTTGGTTGTACAGGAGGGAATTGCTATGAATGTTTATGGAACCAGTCAGATTCGCAACATTGTATTATTGGGCCATGGCGGTGCAGGAAAGACTACAGTTGCAGAAGCTCTGGCGTTAATTACCGGGGTTACAAAAAGAATGGGTAAGGTTACTGACGGCAGCACCATCAGCGATTATGATAAGGAAGAAATTAAGAGACAGTTTTCTATCTCCACCTCTTTAATTCCGTTAGAATATGAAGGGGAGAACGGCCCCATTAAGATCAATCTGTTAGATACTCCCGGCTACTTTGACTTTGTGGGGGAGGTAGAGGAAGCTATCAGCGTTGCAGACGCGGCTGTTATTGTGGTAAACTGTAAGGCAGGCATTGAGGTTGGAACTGAGAAGGCATGGGAGCTGTGTGAAAAATACAACCTTCCCCGGCTGTTCTTTGTTACCAATATGGATGACGATCATGCCAGCTACCGTGAACTGGTATTAAAATTGGAAACCCGTTTCGGCCGTAAGATTGCTCCTTTCCAGCTCCCAATCCGTGAAAACGAGAAATTCGTAGGTTTTGTAAACGTGGTGAAGATGAAGGGCCGTCGTTTTACAGAGCTGAGCAACTACGTAGAGTGTGAGATTCCGGATTATGTGGAGAAAAACCTGGGGATTGCCAGAGAAGCTCTTATGGAGGCGGTGGCGGAGACCAGCGAAGAATATATGGAGCGCTATTTCTCGGGAGAGGAATTTACCCAGGAAGAAATTTCCAATGCCTTAAGAAGCCATGTTATTGAAGGAAACATCGTGCCCATTATGCTTGGTTCCGGCATTAACTGCCAGGGCTTTTCCGTACTGCTTCAGGCTTTCGATAAGTACTTCCCGTCACCGGATCGCTATGAGTGCATCGGCGTAGATGTTTCCACCGGAGAGCGTTTTACAGCCAAATATGATGATAACGTTTCCCTCTCTGCAAGAGTATTTAAGACCATTGTGGATCCTTTTATTGGAAAATATTCGTTTATAAAGGTTTGCACCGGCACCTTAAAGCCGGACAGCGTTATTTACAATGTGAATAAGGATGCCGAGGAAAAAATCGGCAAGATTTACGTATTAAGAGGCAAGGAGCAGATTGAGGTTAATCAGCTGAAGGCCGGTGATATCGGCGCGGTTGCTAAACTTTCGATAACCCAGACCGGCGACACCATCGCGTTAAAGAGCGCTCCTATTGTTTACCACAAGCCGGAGATTTCCACGCCTTACACTTATATGGCGTTCCGGGCGGCAAATAAGGGCGAGGATGACAAGGTTGCCGGCGCTCTTGCCAAGATAATGGAAGAGGATTTAACTCTCCGTGTGGTAGGGGATCCGGAGAACCGCCAGTCTTTACTGTATGCCATCGGCGATCAGCAGCTGGAGGTAGTTTCCAGTAAGCTTCAGGCGCGCTACAAAGTAGATATTATATTGGAGAAGCCTAAATTCGCATTCCGGGAGACTTTAAGAAAGAAGGTAAAAGTTCAGGGACGCCACAAGAAACAGTCCGGCGGACACGGCCAGTTCGGTGACGTTTGGATGGAATTTGAGCCTTCCGGCGATTTACAGACCCCTTACGTATTTGAGGAGAAGATTTTTGGCGGTTCCGTTCCTAAGAATTACTTCCCGGCAGTGGAAAAGGGGCTTCAGGAATGTGTTCAGAAAGGTCCTTTGGCCGGATATCCGGTTGTGGGATTAAAAGCCACATTGGTAGACGGCTCCTACCACCCGGTAGATTCCTCTGAGATGGCATTTAAAATGGCTACCATCCTGGCCTTTAAGAAGGGCTTTATGGATGCGGGACCGGTTCTTTTAGAGCCTATCGCTTCCTTAAAGGTTACAGTTCCGGATAAGTTTACAGGAGATGTTATGGGCGACTTAAACCGCCGCCGCGGCCGTGTGCTGGGAATGAATCCGGATCATAAAGGAAAACAGATTATTGAGGCGGATATTCCCATGTCTGAGCTTTACGGCTACAATACCGATCTCCGTTCCATGACCGGCGGCATCGGCACTTATGAGTATGAATTTGCACGTTACGAGCAGGCTCCCGGTGATGTACAAAAGAAAGAAGTAGAAGCCAGAGCTGCTATGAAGGATGAATAAAAAGTTAAAATAGGGTTAATCTGATAAAAAAGGAGGTTATGCTATGCAGAAATATATTTGCGAGCCCTGCGGTTACGTATATGATCCGGAAGCAGGAGATCCGGACGGCGGAATTGCTCCAGGGACTCCGTTTGAGGAGCTTCCGGAGGATTGGGTATGCCCGATCTGCGGTATGGGGAAAGATGTATTTGTTCCGGAAGAATAAAGTTACAGCTTTGTAAAAAGGAGCGGGCAGCGAGAGTAAAATCTTTGCTGCCTGTTTTTTTTATTTACGTTGCTCCGGTGTTGTGATATACTGATATACTATGAACAGTTGACGGACAGCTTGAGAGTAGACAGAAGCATGGAGGATACAAATGAACGAAAGAGATTGGAAACGGATTTTTTCACGGGTAGGTCTGGCATGCGCCGGTTTTTTAATCTTTTCAGTGCTGGCGCAGTATTTGATTGCAGGAGTTTTCCTGGTATTGGGATTGGATTTTATGGACACGGATACCCGGCTTTTGATTGGCAGCGCCGCCATGTACCTTCTGGCTTTTCCGGCGGCCGCAGGAATTTTCCAGACCGTCTCTTATCCAAAGCCGGCGCGGATTCACGAGAAATGGACCTGGGATGTCTGGGCAGTAGTTTTTCTCATATGCGTGGGAGTAATGATGGCCGGAAATCTGATTGGCAGAGGTTTTATGATTCTGTTTGGAAGCGGAACCAGTCAAAATGCCGTGGAGGAGATAGTAGAGAGTTCCAGTATTCCCATATCCTTTCTCACTATGGTGGCAATCGGTCCGGTGGTGGAGGAGCTGCTGATGCGAAAGCTGGTCATCGATAGGATACTGATATTCGGGGAAAAGACTGCGGTAATTATTTCCGGATTTTTCTTCGGACTGCTTCACGGCAATTTTTACCAGTTTTTCTATGCATTTGCTTTGGGGGTGATTTTCGGATACGTCTATGTGCGGACCGGAAAAGTTCGCAACACTATTATTCTCCATATGTTGGTGAACTTTATGGGAAGCACTTTGCTGATGGTGCTGCTGGAATGGGGAAGCCTTCCGGGAATAGCGGGGATAATGGGGATTCTGGTACTTTTGGGCTATGAGCTCTGTTATTTTGGGGCTTCTGTCGGAGGGATAGTGCTGCTGATTGTCTTCTGGAAAAAGATCCGCTTTTATCAGACTCCTTATGAGTGGTCGGCGCCGGCAATGACAGTAAAAAAGCGGATGGGGATTATTTTTGGAAATTTTGGGGTTATTTTCTTTTTACTCATAAGTTTAGCAGAATTTGCCTTCAATTTTTAACCACAGGAGGTGAACGGAATTGGAACAGATGTCTCTGTTTGACTGCCGGGAGGCAGAAAGTCCTCTGGCCAGCAGGCTGAGGCCGGAGAATCTGGATGAGTTTGCAGGCCAGAAACACCTGATTGGAGAGGGAAAGGTACTGCGGCGCTTGATTGATCAGGACAAAATTTCTTCCATGATATTCTGGGGGCCGCCAGGGGTAGGAAAAACTACCCTTGCAAGCATTATTGCAGAGAGAACGCATGCGGATTTTGTCAATTTCAGCGCGGTTACCAGCGGGATTAAGGAGATTAAGGAAGTGATGGCAAAGGCGGAAAATGCCCGCCGTTTCGGCCTTAAGACCCTGGTGTTTGTGGACGAGATTCACCGGTTTAATAAGGCTCAGCAGGATGCTTTCCTTCCCTATGTGGAGAAAGGAAGTATTATTTTAATCGGAGCTACTACAGAGAACCCCTCCTTTGAGATCAATGCGGCGCTTTTGTCCCGATGCAAGGTTTTTGTCCTTCAGTCCCTGACCGCGGAGGACTTAACCGGACTTTTAAAGAGGGCCTTAAAAAGTCCAAAAGGCTTTGGATATTTGGAAGTGGAGATTCCTGACAGCCTTTTGGAGGCTATTGCCCAGTTTGCAAACGGCGATGCCAGAACGGCTTTAAATACTTTGGAGATGGCGGTAAATAACGGGGAGATAACCCGTGAGAAAACCATTGTAACCAGAGAAATCCTGGAGCAGTGCATCAGCCGCAAATCCCTGCTGTATGATAAAAAAGGGGAGGAGCATTACAATCTCATTTCTGCTCTTCACAAATCTATGAGAAACAGCGATCCGGACGGGGCGGTTTACTGGCTGGCCCGGATGCTGGAGGCGGGGGAGGATCCTCTGTATGTGGCCAGACGCCTTATCCGGTTTGCCAGCGAGGACGTAGGGATGGCGGATCCGGCGGCCCTCTCCCTTACGGTGGCGGCTTATCAGGCCTGTCATTTTCTGGGGATGCCTGAGTGCAATGTAAACCTTGCACAGGCGGTGATTTATTTATCCCTGGCTCCCAGATCCAATTCCGTTTACCGGGCCTATGAGACAGCTAAGGAAGATGCACTGAACATGCTTTCAGAGCCGGTGCCTTTGGTGATCCGCAATGCGCCTACAGAACTGATGAAAGACTTGAAGTATGGACAAGGGTATATATATGCCCACGATACAAAAGAAAAGATTGCACGGATCCAGTGCCTGCCGGACAGCCTTGCGGGGAAGACCTATTATGAGCCTACCAGGGAAGGAGAAGAGGGAAAAGCCGCAGACAGGCTTTCCTGGGCAAAACATTTTCGGGAAGGTTCTTCAGAAAGTGGGAAATGATAACAGCAGAAAGCAGCTATCCCCAAACCTGGGCGGTGGCAGAAGGAGGACATTATGAAGCGTCTATTAGTAGTAGTGGATATGCAGAAGGATTTTATTGACGGAAGTCTGGGAACTGCAGAAGCCCGGGCCATTGTCCCTGATGTGAGGGATAAGGTGGTAAAATGCCAGACAGAGGGCTGGGATGTAGCCTTTACTTTGGATACTCACGAGGAAAATTATCTGAACACCCAGGAAGGCAAAAAACTTCCGGTTCCCCACTGTATCGTGGATACGGACGGATGGGAGCTGTGCGAAGAGCTGGGGGACTTTAAAGGGCGATACTTTGAGAAAAATACTTTCGGAAGTATGGCCTTAGCAGAGTGGGCTGCCGGAAAAGGCTATGAGGAAGTTCAATTGGCAGGCCTGTGCACCGATATCTGCGTCATTTCCAACGCCCTTTTATTAAAAGCAGCCCTGCCGGAAGCACGGATCCGGGTAGATGCCAAATGCTGTGCCGGAGTAACTCCCGAGAGTCATAAAAACGCTTTGGAGGCTATGAAGATGTGTCAGGTGGAGATTGATGAGTGAGAAATGCAGCAGGCTGTAAGGGCCGGAGCCAGGTGGTTGGAATCAAGTATGAAACCGGCTTAAATTGTCTATACTACTGCCAGAGAACCAGAGGCTTTTTAAAACCCTGGCTCAGAAAGGCAGGTATCCCATGGAATCCATATGGAAGAAAACAATAGAAGAAGCCGGAGAATCCATCTCTGACAAAGAGAAAAGCCTTACGGGGGATGTTCATACAGAAGCAGCAGTAGTGGGAGCCGGGCTGGCAGGAATCCTAACAGCCTGGTTTTTGCAGTCTCACGGCGTAAAAACCGTGGTATTGGAGGCAGAGACTGTGGGAAGCGGCCAGACCCAAAACACTACGGCCAAAATTACTTCCCAGCATGGCCTAATCTATCACAAGCTTTTGGAAACTTTAGGGAGAGAAAAGGCAGTTTCCTATGCCCGTGCGAATCAGAACGCTATCACGGAGTACGAGCGGATAATCAGAGAACAGAATATTACCTGTTTCTTTGAAAAACGGCCTGCTTATCTTTATACCAGAGAGAATGGGGAGATGAGAGAGAATCTTTTAAAAGAAGCACAGGCGGCAAAGAGTCTGGGCCTTCCTGCATCTTTTACCCAAAAGCCGGCAAAACCTGAAGACTTGCCTTTTTCTATAGCTGGTGCAGTGCGGTTTGAGGAACAGGCCCAGTTTCATCCGCTGAAGTTTTTACATGCCTTGACAAAGAACCTTACAATTTATGAACACACCAGAGTTTTGGAAGCAGAAGCTCATTGCCTTGTTACAAAACAGGGACGGGTATTTGCAGATCACATTGTATTTGCAGGCCATTATCCATTCCTTTTGCGCCCCGGCTACTATTTTCTTCGGATGCATCAGGAGCGCAGCTATTGCCTGGCCCTTAAAAATGAGATGGCGCTGTCAGGTATGTATCTGGGGGTAGATGAGGACGGCCTGTCTTTTCGGGATTTTCAGGATATGACCATTTTAGGCGGGGGCAAGCACCGGACAGGGGAAAACAAAAGCGGAGGAAAGTACGAGATGCTTCGCAGGAAGGCGGAAGAATTCTGGCCGGATTCCAGAGAATATGCCCATTGGTCTGCCCAGGACTGCATAACCTTAGACGGGGTCCCCTATATCGGACGGTTTTCTGCGGATACACCCAACTGGTATGTAGCCACAGGTTTTGGCAAGTGGGGAATGACCAGCTCCATGGTAGCGGCCGGGCTGATTTCCCAAGGGATTTTGGGAAGAGAAAGCGAAGAGGAGGAGGTATTTTCACCTCAGCGATTTACTCCGTCCGCTTCGGCCTCCAGCTTTATTACAGACGGTGTCCACGCCGCTAAAGATCTGGGAAGGCGGGTATTCCAAAAGCCGGAGATTTCTCTGGAGGATCTGCCGGTAGGACACGGCGGTATTGTGGAGGTTGACGGTCAAAAGGCAGGAGCTTACCGGGACGAGGACGGAGAACTGTATGTTGTCAGCATAAAATGTCCTCATCTGGGCTGCCAGCTGGAATGGAATCCGGACGAAAAATCGTGGGATTGTCCCTGTCATGGCTCCCGGTTTGACTATAGAGGAAGGCTTTTAGACGGTCCGGCGGAAAACGGGGTTGACATGCCGGAGGAATTGTGTTAAATTTAGAAACAGTTTAAATACTGTGACGGGGAATAGTAGAATCGGAAAAGCACACAGAGAGCCGCCGGATGGTGCAAGGCGGATGCAAATCCCTTTTGAACTGGCCCCAGAGTAGCACGCCTAACCCCTGGACGGATTTCTGCCAGGCAAGTAAGCGCCGCCGGTTATCGTCCGTTATACGAGAAAGGGCCTGTTGTGATTGACAAACAATTGCCCGGCAACGAGAGCATACGACAAGTATGAAGTAGAGTGGTACCGCGTAAGGATTCCCCTTGCGTCTCTATAGCGAGAGCTGGAGACGTAAGGGGTTTTTTGTTACGCGAAATTTATTCAAAGGAGTGTGAAACAATGGCACAGTACAACCACACCGCCATCGAAAAAAAATGGCGTGCCAACTGGGAGAAGAATCCCATCAATGTTAACGACGGCAAAAAGCCTAAATATTACTGCCTGGACATGTTTCCCTACCCCTCCGGCAGCGGGCTTCATGTAGGCCATTGGAGAGGTTATGTGATCTCAGATGCCTGGAGCCGCTACCAGATGTTAAAGGGCCATTATGTGATCCATCCTATGGGCTGGGATGCATTCGGCCTTCCGGCAGAAAACTACGCCATTAAAATGGGCGTGCACCCGGCCAAATCCACTGCAGAAAACGTGGCAAATATCAAGCGTCAAATGCATGAGATTGCCGCTGTCTATGACTGGGATATGGAAGTAAACACCACGGATCCGGCGTTCTATAAATGGACTCAGTGGATCTTTGTCCAGATGTTCAAAAAAGGCCTGGCGTATGAAAAGGAATTCCCCATTAACTGGTGTCCCTCCTGCAAGACGGGCCTGGCTAACGAAGAGGTGGTAAACGGCTGCTGCGAGCGCTGCGGCGCACCGGTTACCAAGAAAAACCTGCGCCAGTGGATGTTAAAGATTACCGCTTACGCAGAGAGATTATTAAACGATCTGGATAAATTAGACTGGCCGGAAAAGGTTAAAAAGATGCAGACTGACTGGATCGGCAAGTCCTATGGTGCGGAAGTAGAGTTTCCGGTAGAGGGAAGAGACGAGAAGATTACCGTCTACACTACCCGTCCCGACACCCTTCACGGAGCTACTTTTATGGTACTTTCCCCGGAACATAAATTAGCGAAAGAATTGGCCGTGGATGAGACTAGAGATGCAGTAGAGAAGTATATTTTTGAAGCTTCCATGAAGTCTAATGTAGACCGTATGCAGGCCAAGGAAAAAACCGGCGTATTTACCGGTTCCTATGCCATTAATCCCTTAAACGGTAAAAAGACTCCCATCTGGTTATCGGATTATGTACTGGCAGACTATGGTACCGGCGCCATTATGTGTGTACCGGCTCACGATGACAGAGATTTTGAATTTGCAAAGAAATTTAACATCCCCATTATCCAGGTTATCGCCAAAGACGGAAAGGAAATCGAAAATATGACCGAGGCCTATACGGAGGCTTCCGGCACCATGATCAATTCCGGCGACTGGAACGGCATGGAGTCTGCGGTATTAAAGAAAGAAGCTCCCATAATGATTGAGAAGATGGGCATCGGCCGCAAGACCGTCAACTACAAGCTTCGCGACTGGGTATTCTCCCGTCAGAGATACTGGGGGGAACCTATCCCGATTATTCATTGTCCCAAGTGCGGCAATGTTCCGGTTCCTGAGGATCAGCTTCCCTTAACCCTTCCGGATGTAGAAAGCTACCAGCCTACCGGTACCGGAGAATCTCCCTTAGCTGCCATTGATGATTGGGTGAATACTACCTGTCCCTGCTGCGGCGGCCCCGCGAAGAGAGAGACCAACACCATGCCTCAGTGGGCAGGATCCTCCTGGTATTTCCTGCGTTATGTGGACAATAAAAACAGCGAGGCTTTGGTATCGAAGGAGAAAGCAAAAAAATATCTCCCGGTTGACATGTATATCGGCGGCGTAGAGCACGCGGTTCTTCATTTGCTGTATTCCCGTTTTTATACCAAGTTCCTTTACGATATTGGAGTGGTAGACTTTGACGAGCCCTTTACCAAGCTGTTTAACCAGGGAATGATCAACGGTAAGAACGGCATTAAGATGAGCAAGTCTAAAGGAAACGTAGTTTCTCCCGATGATCTGGTGCGGGATTACGGCTGCGATGCCCTTCGCCTTTACGAGCTGTTTGTAGGTCCGCCAGAGCTGGATGCCGAGTGGGATGACAGGGGGATCGAAGGCGTAGCCAGATTTTTAAACCGTTTCTGGAACTTGGTAGCCGATAATAAGGACAAGGACATAAAAGAAACCAAAGAGATGGTGAAACTGCGCCACAAGCTGATATTTGACATTGAGCAGCGTTTTTCCCAGTTCAGCTTAAACACAGTGGTATCCGGCTTTATGGAGTATAATAACAAGCTGATGGATTTGGCCAAGAAAGAAGGAGGGATCGATAAGGAGACTCTACGTACCTTTACCATCCTGTTGGCGCCTTTCGCTCCCCATATAGGCGAGGAGCTGTGGGAGCAGCTAGGCGGAAAGGACAGCGTATTCCATGCCAAGTGGCCGGAGTGCGATCAGGAAGCTATGAAGGATGATCAGATTGAGATTGCCGTTCAGATAAACGGCAAGACCCGCGGCACTGTAAGCATCCCGGCAGATGCGTCTAAAGAGGAGGCTCTAGAGGCAGGAAAGAGGGCCATTGCCGATAAACTTACCGGCAGCGTGATAAAGGAAATTTACGTTCCGGGAAAAATTATCAATATTGTGATGAAATAGATGCCCTTTCTGCATGGAAAAGGAGGATTCGTATGACAATCAAAATCGGAATTATAGGATATGGAAATCTGGGAAAAGGCATTGAGTGCGCTGTAAGGCAAAACACAGATATGGAACTGGCTGCAGTCTTTACCAGGAGAGACCCAAAGAGTGTGCAGGTTCTGACTCAGGGCGTTCAGGTATGCCGGGCAGAAGATGTGAAGGACTGGCAGGGGAAAATTGATGTGATGATTCTCTGCGGCGGCAGCGCTACCGATCTGCCTGTCCAGACTCCAAAGATGGCAAAGCTGTTCCATGTGGTAGATAGTTTTGACACCCATGCAAAGATACCAGAGCATTTTGAGGCAGTAGATCAGGCGGCAAAGGAAAGCGGCCATGTAGCTCTGATTTCTGCAGGCTGGGATCCGGGGATGTTTTCTTTAAACCGTCTCTATGCCAACGCCATTTTGCCGGAAGGCCATGATTATACTTTCTGGGGCAAAGGCGTAAGCCAGGGACATTCTGATGCCATCCGCCGTATTGAAGGAGTGAAGGATGCAAGACAGTACACCATCCCGGTTCCAGAGGCTTTGGATGCCGTGAGAAAGGGAGAGAATCCAGAGCTTGCTACCAGAGACAAACATACCAGAGAGTGTTTTGTGGCAGCAAAAGAGGGAGCGGATTTGGCAAGAATTGAGAACGAAATTAAGACCATGCCTAACTATTTTGCTGATTACAACACTACAGTGCATTTTATCTCTCAGGAGGAGCTGATGAGGGAACACGCCGGGATTCCCCATGGAGGTTTCGTGTTCCGCACCGGAAAAACCGGCTGGAACGGAGAGAATCACCATATTATTGAGTACAGCCTAAAACTGGACTCTAACCCGGAATTTACCGCCAGTGTCATTGCCGCTTATGCCAGGGCTGTGTACCGGATGGCTCAGGACGGGGCAGCAGGCTGCAAAACTGTGTTTGATGTGGCGCCAGCCTATTTACTCAATATGTCAGGAGAGGAAATGAGGAGAAAGCTGCTTTAAGCCTGGAGGATTCCGAGAAAATCAGCTGGAACAGAATTAAAAAAATGCGGCGAAAGTGATAGAATCTGCCACTTTCGCCGAGGCATTTCCCAGAAGACAGCTTACTTTCCGGTTCGCTTTCTCTGGTTGCCGCTAAGGCGCCGGGATAACATTTTTAATGTATCCAGGCGCTTTTTTTCAGACGGGCTCATATTTGCGGTAAGAATGGAGACCAAGAGCTCCGTTTCCTGATCGGTAAATTGAATCCCTTTTTGGGAAGCTTCCATGTTCAAAGACAGAAAGGTAGCCATAAGCCGATCTTTAGGGGCCTGGCGGACCCTGTCTGCAAACTCATTTAAATATTCAAGCTTTTTTGCGTCCATTCCTTTCAGTCTGGGATCGTCCTTCCAGTTAAAATCCATATGTATTCTCTCCTTTTATAAAATACCTGCTAAAACTAAATCTTATGTTAGATCATCTGCAATGCCTGCATCACCATCTGAATATTTTCCAGCTGAGTCTGCTGTTGAGGCGAGAGAAAGCCTTTCAACTGTTCTAAAGGGAATCCAGAAAAGCCGCCGCCTTCCTCGCTGCTTTCCCCGGAGGCTTCCTGCATCTCCTGATAGCCCCGGCGGATTTGAAATCCCTGAATAAAATTAATCATTACATCAATAAAATCCTGTTCCTTAGAAGGCGCAAAAGGCTTTATTGCCATCAGCATATCCATGGGAGAGGCAGAGGTTCTGTCCAGAGCGCAGATTTCCATAGCCGGATCTTCCGCCAAACCGTAGAGATCCATAGTATGGAGAAGCTCCTGAAACCGTACCAGAATGGAAACGGTTCGCTGCTGAGAGACCTGCATAAAAGGCAGGGCTGCCTTTAACATCTGAAGATGCGGATCGCTGCTCCAATAATCAAAATCAGTAAATTTAATATCCGAGTGTTCAGCCATTATCCCGGTCCTTTTTTGTTCTTGGTTAAACTTATGCAGAGGGAGAGAAATTCATACCTGCTGCATATAGTATAGAGTGAACAGGAGGTTTTTAGACATGACTATTTGGAATCGGTTGATTATTGACGGCAACGCCGTTTATGAGATAGATGAGGAATGCATGAGACAGAAAGAACGAAATGAAAGAAGGAGAAACCAGGGGTATAAAGGCGGCCGCTGCGGTATCGGAGCACGTCCGGCAAAAGATAAAGGAGAGAGGTAAGGAAGATAAGGCAGAGATTGGTTGCCCGATAGCTATGTGTTCCTGCATACAAGCATGCAGTCCGCATAGCTGCCGGTCAACACGGTTTCTTAGTAAAAAAGGCAGAACCGCCTTTTACAGCAAGGAGGTTCTGCCAGGGGATGTACTTGATTAGCAGCAGAAGCCGCCGTTTCCGCCCCAACCGCCGCAGCAGCACAGCAGGATTAAAATCCACAGGCAGTCTCCGCCCCAGCCGCCGCCGCAGGTGCATCCGCAGTTATTGCCGCAGTTGTTTCCGTTTCCGCCCCAGCCGCCGCAGCAGCACAGGATCAGGATCAGGAAAATCAGGTTGCATCCGTTTCCTCCTACGTTCCCACATTCACATCCGCATCCGCAGTTTGTAGCAGCAACATCGCTCATAGTTGAATCCTCCAACAATTTTGATTACACTCCATCATATGTTGCCCTGCCTGTCACTGTTTCCTGTATTTAGAAAAAAATCAGTATTTCTATGTTTACGGAAAAATTGAATCGTAGTATAATGGCCCTAAATCTTCATGGGTCAGGAGGAAAAAAATGATTCAGAAACTGTATTACCAGATGCCTTATGTGAAATCCTTTATGTGTACGGTAGTTTCCTGTCAGCCGGGAAAAAAGGGATACAACGTGATTTTAAACCAGACGGCCTTTTACCCGGAGGGCGGCGGACAGCCAGGGGATACAGGGACTCTGGCAGGGATTCCGGTGTTAGACGTTCATGAGAGAGACGGACAAATTGTTCATGAGCTTCTGGAGCCCCTTGAGATTGGCAGCATGGCGGAAGGAATTGTGGACTGGGAACGGCGGTTTGACTATATGCAGCAGCATACCGGAGAGCATATTTTATCCGGTCTAATTCACCAGAGATTCGGCTATAACAATGTAGGATTTCATATGGGGACTCAGGAAACCACCATAGATTTTGACGGCCCCATGACTTCCCGTGAAGCAGAAGAGATGGAAGAGGCAGCCAACCAGGTGGTATTTCAAAACTTTCCGGTAAAGGTATGGTATCCGGGGGCAGAAGAGCTTAAAACAATTCCCTATCGAAGCAAAAAGGAATTAAGCGGTGAGGTCCGCATTGTAGAGATTCCAAAGGCTGATATCTGCGCTTGCTGCGGAACCCACGTAGAGAGGACCGGGGAAGTGGGCCTGATTAAAATTACCAGTATTATGAATTACAAAGGCGGTGTCCGGATGACGATGGTATGCGGCCGCCGCGCTCTGTGGGACTTTGACAGGAAGCAGAAACAGATTCTTAAGATTTCCAATTTACTGTCAGTAAAAACAGGAGAAGCGGCGGAGGCTGTGGAAAAGCAGAAGGAGGAAAACCAGGCCAGAGCTTATTTAACGGTCAAGCTGTATCGGGAGCTGTTTGATGCCTGGTCTGACCTTTACCCGGAACAGGAACAGCCCCTTTTTGTTGTAAAAGAAGGTCTGGCTCCTGTTCAGCTAAGAGAGCTATGTACGGCTCTTTACCAAAAGAAAAGAGGAAATGCGGTGCTGGTCTGTTCGGAAAAGGACGGAAAACATCAATATGCCTTGGGCAGTGAGACAGTGGATATAAAAAATTTGTCAAAGAGGCTTAATGGCAGGTTAAACGGCCGGGGCGGAGGCAGCGGCCAGATTATCCAGGGAACTTTCAGCGGGACGAAGGAGGAGATAGAAACGGCTTTTTTGGAGGAAATGAATGGAGCTAAATAAAGAAACCATAAAAAAATTACAGGGATTAATTATCTTCACCATAATCATTGTAATAGCCGGGATAAATTATCAGAGGCTTTTTAACTTGGCAGGAGTAATTCTTCACATGGCACTGCCCTTTTTTCTGGGAGGAGCGATTGCCTTTATCCTCAACCTGCCTATGCGTAACATTGAAAAGCTGCTTCCCGACAAAGGGAAAAAACGTTTTAAGCGCCCTGTGGCTCTTGCTGCTGCTATAGCGGTAGTGGCAGCGGTGCTTTTGACGGTGATGATTGTGGTGATCCCACAGCTGTGGAAGACCCTTTATTCTTTAAGAGAAAGCGTACCGGCATTTTTTACCGGAGTGCAAAACTGGCTGGAAAAGCTCTTTTCCGATAATCCGGAAATATTGGCCTGGATCAATAACATTGAGATTGATTGGCAGAGAATGATGCAGGATATTATAGAATTTTTGAAAAACGGGGCCGGCTCTGTTTTGTCTACTACCTTTTCCGCCGCCGCCACTATAGCAAGCGGGGTAACTTCCTTTGGGATCGGACTGGTGTTTGCCATTTACATCCTTCTTCAGAAAGAGACTCTGGCAGGGCAGGCCGTAAAAATTATCAGGGCTTTTCTGCCGGAATATTGGGAAAACCGGGTAATTCAGGTGGCAGCCCTGACGGAAAGGACATTCAGCAGCTTCCTGACAGGCCAGTGTCTGGAAGCGGTGATCCTGGGAACTATGTTTTTTGTAACCCTGGTGATTTTGCGGCTGCCTTATGCGCTCCTTATTGGAGTGCTCATTGCTTTTACTGCGCTGGTTCCTATCTTTGGGGCCTTTATCGGCTGCGGGGTAGGGGCGTTTTTGATGCTGATGGTAAGCCCTGTTGATGCTTTGATATTTTTGGTGGTATTCTTTGTACTTCAGCAGATAGAAGGAAACTTGATTTACCCTCACGTAGTAGGGGGCTCTGTAGGCCTTCCTTCTATCTGGGTATTGGTAGCGGTAACCATTGGCGGAAGCGCTATGGGAATTTTGGGAATGTTGATTTTTATTCCGCTTTGCTCAGTTTTTTATACTTTGTTTCGGGATGCGGTTTATCAAAGGCTTAAGGATAAGAACGGATAGCCTTTTGGATATCCTCCAACAAAAGAGAGGACAGGTGCAGCCCTCCCCGGCCGGTGCCTATGGAGATGTCCGGCTTGTTAGCGCCATGAAAATCCGAACCGCCAGTGGGCAGAAGGCCGTACTGGCGGGCTATGGTCCGCAGCTTTCCGCTTTGGGATGGGTTATGGGAGGAATGGTATACCTCCAGGCCTTTCATGCCAAGGTCTGTCAGATAAGCGATAAGCTCTTCAGTGGCATCCCAGCCTAAACGATACAATATGGGGTGAGCCAGGGCCGGAAAAGCCTGATTGCCGGTGAGAACTTTCATGGCCTGCTCAGGGGTAATCAGCTCTTTTCTAAGGCAGTATTTTCCTCCGTACTGAAGATAATTTTGGAAAGCCTTCTCTATAGAAGAAGCGTAGCCCTTTTCCACCAAAGCTCTGGCAAAATGAGCGCGGGTAATGACCGTTTGAGGATTGCCCTTTGTTAAAGAGTCCATGGTAATATCAAATCCGTCGGCCTGAAAACGGCGAAGCATCTCCTGATTGCGCTGGATCCGCACGGATAAAAGCTTATCCAGCTGACAGGTAAAGTACGGATCCTGGTAATTAACAAACAGTCCCAGAATATGGATTTCTTTTCCACGGTAAACACAAGATAGTTCTACCCCGGGAATAACGCAGATTCCGTTTTTTTCTCCGGCACAGAGAGCTTCCTCTATTCCGTTTACTGTATCGTGATCCGTTAAAGCGATGGCAGACAGGCCTGCCTTTTTTGCTTCTTCCACTACCTGGGCAGGGGAGAGGGTGCCGTCTGAGGCAGTGGAATGGACATGGAGATCAATATATGACATAATAGGAAACCTCCTTGAAATACAATAGTAATATAATAGTAACATGTTTGACTCAATAAGTAAATTCTAACGAAAAAATAATAATTGGCCTTGAAAATTTAATAAATTTGTCATTCCATTTTATACAGAATGTGGTATACTACAGTTTGTATGACACAGGATAATGTTATTTGAAGATAGGTGAATATATGGACGAATTAAATCGCAGAAGCCGGGCTGCCGGCTCTCATGGAAGAACTACAGCCAGAGGTACCTCTGCATCTGGAAGGTCGGCAGCTGCAGGCCGCCAGACCAGAGGTTCGGGATCTGCCGGGAGGGGAAGCGGCAGTTCATCAAGGAGCGGATCCCATTCCGGCAGAAGCAGCGGAGTCTATAGCAGTTATGATAGAAAAACACCCGTTTCCCACGGAAGAGGCGGGAGGCATAGAAGAAGCCCGGGGCCGAATTACCTTTGGATTGCCGTTGCCGGCGTGGCCTTGATGGTGGCAATTGCCATAGGAGCATTTGTCCTAAAGGGAAGAGCAGGTTCCGATACAGAGCCTACTACGGAGACAACGCCGCCGGAAACAGAGCTTCAAAAGGAAGTGAAAGTAGGAAATGTAACAATCACCGGCCTTTCCAGAGAAGCGGCCAGAGAGAAGATTTTAGAAGCTTATCCGTGGGATATGGCTGTGACATGGAACGGGGAGACCATAGAGATTCCCAATTTGATGGAGACAAAGGTAGACCAGCTTCTTCAGGAAATCTACCAGGGGGAGCCTAAGGAAAGCTATGTACTGGATACCGGCGGCCTGGAAGAGCAGATTGCTGCAGAGGTCAGCGTTGTGGCCTCTAAGTGGGACAAGCAGGCAAAGAATGCCTCTATCAGCAGCTTTGACAAAGAGAGCGGCAAGTTTTTATTTTCCGGGGAAGAGGCCGGACAGTCCGTTGATCAGGAAGCACTTACCAATGCAATTATGGCGGCCCTAAGCCTTAAGGATTTTGATGCAAAGATTGAGGCTCAGGTGACTTCTGTAGCGCCGGAAATCACAGAGGAAACGGCTAGGGAAAAATATAAAATTATCAGCGAATATACTACCAAGACTACTAATAACAGCAAGAGAAATACCAATGTACGTCTGGCCTGTGAGGCCATTGACGGCTTGGTGCTGGCTCCGGGGGAGAGCTTCTCCTTTAATGAAAGAGTAGGAGAGCGCACCACAGCCAGAGGCTATCAGTCGGCAGCAGCTTACAGCAACGGAGAGGTGGTTCAGGAAACAGGAGGCGGAGTGTGTCAGGTATCTACTACCCTTTATAATGCGGTAGTCCGTGGAGGATTAAAGACTACAGTGCGTCGTTCCCATACATTTGAGCCTTCCTATGTAACTCCGGGAATGGATGCAACCGTGAGCTGGGGCGGCCCGGATTATGCTTTTGAAAATAATTCCAATACAGGAATCGGTATTCGGGCGTCCTACAAAGATTTAACCTGCACGGTTTCTATCTACGCCATTCCTATTTTGGAGGAAGGGGTAAAATACGATTTAAAATCTACAAAGGTTAAAGATGTAGATCCTCCGGCTCCCACCTATGTGGAAGATCAGTCGGTGCAGCCGGGCCAGGAAGTTGTGGAAAGTAAAGGCAGTACCGGCAGCCAATGGGAAGTTCGTCTGGTGATAACCAAAGATGGGGAGAAAGTCAGCGATAATGTGGATCACACTTCCAGCTATAAAGGACATGCCCCGGTTGTAAAGCGGAACAGTTCCGGTGTATGGGTTCCCCTTCCGGGTCAAACCAATCCGGATGGATCATCGGTTCTTCCTGCTGAAACAAACCCGGATGGAACACCGGTTCTTCCAAGCCAGAGCGTTCCGTCTGAGAGCGGTGAGACGGATTCCACAACGGAAGCCAATATTCCGGCAGGCCCTGGGGACGAGGGTCAGGTTTCCGGTCCCGGCAGTAATTTGCCGGCTCCGGGAAGCAGCGATTTGATAGAACCAGCTGGTCCGGGAAGCAATAGTGGAGGCGTTTTGCCTCCGGGTCCGGGGGCCGGTAATGGCGATTCCATACCTGCCGGTCCGGGGGGTCCCGGTGTATAGCGGGAAGGAATTTGGCAGAAATGCCGATTGTTTCAGAGCAGATTGTAAGAGCAGCGGAAAATGGCAGAGTGTCCTGTTATTTTCCACTGCTTTTTTTTGTATACATAGGCAATATCATTTGCAATTTATATAAAAATTGGTATAATAATAAACAGGTCCGTTTCTTTTTTTACAAAGAGAGACAAACTAACACCACTCACATTTGTAGGAGGAAAGTAAAATGGCAAGAAAAATGAAAACCATGGATGGCAATCAGGCTGCTTCCCACGCTTCCTATGCGTTTACGGACGTTGCCGCTATCTATCCCATTACCCCTTCATCTGTTATGGCTGAGCACACGGATGAATGGGCTACTGATGGAAGACTGAATATCTTCGGCCGTACTGTGCAGGTAACCGAGATGCAGTCTGAGGCAGGTGCGGCAGGTGCCGTACACGGCTCTCTGGCAGCAGGTGCATTAACCACCACCTACACGGCTTCTCAGGGATTACTGCTGATGATTCCCAACTTGTACAAGGTTGCAGGCGAGCAGCTTCCCGGCGTATTCAATGTTTCCGCACGTGCTGTAGCAAGCCACGCTTTGTCTATTTTCGGTGATCACTCTGACGTATATGCATGCCGTCAGACCGGCTGCGCTATGCTGTGCGAGTCCAGTGTTCAGGAAGTTATGGATTTAACTCCGGTTGCACATCTGGCAGCGATTAAGGGCAAGGTTCCCTTTATTAACTTCTTTGACGGTTTCCGTACCTCCCACGAGATTCAGAAGATTGAGACCTGGGACTATGAGGATTTGAAGGATATGGCTGATATGGATGCTATCGAAGCATTCCGCAAGCATGCGTTAAATCCCAATCATCCCTGTGAGAGAGGTTCTGCTCAGAATCCGGATATTTTCTTCCAGGCAAGAGAGGCATGCAACCCCTATTACGATGCGTTGCCGGCAATTGTTCAGGAATATATGGACAAGGTTAATGCTAAGATCGGTACCGACTACAAGCTGTTTAACTACTACGGAGCAGAGGATGCAGAGCATGTTATCATTGCTATGGGCTCTGTAAACGATACTATTGAGGAGACTATCGACTACTTAGTTGCCCAGGGTCAGAAGGTAGGCGTTGTAAAGGTTCGCCTGTACCGTCCGTTCTGCGCTGACGCTTTAGTTGCGGCAATTCCTGAGACGGTTAAGAAGATTTCTGTATTGGACAGAACCAAAGAGCCGGGTTCCTTAGGAGAACCTCTGTATCTGGATGTTGTTGCCGCATTAAAGAATACCAAATTCGATGCAGTTCCGGTCTTCACCGGCCGCTACGGCTTAGGTTCCAAAGATACTACTCCTGCACAGATTGTTGCCGTTTACAACAACACATCCAAGGAGAAGTTCACCATCGGCATCGTGGACGATGTAACCAATCTGTCCTTAGAGATTGGCGCTCCTTTAGTTACTACTCCTGAAGGGACTACCAACTGCAAGTTCTGGGGTCTGGGCGCAGACGGTACCGTAGGCGCTAACAAGAACTCCATTAAGATTATCGGTGATAACACTGATATGTATGCTCAGGCATATTTTGATTATGACTCCAAGAAGTCCGGCGGCGTTACCATGTCCCATTTACGTTTCGGACATTCTCCCATTAAGTCTACCTATCTGATCCGTACTGCAAACTTTGTGGCATGCCATAACCCGGCATATGTCCGCAAGTATAATATGGTTCAGGAACTGGTTGACGGCGGTACCTTCCTGTTAAACTGCTCTTGGGATATGGAAGGATTAGAGAAGCACTTACCGGGCCAGATGAAAAAATATATTGCGGACCATAACATTAACTTCTACACCATCGACGGTGTTAAGATTGGTATCGAGACCGGTATGGGCCCCACCCGTATTAATACCATTTTGCAGTCTGCATTCTTTGAGTTAACCGGTATTATTCCGGCTGACAAGGCAAATCAGCTTATGAAGGATGCTGCACAGAAGACCTACGGCCGTAAGGGCGAAGATGTTGTTAAGAAGAACTGGGCCGCTATTGATGCGGGCGCTAAAGGCGTTGTAAAGGTAGAGGTTCCGGAAAGCTGGAAGAACTGCCAGGATGAAGGCCTTGATTTTACTGTTGTATCTGGCGCCAGAAAAGATGTTGTTGACTTCGTTAACAATGTTCAGTCTAAAGTTTCCGCCCAGGAAGGCAATTCTTTGCCGGTATCCGCATTCGTTGATTATGTAGACGGCAGCACCCCCTCCGGTTCTGCAGCTTATGAGAAGCGCGGTATCGCAGTAAATGTACCGGTTTGGAATCCGGATAATTGTATCCAGTGTAACTTCTGCTCTTATGTATGCCCCCATGCAGTAATCCGCCCCGTTGCTATGACTGCTGACGAAGCTGCCAATGCGCCGTCCGGCATGAAAATGAAAGATATGACCGGTATGCCCGGTATGAAGTTTGCGATGACCGTTTCCGCCCTTGACTGTACCGGATGCGGCTCCTGTGCAAACGTATGTCCCGGCATGAAGGGCAACAAGGCTCTGACCATGGAGCCGTTAGAGGGAAGCTTACCCGAGCAGCCTATCTTTGAGTATGGCCAGTCTCTGCCTGTGAAGGAAGAGGTTTTAGCTAAGTTTAAAGAGACTACCGTTAAGGGAAGCCAGTTCAAGCAGCCCTTACTTGAGTTCTCCGGCGCCTGTGCAGGATGTGGAGAGACTCCTTACGCCAAGCTGATTACCCAGCTGTTCGGCGATAGAATGTATATTGCTAACGCAACCGGATGCTCTTCTATTTGGGGCAACTCTTCACCGTCCACTCCTTATACCGTAAATGCTAAGGGCCAGGGTCCCGCATGGTCCAACTCCTTATTTGAGGACAACGCCGAGTTTGGTTACGGTATGTTACTGGCTCAGAACGCCATCAGAGATGGCTTAAAGGCTAAAGTAGAGTCTGTAATGGCAAGCGCTGAAGCTTCTGACGAAGTAAAGGCAGCATGCAAGGAATATTTGGATACCTTTGGCTGCGGCGCTACCAACGGTACTGCTACGGACAAGCTGGTTGCTGCATTAGACGGCTGTGAATGCCCGGTTTGCAAGGAAATTGTAAATAATAAGGATTTCCTGGCTAAGAAGTCTCAGTGGGTATTCGGCGGCGACGGATGGGCTTATGATATCGGCTTTGGCGGTGTTGACCATGTACTTGCTTCCGGCAAGGACATTAATATCATGGTATATGATACCGAGGTTTACTCCAATACCGGCGGACAGTCCTCCAAAGCTACTCCGGTAGGTGCCGTGGCACAGTTTGCTGCAGGCGGTAAGGACGTTAAGAAGAAAGATTTGGCTTCCATTGCAATGAGCTATGGTTATGTATATGTAGCACAGATTTCCATGGGTGCTGACTATGCACAGACTGTTAAGGCAATTGCAGAGGCAGAGGCTTATCCGGGTCCCTCCTTAATTATTGCTTACGCTCCCTGTATTAACCATGGTATCAAGAAGGGCATGAGTAAGGCTCAGACCGAAGAGAAGTTAGCCGTTGAGTGTGGCTATTGGCACCTGTTCCGGTTCAACCCGGCTGCTGAGAATAAGTTCTCCTTAGACAGCAAGGCTCCTAACATGGATGGTTACCAAGACTTCTTGAAGGGTGAGGTTCGTTATCTGTCCTTAGGCCTTAAGAATCCCGAAAGAGCAGAAGATCTGTTCGCTAAGAACCAGGCATTCGCTAAGGAAAGATACGAGTATCTGAAGAAGCTGGTTGCTCTCTACGGAAATGAGTAATTGAATATCTGATTCCTACAGATGATTAAAATATTAGGCAGGATCCCAACGGGATTCTGCCTTTTCAGTATGCATTTATTATATCGGGAGGGTTATATTACTGTTGCTAGGCTGAGAAAAATGTATTATAATAGAACAGCGAAAGAGTTATAAAATAGCTTATAAAACGCAGCAGTTGAAAGAATAAGCAGTAAAAATCAGGTGAATGTTGATGAAAAAGAAAATAGATAAAAGCAGAATGGACAAAAGATTTCCTTTAGTTCTCTCTATTATACTTGTCTTTAGTATCCTAGGGGCCGTAGTATTTTCTGTGTCAAAGAAAATATCCAGGGAAATGTCAGCATCGGCAATTCAGAACCTGAATGAAAATCTGGATTTGATAAAATATACCGTAGAAGCAATTTGGAGTAATCAAGCAGAATTCCAGAAGCTGATAGCTCAGGAAATTGCCGTAATTGATGAAGATTTAGAGGGCTATATCCATTCCTATCAAAGGAATGAAACCATAGCCAAGATTTCTCTGATCCGGGCAGGGGAATCGGAGGGAATTTCCAGTACGGGAGAAATTTTCTCTGAGGAAGGGTTGGACTTTTCAGCAGGCGAGATAATGGACGGAATGGAAGTTTCCCGTTCCTATTTAAACTACATGGGGACCTGGGCTTATTCGATTAAATGCCCTGTGGTAAAGGAAGGCACGGAGATCGGCACGCTTTATGTGGAATATACTTATGATGCCATCGACAGATCTCTTCCCAATGGATTTTATAATAAGCAGGCCATACTCTACATTATGGATACAAAAACAGAAAGATTTGTACTAAAACCAAAAGGCGTGGGAGAGAGGAATGCGGGACACTTAAATCTAGAGGATTTTTACAGGGCAAACGAGATCCATGAAGAATCCCTTCGCAGAGAAATAAGGGATTGCGTGAAAAACCGGAAGAATATTATGTTTTATCATGATATACAAGGAAAAAGCTCTTTGAACTTTATGTGGATGATGAACAACGGTACGATTTGCCTGGTAGGCTATGTGCCGACAGAAGCTATCCAGCAGGAAGTGAAAACGGTAAACTATAATATTTTTATTGTAGTGGCAGTGATGACAAGTGCCTTTTTCCTGTGCTGCGCTCTGTACTATTTTAACCAAAGACAGCAGAAAAGAAACCAGGACGAGAGGGAAAAAGAACGGGAGCAGCATAACAGGCAGTTAACAGAAGCATTGCACGCGGCGCAGCTTGCAAGCAATGCGAAAACCACCTTCCTTTCCAATATGTCTCATGATATCCGTACGCCTATGAATGCGGTTATCGGCTTTACCACTTTACTCGTTAGAGACGCGGAAAATCCGGATAAAGTGCGGGAATATGCGAGAAAAATTATGACGTCCGGACAGCACTTATTGAGTCTGATCAATGACATTCTGGAAGTATCCAAAATTGAAAGCGGAAAGGTAGTGCTGACTAAGGAAGAGTTTGCCCTGAATGATTTGATATACTCTGTAGACGCCATTATTCGCCCTATGGCCAGTGCAAAATCACAGGAATTTCATGTGGAAGTATCCAACATTAAGCATGAGTATTTGGTGGGAGATGCCACAAGAATGAATCAGATTTTGATGAACCTTCTTTCTAATGCGGTGAAATATACACAAGAAGGAGGAAATATCTGGTTTCGGATTATTGGGCTGAAACAGTATTCCAGTCAGTTTGAACGTATCCGAATCGAAGTGGAAGATGACGGGTATGGGATGACGCAGGAATACTTAAAAACGATTTTTGATGTGTTTACCAGAGCAGAGAATAGTACCACCAATAAGGTTCAAGGTACCGGACTTGGTATGGCAATTACAAAAAATATCGTTGAGCTTATGGGCGGAACTATCGAAGTTTTCAGTGAAGTGGATAAGGGAAGTCTTTTCAGAGTAGAAGTGGAGCTTGGAGTATCAGAAAGTCAGGCGGACAGGGCATTCTGGGAGAACAGCGGGATATCCCGTATCCTGTCTGTGGAGGAGAATGTGGAAGAAATCCAAAACATCCAGACTTTTATGGAGAATATGGGTATTTCCATGGACACGGCAGTTCAGGCAGAGGAAGCTTTGCATATGATACAAAATACCAAAGACACGGAAAAAGGCTACCATTTGGTACTGCTTGACTGGAATGCGTTGGGCACCGACGGAATCCGGATGGCGGAGAAGATGAGAAAAGCCATGCCGGAAAAAGCATTTCTTCTGCTTATGACGGCTCACAGTGAAAATTATATAGGCGATGCAGAGAGACTGCTTCAATTTGAATATACAGGGATTCTTACAAAACCTATTTTTGTATCGGCTCTGAAAGAAAAGATTACGGAAATACAGGCAGAAGAATCGAGAGACAACAAGAAAATAGAAAATGAATGCAGTCTACAGGGAATGAATTTCCTCGCTGCAGAAGATAATGAGATTAATGCGGAGATTCTGTTAGAGGTTCTGTCCATTGAGGGCGCAAAATGTGAGATTGTGGAAAACGGCAGACAGGCCCTGGAACGCTTTGAAAAATCTGAGGAGGGTGAGTTTGACGCAATTCTTATGGATGTTCAGATGCCGGTGATGAATGGCTATGACGCAACGAAGGCGATTCGAAAACTGGCGCGTAAAGACGCAGGTGAAATCCCTATTATTGCCATGACAGCCAATGCTTTTGCAGAAGACGAAAAAGAAGCTTTAAATGCAGGAATGAATATCCATCTGGCAAAGCCCATTGACATGGAAATGTTAAAGAACGTAATAAGCCAATGTGTCATAAAAAATAAGTAGTCATTCAGATATGGGATTTTTCCTTGCCGTCTGAGTGCTTACAAAAACAGTGGAAAATAAAATGAGGAGAATTATGACAAAAAGGATGAAGATCGATTGGAAGAAAATAGCAGCGGTGTTCTTGGCAGCAGCAATAATTCTGGCGATGGCAGCTTGCAGCGGCGGCGAGAAGCCGGATGTGAATCTGGCGGTAACCAAAGAAGAGAACAATAGGATTGTAAATATGTACAGCCCTATGGAAAAAGTGGATCCCAATGCGGAGAATGTGGCCAGAAGCGCTTCAGAAAAAACTCTTCGGATGGCGGAAGAAAAGCTGGGGGTGACAGTACAGTATATCACCTATACGGCGGAGAACTATCAGGATAAGAGTTATGATGATGTAGCTCTTGCCAGGGTTCGTAACAATATGGATGACCTTTATCTGCTGAATCCGGACACGATCCAGACTCTGGGAGAAGAGGGAATGCTTATGGATTTGTCGGATCTGGAATGTGTAAAGAATCTGCGGGATGTAGTAAAAACAGCCAATACGGTAAACGGAAAATTGGTAGCGATTCCACAGGAAGTAGTGGCTTATGGCCTGTTTATCAATAAAGATATGTTTGATGAATATAATCTGGAATTGCCGGAAACTCCGGAGGATTTCTTGGAATGCTGCAAAGTATTTAAGGAAAACGGAATAGAAACTCCGGTAGGGGCAAATCGTTGGTGGCTGGAGACTTTTGTTTTTGCACAAGCTTACGCGGATTTGTATAACGGAGGAAATACGGAAGCAGAAATTGAGGCGCTGAACAGTGGAAGAAGCAAATACAGTGATTATATGCGTCCTGGCTTTGAATTTCTTCAGGAGATGATCGACTCCGGCTATATTGATGCAAAAAAGGCTTATGTAAGCGAAGCTTTTGAAGGGGAACGGGAGGATTTCCTGTCTCAGAAAACGCCCATTGTTATGGCATACTGGGGAGCAGCAAATACAGAGACCGCATATGGAAAACCGGATTTTAATATGCTGGTTATCGGATTCCCCTCAAGCCGCGGGCAAATGCCAGTGGTGCCGATAACGGGATATAGCATCGGGGTGAATGCGGAGCACAAGGAAGATGCGAAAGATATTTTGGAAGTGATACTCTCTGATGAAGCGCTCCAGGTATATACAGAAACCAATAAAGTAATCTCTTCGTCTAAAAATATAGAAGTGGATTGTATTCCGGCATTAAAGCCTTTAAATGATCGGATAGAAGAAAATGTGTATGTTCTTGGAGCCAATGCGGGAATGAAGATGGAGCAGTGGGGGAATACCTGCCTTGTTGTGAGGAATTTGTTAAACGGCGCTACAGTAGACGAGTGTATGGCGGAATTTGACAGACTTCAGGAGGAATCTTTGACAAAATAGAATAAAGGTAACAGAAGGGCTGCTGATTCTACGGCATGCCCTTTTTTTAATCAGGTATTTGGCAAAATGCAGCGGTAACGTGTTCCATTGGATTGTCTTCAGGAAATTGTAAGAAATTGCTTATTTACTTCATTCTCTATTTATGATACTGTATTAATACGGATAGTACAGTTGATGTGAATCGTATAGCCGTATATTTTTAAGGATTAAAAACGGAAAGCCGGAAAGGAGGTATCCGATGCTGATTGAGTTAGACTACAAGGATCGACGTCCAATCTATGAGCAGGTGACAGAAAAGCTGGAGGCTATGATGATGCTGGGCGTTTTGGAGGAAAATAGCCAGCTTCCGTCGGTACGGGCCATGGCAGTGGCATTGTCTATTAATCCCAACACGATTCAGAGAGCTTATGCAGAGCTGGAACGCCGGGGATATATCTACTCGGTAAAAGGGAAAGGCAGCTTTGTGGCAGATACGTCAAAGCTGCGGCAGTTCCGGCTTCAGGAGGCCAGAGCACGTTTGACAGAATCAGCCAGGGAAGCGGCCAGACTGGGGATGACCAGGGATGAGATTGTAAAAGCAGCCATAGAAGGAACAGAAGAAGGAGATGGTGCAGAAAGCTTTGAACAAATGGAAAAACGCCAGGAAGGCACTCTCGGGGAAGCGAAAAGGACAGGAGGGAATGAGCATGATTGAAGCGGTAAACGTGACAAAGCGCTTTGATGATATTGTGGCAGTGGATCACATAAACGCTGTCATTCGTGACGGCAGCGTATTCGGCCTTATCGGAACTAACGGGGCGGGGAAGAGTACCTTCCTGCGTATGGCCAGCGGTGTATTAAAGCCGGACGAAGGAAGCATTTCCATTGACGGAGAGGAGATATTTGAAAATGTCAGAGCAAAAGCCAGATTTTTCTATATTTCGGATGAGCAGCACTTTTTCAGCAATGCAACTCCGGCGGAGATGATGGATTATTATAGTATTGTATATGAAAAGTTTGATAAAGATCGCTTTCATAAGCTGATGAAAAATTTTGAGCTTAATGAAAAACGCAAGATCAGTACCTTTTCCAAAGGTATGAAAAAGCAGGTTTCCGTTATTTGCGGCGTGTGCGCCAACACAGATTACTTGTTTTGCGATGAGACCTTTGACGGCTTGGATCCGGTTATGCGCCAGACGGTAAAGAGTATTTTTGCCAATGACATGGAAGAACGAAATTTAACTCCGATTATTGCATCTCATAACCTACGGGAGCTGGAAGACATTTGCGACCATGTAGGACTCCTTCACAAAGGAGGAATTCTTTTATCCCGGGATTTAGACGAAATGAAGCTGAATATTCATAAGCTCCAGTGTGTATTAAAGCCGGGAATGGAGCCGGAGGATTTGAAAGCTCTGGAGATTGTCAAGACGGAACAGAGAGGAAGCCTGTCTACTTTGACCGTCCGGGGAAACAGAGAAGATATTGAGGAAAAAATGGCAGGCTATGAGCCGGTTTTCTTTGAGCTGATTCCTTTATCCTTAGAAGAAATCTTTATCAGTGAAACGGAGGTGGCGGGTTATGACATCAAGAAACTCATTCTTTAAGCTGGCAAAAGAGGATTTAAAACGGCGGGTCTGGCTTGCGGCTCTTTCGGTTCTGACCTTTTTCTTTGCATTCCCGGTGGGAATGGCCCTTAAGTTAGGTAACGTAGAAGAGAACTATGAGAGGGCTCTGTGGTATGGGGATACTTTAGCTATGCCTAAGTCTCAGGCTATGCTGGCGACGGCAGAGAAGCTTTTGTCCGTCCATGGCAACGGCCTTACGGTATTTCTCATGATCATGGCGGCAGTAGTGTGCGGGGCCTCCAGCTTTTCCTATCTTCACAATAAACGGAAGATAGATTTTTATCACAGCCTTCCATTAAAAAGAGAGAAGCTATTTGCCGTGTCCTATACCATGGGAATTCTGATTCCCGGGGTGGTTTATGGGCTGTGTCTGATTATTTCCCTGGCTGTGGCAGCCGCCTACGGAACCCCTATAGGAGGAGGGCTCCTGAAAACAGCGGCAGGAGGTTTCCTGTTTCATTTGTTTTATTTTACTTTGGTGTACAGCACTGTGGTTCTGGCCATGATGATGACCGGCAATCTGGTTGTGGGAATTCTGGGAAGCGGTGTCTTTTTCTTTTACTTTCCTATGCTGACGGCTATGCTCATCGCCTATTATAATACATGGTTCCTTACCTATGTAGATATTTTCCGGGACAGCCTTTTATTTCGGGTAGCCAAAATTTCTCCCATTACAAGCTACATCATTGCTTTTTCCGGGGCGGATATGCTGGCGGACTGGTGGGATGGGGCAGCTTTTCGCAATCTGATTGTGGAAAGCGTGATAGCACTGGCAGCTTTGATATTGATAAACATCCTGCTTTATAAAAAACGTCCCTCAGAAGCAGCCGGAAAGGCTATGGCCTTTTCCGCCAGCAAGCCGGTAATCCGTATTGGCCTGGCCATGGTAATGGGAATGTCAGGAGGAATGTTCTTCTGGCTCCTTCATTCTACAACCGGGTGGGCGGTTTTCGGCACTGCTGCGGGAATTCTGCTTTGTCACTGCGTTGTGGAGATTATTTACCATTTTGACTTCCGTAAGCTGCTGTCCCATAAGTTCCAGCTTGCAGGCTGTATGATTGCCGGCCTGGCGATCCTGTTCTGCTTTAAAAATGACTGGCTGGGATATGACGCTTATCTGCCTGAAGAGAGCCAAGTAGCGGAAGCGGCTGTTGATTTGGGAAAAGACGGCTGGATCGATTATACTCAGGTAACAAGCAAAGGAGATGGACAGAGGCCGGAAGTAATAAGAACTTCTCCCACAGAGTATATCTTTCGTAACATGGCTCTAACCGATATAGCGCCGGTCTTGGAGATCGGGAAAAAAGGAGTAGAGCAGGCTCTCATGGAAAGGACTGAGAGGGAGCATTTGCAGGATTACGACGGAGAAGCATGCTGGACCTGGGTTAATGTCCAATACACCTTGAAAAACGGGCGGAAAGTTCAGAGAGAATATCATCTGCCTCTGTCGGAGGTTTTCGAAGCTGCCAACGCCATTTCCATGGATCCGGCTTATCAGGATGTGAAATACCCTGTTCTTCAGCGGTCAGCAGGAGATATAGTACGAGTGCAGTACCGGATAAAGGGAAACGGAAATTTGCTGGAGTCAGCGGAAATAACCAGCCAGGAAACTGTGGATCAGCTTCTTTCTGCCTACCGGCAGGATTTTAGAGAGATGAGCCTGTACCAGAGGCAAACGGAAAATCCTATTGGAGAACTTCGATTCTTAACCGCTTCTGAGGCAGAGCTGGTAGAATATCAGAAAAATCAATACGATAACTTGATTCAATGGGACGGACCCCTGAATTTTTATCCAATTTACCCCTCCTTTGACAGGACTCTTGCCCTGCTGGAAAAAGAAGAAATAGATCCAAGGCGAATATGGGAGAATCTGGATGTTACCAGCATTGTCGCGGAGAGAGGGATGAAAAAAAGAGATCCCGGGTACCAGGAAATGGAGTGGAGATCGTATGAAGTAACCTATACGGATCAGGCACAGATGCAGGAGATTTTAAAGGCCATGACTCTTGATGAATGCATTAGCATGAACCCCTATAGCCTGGTGGAAGATACTACTGTAACGGTAAATGTGGGAAAAGGAAACAAAACGAAATTTACTGTCAGCGGTTATTTTATAAAAGGACAGGTTCCGGCTATGGTGGAGGCGGATCTGGATCAGAAGCTTGAAGAGCTTAAAAAGGAGATTCAGGATAAAAAAGATGAGATAGATAAGATAGAATAGTACTGATACTTTTTAGGGGCCGGTACAAAGGCAGGCTTGAGAACCTGTCTTTATACCGGCGCTTTTATTTCCGCGAATGCAGATTTTCATATTCCCGGGGGGCCATCCCGGTTACTTTTTTAAACACTTTACTGAAATAATAAGGGTTCTCAAACCCCAGCATATCGGAAATCTCATACATCAGATACTTATGGGTATGGATCAACTCTTTGGCGCGATTGATTTTCACTGTGGCGATATAATCAGAGATGGTGACGCCGGTAAATTTTTTAAAGGTATTGCTTAAATGACCGGAGCTGATGTTTAAATATCCCGCCACATCGGCCAGAGCCAGCTTTTCCGATAAATGTTCTTCTATATAGGCCTTGGCCTGCTCTATGAGAGTATCAGAACGAACGGATTTGCGCTCTGATAAAAGGATACACAGTTTATCACAGAAGCTTTCCAGCCAAATAAGAATATCTGAAAGGCTATTAAAATGTCCTAATTGTTCCGCAATATTAATGGTGTAGGGAAAAATCTCCTGGAAGTCTTCCTGATCTCCTTCAAAAAAAGAATACAGGTAAGTGTAAATATTGATGCAGGCGCTGGTAGCCTGATCCTTGCCGGGCTTACAGGAAGCAAAGAGCTCCAGGATCTGCTGGAAAACTTCCCTGAGCCGTCCGCTGTCATTTTGCTGGATAGAAGCGGACAGCTCTTTTTTGAAAAGATTAATATTAAAATTTTTTGCCAAGCTGTGATGAATGTTCTGGTTATGATAAAAGACCAGAGGACTTGAGGAATTGTAATAATAATAATCCAGGGAAACTAAAGCTTCAGACAGGGCCTGGGGCATTTCCCGGAGAGAACCCTTTACCGTGCTGGATCCGTATACGGCATTTAACTCGAAATAGGTGGTGAGCGCGGTGGTAACCCGGGCGCAGAATCCAGTGAGAACAGTCTCCAGATTATCTCCCTCCATTAAACAGCCTGCCAGAAGATAAGTGTTTTTCCCGTCATATTCAAAAAGCATGACAGAAGAAAAATACCGTTCCGCAATTTTTTCTATAATATCGAAAAGCTGATTGGTAATCAGCCGGAAATCATAGATGTCTTCGCCTGCCTGAAACTGGATATGATTGGGACGCAAGGAAAACAGAAGCAGGAAGGGACGATCCCAACCCTCCGCAGAAATTGCCCCCCCCAGCTCTGCCGGTTCTGCTTTTGCAAGAAGGGTTTGGCTCAGATATCTGCGGACTTCCTGCAAAGAGGCGGATGCACCGGTTCCGGCGGAAGATGGAGATATACCTGCCAGGGAATGGTTTTTCAATAAAAAGCTGCTTCGTTTCTTAGCCTTTTCCAAAGCTGCAACCAGATTTTCCGGCTTTAAGTCCAGCTTAACCAGATAATCCACGGCTCCAAGGGAAAGGGCTTTTCTGGCCAGGTTGAATTCCTCCAGATTGGTGAGAACGATAAAAGCAAAAATCGCCCCCTCATTTTTACAGGACTCTACCAGCTGGAGACCGTCCAGGACAGGCATGCGGATATCCGTAATGACAATATCCGGCCGCAGGCTTAAAATCATCTGCCGCGCTTCAGTGGCAACCGTGGCCTTGCCGATAATGGTGCAGCCGTATTCTTCCCAGTTAATCAGGGAAGCAATACCGGCTAAAATTAAAGGTTCATCATCAATCAATATAATTCGGTACATAATCAAATCTCCTGTTTCGGTGTTTGGCGGGTATCTTATTCATATTCAAGAGGGAGGGAGACGGTAATTCGGGTAAAGGAATCCAGCCGGCTTTCAATTATAAGCCCATATTCCTCTCCGTACACCAGTTTAAACCTGCGATCCACATTGGGAAGCCCGATACCGCTCATGGTGCTTTTGGTTATTCGGGAGGTATCCGTGAGAAGGCGCTGCACTTGTTCTTCAGCCATGCCGATGCCATTGTCGGTCACACTGACCTTTAAAACGTCCATTTCTGCCCAGGCCCGTATCTCAATAAGTCCGGGCCGGCCGGAAGGTTCAATACCGTTAAAGATAGCATTCTCTACCAGAGGCTGCAGCGTTAGCTTAATAATTTTAGCATTGTAAAGGCCGGGCTCATCTATCTTGATCTGAAGATCAAAAAGTTCCAGATACCGTACTTTTTCAATGACTACGTAATCCCTTAAAAAGTCCAGTTCCTGAGCCAGGGTTACCTTTTCATTAAATCCCTTGGCCATATTTTTCAGAAGGGAGGACAGGGAGGTAACCATCTGGACAATGCCGCTGTTTCTCTGTATAGTGGCAATCCATTTAATGGAATCCAGGGTGTTGTAGAGAAAATGGGGATTAATCTGGGCCTGAAGCATCTTAATCTCCAAATCCTTCTTTTCCTTTTCTCCCTGGATTCGGGTTTCCATCAGAGTATTGATTTGACTGGACATTTGGTTAATCTGCCGGCCGATGGTACCGATTTCATCATTGCTCTCGATACTGGGATCCGCGGAAAAATCTCCTTGGGCCACCAGGCCCAAATGATCAATAAGATGCAGAATAGGGCGGCCCAGCTGCCTGGAAATGAGAAAGGAAAGGGCCAGGCCAATAGCAATACAGTAGAAGAAAATAATGGCAATGGTCTCTAAAATTACCCGCCGGTCAATGGGCATACGGCTGACAGGAAGAATTTCAAAAAGCAGAATCCCGCTGACCGGATCTCTCTGATAGGTGACAATACAGTTTTCATGATTCAGGAAAGCGGTGAGGAAACCGGAATGGTCTTCCATATTGTTTAACTGTTTAATCAGCTGGCCGGTCTGAAATTTTTCTTCTGTCACGGAGGCAATCAGGGCATTATCTGCCGTGGCGATATAGAGAAAGCTGTTTTTTTCCAGGGTATTTAAAGTATCTGAATACAGCAGGGGATTTACTGCCAAAAACACCCAGGCTTCCTCCGGTTCAAGCCCCGGACGGTATTGGATGGGACGGATAAGTGGGAAAATGTATGGGGTGTTGGTAGCCCCCAAAGGGAAGGGGTTGTCCTCCAGGGTCAGAATATATTGGGAAGCAGTAAGGGTCAGGCGCTCCTTGAACCAGGGAGCTGACATAATTAGCTCCGGATCCTGCCGGATGCCGGGCTGGCTTCCGGCCTGGAGGAAAAACTGATCCTTTTTATAAAGAGAAATCCGGTAAATATATTTGCTGTAGCCGGAGATGGCGCAGTAATCCCTTAGCACATCGGAGGCATACAGCTCCATGCTCTGGGCGGAGGAAACTGCGCTTCCAAAAAAGAACTGGGACTGACGCTCCGAACAGTTCAGCAGAAGATTAACCATTTCCCGGTAAGCAAAATCCAGCCGGTCGGATAAAAGACGGATGGTATTCTGAGAATTTCTGGTTTCGCTGGCAATCACATCCTTTTTATAAGAGGTAAAGCTATAATAGCTGACTGCGCTGGCAATAGCAATGATAATCAGCATATTATAGAGAATAATTTTCCTTTGAAAAGTTTTGGGAATGAAGGTCTGCTTTGGTTTCATGTGAGGATCCCTTTCCGGCCTGGATTTGTCTTCTTTTTTATTATATATAAAAAGTTGGGAAATGTCTATTTTGAACCGCAAAGAAGTTTGCGATTGATTTTTCTGCATGCCGATGAAAATACAAAGGGCAATCTGCGTTGCCTAAAAGTATTTAATTATAATTATATCGCATGATATAAAAGCTGTAAAAAATTACGTTGAATTTTACAGCTTTTTATGTATAATATAGATAACAGAAATAATATGAAATCAAGGAAGGAGCTGAAAGAATATGGCAAATATTTTACCAGTATCTGATTTGAGAAATTATAATGAAGTCCTGAAGAATTGCCGCAAAGGGGAGCCTGTATATCTTACTAAGAATGGCAGGGGACGTTTTGTAGTCATGGATATTGACGATTTTGAGCGTGATCGCGCGGAGAAGAAGCTCTTGATAAAGCTGCAGGAAGCCGAAGAAGCAGTGAAAGACGGCGAAGGCTGGCTTAATCTGGATGAACTGAAAGCATTTATGGGGGAATAGATGTTAAAACTGCGGATTAATCCGATTGTTGCAAAGGAGCTGAAAAATATCCGGGATTATATCGCGGAAGATAATGAAGAATATGCTGCAAAGACTATAAATGAAATTTATGGTAAATTTGAAAATCTCCAGATGTTTCCGGGAATGGGTTCAGAGCTCTCCAAACGGGTCAGCTTTCGGACAGATTATAAATATGCAATATGGGAAGATTACGTGATTATCTATAAAGTAGGCAATGAGTATGTGGAAATTTATCGTGTAATTAACCGGTATCAAGATATTACGAGAATTTTTGATTGGTAGTGTTAAGTTTTGAATATTGTGTACAAGCATTTTGCTTGATATATTCATGGATGCTCGCAAAGAGCTTGCCGACAATACGTTGAAAAGAGAAAGCACAGCTTAGAAGAATATCAACCGATTGACATAAAAAGAGGAATACCCTATAATAAAATAGCCATTAGCAGAAATTATGGGGGTAAAAACAATGAAAATTCTGGTTTTATCAGATATCCATGCCAATATCTGGGCATTTCGCGCGGTTATGGAAAAGGAAAAGGAATACGATATCCTATGCTTTGCAGGGGATATGGTGGATTACGGAACAGAACCGTCTCAGGTGATAGAGAGCCTTCGGAGCGCGCCCAAGGCCCTGCTGGTACAGGGGAATCACGATCTTCATGCAGTAAGGACTTCGCAGGAGGAGGACTTTGGGCATATGCCCCCAAAGAAATATAAATGGATTCACTATAATCTGGAGCGGATGAGCCGGGAGCAGGTAGATTATCTGAAAAATCTGCCGCTTCACAGGTATTTTGCAGCGGACGGCTGGGCTTATTTGATGCAGCACCAGTATAAAGACGGCTCCTATGATGTGATCGAAAACCGCAGTCAGTTTGACAGGTACTGGAAGGAGCATACGCCTGAGGCGTATTGGGAGATCCCTAACCGCCGAATGATTTTTGGCCACAGCCACAGGCAGTGTATCCATATTCTGGGAGACGGGGTGGAGTGGCTTAATCCGGGAAGCGTCTCTTACCGGAGGCCGGACGATCCGGATAAGACTGCCCATTATATGGTTATTGAAGACGGCGCTGTCACGATGAAGCAGATTCCCTATGACCGGAGTTCCCTTTATGAAGAGGCGCTCCGCCAGCTTAGAGAGGGCCGTATGATGGATACGGAAATACAGGATTTTATGTTCTTTTTTGGAAACGCGGTTTCCAGCAGGGATAAGCTTCCTGCAATAGAAAAATAATAGATCCCCTGTAAACAACAAATAGTATATCAGCAGATAACGTTTTTGAACCTGGCTGCGCCATAAGGGTTTTTCCCATTGCGTAAAGCCGGTTCGGAGCGTTATTTTTTTCTGCGGATGATCGCCGCCGTCTGAACTGTTACAGAAAATGTGATAAAAACATATCAAACGCTTGACATATATTACGACATATATTATACTTGTGCCTATAAAGAAGTGGTGAAAAAGCACAAAAAATACAGGAAATATCGAAGAAAATTGTGATATTAACCGATTAATCGATATTTCTGAAAAGGGGGAGAAGAATGTCTGAAAAGGTGTTTTGGGGCACTGGATCGGCGGAGGGAATTCCCAATCCGCTGTGCGGATGCCCTGCCTGTGAGAAGGCGAGAAAGCTGAAAGGGAAAAATATCCGGAGCAGAAGTTCCTTTCGTTTATCAGAGGATATTTTACTGGACTTTGGCCCGGATTTGGTGTGCCAGGCACAAAAAAACGGCGGGGATTTGATGAAGCTTCGCCATGTGCTGATTACGCATACCCACTATGACCATTTTTCTGCATTTGCTTTGTGCCAGTTTGCAGGAAGCCTTATGCCGCCAAAAGAGCCGGTTGCTTTTTATTTCACAGAAGAAGCCTATGAGATGACAGATTACCTTTGCCGAGATGAAATGCTGTTGCGTAATGGGTTTCGTGAAACACTAAAGAGCGGCACGATTCGGTTTGAAAAGCTGGAATTTTTTCAAAAGAGGAAAATCGGGGATTACATAGTGACTCCGGTGCCCGGGAGGCATCCGGGATCTACAGAAAAGAGATCGGCCAATTATCTGTTTGAGGACGAACAGGGAAAAACCCTTTATTATGGGACGGATACGGGATACTATTTTCCGGAGACCATTGATTTTCTAAAGGATCATCCGGTGAATACGCTGATTACAGAGTGCACCTGGGATGATAATTGGCCCCGGAACCCGGAGACGGATAAGCATCTTTCTCTGACAACATTAAAGGAACTTTTGAAGGCCTTGACCGTACAGGGGGCTTTGGGGAGCTTTTCTAAGGTGTATGTAACTCACATCAGTCACAGCCATAGAAGGACTCACGAAGAATTGGAAGATTTTATAAAAGGCTGGACGGATCTGCCATTTGAGATTCACATTGCCTATGACGGCATGGAGATAAATTAAGGATAAAGGAGATTAGAGACTATGAAAAAAAATGCAAAACTGTTTCTTGGAGCTGCCATGACGGCAATGATTGGCACGGCTCTTACCGGCTGCGGGAGCAGCACAGCAGAGACAAGCGCAGAGACAAAAACGGAGACTGAGGCCGCCGCTGAGGCCAGTACTGCAGCCGGCACGGAAGGCGCTTCGGAAGAAGTGAAAAATGTCCGTATCTGGTTGGCAGATGGAGCAGAGGCAGAATTTTATAAAACAATGCTTTCCGATATTGACGAAAATCATCCGGAATTTACGGTTGAGTATGAGATTTACCCCAATGACGAGCTGATTAATAAGCTGCAGCTGGCGCCTTCTGTAGGGGACACACCGGATTTGGTGGTTGTGGACGGCCTGAGAGTTCCCCTGTTTATGACTCAGGATATGATTGCGCCAATCGACAGCTATATCAGCGATGACCTGAAAAACGATTTGCTTCCTTCTGTTATTGCAGAGTGTACTTATGGAGAACAGCTTTACGGCGTGGCACAATTTGACGCCGGATTGTCGCTGTGGGGCAACCGGTCAATGCTGGAAGAGGCAGGCGTGAGGATTCCTGCCAGCTATAAAGAAGCCTGGACAAAGGAAGAATTTGAAGACGCTCTGGCAAAGCTGAAAGCAAGTGGAATTGAATACCCCCTGTATATCCGCCAGAATTCCCCAAGAACCCTGTATTACACCTACCTTCCGATAGTAAGAAGCTTTGGCGGCGATCTGATGAATCGGGAGACAATGCTGACAGAAGGCACATTAAACAGCCCGGAGACTGTAGAAGCATTTTCTTATATCACCTGGCTCGTGGATAATCAGTACATCGATCCTCTATGCGATTATGAGGATGGCTTCTTCAATAAGAAAGAAAACGCACTTTCTCTGGTTGGCCACTGGGCTACCACAAATATTACCGATGCTCTGGGTGAGGACGCCATTTTAGTTCCGATTCCGGATTTTGGAAACGGCGTATACACAGGTTCCGGTTCCACGGTATGGACCATGACTACTGCAGCAGTAGACAACGGCAATGCAGAAGCCGCATGGAAGGTCATGGAAGAAGCAGTATCTACGGAGAACATTTCTGAGATAACCAAAGCAAACGGCGGAATACCGGCCAGAAAGTCTGTTTTGGAAAAGGACGAGCGTTTTGTAGAAGGCGGACAGCTTTATCTGTACAGAGAGCAGTTGGAAGCGGGAATCAGCTATTTAAGACCGCTGACACCGGCTCACCAGACCAACTATGACGCGGTAGAAAGCGCGGTTTCCAACATTCTTTTAGGAGCAGATGCCAAGAGCGAGCTTGATAATGCGGCAGCATCCGTAGATTCCATTATTAAAGAAAATGGGTGGAATGAATGGTTAAGCGAGTAACAACCAAAAAAGGCAGCAAATCTATTCGAAGCCAGGGATTTGCTGCCCTGGTTTTAGGCGCGCCGGCTTTGCTTCTAATCTGTGTTTTTATGATTTTGCCTTTTGTGATGTCCATTGGCTATTCCTTTACGGATAAAATGCTGGTATCGGGAAAAAACAATACGGTAAATTTTGTAGGCTTCAGCAACTACATAAAGCTGTTTACTTCAGAAGCTTTCCGGCAGGCCTGCGTAAATACCGTATTCTATACGGTTATGGTAGTGCCGTCCATTCTGATTCTGGCAGTGCTTTTGGCAGTGCTGATTAATCGGAAGGTGAAAGGGATTGCCTTGTTCCGCATGATTTATTTCAGCCCTCAGGTTATAACCATGACGGTTGTGGCGGTAGTGTGGGCATTTATCTATTCACCGGGAGAAAACGGACTTCTCAACTCATTTTTGAGTCTGTTCGGCATCGAACCCCAGCTATGGCTGAAAAGCTCGGCTCAGGCAATGCCTTCCATTGCCTTTATGTCTGTGTGGCAGGCTCTGGGGATGCAGGCAGTGATTGTGCTGGGCGGCCTTCAGTATATTTCGCCGGATTTATATGAGGCGGGAAAAGTAGACGGATGCAATTCTATCCAGGAATTTTTCTATATTACCCTGCCGCTTTTAAGAAATACCATTACTTACGTTATTGTAACCAATACCATCAGCTCTCTGAGACTTTTTACACAGGTATACGTGCTGACAAACGGAGGGCCTATGGGCGCAACCAATTCCATTGTATTCCAGATGTATAAAACCGGATTTAACAACAATCAGGTGGGATATGCATCCGCCATGGCAGTGGTATTCTGCGGCACAGTGCTGATTATTTCCATTTTGCAGAATAAATATCTGGGAGGTGAGGATTAAAATGGGAGATAAGACGGTAAAAAAATTTCTGTTTTACATCCTGTACACAGCGCTGGCTGTTTTATTTATATTTCCCCTGGTCTATATGGTGGTGTCTTCCTTTAAGAACGACGATCAGATTGTCAGGGATATGTCCAGTATCGCGGCGTTTATTCCATATGGAGAATTGTCAATCCAAAACTACCAGGATGTGTTTCAAAAGTTAAACTTTCTTAAGTATTTTACTAATTCCATGACAATTTCCCTCTGTTCTGTTGCAATCGGAACTCTGGTAAATGCCATGATGGGATATGTGCTGGGTATGCTGCAGTTTAAAGGAAAAAATCTGCTGTTTGCTGTGATCCTGGCTTTTATGATTGTCCCCAACGAGTCCATTATTATTAACCGTTTTCTGGTAGTAAATAATCTGAAAATGGTAAATACCCTGCCGGGCCTGATGGTTCCATGGCTGGCAATGCCGATGTACATTTATCTGTTTTATAACCACTTCAGAAGGATGCCCTACGAACTGGTTGACGCGGCGGTGGTAGACGGAGAGAGCTATGTGGGAATTTTCTGGAAAATTATGCTTCCGTTGTCAAAACCGATTTGCGCTACGGTAGCCATTATGATTTATATCCATGCCTGGGGAGATTTGTTATGGCCCACTATGGTGACCAGAGACGATTCCTTAAGGACGCTTCCCCAGGCATTGCGTTCCCTGTTTCAAAGCGATCAGACGCTGTGGGGACAAGTATTCGCCTTTGGTACTTTGGCGACAATTCCGGTATTTCTGCTGTTCCTTACATTCCAGAAACAATTTGTGGAATCCCTTGCATCTACAGGAATTAAGGGTTAAACTATAAGAAAGTTTAACAAATTGTTTGGGAGTGAACCTATGGCGACAATTAGTGATGTGGCAAAAGAGGCAGGGCTGGCGGTAGCCACTGTTTCCAGAATTATGAATAACAGGGGTTATATCAGCGAAGAAGCCCGGAAAAAGGTAGAGGCGGCCGCCGAAAAGCTGAATTACCGGCCTAATGAGCTGGCCCGTTCCCTGTCAAAGCAGAAGAACAATACAATAGGAATCATCGTTCCCCACATTGTACACCCGTATTTTGCAAAGCTAATCAGTAATATTGAAAAAGCGGCCTCAGACAGAAAATACAAAATCCTTCTCTGCAATACGAGAGAAGAGCATAAGAGAGAACAGGAATATCTGGATATGTGTGTCAGCAACCGGCTGATGGGAGTGATTTTAGGAAGCCCGGTGCTGGAGCCGGAAAGCCTGGTAAAACTGAATATTCCGATTATTACCATTGAGCGGTATCTGGGACAGGGAACTGCATCTATTGTATGCGACAATTTCCAGGGCGGCGTGATAGCTGCCAGCCATCTAATTGATAAAGGATGCCGGCATTTGATTAATTTTGGCGGGGTAGAGGATAACTCCATGCCTGCTGACGAGAGAGAAGGCGGTTTTCTGCAAACCTGCAGAGAACGCGGGGTAGCCGGGATATCCGTAAAGAGCAAGGCAGACGAGTATTACATGATGGAATACCACGACTACATAGAAAAAATTTTAAAGGAGCATCCCGAAACAGACGGGATTTTTGCCAGCAGCGATATTATTGCGGCCCAAGTCATACAGGTCTGTAACCGGATGGGAATCCGCATACCGGACAAAATGAAGCTGGTGGGATTTGACGATGTAAACGTGGCGGCGCTGACCACCCCTTCTATTACCACTATCCGGCAGCCGGTTAAGGAAATCGCGGATATGGCGGTAGATCTTTTAATTAGAAGCGCCCAGGGAGAGGTAATCCCCACAAAGGTAATGCTTCCGGTTAAACTGGTAGTAAGAGAGAGTACAAATTAGTAATAGAAGAAAGATTTCAGAGGAAGTATCGTGGAAGCCATGGTACTTCCTTTATTTTGTGTGCCGAGCATGGCATTAATCTTACTGGTGAAAGTCCAGTCACGGGTATTTACCGCCAAGTGTAGTGAACCACAAGTCGGTATCAGTGATGGTATGGATGGAGGAAG
>JAETNT010000018.1 GCA_021772025.1 Enterocloster bolteae | reverse complement strand
TCATAAAAATCTGTGACAAAAAGGTTAAATTCATCCAGAAGCCCCTCAATCGGAACCTGCGTAAGATTTCTGGGTGACGCATCTTCTTCACCATAACAATCCGGCTCCATTTCAAATGTGAGAGATGTAACAAAAACGTCTTCATCGCCAATGCTATATCGACTTTTTGTTTTGTAAATCCCTTCTTCAATTTTTTGAAAATCAGATGTTGCATATTTTTCCGGTGTATAGTTCTTAAAATTTTTCATGTTACTGTTTCTCCTTATTACCTTTACTAAAGTATCCAATTACAGCCATTATAAAACCAGCCAACACAAGAATGACAGCAGGCCAGAAAACATATATCGGCATAATCTCTAATCCTGCAAGAATAAGTAAAACGATACCCAAAAGCATCAAACTATTACCAAACATAATTTTTTCATTCTGATTACCCTCTCAAAATGGAATTTATTTTTTTCTTGCAAAAATAAAAATACCAATCGCAAGCAAAACAATTCCCACGATTATTCCTATAATTGCTGGAGCACCTCCAATTTTGCCAGCAACAAATATTGAAGTAGGACCATCTGCCCCGCCAATAACAGCCACCGATTTTGTCACTGATATTTGTTCATTTACCTTAAAAGCCAGGCCTATTACTGCCATTATAATTCCTATTACTGACAAAGTAATTCCTATCGCCTTTTTCATGCGCTCATCTCCTCGTATATTCCAATTTTCCAGTATAGCAAACTGAAAGTTGCATTTACTCGCCAGCCGTTTGCTTTCGCTTTGGGCGACAAGCAAAGTAGATAGCAAGAAAAATAATGAAAAGCGAATGCTAAAGTTGCGCGAACCATAATATTCCTCTCAATTCCGATTTTACCTTACAATTTCTGCACGCCTAACCGCGTCAGCCAGCCCTGCTGCTTCTTTGCCGGGAAACCCGTAAAGGAATAGTTTTCTCCTGTCCGGCTGTGGATTGTTACCTGGGTAAATATCGCCACGCCGCTCACCGAAAATCCCCTGATGTCTTCCAACGGTAAATCCATATCCAATGCGCCGGGCATCATGCTGATTTTGAAACACGCCCGCTGATTAGTGATATAGATGTTCCCCTGAAACGGCTTTTTGCTCAGTCCCTGCTTCAAATAGATTGACATCATCCCGCTGCCGATCAGTGTCTCTCCGGGATTCAGTTGAAATTTTGCCATAGTTCTACGCTCCTAACTGTAATTATTTTTTGCCGCCTACTTCGAGGCATTTTCCCCAAGCCTTTATTAAGAATATTTGTCAGCCCATCAGAAATGAAACCCCCAGGGCGGCTCTCTCCAAACGATTTCCAGTAAGTAAAATGCTGCAACAGCGCAAGGCACAGCTAAAAGCACAGGGATGACTGAAAAGATTTTGAAACGAGATTTTTTCCAAATTATCCACGCCAACACCAATAAAGCAACCGCTGCTCCTGCTGCCCCCAGTATCATAATGAACAAGAAAAAATACGCCAATCCCATGCTTCTCACCTGCTTTCTTGTTTTATTGAACTACCATACCAAAATTTACTCCTTTGTAAAACCGAAGGGCGTAACGCCCTTATGGATCAGTTTGCTGTAGCCTCTTTTGATATTTACTTACCTCATCCAAAATATATTTTTCAATGGTTTCGGTGTTCGTATCAAACCCACTCAAATAAAAGCTGTCAATCCTTATCAGGCAAGATTGGTCTTCTGTCCATGCAGATCCTTTATATGTAAGCATGACAGACACCCCAGAGGGCATCACTTGTGCTTTTTCAAAGGTATCTGCGTAGGCTTGGGACAATACCATACACACTGTTTCCAAATTTCCGGAAGAAGCCGACTCTATGTTCACATACAAATCAGAATAGTAGACAGATGACGACTTGACAGGATAAAAATAGTCGAAAGAAGTTTCAAATGCCTTGCCAAAAATATCAAGCGAATAGGTATCAGATAATCTGTTGGCTAAGCCCGGTACACTAAAACTCTCCCCCTCGACAGTGTTGAACACAAAAAACTGCGTTTGGAGGTCGTCTTTTGGTGACACAGTGGTTCTGTAATTCCAGTCCCTTCCTGTAATATCCCAGCAGCTGCGCCGCGCTGTATTCCTGTTTTATGTTATAATCGGAATAGCTGTTTGCGCCTGCCGGGTCTATTCCATTCCACAAGCGGCATTCCTCAAAATTATTGCTGCAGTAATTTGTTTCAAAAAAACCGCCTCCAATGACAGAGACTTCATTCCCGTCCTCCAAAGACTCCGCCGTTATTTCAATTAGGACAGATACATCGTAGCGGTCTTTGGAACTGGCATCCGCTGTGTTTTCAAACAGCGGCTCCCCGGTCATTTTCGGCAGTACGGATACCTGGTATCCTCAGCTTTTAATCTCATTCTGATAATCCGGAAGTTTTTCAATGACAGCCTGCATTATGGAATACCCTGTTTCCTGCTTTTTATATTTTCGGATTATAAATGCGGCAACCAGCAGAAATACCACCAGGACAGGAAATATCCATTTCCTGTAAGCACTTTTTTTCATTACAGCTTTCTCCATTTTTCTATATTTCTTATATTATTTCTGCCGTTTATCCTCCTATCCTTATCCCTGTATAACAATTACAAGCGCCAGTGCTACAATACCCGCCATCAGAATCAACAAAATTTTAACCGGAGAACGCTCCCCACTTTTCCAGTCAGAAAGCAGGCCATTGTTGTCATCATCCATACTGTGTCGCCCGTTTCGGTTCCAAAGCATGATGTGATAGATTGCGGAAACAAGGTCTACCGCTCCAAAGAGCAGCACAATGTTACGCACAAGAAAAATGACCATGCTCAAAGGTACTTTATCCCCGCCGCTTCCCAGCATAACACTTCCCCATATCAGGCGGATAACTGTCATGATGACAGCAACTAAAATACAAATCAGGGCCGCTGCTCCATATTGCTTCGCTTTCAGTTTTTCGCTGGTATTTTGTTTTTGAGGAAACTTGTTGTTCATAATCCATTCCTCCTGTTGCTGATTGTTTTCAATGGGATATTCTGTTTCATCACAGGTGTAAGCCATATCTTTAGGGTTAGGATTTTTAGATACAGATCCATCAATCCCAGGAAGCATTCAGACCAGTGATTTCCCAATACGGCATATAAAAATGAAAGTGTCCGTTATGGGTATCAATGTTCCACCCTTCTTTGAGACCGATCACAGGCCCTCGATACATCCAGCCAGTTTCATCCTCTATTCCAACAGGGTAGCCGTCCCGGAGATGATACCATACCGGCAGGGTGATGGTCTCATTATTGGTCCAGTCTATCTCCTTTTCCTCCCAAAAACTGTAAGAAAATTCGTAGGAATGTCCATCCGCGCCAGTGACAGTAAAATGCTCCGCCGTCCCTTTTACATCAAAATCCAGACGGATTAGCAGCGTATAAAGGCCGCCATAGCTGATAACTCCGCTTTCCAGACCGATACCTGTAAACAGCTCTGGTGACAAAATTTCCTCTCCTTGCCGGACACTGGGCTTCGGGGTCCAAAGCCAGGTGTTCCCTGCATATTCTTCCAACTCCGCCTGGGAAAACTCAGCACAGGGCAGGCAATAAAAGGCATAATATTTCTTCACGGAATCCTCCAGTTCTTCCCGCACTGCTTCCGTTTCGTCCTGTGGTCCATGAACAACCGACTCTTGAAAGTTGTGGAACTGTGGAGCCCAGGTCCGCCAGGGCAGTTCCGGCTGGAAGTTATACTGTCCCTTTGGCACCAGCTGGGCCAAAGGCCTGCCCTCTGTCCAGGCGAAAAAGTCGGACAGCTGTTCCAGAGCGGAGCCGGCATCGCCCATAGAGCTGTACTGCGTATAGAAAATGCTGTCACGCAGTTCCCAAGCATCCAGACTGCCTCCCTCTTCCTGATATTGCTCCAGGTAGTATTCCGGGAGTACCTCTGCTTCATCGGAAACCAACCTGGAGTAGAGCATCGGCACCGGGTCGCCTCCGCCCTGGCCTACCCAAACCCGGAAAGCTGCATCTGGCAATTCATCAAACCAACATTCCCAGGTCTGAAGCCCTTTTTGCTGGATATGGAGCGTTTCCTCCGGATATCTTCCGGTCAGGTATTCCTCTACATCTTCCTTGCTATAAGGTCCCCGATATTCATAGCAGCCCACAAGCGACAAAGTCAGCAGGCAGGCCATCTCAACAGTAAATATTTTTTTCCAATTTGTAAATATTTTCGTCACCTCCCGGCTGATTGAAATATAGGCATTCATGTTCTGAATAAGCGGATGGAACGCCGCCGGTTTTTAAAGCAAAAAGGCGCTCCCCGCCGCACAGTTTCCTGCGAACATAAGAGCGCCACTTTTGACGGTATAAAATTGAGCATGACAAATCTTCGGAACTATATAGTTATAGTACCGCCCAGCTTGCTTGAGAATGGCACAGGTTATCATGTTTGTCAAGCTCTCTTTCTAAAAATTTGCAAAAGTATATCAACGCAATTATAGCAGAAATCTATTTGTCACGCAAGTGGCGCATTGTGTCGATCCAGGGTTGTTTCACAAAGTGTTCCGGTTTCAGTGTCCTTTCTTTTGTAAGTTAAGTTTCCGGCGACCATTTCCACAGGATAATGGAAAGGACATCCTCCCAGTCGTTTCCGAGGGGCTTTTTCCACCCCTGGGGGCAAAGCTGCCATACTGCTTTGGAAAACCCATATTCCCTCACCTCGATCCCACTAAGGGATATTTTTTTCTTTTCGCTTTTTATGACTCCTTCCGGCGTGATGATACCGATATAAGTATCTACCGGTTGCGGATATTTCTTCCCGGGGACACGTCTGGATGTCCTCTTATAGAGATAATAGGCGGCATATACCCATACTATATAGACATTATACCTCTGCAAGACAAAAAATCGAGAGTTATGCTCCAATTTGTATAGCTTTTTTTACTATTCAATTATTCTTCATGAAACATTTTGTCATTTACAATTTAATAGACTTTCCATAATAAATGTGGTATACTCAAAAAAGCATCCCGGCGGGTGCTAATAAAGAAGAATTGAACAATAGGGGAGCTTGTAGGACAGGCTGAGAGGAAATTGAGAATTTCGACCCGTAACCTGATTTGGATAATGCCAACGTAGGGATTCATATAGAACCGTTTATGACTGCCGTTATCCGTGCAGTCATTTTTTGTTCTATTAGTTTAAGAAACCGTACAAGGCAAAGGAGCAGATTGATGAAAAGATACAACCAAAAGCTTATACCTGTTTCATTGATTATTATACTTTTAATTCTGTGGGAAGGGGCAGTCCGTGCTTTTCACATCCCAATGTATGTCCTGCCGTCACCGGTTCAGGTTATAAAGGCCTTAGGGGAAGAAGCGCCGGTATTAACGGGGCATGGCGCAGTCACAGTGGCGGAAGCTGTGATGGGCATGGGAATTTCCCTGGTGCTGGCTGTGTTTCTGGGGATTGTAATGGATTGTTTTCCTTTGATACGCCAGGGACTTTACCCTATTTTAGTGGTAACCCAGACAGTTCCTATGATCGTCATGGCGCCTGTTCTCATCATCTATATGGGATTTGGCATTGCCCCCAAGATCCTGACGGTGGTGCTTATGTGCTTTTTTCCTGTGGCAGTCAGCTTTTGCGACGGTCTGGCCCAGGCAGATGAGGAATATGTAAATCTGGTGCGGTCTTATGGTGCGGGGCGGTGGCAATCCTACGGGCTGGTGAAAATTCCGGCTGCCATACCGGCGCTTATTTCCGGGCTGAAAGTGGCGGCTACTTACAGTATAAGCGGCGCTGTGGTGGGAGAATGGATTGGGGCCCAGAGAGGGCTTGGCTACTATCTTCTCCGGGTGAAAAACAGTTATATGCTGGACCGGGTGTTTGCTTGTGTGGCGGTAATCATTTTTTTAAGCTTGTGCATGAACGGAGTGATCCGTCTGTACCAATACAAGGCATTGTCTTACATGAGAAAACGATAACAAGGAGGATTGGTTATTATGAAAAAGCAAAAGATTGGAGCAACGGTAACAGCAGGCCTTATGGTAACAGCCATAGTTATGACAGCCTTCACAGCAGGATGCTCTGTGCAGAAGGCCGGGGACACAGATACGGCGGAACGTGCAGAGAATACAGAACCTGGAGATAATTCCGTGCAGCTGGAGGATGTAACCGTGATTCTTGATTATGTAGCCAACACCAATCATACGGGAATGTATGTGGCGCTTGAGCAGGGATATTATGAAGAAGAGGGACTGAATGTAACCATCATCGAACCGACGCAAGGGGCTACGGCCACTTTGATTGCAGTGGGAAAAGGAGATTTCGGCATCAGCTATCAGGAAGATGTAACCATAGCTCTTACTTCAGATGAGCCCCTTCCAGTGAAAGCCATAGCTGCCATTATCCAGCACAACACTTCCGGTTTTGCCGTTTATGCAGATAAAGACATCCATTCGCCCAAAGATTTTGAGGGAAAGACCTATGCCGGCTGGGGAGGGCCTGGAGAAGAGGCGGTCCTTAAAGCAGTAATGACCCGGGACGGAGGCGATTTCTCCAAGCTGAATATGGTAATCTCTGACGGTTCCGGATTCGAGGCTTTAAAAGACAAGGCCGATATTATGTGGTTTTTTGAAGGATGGGATAATGTAAAATGTGAACTCAACGATTTTCCCATTGAATACATGCCGGTAAGGGATTTGGATGAACGGCTTGACTACTATACGCCTGTCATCATTGCTAATAAGAACACCTTAGAAACCAATCCCCAGATGGTCCGCAGATTTTTAGCGGCTACCGCAAAGGGCTATGAATATGCCATAGCTCATCCTGAGGAAAGTGCAGAGATTCTTCACACCTATGCGCCGGATTACTCCTTGGAGATGCTTCTGATGTCTCAGAAGTATTTAAGCAGCAAGTATTCGGAGGATGCCTCCCGGTGGGGAGAGATGCAAAAAGCAGTGTGGGATAATTACACGGATTTTATGGTGGAATACGGAGTAATTGAGCAGGCCATTGCGGCAGATGAATGTTACACCAATGAATTTTTACCCTGAAAAACCATACCTGTTTGTGCCGCAAAGATATGTGCCGTGAAACGCGTACAGAACGGAGGAAATGATGAAACTGAAAGTGGAAGAACTGACATTTTCCTATGAGAATAGAAATGTACTGGATTCCATTGGCTTTTCCGTTAAAGAAGGAGAATTCGTAAGTCTTTTAGGGCCGTCAGGAAGCGGAAAATCCACGATCCTGAAACTTCTCACAGGGGTTCTGCCTTCCGATAAAGGAAGGATTCTGGTGGATGATAAACCGGTAGAAGGCCTGTCTCAGCATTTTGCCTACATGCCCCAGAATGATCTGTTGTTTCCATGGAAGACCATATTAGATAATGTATGCCTTTATGGGCAGATCCACGGTTCTTTGGAGTCAATGCGCCGGGAGGCAAAGCTGAGTTTTCCGGAATTCGGCTTGGCTGGTTATGAGAACAGTTATCCCTCTCAGCTGTCAGGGGGAATGCGGCAGCGGGCGGCATTTTTGCGGACAGCCTTATGTAAAGCGGATATTCTGCTTTTAGATGAGCCCTTCGGCGCCCTGGATGTGATCACAAGGGGAGAAATGCAGGATTGGCTTCTCGGCATACGCAGGAAAATGAACCGGACTGTAGTGCTGGTGACCCATGACATGGACGAGGCGATCTATCTTTCGGACCGGATCCTGATTCTCAACCAGTCACCGGCCCGGATTACGGATGAGATCGTGATAAAAGAAAGGAAACGGGATCGGCAGTGGCTCTATGAACAAGGAGAATTGCACAGAGACATTTATAAACGAATTATGGCAGGAGCCGGGGAGGTGCGGGACAATGGAAGAACCATGGATACTCACTGATGCCCATGGGCATATAGGGACGAAAGAAGAACGCAGCGAGAGACAAAAGGCCGGAATCATCAGCCTGCTGTGTGCAGTCTCTCCCGAAGAGGCAGAAGAGCTGATAAGTAAAAGCAAAGCCGAGCATTTTCAAAAAGGAGATATCCGGCTGCAAAAGGGGTATCTCCTTCCCACATGCGGAATTCATCCATGGTATGCAGACCGGTACCGGCTGCAGGATATGGAAAAATGGATGGAACTCTGCCCGGTCATCGGAGAGATCGGAATGGACACTGTCTGGTGCAGCGTAGACTTAAAAATCCAGGAGGAGAGATTTTGCCAGCAGCTTGAGCTGGCCTGCAGGCAAAGCAAACCGGTAATTCTCCATACCAAAGGGCAGGAAAAACAGATCGCCGATATTATCCGGGAATATCCCAACCGCTATCTGGTCCACTGGTATTCCTGCGATTCCTACCTGGCAGACTACCTTGAACAGGACTGCTATTTTTCCATAGGCCCTGATGTGTGGTGGAATTGTACCGTAAGACAGGTAGCCAAAAAAGTCCCCATGGAACGCCTCCTGATAGAGACCGACGGGCTCAGTGCAATAAAATGGGCATATGAAGAAGGGATGAAAGCCTGCAAAGGAAATACGGTGAAATGGCCCAAGTCGTATGGAAAAGGAGGCGGTGTCGTAACGGCTCTTAAAGGTACTTTGGAAATCGTAGCTGAGATACAAAATATCACCCCTCAGGAGGCGGGGCGGCAGATTCAAAATAATTTTATTCATTTTATCGGAGATGCCGTCTATGGATGAAAGCATTTTTATTTCTTCAATTTTATGCCAAACGCAGGCATCTTTACTTTGCTATATCCGGTATACCGGTATACTGTCAAAAGGCTTTTCTAATTTTTTCTGTCTTGACCCCAATATTTTTTTGTACTACAATAACTTTATTCCCGCAGTATTCACTGGGGAATTTTTACATATAAAGTATGCAAGTCCATTGTGCCATTACGAATTGCATATTTCCCTTGAAAAACTAGCTTTTATATTTCATTATAGAGGAGGATTTTATCTATGTACAGTTTTAATAATGATTACAGTGAAGGGGCCCATCCCCGGATTTTAGACGCTATTGTCCGTGCAAATCTGGAGCAGAATAATGGCTACAGTCAGGATATCCATACAGCCCATGCCATCCAGCTTATCCGCCGTGAAATTGAAAACAGCACCGCGGACATCCATATTATCCCCGGCGGAACCCAGACCAACCTACTGGTTATCAGTTCTGCCCTCCGGCCATACCAGGCAGTAATCGCTGCCGAAACCGGACACATCAATGTCCATGAGACCGGTGCTATCGAAGCCACCGGCCACAAGGTTCTCACTGCGGCCTCCCCTGACGGCAAGCTGACTCCGGATCTGGTAAAGCAGATTCTGGATGCCCACACGGATGAGCATATGGTACAGCCTAAGATGGTTTACATCTCCAATACTACAGAAGTCGGCACCCAATACAATCTGGCGGAACTTACATCCCTTTCCCGGTTCTGCAGCGATCACCATCTTTATCTGTTTATGGACGGCGCCCGCATGGGTGCGGCCCTTACAAGTCCGGCTAACGATCTGACCTTAGCCCGGATCGCTGAACTGACCGACATTTTCTACATCGGCGGCACCAAAAACGGCGCTATGTGCGGGGAAGCCCTTGTCATTCTGAACCCGGCCTTAAAAGAAGATTTCCGCTTTTCCATTAAGCAGAGAGGCGCTATGTTTGCAAAGGGGTTTATCCTGGGAATCCAGTTTAAAGAGTTATTTACCGACAACTTATTCTATGACCTGGCCCGCCATTCCAACCAGATGGCCGCCATCCTCCGCAAGGGTATCGCGGACTGCGGCTACGCCTTTGACTCAGAATCCGTCAGCAACCAGCTGTTCCCTATTTTGCCCGACTCCATTCTGCCAGGGCTTTCTGAAGAATTTCTTTTTTCTGTCCAGAAAAAAGCAGATGACAGCCACACTGTCATCCGCTTAGTCACCTCCTGGGCCACCAGAGAAGAAGAAGTTCACCGGTTTGTCCGGCTGCTAAAGAGTCTGTCTCAGCCCAATCCTTAAAATCCGGCCAGTATTCCCCCATTTTCTGCATAATAGCTGGTCAGACCTCGGCAGGGAAGGAAATGCTTTATTTCCTGTCTCCTCTCCATTCTGCCTCCTGGAAAAGCGCCTCCACAGCCGCCTGATATTCTTCCAGTCTCTCTGCCTTTTTTATTCGCTTTTTCAGCTTGTGGCCGTCTTCAAACAAATTATCCATGTAGGCCCAAAGTTCCTTCATTTTAAACAGTACATTCCGCTCCCCGGACATAATCTCTATGTAGCCAGACAAGATGCTTTGGTGAAAGCTTATAAACCGTGTTTTCAAATCTCCGGGGAGCAGCTCTTCTTGTGTACTGCTCTCTTCTCTTCTCAGCACTTCCAAAAGCCCCGGATTGGCAATCACCCCGCGGCCCAGCATCATACAATCCACCTGGGGAAATCTGTCTCTAATCCGCAAGAAAGACTCCCTGTCCGCCACATTGCCGTTGTAGCATACCGGACTCCTGCTCTGGGCCAGTCCCCAGGCGAATCCCTCAAGTCTTGGCTGATTTTTATAATAATCTTCCCTCACCCTGGGGTGGATAATCAGTTCCTTAATGGGATACCGAACAAAGACTTTCATCAAATCTTCAAACTCCCATTCGTCCCGCATGCCCAAACGAGTCTTAACAGAAACTGCCGACTCTGCCTTTAAAAAAACTTCCTCCAAAAATGCGTCCAGTTTATCCGGCTCCGATAAAAATCCGGCTCCCCGTCCTTTGGAAACCACTGTTCCCGACGGGCAGCCCAGATTCAAGTTTACTTCTCTGTATCCCAGCTCTCCCAGTTTCTCTGCACACCATAAAAAATCCCGGGAATTGTTGGTCAAAATTTGGGGAACCACTTTCATTCCCTGGTTATGCTCCGGCAAAACGTCATTTAGCTCTCTGGATTTTAATGTCCGGTTCTGGTTGGGTACAATAAATGGGGTAAAATATTTATCCATAGGAGAAAAATGCTGATGATACGCATTTCGGTACACATAACCGGTAATTCCCTCCATTGGCGCCATATAAAATCTCATAGCCTTTAATCCGCCGTCTGGCTTTCAGCCCGGTTGTCCGCCTCATTTTTTGCCTGACTCTTGTCTATACTTTTCTCTGCGCTTTCCGCCTCCGCCTTCAGCCTGTCAGTCACTGCTTTTGTGCCTTCTTCCAACACGTCAATGGCAGCCTGAAGCTGGTTGTCTGCCTCGTGTTCCACTACCAGGCGTTTAATCAGCTCTTCATTAGGCTGTACCTCTACATCCGGAGCTACGCCTTCTCCATGGAGATCCTTGCCGCTGGGTGTATAGTAATGTTCCGTAGTCAGCTTCACTCCTGAACCGTCCCCCAGAGGGAATACCGACTGGACAATCCCTTTTCCGTAGCTGGTGGTTCCCACGATTTCTGCTTTCCCGTAATCCTTTAACGTTCCTGCAAAAATTTCAGAGGCACTGGCGGAGGACTCATTGATCAAAACCGCAATGGGAATATCCAGCTCTTTCCCGTCAGTGCAGCAAAAGCTAAGGCCTTTTTTCTCTTTATCCGCTGTATAAAGGAGAAGGGTTTTTCCCTTGGCAGCAGTTCCGTATGGATCTTTAAAGGTAGTAATATGATCTTCTAACAGGTAATCCAGCATTGCCAGAGCTGTCTGCATCACGCCGCCCGGGTTGTTACGCAGGTCAATGATCAGCTTTTCCATCCCCTGGTTCATCATGTCATCAATAGCATTTTCAAACTGGCTCTCTGTAACCAGATCAAACTGGCTCACCGCCAAATACCCTACCATATTTTCCAGCATCTCATACTCTACGGTGGGAACCTCAATTTTTCTTCTGGTAATATTGAGAACCACAAAATCCTCAATCGCAGGGCGGTAAACCTCAATCTCTACCGTGCTGCCCTCAGCCCCCTTAATGCAGCTGTTGACCAGTACATCCAGATCCAGTCCGGTAATATCCTCTCCATCCACTTTATAGAGCTGATCTCCGGCCTCCATTCCCGCCTCCTGACTGGGGGTTCCGTCATAAACCTTTAAAATAGAAGTCAGGCCGGTAAGGCGGTTCTGACTTACCAGTGCGCCGATTCCGCTGTATTCCCCTTCTGTCTTTTCTAAAAGCTGGGACAGTTCTTCCGGGGTATAATAGGTACTGTAGGGATCGCCAAGTCCCACCAGCATTCCCAGGTAAATGGTCTCTTCCACCTCCTGGAAATCCTCATCAAACAAGAATTTACTGTCAATCAGTTCCTGAATTATCTGCATTTTTTGGGCTATCTGCTGATAGTTCAGGCCGCTGGCTTCCTCACTCTCTCCGCCGGTTCCTGCTTGGGCAGGAAGAGCGTCTTCATCCCCGCCGGTTCCTGATTTATCTGCCGCCTGCTGCTCCAACTCATATCCAGGCCCCCGCTTATCCTGATTTTTGCGGATAATCCCGCTTCCAAACAAAAAAATTCCCGCTGAAAGCCCTACTACAATCAAGCCTGCAAATGCCGTCACCAAGGCGCCGGCCAATACGCCTTTCCAAAACCTGTTGTCTCTGTCCACTTCTCTATTTTCTCCTATCTCTGTCTTTTGATACTGCCTGTAGCTCCCTTAAGGGCTTACATACTGTCTGGGATTTACATAAGTCCCCCCGCTGCGAATCTCAAAATGAAGATGCGGTCCCGTAGAATACCCGGTAGATCCCACTTTAGCAATCACGTCTCCCGCACTTACCTTGTCCCCTACGTTTACCAGAAGGGAAGAACAGTGCATATATACGGTGGAAACCCCTCCGCCATGGCTGATCATAACATAATTTCCTGCTGAAGCGCTGTAAGTAGAGATGGTTACCGTACCGGAAGCCGCCGCTACAATGCTGCTTCCAGTGGAAGCGCCGATGTCCATTCCCTTATGGTTAGTCGAGGCCCCTTCTGTGGGAGAGCTTCGGCTGCCAAATTCAGAGGTTACCCGGCTGCTGGAAGGGCATGGCCATATAAAGTTAATATCCCCAAGGCTGATGGTCTTATACCTCTGTCCTTCCGCCTCGGCTCTTTTTCTGGCCTCCTCTTCCTGCCTTCGGATCTCCTCCTCAATCTGCTTAATTTTTGCTTCCTGAGCCGCCAAATCTTTCTCATACTCACTGATTTGATTCTGGGCCGAAGCAATTTTATTTTCATAATTCTGAAGCTCCTTCTGCTTGCTGGACAGAAGGGTTTCCACCGAATCATGTTTTGCCTGAGCTTCCTCTTTCATCCCCATAAGGACCTGGTGTTCCTGCTCTAAAACCGCTTCCTTATCTGCGATCTGATTTTTAATTTCCACATAGGCATCCAGCTGATTCCTGTCATATTGGGAAATCTGATTAATGTACTCTGCTTTATTGAGCATTTCCGAAAAGCTCTTTGCCTCAATCAGCATGTCGATATAATTGGTATCTCCTTTTTCGTACATATACTGGATTCTCAGCTTCATCGCCTCATACTGCTTCTTTTCCTTCTCCTTAGCCGCCTCCAAATCCTCCTGGGCAATTATAATCTCCCCCTCCTTATCTGTAATTTGAATCTCAAGATCGGAAATCTCATTGCCCAATTTTTCTAAGCTGGCATCCAATTCCCGAACATAAGCTGCCGTATCCGCCTTCAAGCTCTCCAACCCGGCTAGGGTCTGCTCCGCCTTTTTCTTTTCATCCTCAATAGAAGCCGCCGCATCCTTTGCTTCCTTCACGTCCTGATTTGTCACCCCGGCCGCCGTACCGGGAAGCGCCAGACTTATAGCCAAAACGCAGGCCAGGAATCCCCGGCCTGCCTTTGCGTTCTTTTTCATATAGTGCCCTCAATTATATCTTTAAATGCTTCCTTATGGTAAAAAAACTGGCAAAAAATCCGATCCCTACTCCCAATGACAAGGCCACTGCCACCATAGACGGAAACATGGTGTCAATAGGCATGGGACTGAATATTCCTGTCATAATCGTATAATGCTCTTTCATGTATTCTACTGCTCTCTGATACAGTACAAAAATTCCGGCCAAAGGCAAAATTGCCCCAATAAGGCCTATGATAATCCCTTCTACCAAGAAAGGCGCCCGAATCATCCAATTGGTTGCGCCGATAAGCCGCATAATTTGATTTTCCTGTCTGCGGAAAGCCGCTGCCACAGAAATGGTGTTGCTGATTAAAAATATTGCCACTGCCAGCAGCACACCGATAATCGCCGCAGATAAAAGGCTTACAATTTTGTCCAAATTTTCCAGAGCCGCCACCGCCGAGTAGGAATAATTTACCTTACGCACGCCTTCCATAGAGCTTAAATCAGCCACAAAGCTCTCCTGGTTGCTGATATCCGTAAGAAAAATCTCATAGGAGGCAGAGTTTGCCAAAGGATTATCATCGGCAAAACCGGCCGCCAATTCTTTCATTTCCCCAAAATATTCTACCTGAAAAGTCTCCCAGGCTTCTTCAGGAGAAGTATAACGAATACTGTCCACGCCTTCTCTGGCTCTTATTTCCTGTCCTATAGCCTGGATTCGAGTTTCGTCCAGCCCTTTATCAAAAAATACGGTAATCCCTACTGTGGTCTCTGCCGCCATAGTGCTGTGGCGCACATTCCCCACAATGGCATAAAACAGGCAGAAAAGAAAAATGCAGGCAGCTATAGTGGCAATGGAGGCCAGAGAAAACATCATATTCTTTCCGATATTTTTAAAGCCCTGTTTTAGACTGTAGCCAAATGAACTAATCATACCATTCTTCCTCTGCTGCCGTATCTCCTATAATCATGCCTTTATCCATAGTGATAACCCGTTTTCCCATCATCTCCACTATTTCATGGCTGTGGGTAACCACAATTACTGTCGTACCTCTACGGTTTATCTTCTCCAAAAGCTTCATAATCTCTACTGTATTATAACTGTCCAGATTGCCGGTAGGCTCATCTGCCAGAAGTACCTCCGGACGGTTAATCAATGCTCTGGCAATGGCCACTCTTTGCTGTTCTCCTCCGGAAAGCTGCTGGGGGTTGGATTTATATTTGGAGGACAACCCCACCATCCGAAGCATAGCCGGAACAGACTCCCGAATCCGTCTGGCCGGCACGCCGATAACCCGTTGGGCAAAGGCCACATTTTCAAAAACAGAGCGGTCCTTCAGGAGTCTGAAATCCTGAAAGACCACGCCTAATGTCCTGCGGTATTTCGGAACATGCCGCTTGGGTATCCTGCCAAGATCCATATTGTTAACAATAATGCTGCCGGAAGTCGGCTCCAGTTCCTTAAGCAACAGCTTTATCAGCGTAGACTTGCCGGAACCGCTGCGCCCTACAATAAATACAAACTCTCCGTCCTCAATAGTGAGATTAATATTTTTTAAAGCCTTCGTTCCCGTATTATAATTCTTGCTGACATCAATAATCTCAATCATCAGTAATCCAAGCTCTCCATGTACTTCATGTACTTTACAACCATAAGAGCTATCTTAAAAGTAATAGCATCCTCAAATACCCGCAGATCCAATCCCGTACTCTTCTGAAGCTTGTCCAGACGGTAAACCAAAGTATTCCGGTGAATATAAAGCTGTCTGGAGGTCTCGGATACGTTCAAGCTGTTCTCAAAGAACTTATTGATGGTGGCCAGAGTCTCTTCATCAAACTCGTCCGGAGACTTTCCGTCGAAAATCTCTTTAATAAACATACGGCACAAAGGTAATGGAAGCTGATAAATCAAACGGCCGATACCCAAATTGCTGTAAGCCACCACATTTTTATTGCTGTAGAAAATCTTTCCCACATCCAGGGCCATCTTAGCTTCCTTATAGGAGCGGGATACTTCTTTAATCTCGTTTACAATGGTGCCGAAGGACACGTGAACCTTAGTCATAGCTTCTGTATTCAGCATATCCAAAAGGGTATTGGCAGTCTTCTCCAGATCCTCATACCCTTCCCCTGACCTTACTTCTTTTACCAAGATGATATTTTTCTCATCTACAGCTGTAATAAAGTCCTTGGTCTTGGTAGCAAATAGGCTTCTCACTGTTTCCAGAGCGTTGATATCCTTTTCATTTTTGGTTTCGATTAAGAATACTACCCTCTTTACATTGGTCTCAATGTGCAGCTTTTTAGCGCGGTTGTAGATGTCTACCAGCAACAGATTGTCCAAAAGCAGGTTTTTAATAAAGTTATCCTTATCAAACCGTTCCTTATAAGCAACCAGCAGATTCTGAATCTGGAAAGCTGCCAGCTTGCCCACCATGTATACGTCGTCACTTCCGCCCTTTGCCAGCAGAATATACTCCAGCTGGTGTTCATCAAATACCTTAAAGAACTGGTATCCCTGAATGACCTGACTGTCTGCCGGAGAATCTACAAAAGCCAATATGGAAGTTTCATATTCCTCCGCATCAGAAAATGTAGACGCCAATACCTTTCCTTCAATATCGCAAATACATAAATCAATTCTGGTAATTCCTTTTAATCCTTCAATCGTCGTCTGTAATATCTGATTTGAAATCATGGCCCTCTCTCCTTTTGGTCAAATTTACACATGTATCCATGATCTATATTCTAAAGCAATTGTGCAAAAAAAGCAAGCGAGTTGTCTGCCCGCCTGCTTTTTTTCATTAAAAAAATATCCGGCAAAACACGCCAGCAGCGCATTTCGCCGGATTTACTCTGTAAATTTTAGTTCAAGATAACCTTCTCGGTCTCTTTATCGAATACATGAGCCTTAGTCATATCCAGAGCTAGTTTTACGGTATCGCCAGGTCTTGCACTGGTACGCGGATTTACTCTGGCAGTGCAGCTGGTTTCGTCAATATCAAAGTATAAATAAACCTCAGCGCCTAACATCTCATATACACGGATGGTTGCCTCGATAACGCTCTTAGCATTATTGGCTAAAGCAGCCTCATCATCATGTAAATCCTCGGGACGAATACCTAAGGTAACAGTCTTTCCAACATAGCCTGCACTCTCTAATTTCTTAGCCTTGTCAGCCGGAAGAGCGATGGTGTTGCCACCGAAAGTTAAAGTAACGTCATCACCGGACTTGCCAACAGCTGCGTCAAGCAGGTTCATCTGAGGAGCGCCAATGAAACCGGCAACGAACTTATTGCAGGGCTTGTCGTACAGATTCTGGGGAGAATCTACCTGCTGAATAACGCCGTCCTTCATTACAACGATTCTGGTACCTAAGGTCATAGCCTCGGTCTGGTCATGGGTAACGTAGATAATGGTTGCCTGCAGTCTCTGATGCAGCTTGGAGATCTCAATACGCATCTGGCCTCTCAGTTTTGCATCCAAGTTGGACAGCGGCTCGTCCATCAGGAATACCTTGGGACTACGAACAATTGCACGGCCCATTGCAACACGCTGTCTCTGACCACCGGACAAAGCCTTGGGCTTACGATCTAACAAGTGCTCCAGATCCAAAATTCTTGCTGCCTCATGTACCAGCTTATCAATCTGATCCTTGGGGGTCTTCCTTAACTTCAGACCAAACGCCATATTATCATATACAGACATATGAGGATACAGAGCATAGTTCTGGAATACCATTGCGATATCTCTGTCCTTAGGCTCAACGTCATTCATCAGCTTACCGTCAATGTAGAACTCGCCGGAAGAAATATCTTCCAAGCCGGCGATCATACGAAGGGTAGTGGATTTACCGCAGCCGGACGGACCTACAAAAATAATAAACTCCTGATCAGCAATTTCCAGGTTGAAATCATTAACCGCAACGAAACCATTGGGGTACTTCTTTGTTACGTTCTTTAAAGTTAAACTAGCCATTACAATATCCTCCTACTTTTAACAGGTGTTTGGTTAGACGTCTCCTCCCCACTTCTGGAACGCCTTAAGTGATGGTATAATCATACCTGAATTCCGAGACTTTTACTATTCTTTAAATCACTAAAAATCCAATTTTTTATTTGGCTAATTTGTACACCCATTCCAGCGCAGAGGAAAAAGTGTCCAAAAGATTAATATTATTTTGTGCAATCCTTTACCTGCTATCAATATTCAATAAATCCTTCTCCTAAAACCTCTCTGGCATCCTCCACAATGACGAAAGCTTTCCGGTCTAATCCGGCTACAATTTCCTTTATTTGGGTGATTTCCTTCTTAGAAACCACACAATACAGCATTTGACGGGTTTCTCCGGAGTACATTCCTTTGACGGAAAGTCCGGTAACGCCTCTTGAAAGTTCTGTCATAATAGCCTGAGCAATGGCCTCCGCGTGATCGGAAATGATATAAATGGACTTGGAAAACTTTAATCCTTCAATGATGCCATCGGAAACTTTGGTCAATACGAAGATGGCAATCATAGCATATAAAGCCAAATTAAGGCCGAAAGTAGAAAGTCCGGCTAAAACAATAAGAGAGTCCAGCACCAGCATAATCTGAGCAATAGAATAATGAGGCGCCAAAGGCTGAAGCAGAGCCGCCAGAGTATCCGTACCTCCGGTAGTGGCCACTGCCAGCAGCACCAGACCGGTACCCGCCCCGCACACCAGGCCCCCGTAAAGGGCCACCAAAAGTAAATCATCAGCCGCAAATGGGATACTGGGTATCACATACAGCCATATAGACAGAGCTACTGTGGCAAACACGGTCCGTTTTATGAATTTCCAGCCTTTTATCTTAAAAGCTCCCAAAAACAGGGGAATATTAAAGAGGGTATTGGTCAGCCACAAGGGCACCCCGAATTTGGCCTTGATGATAATAGCAAGTCCTGATGCGCCTCCAATCACCATATTGGCCGGATCAAAAATATTTTTGACCGAAACGGCAATAATCAGCGCTCCCACCGTCATCAAAAGGTAGTCTGCCCAAGCCGGACGGTTGCTGCTATGAAAAATGCTCATAAAACTCCTTCCTTTCTACAGGCAATTGCAGCAGAAAGGGGAACGAGCTTTCGTTCCCCTTGTTAGTATCCCTATTTTTTTCTTGCTAATACATTAATCCACCGTGTATCCGGGTGGCTGGACCGCACGTCAGCAGTAACCCACAGCTTTTCAACGGTAAACTTTCCGGTATCCTCTAACAAGTCTTTGATCTCCGTATCTGTATAATCGCTGAAATACCGCTCCCCCCGAAAGCCTTCAAAATTCCCCTGGCGGACGGAAAGATATAGGATTCCCTGCTCTTTTAAGGCGGCGGCTGTTTTCTTTAAGATAGCCGGCATCTCATCTTTTGGAATATGAATCATGGCGCCGCAGGCCCAAATTCCGTCAAATACATCATCGAACTCCATATCTTCATACTTCATCTGGAGAATCTCAAGGCCTGTATGTACCTCTGCCAGACGGCACATCTCCACTGAAGCATCCAAAGCCGTCACATCATACCCCAGCTCATACATATACAGGCTGTCCCGGCCGGAGCCGCAGCCCATATCCAATATGGTTGCCCCCTCCTCCATCTTTGCCAAAAACTTCCCGATGATTGGGCTCATATCCTGATCTACCGTATCTTCAAAAAACTTTACCGCGTATTTATTATAATAGTCTATCGAGTCCACCATGATCCTCCTGCACTTTTTGGATGGATTTGTCCGTAATACGGATTTTTCCTTCTTTGAGCAGCCTTCCTACTGCCCGCTTAAACTCATTCTTGCTCATATTAAACTCCCGGCGAATGGTCTCCGGTCTGGCTTTATCGTTAAAAGGAAGCACTCCGTCAAATTCTTCTATTACCTGCATCACTTTTACTGCATCTGTCTCCATCTGTACATAGGCCTTTTCCCGAACACTTAAATCCAACTTACCATCGTCCCGCACTCGGATGACCCTGGCCTCTACTTCATCGCCCTCCCGGTGCTCCTGAAACATCTCTTTTTTGGGAATCAAGCCGTAATAGCGGTTGTCAACCGCCACAAAGGCTCCCAGATTCTCATTAATCTCGTAAATCCTGCCGGTTACCCTGTCATCTTTTTTATAAGGCGACTGATTGCTCATATACGCGTATACCCGCATGGTAGCAGCCAAGCGGCCGCTCTTATCCACGTAGAGGGCAACCAGACAAAGCTCTCCTTTTCTCACCGGATAGCTCTGTTCCCGGAACGGAAGGAGCAAATCTTTTTCCAGTCCCATATCCAGAAACGCTCCTATCCGGGACACCTCTTTTACTTCCAGTACGGCAGTTTCCCCAACCTGAAGCTTAGGACTCCCTGTAGTGGCAATCAACCGATCCTCAGAGTCCTTATAGATAAAGACCGTAAGTTTATTGCCAACACCTGTTCCCTCCGGTACCTGCTTCCTGGGCAAAAGGACGCTGGCGCCGCCCTTAGAATCCTCACTGAGGTAAACTCCAAACTCTTTAATCCGGACAACCTCCAGCTCCTGAATCTTTCCTAATTCAATCATAAATTCAGCCTTTCTAAAATCCCTATTTCTTTAACTCCCGCGGCTCGCAGTCCATCCATACAACGGCATAGGTTTTACCGTCCCGGCTGGACAGGGAAACGATAGTCTCTTTTCCTTCTTTGACGGAAATTCTGGGGATAATCACGTCTCCGAGCACTGCCGCTTTTTTATACTCTGCCCTCAGCTCCCGAATACGGCCTGCATCCCCTGCCGCCTGTCTGGCCATTTCTATATATTGAGCATTATTCACATGATGATTGCTGTCAATCTGATAACGGCCCACTGTAATAGGAGCTCCCTCTTCGGCCTCTGCCGGCACCGCAATTTTTCTGGGCATCTCCTCCATATCAAGACGGGGTTCGTGGGTCCCATATGGGCTTACATCCTGTTCCCGTACTCTCACCGGGAGCAGGGTGTCGGTATTACACATAAACCAAACCGAGTCAGCCTTTACCAGATAGCTCCCTTCCCTGTCTAAAATGGCAAAATTCCGGTATCCGTATATTCCCTTAAAATCATATGGCCAGGTTACTACCTCAACCTGCTCTCCCAGCCGGGGATAACGTTTTGCTGCAATCCTCCAGGAGGAGAGCATCCACGCCCGGTGCTCCTTCCTTAAGAAGTCCACACCCACCCCGCAGTCCTCAGAATGAAAAGTACTGCAGTCCTGAAAATAGTTGATAATCCCGGTCATTGTAAGGAATCCTTCTTCATCTGTCTCGCTGTAACGAATTCTGCTTTCTAACTGATACATATACTTCCTCACATTAAAATCAAATATCATTATATCTGATTATCTTTGGATTGTCCAGAGAAAACATTGACAAGTCTCGGCAGTTTATATAAATATATTCTTGGCTCGTTGCCTGCGGAAATAAAAAAGAGCATTAAGAACCAATCTGATCAGGTTTTAACGCTCTTTTTGCGCTGGGCTACAAGGATTCGAACCTTGAAATGACGGAGTCAGAGTCCGTTGCCTTACCATTTGGCGATAGCCCATTATAAGGATGTTAAATTGTCAATTCGAGAAATTATTCCCAAACTGGGCTACAAGGATTCGAACCTTGAAATGACGGAGTCAGAGTCCGTTGCCTTACCATTTGGCGATAGCCCATTAACGCAACGAGTGTATTATACAATAACATCACTCGTTGGTCAAGCATTTTTTACCTAATTTCTTCAAAGTTTTCCACCAGACTGCAGTACCAAGCATTTATTCTGAGTTTACTTCTGCTGTCTCTTCTTATGATTCCCCGGTTGTTAAAAAGACCGGCAAAGGAGCCGTTTTCGGACACGGCGGCTGTGGAATTACGGATCGAATATCCTGTCAGGCGATCTCCATTGGGAGAAATTCCCGGGCCGTGCAGCCACCTGGCAACTTGATCTTCCTGATCCAGGAATTCTCTTTCCCAAATAGATTCCTCCATGCCAGGGCCCGGTATAATCTTCTTTCTTTCATCTTTCTGGCCTTTATCTCCCTGCTGTTCTACCGTTCCGGGGCCTGGCATGGCGGGATCTCCGGCTTCCTTTTCCCAGTGCCATTCTGTCTCGTTTTCCATCTGCTCCAAAATCTGATGGAGCTCATCTCTCTTAATCACTGCTGTTTTCTCTTCTGTCTCGTAAGGTACCGAATCTGTTCTTACCGTTCCCGGATTCTTCTTGGAAGAAGGCTCAGCTTCCTCCTCTCCGGAAATATTCTCCATACAGGCTCCGTCTGTCGGGAATTCTTCTACGAGTTCTTCCTGCTTTTTTTCATTTGGAAGAACAGAACTATCCGACATCCCGGTATTCCCTAAAGGAGTATTTCCATTCAAAATCTCTTCTGTTTCTTCTGATTTTTCCGGCTGTTCCTGAACCGCTCCATCTTGGTTTTCAGCACTTTCTTCTGACCCTTGGCTCTTATCAGTCCGATCCTGAGATGCACTGTCGGAATCCGAAACTATCCCCGTCCGGTCTTCGCTTTCCTCTTCTAAAGTCGGATTCGTTACAGGCTGCTCTGCCTCGCTTTCATCCGGGAGTTGATTCTCCTCAAGCTGATCCGCTTTGTCGGAAGACAGGTTTTCCCTATTCAATTCCTCATTCCCGGTTAACGCTGTCTGCTCAGCTCCGGCAGCCGTTTTCCCTATATCCGCCGCCTGTATAAACTCCTCCGCTTCTTGAGTGTGGGGCTCTTTTTCCCCTTTTTTCTTGGTTTCTCCCACTAATCCATCTACTTTTTCGCTGTTCTCAGGAATATTTCCCACTGTTTCAAGAACTTTCTCAAAGTTTGTCTCTGTATCCCCCACATTTTCCTTGTCGGCAGTTTCCGCAAATTTATTTTCTGTTTCAGTCCCGTCTGCAACTGCCGGTTCTGTTTCCTCTTTCCTCGTGTTCTCTTTATCTGTTCCGCTTTCAGACTCCTTGGCTTCCGTTTCTTCCTGGGCCAGAACGGAAATTCTCCCATCCATCTCTTCTTCTCTTACCCGGCGTATAGTTTCCTCCGTAACTGCTGTTATCTGGACTTCACTCTTCAGTTGATAGGACTGCTGGTCAATCTGAGCTGAAATCTCTCCCATGGTCATAGCGGCCAGGCGCGGAACATCCTCAGCATGAACATTCTCGTTTTCCTCAACTAAAGCCTGAATAAAAGAGGCCTTTCCCTGAGAAATTTGATATTCCTCCGCCAGCTGAATAATCTCCTGCCTGGCTTTTTCCTCCACTACAGCTGGCTGCTCATAAACCACTGCCTGGACTTCATTGGCGGCAAGGGAATGTTCTACATTAGAAGAAAGATTCTGGCAGAGTTCCTGTTTCCTATCCTCTTTCTTTTTAGAGGAAACCGTTACCAGAACAGTGCTTCTCTCCGTTTCATCCTTCTTTAAATATCCTTGTTCCGTCATCGTAGTAATGACGGAATCTACCGCCTCCTCCAGTTTTCTTCCCTTTATCTCTTTCTGATAAATAACCGCCTCTCCGTCTTCATTGAGAGCGATGCTTTTCACTACCCGATCCTGACGGTTTAAACACAGCTCCACGCTGGGATTAACATCCAAGCCCACTACCGTTACGATCTGGCCAAATTCATAATAAGAAAAGCCGCCTCCCAGTATCAGGCACAGGCAGGCTGCCGCCGCCATGGTTCCGGCTCTTCCCATAAAAGAAATTTTCTTTCTTTCAGACTTTCTTTTATTCCGGCCGGTTTCCTGCGATTCCTGAGGAACAGATAGATCCAGCCGGTTCCAAATATCGGGAGTAAGGTCTGTAATGGCAGACTTTATCTGTTCTTCCATCTGCTGCCGGTTCCAAGTCTGCTGATTTTTCATGTCCTCACTCCTCTCTTAAATACTGTTCTAGTTTCTTCATAGCCCGGTTGTACTTAGACAGCACAGTTGCCAGGGGCATCCCTAAGCCGGCCGCTATTTCCCGGTGTTTCATTCCGGCCCCTGCGTGGAGCAGAACAATCTCCCGCTCCTCCTCCTTTAGAATCTCCAGAGCCGCTTTTAATACCACCTTGTCCGCCGCATCTTCTATCTGGGCGCATATTTCACCCGTTTCCTCGCCGTTTAAATCCTCCAGACGCACATCTGACCTGTGCTTCTGCTCACGGAATTTCATATAGCAAAGATTCCGCGCTATAGTAAAAATCCAGGCCAGGGGCTTCCCTTTAGAATGATAAGCAGACGCCGAAACCCATACCTTCATATAGGTTTCCTGCATTACCTCCTCCGCGTCCTGGGGATTTTTTAAAATAGATAAGATAAAGCTGTATACGGTTCTGTCTGTATTTTTATATAATTGCAGGAATGCCTCCTGGTCCCCTTTTGCAATGCGGTGAAGCAGCTTATCGCCGTCAAACCCGCCTGAATCCGGGTTCCCCCCAAGGCCAATCACATCCAATGGCAACATGGATCGAAATTCCTTTCCTATTTAGTTAATGCACAAATCCCTAAAGTTATTGCAAATCACTGAAAATATTTTCGTATTCTACCAATTCCAGGCACAGCCCCTCTGGCGGAGCCGTATAGCCTGCCGCCTCTCTGGAAAGGGCTGCCAGCGTTTCTTTTATGCTTTCCGGTTCTCTTTCGCCTGTCCCCACCTCAATTAAGGTTCCGGTAAGAATCCGCACCATGTATTGCAGAAAACCGTTTCCTGTGTAACGGATAGCCAGCTTTGTGCCGTCCTGGTAAAAATCAATTCTTTCAATAGTACGCACCGTACTTTTTTTCATTTTTCGATTTCCGCAAAAGCTTTTAAAATCGTGAGTTCCCAAAAGCAATCCGGCAGCGGCCTTCATCCTGTCTATATCCAGCGTTCTTCCCAGGCCATACGTGTATTTTCTGGTAAAAACATCTTTTTTCTCTCCCATCTCAATCCGATAAACATAGGTTTTCCGGACGGCGTGAAGCCGGCTGTGAAACCAGTACGGCGCCTGTTCCACGGAGAGTACCCGGATGTCCTCAGGAAGGTAAGTATTTAAATATTCTCGAATTTCCTCTCCGTTCTTTTTTTCAGAAAGGTAAAAATTTGCCACCTGGCCGCAGGCATGAACTCCGCCGTCAGTTCGCCCGGATCCGTGAATCTCTACCTTCCCGCCTGCATATCGGCTTAATACTGCTTCCAATTTTCCCTGAATCGTCTTATCTGTAGTTACCTGCCTCTGCCATCCGTCATATCTGGTTCCGTCATATTGCAGGATCATTTTATAGTTTACACTCAATATTTTCTCCTTTGCTGTTTTATGATTATAGTATAAAAAGGCTTCTATGGCAAGCCGGGAAGACTTCGTAAAAAGAGGCTGTCGCAAAGTGAAACCACGGGCCTTTCTTTTGCGACAGCCTCTTTTGCATTACAGAATATCCGGCAAAACGCGCCTGTGACGCGTTTTGTCAGATTTACTTTAATCCCATCACCAGAATTACCACAATAACAGCGGGAATCACCAGCGTTACATACCATCTCAAAGCCCGTGGGAACTTTAATCCCGAGCCGGTGTTGGCCTCTGCCAGATAGTTGTCAAATCCCCAGCCCCATTTAGTCACACAGAACAGCAGGAAAATCAAAGAACCTCCCGGCAGCAGCAGATTGCTGACAATAAAGTCTTCTAAATCCAGCACCGCGCTTCCTGCTCCTCTGGGCTGGAAGCCGCTCCAGACATTATAGCCCAATACACATGGCACGGATCCGGCAAAAATCACAATTCCGTTAATGAGAGCCGCCTTTTTCCGACTCCAGGCCCACTTATCCATACAGCAGGCCAGAATATTCTCAAATACTGCTATGATAGTAGAGAAGGCCGCAAAGGTCATAAACAGGAAAAACAGGCTTCCCCACAACCGGCCCCCGGCCATTACATTAAATACATTGGGAAGTGTGATAAAAATCAGCTCCGGGCCGGCCCCCGGATCCACACCGAAGGCAAAACAGGCCGGGAAAATAATCAGGCCGGAAACAATGGCTACAAAGGTATCTAGAACTGCAATCTGAACCGACTCTCCAAAGAGAGTGTGATCCTTGCTCATATAGCTTCCGAAAATAGCCATGGATCCGATACCAAGGCTTAAGGTAAAGAACGCCTGGTTCATGGCTGCAATAACAACATTGGCAAGTCCCACTTCCTCAACCTTGCTCCAATCGGGAATCAGGTAGAATTTCAGTCCTTCCATGCCTCCCTCTAAAGAAATGCTGTTAACAGCCAGCACTACAATCAGGACCAGAAGGCCAATCATCATTACTTTGGTAATCCGTTCTACTCCCGCCTGAAGGCCCAAAGAGCAAATGGAAAATCCTACTGCCACAATCACTGCCATCCAGAAGGTCATGCTTACCGGATTTCCCAGCATGTCGGAAAACTCGGCGGCTACTGCCTGAGTGTTCATCCCCCCAAAATCATTTCTTAAAAATTTTACAAAGTAGCACAGCATCCAGCCGGCTACAGAGGTGTAAAACATCATCAGCATATAGTTGCCAAACATGGCTACTAACCCATGAATATGCCACTTGCTGCCCGGCTTTTCCAGTTCCTGATAGCAGCACACCGGGCTTTTTCTGCTGGCCCGTCCCACTGCAAACTCCATAGTTAAAACCGGTACTCCCACTGCTATCAAAAAGAACAGATAAAACAGTACAAAGATACCGCCGCCGTTCTGTCCTGTCACATAGGGGAACTTCCATACGTTTCCAATACCAATGGCGCATCCTGCGGAAATCAGGATAAAACCAAGCCTTGATTTAAAATTTTCTCTTTCCATACTCAAACTTCCTTTTTCTGGTCTCTTCTTTTTGTGCATTATCAGATAAAAGTCGGTTATTATATTAATATAGAATGAATAAAATGTAAAGGGGTTATGGGAAATTCCTGTTCCCGGCTTATGAAAGCAGCTCCAAAAGTTTATTTACTTCTGTTAAAGCATTGGCCTGGTCTCTTTTTGACGCAGCAAGGCCATACGCCTTCCGCTTTTGGGGATGATCCGCAAAATTTAATATCTTTTCCGCCAATATTTCCGGAGCCAGTTTACACACCTCTCCGTCTATTCCGTCCCTGACCTGCTCCTGTACGCCGCTGTAATCTGATACCAGTATGGCGCACCCCAAAATCTGCGCTTCTTCTATAGCAACGCTTTTTCCCTCCAGATAAGTCCCATGGACATATAAATCACATTGAGCATAGTAGGGAAACGGATTGCTTACCGTCCCAAGGAGAATAAAGTCTTGTTCCAGTCCGGCCCTGCGGATCTGCTCTTTTAGTTTCTTTCGTAATTTCCCTTCTCCCAGGACATACCATCGGAAACCTTTCCTGGCCTTTTTCAAAATCTTCATGGCCTTGATCTCAACATCATGAGCCTTTTCCGGAACCAGACGTCCAACTGTCAAAATCCGAAACCCGTCAAAACCATCTGAAAATCCTCCCGGCTCCTTTGCCTTTTTCATAATTTTATCTCTGTCTATCAGGTTATAAAGCACTTTCGTACGTTCCCTGCATTCAGGATAAGCAGATAAAAAAGCTTCTTTTACATTTTCTGCTACCGTAAATATACAGTCAAAGTCTAAATAGCAATCCTCATCTAATTTTCTGTTATATCCTGCAAGTTTATAATTTGTATGTACAAACGCCGCTTTTTTCCCGGCATTTACATGGGAAGCGATATAATATGCCGCTCCTCCTTCCAGATAAGCGACTGCAAGATCATAATGTTTATCCAGCCTCTGCGCCCCGTCAGAAAGGATTTTCCAAAAAAGCTTATCGTATCGGATATTGCCTTTTCTTATCATGTCCCAAAGATTTCCTAGGATATACCCCATCCTCTTAAAAATAATTCTTTTTGAAAGCAGATTTTTGACCACTGTTTTCATAAGTCTTATTTTCCCGGCATAGTTAAGGACTGAAATGGGAAAATATTGTTTATTTAATACTTCTACCCCTTCCGGTATTTGATTGATTAATTCCCCCTGACCGGTAAGGACAAATAAAGAGACCTGATATTTTTTCAAATCTATCTGTTTCAGTAATTCCAATATTGCTTTTTCTCCGCCGCCCATTCCCATGGTATTAATGACAAACAGTATCGATTTCATCTCGTTCCCCCGTCAAATTATATGGCTTATCCACGTCCTGCTTGAAATAGTAGCAAATAAAAGCCTCATCCTCCCAATATACATTCAGCACGGATGGGTATGTTTTTGAAAAAGCCTGACACCACTCATATGCTTTTGATTCCAGAACCGTCCGTCCTCCGGCATATGGCCCCCACATAGGTTCTATGTATTCCGCCAGATCTTTTCCGGCCGCCTCTTTGGAAATTTTTGTTGACCTGATTTGGGAGTTTTGGCTTATTCCCAGCCACTTCGGCCCATTAAAAAAGTACATCTGATGATACTCAATAGGCTTCTTTTCCACATATATGAAAATATATTCCGTAGGAAGCGTATACTCTTCATCTTCGCTTTTCTTAAGAAATTCCCAAATCCCTTCATGCCTTCCATAAAAGGCAACCTGAAATGATTCCTCCATGGGTGAAACAATGGTATAGCTGTCTTTAGGGAATTCTTTTATAATGGAATTCGTCACCTCTGCTGCAGCGTCATACCGGTTTAAGGAATAGCATAAATATTCATGAAAATTCTCCTGTAAATTTACCAGTACATAAATACCCGCCGGTAAAATATAAGACAATGCCTTCCATATATATCTATATTTAAAGCGTGATGCGACAAAGAAAAGAATATCCGCCGGCATCATCATCACCGCATATGTCATTAAAAATCCTTCTGCACAAAAACGATGTTCGGGAATAATGACAGGAATTCCCCAGCTTTTTTCCTCATAACCGGCGCAAAGAAATACGGATATAAATGAAATCAGTATAACCGCAAAATATTCCCTTTTTGCTTTTCCAATAAATTTCAGATTTTTCCGTCTGCTTAAAATACAAAATAGCAGCATCAATACCGTTATCCGAAAAACTTGCACCCCTCTTTCCGGTTTGTACATTTTCTGATATCCGCTTTCATACATTTCTTTTATAAAATATTCTGTTTTTATGGCTCCTTTCGCTAATTTCTGCCCCATACCAGGCAATTTTTCCACAACCTCCCAGTCTTCTTCGGTTAAATCCAGAGGCCCCCTAACAATTTCCATACCTTCCCCTGTTTTCCCGCCAGCGCTGCTGCCGGTTGTCTGGTTTAAAGCCCAGTTTATAGAACCCTGAAACGGAATTCCCTTGGCCATTGCTCCCAATATGGGAATTGTCCCAATTATGCAGCTCAAAAAAACAGAAGCAGCCAGAGGAAGCAAACAGGCAGGGCGGAGAAGCTTCCTTATATAAATCAGCGCAAAGGACGCACAAATAATAAACGCCATTATTGTTGTATAATAATGCGATACGATAGATGTCGTTAACGCCGTCATAAATAAAAACAGATCCGTTTCTTTTCTGATCATAGTCCCTGCTTTTTTCATATAACGGATGAAATAGGCCCCGCACAAAAACTGTGTATGCAGGCCGAATTCCATAGGCAGCGTCAGGGAAAGGCGGTACATAGAATGTCCCCCAAAAATATCCAGAACCATGTAAAGGCAAAGTGCAAAAATCGGCGAATAACGCCAATAAAAAACTTCCCGAAGCAAAATATACGCTGACAGGAAAAAGGCCGCGATATGAATACTCTGAAAATACAGCATACTGCTGTAAATGCGAATCCCAAATAAGGCATAGAGGCAGTAAATAAAGCAGTGCATTCCCTCCGGATAAATACCGTTAGGAAATATTTTTCCCTCTGCTAGCTTATTAACCCACCTGTGATGGAGAAATACGTCGTATACGCCATAAGAATGGATCTGAAATGCCCCGTAGGAAAAGTAAAGTGTTCCAAAGCCAATCACCACCATCAAAAGGATGGTTTCCCCTGTCACTTTGGGAAGTTTATCCAGCTTTATCTTATAATTACCTGCCAGCAATCTTTGGGGCCAACGCTTTTTCAGGACAGCCACCAGGAAAATCCCGTAAAATATGACGGCAACCAGCCCGGTATTTAAGAGCCCAAAAAGGCCCAGCATAAGGACAACCATATTTATAATAACGATTTGAACCGTCACACAAAAGCTGAAATAATCCCGCTTTGATTTTCCTTTTAAATGCTCTCCAAAGACGACAGAGGGCCATATAAACATTAAGAATATATATCCGACCAATATTTTCATATATTCTAATATCCAATATGTATCCATTCCTTTATCCTCTATAACTTTTTGCATGATACCAATCCATAAAATCCGCTATCAATTTGTAAAGCGGATAATATATACATCCCAGATAGAATACCATTCTTCTGCACCAGTCCACTTTCCAAAATATCTCTTGTTTCTTTTCGGCTTTTATCAAGTTCTTTACATATTCCTCCAACCGGACGTTCTGGTTCCTTTTTCCTATTTCTTTCCATGTCACCATTTCGCAAAGAAGAATCCATTCTGCATGTACAGCCCCGGCAATCCTATCATTTCTTGCTTCATAATTACAAATCATTCTGTGACATTTATACATACTTTTACAGCAATCTACAGAATATTCCCTTTTTCTGTGACGTTTGTAATAATACCAGTCCCGCGGCAATACTATAACTTCTGCGCCGGCAAATACCACCTGGCAGAGAAACCACGTATCTTCACCATGTGCTAATTTCTCATCAAACCGCTGCCCTTTTATTGCTTCACGAAGGATCATTTTTCCTCCAATTGTATCCAGCCTGGCCTTCGTATGAGAAAAAGGGAACTCCTGTCTTGCCTTATAATTGTCGAGATATTCTCCCTCCCAATTTGGGCTGTTTTCTTTTTTCCAGCCAGAGTCCCCACAGCACAGCCCTGCTGCCGCCAGAACCGTATGTTTTTCTTCCTGCAATTTATGTAGAGCTTCCAACAGCTGAGGATGTATCGTGTCATCGCTGTCCAAAAAAAACAAATATTTCCCACAAGCAGCTTCTATCCCCGCATTCCTGGCTGCAGATACCCCTTTATGCTTTTGACAGATAATCGAAATTCGTTTATCTTTCTCAGCCAATCTTTCGCAAATATCCTTGCTTCCATCTTCTGAACCATCATCAATAAGAATCAACTCAAAATCTGTACAGGTTTGTTTTAAAACAGAATTTACACAATCCTCCAAATACTCTCTGGTATTATATACCGGGACAATTACCGATATCTCCCTTTTCATTTCAAACCCTTCCCTTTTCCTATGCCTGCTCATTTTCCTTAAATTATCAGCTTTCCCAATGACTTTGCCAGAATCCGGCCTATGACAGGGTGTTTTCTGGCTATCCACATGGCTGCTTTTTTGTATGAGGAAACGTTGGAAGCTTTCATGAAAATGTCTGCATACCGCTCCAGCTCTTTCATACAGATTTTCCAGTTTTCTGAGTCCGGAGAAAAGTCATATTTTTTGCTTCTTAGAGCTTCTTTATACCAAAATTCCATAACTAAAAAAGCGTATATAAGCTTATGGGAAACAAACTTCGGATTCTGAATCTGTTCTCCCACAGTCATAATCGGCTCCAAAGAGTGACAAAATTCCCTGGCTGTATAGATTCTATTTGATAAACTCTCCTTATGTTTACAATAAAAATAGCCATCAAAGTCCAACCTCTCAACAAAACTATTGCAACGGCTTACATATTGACAGATAAAGGCAAAATCCTCAAATGCCACCACACTCTCAGGGCAAATCAAAGGTGTGTCTGTTCCCATCCCCATAATCCTTTCCCGTCGAAATAAAGCAGCACACATACTCATTTGAATCTTCTCCCACATAACCATCTCCAATGCCTGCCTTGGGCATTTCCATTTTTCTCCACCCGAAAACTTTGAATCGTATTTGATTTTTCCGTTTTCATTGCAACGCAAATGTCTGCATATAGATAAATCATTTCCCTCCCTCAGGCTCTCAACCAGCCTTTCAATCATCTCAGGGTGGATCATATCGTCAGCATCCACAAAGCCAATATATTCTCCTTTCGCAAGAGTCAAGCCATAATTACGTGCCCGTGCGACCCCTCCATTGGGAATGGTAACAAATTTCATTACTGCTGTTTGAGAACCGTTCTTTTTCAGAAATTCTTTTAACACCTTTTCTGTATTATCAGTTGAGCCATCATTTACTACTATCAGTTCCAAATTGTGATACGTAGAGTCAATAATGCTTTGAAGGCAACGTTCTATTCTCAGTTCTTCTTGATAAGCCGGAACAATAATGGAAACCAGTTCTTTCATAATATTACATCCATCCATTTATTAATAATTGTGTTTATATCCAAATCTTTACTTCTTTCCATACTTTTCCCGCTATAATACCGTCTTTTCCGTTCATCTCTCAGCAGCATCAAAATTGCTTCTGCCATTTTTTCTTCTCCTGGTTCAAGGGGATCATGAGCCCGGTACATTTTCCCACTGCATACAGGAATCAACACACCATACTCTTCTTCTGATATATCCTTTATTCTCTCCCCCATGGTATCTAACCCAGGAGCTAATATCTCTCTAGCCCCTGAATGTACATCTGTAGCAATACACGGCATTCCACAGCAAACAGCTTCCACCAAGGCATTAGGATATCCCTCATGCAGCGAAGGCAGGACAAAAATATCTGCCAACGAATTATACCAAAACGGATTATCACTGTATCCCACAAAAATGACCTTTCCTCCTAAACCATATTCATTTGCTAAATCCTCCAAATATTCTTTCAGCAAACCATCTCCAATTATCAATAATTTAGCATTTTTCTCTGTTTTTACTACCTCTGAGAAGGCTCTTACTAAATGCCACTGTCCTTTCGGTTCAACCATTCTTCCTACTGTGACCACTATTTTCTGCCCTTGATCAGGCTCAATCTCCATCTTTTTAATTTCGGGTGGAATCTTCATCCTCTCTCTCAACCACCGGCTATCATATCCATTTACTATAGTTAAGACTTTCTCTTCTGGTAATTTCAGATATTTTACTAACCCTAAAGTAATTTCTTCTGAAACACATATAAGCTTATCTGCATGGGCATAGACTACTCTTGCCAAAAAGAAAATCCCTATTTTCTCAAAAATCCCTTTTCCCGCTTGGTTACTGTGAATAGAAATTATGGTTTTACAGTATTTATTTCCAGATAAAACATTGGAAATATTGGAGCTGGGCAAAAAACTGATGCATGCCTTATAATTGTTCTCTCTTTTTACTTTTCTTAAATAAATTGTCCTTTTAATAATTTCTTCCAAAAAATACAAAACCGGCTTTTTTTCTCCGAATTCTGGAAGGGCCAAAGACAAGATCCTCCCTTTATATGGATATTGAATCAGCGACTTATCATTTATCAAAATATCAATATCCCAATCATCTGGAAAGCGGGTTACAATATTAGACATCGTCCGTTCTGCACCGCCTCCTTGCAGCATTGAAATTATAAACAGCACCTTCTTCATCCTTAGACCCCTAATGTTATATGATACCAATACGCAAAATTTGCTATCAGTTTATAAAGGGGATAGCAAATACATCCCAAATAGAATATCAGTTTTCTGCACCTATCCACTTTCGAAAATAATTCTTCTTCTTTTTCAGCTACTATTAAATTTTTCACATATTCCTTCAGTCTGGTATCTTGATTCCTTTTTCCCATTTCCCGCCATACCACCATTTCGCAAAGAAGACACCACTCCATATGTATCGCTTCCACAGTTTTGTTATGCTTCATTTCGTATTCGCAAACCGCTTTCTGATATTTATATAGGCTTTTACAAATTTCTACGGAGTATTCTTTTTTACCACTATTATTATAGTAGTACCAATCCCGTGGCAGCACTGCGACGTCCGCACCAGAAAATACCAGCTGGTAAAGAAACCATATATCTTCTCCCCGTGATAGTTTCTCATCAAACCGCAGTTCTTTTACTGCTTTCCGGAGAATCATTTTCCCTCCGATTCCACCAAGCTTGGCTTTCGTATAGTGGAACGAACACGCTCTTACCGCCCTGTGATTGTCTAAATACTCTCCCTTCCATGTATGACTGTTTTCTATTTTCCAATTAAGCGGCTTCTGAAATATTCTTTCTCCCCTATAATACAGTCCTGTCATCGCCAAAATAGTATGATTTTCCCCCTGTACCTTACGCAGAGCTTCTAAAAGCTGGGGATGTATCATATCATCACTGTCCAGAAAAAACAGATATTTTCCTTCCGCCGCTTCTATACCTGCATTTCTGGCGGCAGATACACCTTTGTGCTCCTGAAAAATACTCCTTATCCGGTTATCTTTTCTGCATAATTCTTCACAAATCTCCCGGCTCCCATCCTGTGAACCATCGTCAATCAAAATCAATTCAAAATCCGGCCATGTCTGCTCCAAAACAGAGTTTACACAATCCTCCAGATATTCTTTTGTGTTATAGACAGGAATAATTACCGATATTTTCTCTTTCATCCTCAAACACCTAACCTATGATTTTCCACTTTTTTGCAGCATAGAAAATCTGGTTCCGGAAAAATCCTTTTAAATCCCGATAAAATCCGGCCTTTCCATACCGGCTCATCTCCCACAGGTTCCTTATTGCTTTTTTTCTGTCTTTGTATTTCACAGCAAGGCCATATCTACATCCGATTTTCCAATACTGGATTCGATCCTTTGATTCCTTATCCTTAATCTGGCATATAGAGGCGATTTCATCTATCAGCCTCTCGTAATCCCGGTATTTCTTTTCTTCTTCCTCTTTTGTCAGTACCCTTCTGGAATGGCTTCCTTTCCTGACACAGACCCCGTACAGCTTTTCCGGAATAGTCGGGCATGGGTGATAATACATAAAAGGCAGCAGCATCTGAAAATTCTGCCCCACATCATATTGGGGAATCCGGCCCTGGGGATAAATCTTAAAAAAGCTTTCCGTCCTCAGCATATAGCACCCGCAGCATACATAGGTTCTTCCTTCTAAAATATCCCAAAACAAATTTTCTCTGGATATATCCCCGGTTTTCTCATCTGCTGGCAGTAAAATTCCGGTTTCCTGCTGAAAGTAATACCCCAATGACCGGACACAGTGGTATTCCGGATTTTCCTGTAAAAATTTCACCCGTTTCTCCACAGATTCCTTTTCAAGCCGGTCATCACTGTCCGGCCAGATAAGATATTCTCCGGTTACATAAGGAAGCCCCCGATTCAGAGCGGCTGAAGCATTCCCGTGCTCCGATTGCACAATCCGATAGCCATACCCTTTCGATGCAAATTTTTCCCTATAGCCTTCTGCCACCTCCAGGGTTTTGTCTGTGGAACCATCATCAACCAGAATTACCTCTATAAAGGGATAGGTCTGTCCTAAAACAGAATCCAACATTGGCGATAAGTGAAACTCTCCATTAAATACAGGAATAACAGCAGATACTTTATCTTTTACCAGCTTTTCCATTTCTGCTCCTCTTTGCAGGACTATTTTACTCTTACAAATCTCATATTCTCGATTTTATACACCACATCACATTCATTGGCCAGGCTCATATGGTGGGTCGCGATCAGTATGGTTTTATTTCCTTTTACCTGCCTGATAGAGTCGATTACGGCTTTCTCGGTTTCCATATCAAGAGCGGCGGTGGCCTCATCCATAACCAGCAGTTCAAAATCTTTATATAAGGCTCTTGCCAGCGCAATCCTCTGTCGCTGCCCTCCTGAAATTGCCGTTCCGTTTTCCCCTATAAGCGTATGGATCCCTTCCGGCAGCCGGGTGATTTCTTCCCACACTTGAGCCCACTTTAAGCACTGGGTTACTTTTTCCTCGTCTGCTTCTTTTTCAAAGAACGCAACATTATTGCACACGGTTTCTCCATTTAAATAGATAGTCTGGGGAATATAGCTTGTGATGGTTCCGATATCGGCCTGGCAGCTCCCTTTTCCGTCCGTCCCGGTAACGATATCATAGTCATCATACCGGATATTTCCTTCTTCAGGCTTCAGCAATCCAAGGAGCAGATCCAGAAATGTTGTTTTTCCAATACCGGAAACCCCGATAACCGCCACCGAGCATCCTGCCGGGATATCAATAAAAGCATTTTCGAATATTTTTCTCTGTTCATTATAGGAAAAGGTCAGGTTGTTTACAAAAAGGCCCTGATGAAAAGTCAATTCTTTCTTCCTGTTTTTTTCGTTTACCTCTTCTCTTTCTTTTATCTTCTGATATCGTTCCATCTCTTCTCTGAAAACTTCATAAGATTTCTGAGAAAATTTCACATCATTCAATCCGCCAATAACGTTATAGGCAATCGGGATCATTCTAACCAACATTGTAAGGTAGACCACCATTGACGCAAGAAAAAGAGTTGTGTTTTCTCCCGGATTTATGAGAAACCAGGCTAATATGAAAAACATTACCGTCATCACCAGGTTCTGCATAATGATGCTGACAATGCTCTTTTTATATTGAAATTCCTTTTGTGTCCGGGTATATCCCTGCCCCACATTTTGATACTTTTTCAGCATAACCGAGGAATCGCCGGCAATTTTCATTTCTTTAAAATTCCCGTATACAATGGTAACCTGTGCGTTGGCTTTAATGGTATACATTCTGGACTTCTCGCCATAAGCCTGTATCTGGTTCTGATAGTAGAAAAATATAGCCGCCATCAGCATTGCAAAGGAAACACAGCTTATGATCCCAAACCATTTTGATGAATATATCATCACCGCAAAATACCCTGCCATGGTTAAGGTATTAATCCAGATATCCGTACAGGCCACAATAATATTCATACAGTTTTGGGTATCATTGCGGATCAAAGCCGCCGCCTGCATAGGACTTCTCTGATTATGATGTAATAGATCTTCCTTCAGAAGCAGCTCATATAATTTTTCAGACCACTTTTCTGCCCCATTATATAAAAACCGATTGTGGATCCGGCTCTTATAAAGGTCAAAGAGGCCCTTTAAAAAAGAGAGCATCCCCATAAGAAGGGCAAACAAGCCCATTTCCCTTAACGCCCGCTGTTCCTCTAGCACAATATTAATAATATAGATAATCACAGAAAAATTAAAAAGATCTGCAATTGGGCTGATAAAGCCGGCTATGGCCAAAATCTTCCATGTCTTTTGCTCTTCCCTTTCTAATATTCCTGTCAAGTACCTAAACATTTTCATCATTCTGCTTTTTCCTCTGAAATGCGTACCGTTTTCCCGGCAGTTTTGCTGTCAGCCTGAAAAAGGGTATTATTTTATAAAGCAGCAGAAAGTCTCTCCGCCCTCTGCCTATGCCAGTAGGTTGTAACAGCCTTGGCTGTAATAAGTCTTCTTTACTGCACTGGAACCAATTTAATTCTTCTTTTACTTCATCCCATATGCCTTTTGCCTTATCTGAGTGTGCAATTATCACAGAAGTTCCCATGCCGTCATCCATCTCCTGCCTGACCCTTTCTATCCCCCAGAAATCCCCTATTGTAAAGTCACTTTTCCTGTCTACCGTACAGAACCGGCAGCTATGACAGGACGGACGCAGCATATAATTTTTAAAGTACAGGATGCAGTAAATATTTTGATAAAATGAGATAGCATACTCTCTCCCGCCGATAATGCAGGAGCAGGTATGGCCATTGTCCCTGTTTCGTTTATCACGGAATGAAAAGTCCGTCATTTTCCCTCTGTATACCCGTTCCAAAGAATTTACATAATCTTTCCAAATTCCGGGAGAAGGGACTCCGTAGCATATCAAATCTACTACAATAAGCCTTTCATAGCTCCGGTTCAGATACCGCAGAAGGGCTGCTGCCTGGCAGGGGGTTCCGGTAAACAGCACCCACCTGTTTTCTTTCAGATTTTTCTCTATTTTTTCATATATCCCTTCCATATTGCTTTGGACATATTTTGTTCTTTTAATCTGCTGAAGCTGCTGTCTATTTTCCGCTCCCTTATGGATTACCTTCATTGCCTTGTCATAGCCTGCGCCGTAAACAACTCCCCCACGGCTTAGCACATATTGTGCTAATACGGAAAATATTCCGCCGGAGGAGCTGGAATACCTCACCTCTTCATCCTTGGCCTGCCCTCCCAGATAAAGGTTCCTGTCCACAGGATTTTTATCCTTCCCGACAGCTCCTCCACCGAAGCCATAATGGTTTGTAGGACACACATTCCTGCATTTCCCACAATTGCTGCAAAGGCGGCTGTTAACCTTTGGATAGAGAAAGCCTTCCCTATCCGGTATCATCTGAATTGCTTTTTGGGGACAGATTTCCCTGCATGCGCCGCATCCGCAGCACGTCTCCTTTTTTTCATACTCTCTCATATCGTCCCCCGGGGATTTTTTAATCAATGATATTAAGATGCTTCCTTAAGAATTCTTTCCCTATTTTTACACTGTCTGAAATCCGTTTCTCAACCTCACTCCAGTTAATATCCTCGTGTGTTTTTGTATTTCCGTTTTTCTGGTACAGCCTGCTTTCCAACCCATAAAGCTGCAAAATATTCGCAATTCGTTCTCCCCGGCTGCTAAGTGGAAATACCATGAAATTCTTTTGGTAAATAATACTGAACGCTGTTCCATGAAAAGAATTGGTTATTACATAATCCGCCTTATGAATGTATCCCAAAAACTCCGGAGGGCCTGCCGTATAAGCAACATCAAAGGATTTATCTGCAATCCCTATACCGCTCTCGATTTCCACAATAGGGAGTCTTAAATTTTTTGACAGCTTTTTTGCATAATCAAATAATTCATCATTTTTTTCCGTAATAAATACAAGAATATATCCTTCTCTCTCCGGCAGTTTTTCGATATCTTTCCACATTTCCTTTTTAAGAAGGAACACCGGATCCGGAACCGCCAAAACCTCTCCCGAATAAAACTGTCTGATATAGGAAACCGCCGCTTTCTCTCTGACCGAAACCGCGTCTACATGCCTGATAAGCTTTGAAAAATCTTTTTCATATTTTGGTGGAAGCGCCCCGTTGCCCAGGCTGGCGGCATAGGCAATCACCTTTGTTTTGTTTTTGTTTGGGAAAGCGCCGAAATATACGGCTCTTAATCCGCATGTAATATTGGGATTCCAGATTTGATCGCTTCCTACTATGTAATATTGATAAGGGAGCCGTCTAAGCTGATACGTAAAAAACAGTTTCTTCTGCCCTTTTTCAACAAGATACCTTTTTCTGAACCGCCTCATATTGGCCCTTCGGGCAAAAAAAGACCTGCCCTTTTTTAAATTGCCCGGCCATCTGTACAATAATCCCCAGCCAAATGTCCGCAGGATATTTCCTGCCGGTACATAGGGAACCCACCAGTGCCTTCCTGTCATAAAAAATGGTTCATACGGGATTATATGAGCTTTCAGGCCTTTCCCTGTCAAATACCGTTTCAGGCCATAGGCCTGCAGCATTGCGCCATAGCTGTCTGCACAATGAAATGTTAAAATCCCTGTCTCTCTCATACTCTGCCTTCCGGTTCCATAGCTGTATTTAAAAAGGACACATAGTCAAAATCATCTAAATACCGTCTTTTTAAAACCTGTTTTTTGAAATCGATTATAACGCCTAATTCTTTCTGATCCTCAAATCCTTTGATACAGCAGACAGATGAAAATTCCGGATATTCTATACGGGTAAAAATCACTTTATTTTTAAATGGAAGCTGTTCAAAATTTTTGATGGTCTCATAGGTACAGCCATCCTTTTCCGAACCTACAATAAAAATATTCTCCCAGTTGATCCTCTGTTTTCGTTCCTCCCATTTCATCCTGCCCTGTTCAAAGCTGCTGTAGTGAATCAGGTATATTTTAATATCGCCCAGCAGCCCTACGGGACATGGGGCCTTCTCTTCTGATTCCACCAGCTCCTGCTCCATATACCATTTGAGATTGCTTACCATTTTCACAAAGTCATTCATCTCTATGCTCAGATTCACCGTAGGAGTAAGGTACTTCATCCCCAGGTCATAATACATAAATGCCCCGCTGCAGTTTGAGCCTATAATCGTAGCATCATTATTCTTTAATCTCCATCGTTTCCTTCTTTTATAAGCTATCCATTCTATTTCTCTTAGTATATTAAATATGGAATCAAAAAATTTTTTCAAGTTTCTGTCCTTTCTATTCCCAGTTCATACCGCTGCCCTTCCACTGGCTGTCTGAAATAATAGCAGACAAAGTCCTCATCCTCATAATAGACATTCAGCACAGACGGATGCTGTTCCGAAAATTTCCGGCACCAGGCATATGCCCTGGACTCCAAAAGAATACGGTTCTCAAGCTTCAGATACACGGACCAGGCATTTTCGTATTCCGGTAATTCCCTATCCCCGTCTTCCTCCAAAACCTGTCCGGCGGCAATATCGGGAGCCTGGCTGGCGGCACTGTCAGGATATCTTGAGGAGTACGCATCCCAAAACGGCTCTAAATATTTTTCCTCTCCCATCCATGACGGCCCTTCGAAAAAATAGGACTGACTATAAAGAAGCGGCCTCTTTTCCACGTAAATAAATACATATTCTGACGGAAGTGTATAGGATCCTCTGTCGGAATTTTCCACAAAGGTCAGCAGCTCCTCATGCCATCCGTATTGAATCACCGGATAGAGCTCATCTGTAGGGGACACGATAGTATAGCTGCGGCGCGGAAATGTATTTATAATCGATTCGGTTACCATAGCCGCCGCATTATAACGTGACAGCTCATAGAATAAAAGTCCTCTGAAGTTTCCTGATGCAGCCGTGATTCCATAGATCCCCAGACATAACAGAAGAGTTATAATCCGCAGGCTCAAATCGCTGCAGAGACACGACAGGACGGAAAATGCCGCATCCACCGGCATAACCGCAACTGCAAGAAGCATCATATGTCCGGCAGCAAAAAAACGTCCCTCCGGTATCATGTCCGGCAGTCCTATCATGGGAGCGGCATATACCAGGATATATATGACAGATGCAATAATGGCAAAAGGGTATCCCCTGCATCTTCCGGAAAAGTACTGCAGATAAGCCTTTCGCTTCATCTGCCAGCAAAACAGGGAGGCCAGCAGGGTAAAAAGAAGCATCCATCCGCCTCTTTCTTTTCCATATAATGCGCCGTACCCTTTCTCATAAATCCAGATTATTCTGCTTAGGAGCCCGGCAGTAATACTGATATCGCTGCGTTCAATATTCTGAAAATCCCCGCTTTCTTTTTCATCGGAGTCTGTTTCTTCATTCTCTCCCCGCTGCTCCCTGCTTTGCCCGCCGCCCATAGCGTCTACAGCCCAATAAATAGAGCTGCTGAAAGGGATTCCCCGGGCCAGCGCCCCGGCCATAGGCATTCCTGCAATCAAAACAGAACTAAAAGCCCATATTGCCAGCGGGATAAAATACTTTCTGCAAAATATCTTTTTCCATGCAAAAACAGCCGCAGAAATACAGAACATCAATGCCATTAACGCCGTATGGAAATGAATCATAATCCCGGCTGCCAAGGATACCGCAAAAAGAAAAAGGTGGTCAAACCCTTCTTTATCCAAATAATCCAGCAGGTGAAGTCCGCATAGAAACACGGTATGAAGCCCAAATTCCAGGGGCAGTGTTATCTGCAGGCGGAACATGCTGTGTATTAAATCTGCATTGCACAAATCCAATATCAAAAATAACAGCAGTACAAAGACAGGTGTGTACCGCCAGAAAAATATCTTTCTGAGAAGCAGATAGGCGGCTGCAAGAAAAATTGATACGTGAATTATTTGTAAAAATAATAAAATGCTGTATACCCTGATGCCGAATACTGTATGCATACAGTATATAAAGCAGTGCATGGCCTGAGGATAAACGCCGCCCTTAAAAATCTCCCCTTCTATCAAGCCGTAAATCCACTGATGATGAACATATAAATCCCCGTATCCGTAAGAATATATCTGAAAGGCCCCATAGGAAAAATATGCCATCCCATATGCAATCACAACCATAAGAATTCCGTATTTCCAGAACAGTGGATTTAAATCCGGGCTTTTTAACTGTTTTCCTTTTTTGCGCTGCCTGAAATACCGGAGCGTTTCCTTTAAAAGAGCCCATGTAAAGCTTCCGTAAAACGTCAGGCGGATTATCCACTGGTTTAGCCCATGAAAAAGCCCCAAAGTAAGAACTGCCGTATTCATAATGACAATTGGCACTGTAACGCAAAAGCTAAACCGGTATGTTTTTGATTTCCCTCTCAAGTGTTTTGCAAACACTACCGATGGCCAAAGGAACATTAAGAACAGGTATCCCATAAATACCTTTCCGTATTCTGCTATCCAATACCACGTATCCATAGTTCTTTCCCTTTCCATCCTGTCGTTCTATTTCTGCTTTGGCCTACCGGCTTAACTGGACAAATCCCAGGCAATACCCATATTCTTCCTCATTCTGCTGGTTTGCCAGCTTGATATGGGTCTGGCTGGACGGATCCACCAGGGTAAAATAGATTCCATATCTTCCCTCTGAAAGCTGTTCCAGTGAAATTTCTTTTCTCAGAGACAGCACCGTTTCTGCCTCCTCGCCCCCTGCCAGGCAGCATAGCCGGCCCTCTATCGGATAGACCTGAGGGGCTTCCTCACTCCCTTCTTTCCGGATCAGCAGCTTTAATTCCGGGTTTCTGTAAATAGGCGCAAATCCCACGTTTCGCATTTTGATATTCACCTGCAGTCGGGCGCCTCTTCTTTTATAATTTAACTGGACACGGTCAATCAGAAGGCGGTATCCCAGATGGCGTTCCACATAAGTGTAGCCATCCATACCATTAAAGCACCCGTCCTCTTTCATGACAGTGTCAGACCATTTCTTCAAAACTGCTTCGTCATGCCATTTGTTCAGATAAGTTACATGCATGGCTGACAAGTCTCTCAGTGCGTCCGGAAGGTCATTATAGGGGTTATCCACTATGGTTTCTCCCCCATTAGGTGCCACACGGCACAGCTCTTTTTGAAAAGCCAGTTCGTCCTCCCTGTTCCACCCTTCTGTCCATGAGGAGTCTGACGCGCTCCTATTGCCATAAGTCCCATAGTCACTTTCACTGCCCAGCATGCCATCATTAAACAATCCCAGACGTCCCCACAGGGGGCTCACGTGGGAATATCCTTCCATGCCAAATTCTTCCGGCTTATAGGGCAGTTCTCCTTCAGGAATCTGATCCGCAGAGATAAGGCTGCGCCATTGGGCCGGTGTACGAACTCCCAGGTAGGTAGAATGATCTGTCACCTGCTCCAATTTTCCGGCCAATACCCGCCAATTTTCCTCTGTGTCATGCCTGCTTCCGTTCATCTCTCCCCAATTGCCTGTAAAAACTCCCTGAACAATAAAAATCTGTTTATGGTGCTTTTTAAGCGTATCCTCCAGCTGTTCCATATGCTTTAGAATGATTTCCAGGCTCTCAGGCTCACTCTCTTTTACCTTTCCTTTCCGGTCATATACAAAACGGAGAATCAGCTGCTTCTCATAGGTTTCCAGCACGGTAAGCAATTCCTCTATATTGTCAAGTCCCTTCTGGCTGATCTCTCCTTTTGGGTAGGATTGCAGATTGATCTGAATAAACATCAGGCTGATATCCGAAATCTCCGGATACCAGTTTTCGATAAACTCCCTGTAATCCATTCCCTCATCCGTGATCAAAAACTCGTACAGCTGATAAAATCCTCTATTGGGATTATTCAATTTACGATCTGATTCTGTAAAGGTCTCCTCTATAGTGACCCCGTTCAGCCCTTTGGCGCCAAACGGAATTAGTTCCTCTAATTTTTCTGTTTTCAGGCTGCATCCTCCTAATAATACTCCACAAGCCAGAGCCGCGATAATACCGCCTCCTGCTTTCTGCATTTTTATCCTGTTACTCAATTTTCGGGCAATCCTTCCTATATACAAGGCCGGAAGGTTTTGGGCCAATTCCCCGTTTTAAAATCTGGCCGTTGCAGAATATATGCGTATCCAGATTTTTCTCTATCCAGCGAAGTCTTACATAAGCAACGCTCCAGCCTGCAAGGCTTCCGGCCACCAGTCCGATCCCGTACCAGATCTCTGTCAGATTCATGGCAAAAATACTTCCGATTAGTGTTGCGGCAAAAAAGCTTACGGCAGTCATAACAGCACCTGACAGATCATTAAAATAGTACATAAACAGAATTGCCGCATACATTAGAAACAGGATAAAATATCCTGCTGCCAGGCAGGGATAAATTCTTAAAACCGAACCACCGAATCCAAGTCTTGGCAAAAATACCATGCAGAACAGGTATATCACAACGGAGATGATAAATTGTATACGCACCAGATCCATCAACTCCGTGGACAGCTGTCTGAACATCCGGTTCCTGGCATTTTCAATATCTGCCTTTTTCCCTCCGATAACCGCCTCAGAGTAGTTTCTGTATTTCTCATAAAAATGCATCTCGATATTCGTGATAAAAATGATGGTAGCAGATATGTTGGTAAACATGGCAATACAGGAGGCCATGTCATAAGGCTGGTTATAAATAAAGCTGTTGGCAATTACGGCTCTTTCCTCATGGGTCCAGAACACGAAATTGTGAATATACAGGCCAAAAATGTAGAAAAAGTTGGTGGCCACCAGCTTCCACCATTTCTTAAAGTACCCTAGTACCGGCTTATACCGGTTGCTGTTTTTCACAAAATATCTTTTTATGGCGGCAAATTCCATGGCGGCTATCAGAAAGAAGCCTACAGTCAGAGACAAAAGCATACTCCGTGTAAGTTCCCATCCCTGCCGGACATTCAGAAACAGGCATAGGAAGAAAGTGATCGCCATCCCTATAAAGAAAAACAGGGAAGTTCTTTCATAGTCCTTGCAAACGGAAAGATATACCAGGGAATAGAATACCAACACCATGGAAATATAAGAGCAAAAGCCGCAAAATACATAAAAAACTTCCACCCCGCCTGCAAAATGTTCCCACAGGCAGAAGGGAATCCCCAAAAGGCAGCTAAATGCTATGTTCATGGCCAGCCCTAAATAGAAGCAGGGCAGAATATCCTGAAAGCGTTCTTCATAGATGGCGTCCTGTGTGTATTTAAACAATACGGCATTAAACGGGGCCACCGTCAGTAAGCCAAAGACAAATGTATACAGGACCGTACAGGAGAATAATTCTCTTGTCAGATAATCTACCTCATTGAATCCCAGAACCACTCCCAGAAGGAGGATGGTCCCTATCACCAGAAGCACCGGGGCTATGGTAATAATAATGCTGTAAGTAAAGCCTATGAGATCCGCTGCTATCGATCTTTTTTCAAAAATACGGTTTAGCTTAACTCCTACTCCTGCCATTATTCTATCCCTCCCTGCTGTCTGCAGCCGCTGATTCCTCTTCCCATTTTAATCCCATACTTTCTGCAAAGTCTTGATATATCTTTTTGTATTCATTCTGCATGTATTGGAACTGGTATCCGGCTTTCACTCTCTTATACCCATTTTCCCCCATCTGAAGGCGCAGCTTTGTGTTTCGGGCCAATGAGACCATGGCCTGTTGGATTTCCTGGACATTCATAATACGTGTAACGATCCCGGCCGCTCCAAAGTCGTCCTTTTCCCCAAGGATCAGTCCCCGGCAGTTTCCTACATCTGTGGCAATGACCGGCTTTTTAGCCGCAAAGCTTTCCAGAATCGTAAGGGGCTGTCCCTCGCTGATGCTTGTTAAAAGAGTCATATCCATTCTGCCATAGTATTCCCTGGCTGTAATCTTTCCGGTAAATACCACATCCGAAACTCCCATAATCCGTACCAGTTCAAAGCAGCTCTTTGCGTATTCCTCATCCTCCTCCCATGAGCCCATAATCCACAGTTTTAAAGAAGGTTCTCTCTCCTTTGCAAATCCAAATGCCTGTATCATAGTTATAATATCTTTTATAGGGGTTACCCGCAGCATCGCTCCTATATTGATCTTTCCCTGATCTTCTTCAAGCTTTCCCGGAATGTCCTGGAATTCTTCTATCCGGATTCCATTGGATACCACCCTTGTTTTCTCCGGCGGACACCCTGCTTCTATCTGCAGTTCCCTTGCCTGCTGATAGAGGCTGGTCACCAAATCCGCACTGGCATATGCAAGGTTGGACATTTTTCTGAACTGCTCTATCCAGATGGTTTTGTAGATACCCTGAACCCATTTGGCTGTGAGCAGTTCTTCCTCCCGCTCTCTGGTGTAAATACCATGCTCGGATATCACCAGGCGTCCCCCATGGATATGTTTGGCCATGCTTCCCAATACCCCTGCATATCCGGTGCATATGCAATGGTATACATCTGCTTTGGGTATTTTCATTTTCATCGTTGTAAACAAGGTCAGATAAATGGAACGCATCATCCATAAAAAATCCGAAAAAGCCAGCTGGCTGTAATTCAGCTTGTAAAATTCCGTGACCCCGTGAAAGAAATCTTCTCCCATAAGCATGTCGTTCATCGATATCCCTTTTTTCTGGAAATAATCAAACAGGATCTCCCACTGTATTTCCTGCCCTAAGAGAAGTTTTCTCAGCGCATCATATTCTTTTCGGTTCATGCGGCTTTTGCGCTGTCTTTCCTTTTCCCAATCCACGTCGTCAAGGTACAGTTCATGAACCTCCGTCACGTTATCCGGCAGATCGTAAACATATTTTCCTCTCAGAGAACGGTTTGCCACGATAGCCAGGATCACAAATTCCTGATTTGGAAAGGATTTTATAAGACTGTGTGTCCAACCGGACACACCTCCTACCACATAGGGATAACATCCCTCTGCTATTATGCATATTCTCATGATATTTTCTTCCCCTTTCCTTATGTTCCGCCACGGTTCTCTCTGCCTGGCAAAGAGTCATATCCCGTTCCTTTATTTTATCCGAATAATTACCTCCGGCCCCTCTGCCTGAATCAGATACACCTGTGCTTCTACTTCCTTCCAGCTTCCGCCTGTTACATTTTTTATGGTTCCCTCATTGAGTCTTAAGAGAAACCATACCGGCATCTGAGGCCCTGCCACCTGCAGCCTGATAGAATCATTCTCTCTGCTTTCTATGTAATCCATGGCAAGGAAATTGCGGATACGCTCGTCGCTTTCTGATACAGTTGTTCCGTCAAAGCTCTGAAACCCATCCCAATAGTGCTGGATATTCCATCCAAAATCCGAAATGATTTTCTCAAAGGTATCCTTTTCTCTTTCAGGAACTGCAGCCTGGCCCATATCTGCCAAAACGTTGGTGTATCCCAAAGCCGTCTCTACTGCCTTAACCCGGAAATCTTCAAAAAATGTGTGCCGGGATCCGTCAGAAATGATAGACTGCCTGGTTATGTGTTCCGATTGATAGCCTATAACCTGGCGGTTTCCATCATAGCTTGTTATGACTGTCCGCACTGCTTCCAGAGCTTCTTCGGAAAGAGCCTCAGAAAGCTCCTCCTCGGAAAGACTATTTCCGTAAAAGGAAGCAAACCGGTATCCGGGAATGGTCTCCTTCATCAGATTGTCATCCTCTTTAAGTTTATCCTTTAAAGGAGTCTCTGACATGCATTCCCCGGACAGCCCCACCTCAGCTCCCTGTTCGTTGAGACGTTTCATATAGTACAGGAATTCCGACTGATTGGGGTAATGATCGTCTTCATAATCGTACTGGGGAGCCAGCATACAGGACAGCCCCAAAGTACTCCGCTGATGAACCGCCACAATAGCCGGCCAGGCATTATAACGCATCATCTCCAGCATAGTGCGGCCATAGCGGCGCATCATCTCTCTGTTGTTTTCCTCCGACAGTCCCGGATAATTGGCAATCACCATATTCTGGGCATTTATCACCGGATAAATCACATAGTCTTCTGATTGAGCCCACATGGCAGACAGAAGTCCCAGTCCTGCTGCAGCATCCTCCATATAAGTTCCGTTTACGACATACACATAGGCTCTCCCTATCCTGTTTCTCCAAATCACAGCCGGGCATTCTTCCTCTTCCAGATTTTTATCTGCGTAAACGCCTCTCATATATGCTCTGGTTCCTGCTGCCAGGGTATACCAGGGAAGCTGAAGCTCCATATCCTGCCGAAGGCGGAATTCCTCCTCATCCTTTGCCTGGTATACAATCTCGCCCCCCAGCAGAAATCCTTCATAAAGATGAAGCCCCGACACCGTAGTCTCTTTTTCTTTTACATCCCTAATCCCCAAAAGGCTTTTCAGGCGCCGGCTGTCATCTATGACGGATGCATCCGGCAGGCCGTTAAAAACCAGGTCAATTCCTAACTTGGCATAATCCTGCAGTTGTTGGATGATTCCTATCTCGCTCCAGTTTATATCACCGGAATTTACCACCATCATCCGGGGAGACTCTGTTCTGTCTTCCTGTTTCAAACGCTCGTATTCTTCCAGAGTCGCATAACTTTTTATCTGCTTTTTGGTGTAAGCCGACCATTCGCTTGTAACCTTTCTCACAGGTTCATCCATACCGCCTATATAGACCACAATGTCTCTGGTTTCATCCCACACCCCTTCCTTTATTACTTCTTCTTTGTCTCCTCCTCCATACGCTCCGCTTTTTGGAGGAAGGAATTTCCTATCCACAGCATATGAATTGCTCTCATAATCGTTCCAGCTTTCCAACGCAATATTGGTAAACTGGAACAAAAAAAGCACCACTATCATCACCGCCGTCATTGCCAGATAATTTCTATGTGATACCATTCGCATCCCTTTCTCAGCCAAAAATTCGCACCATATCCAGCGTCTCTCTGTTGATTACCACATCCGATTTCTTCAGGGCATCAAGAGTCTGAAAAAAAGCCGTCCTGTCTTTTGTTGTAAAGTATAATTTTAGTTTACAGGTATAAGAGGACAGTTGATCCGGATACTGATCGGATAATCTCTGACACCATTTTTCCGAATTTTCGAAATCCTGTATTTCCAGCAGCCGAAGGCACAAGCTCTCGTACTGCTGCTCTGTCATTCCGGAAGCATTCTTTTTATAAAATGCCTCTGCCGCTTCATCCATGATTTTTACAAACCGGTTCTGCTCCAATTCCGTAAAGATATTCTGTCTTAAAACATTGTTCATATAATCCAGAAGCATCTCCTCACACTCTGTCTGTTCCTCTGCCTCCTCTTTAAACTGTCCATATAGTTTCTGGACGTTGATGCGGAATTCATTTAATTTGCTGCTGAGGACAGAAGCTGCATAATGGGCCGACTCTGAATCTTCTGCGTCCAGAGCCAGAGCAATGGATGCCAGAGAATCATCCATCTCTCCTCTGATGATATTCATCATGGCCATTCGAAGACTCTTCCTGTCATTAACTGCAATGGCCTCTTCTACAGGAATTACATTCCTCTCCCGGTCTTCATCTGCTTTCTGCTGAGTTCTTACCCTGTCTTTGCTAAAAGTTACGTCTTCCAGGTTAACCCGAAATCTGAATATAGTCAGATACAGCAGATAAGATACAAAAAAGAACAGAGGGCCCACTACCGGACACAATATCATTACGAAAAACCGCAGCAAATAAGCCCTTCTGTTATCACGGAGCATCTCTTCTTCTCCCTCTTTTTTGCGGGCGGTTACAGGCACTACTATAAAAATACCTGCCAAAAGATAGATAACCGCCGCCAAAAAGTTCAGGAGCAAAAGAAGCAGGAAAAGCTTTTCTTCATAGGTCAGCGTCATACCATCTCCTCCTTGAGCAAGCTGCTATAACCTGCATTCTGAAAGCGTTCTATAACACTCCAGGCATTTTCTTTATCAGTATTGGAGAGAAGTATATACAGCTTTCCGTCTCCCAGCGTCCCCATATAATCTGTCTGGCGGATGCTTTTTCCCAGAGTCAAAACTGCCTGCTCATATTTTTTATCTTCTGTCACAATCTCTAAAAGAGTACATTCTGTAAGCCCCTTATCACGAGCTTCAAAGAACACCTTTACCAGGCGGGTAAATGCTTCTTCCTTCAGTACCTGTGTGTCTCCCACATAGCGCTGGCTCCTGAGGCTTTCCATATAGCGGTTAGCCCTCAATGAGGCATTCTGGATCAGAGTTCCTATAATAGTCAGCCGGTTGGCCTCCGCCAGTGTCATGCGCTGCCACGGGATTCCCCAAATCATCAGAATCAGCTGCATTTCTTCCTCTGCGTATACGGCGCATGCCATCAGAGGAAGCCCGTCCGTCAGCGTCTTGTTGATAAATACTCTCTTTTCTCTTAGTTCTCCGTACAATTCCGTCATATCCGTATACTTGACGGAGCTTCCCAGTTTCCTTGCCTCGGCGGATGTAGAGGAAAACAGTCTGGCATAATCCTTATTTGCAACCGTATAAATGGCCACATCCTTACTGTCCATCAACGTCCCCAGCACCTGTGCGGCATAGAACAGCATCTCCTCTGGTTCATATTTCTCCAGGCTGGAGGTGATTTCATAAATTTTGCCCAGGCTGTCCTTCTGATTTACCAGCTGCGCCTCAAAACCGTGCTTCATCCTAACATTGCTGTCATTAATATCTGCGATACCCTCCAGCTTCTCATTGACATAGCGGAGTTCCTCATCCTTCTCGTCCCTCACCTGATACAGGCGATCCCGCATATATCCTACTACCATTCCGACAATAAATAACTGAGCCATCCACACATAGGTGTTGTAATCTAGCAGTACCTCAAAGCCTGATCGCCCATACATCTGATGAAAGCAATATCCTGTTACTGCCAGCAAAGCTGAAAAAACAGCCTGCTGTTGGCCGTGCACCGTGGCAAACAGCAATACATAGAGAAGATAAAAATCCAGCCGTTCAAAATACTGACTGCCGGCTGTCTGGTTATTCAGCATAAAAAAAAGAAAAAAGCATACCAGATTTTCAATATAAGGTACTGCGGTTCTCAGCAGAACATCCATGCTGTGCCGCACACGGCCGAACCATCCTCCTCCTGCATCCCCGGCAGTTATGAAAGATTCCTTGTTTTTCTTTATAAACTGAGCTGTCTTTTTTACTCCTTCCTGGTAATGAACAAAAATTTTCTGGCCAAACTCTTCTCTATACCGGTTCCCATTCAGGATCAGCCGCCTGCTCTCCCCCATGGTATTATCTGCAATGCTGATTCCGGGGCCCATCTCCTTTTTAATTATTTCTGCAAGCTGCAGTTCGTTGATTTCCTCCATAGAGGAAAGATTATAGCAGGAGTGTTTGATTTCTTTTTCAATCATCACTTTATATATCAGTTCTATGGCATCATTTAGATAGATCATAGAAAATACATGCTTCTCGTTAGCAGAGATCTTTCCCTCTCTCACCGCTTCCAGGCACATTCTAAAGCAGGGGTTGTCTTCCTCCTGTCCCTTCCAGGGAATGTGATAGATACGCTCCGGGCGCAGAATCACGGTTTGGATCCCCTGGAGCTTACTGTAGTTTCTGCAAATCTCTTCTCCCTGGGCTATAGCCATAGCCTTATAATTTTTAGGCGATACCGCCTCCTCCTCCCGGACATGACTGCCATAGCTTCCTCCGTATACCTCCTGGGAGGACAAATAAACAAAACGTCCGTTCTCCATCAGAGAGCAGATTGACAGGAGATTAATCAGCCCCGAAGCATACCTAACGGATTCCTGCCTTCCCTTCGTCCAGTCAAAATTGGTGTCGTAAGCTCCCATGAACAATATAATGTCGGGCTTTACGCTTTCTATAATATGTATCACATTATCATCGTCATAAAGAAAATTGTATCTTTCCAGCGCCCACTTATAAGAGCCTTTTTTCCCTTTTTGGCCGGTTAAAAGATACACTTTATGACCGCCTTTATTTAATTTATTAATCATGGCATCCATGATCCTGCTGCTTCCGCCTGCCAGCAATATGTTCATTGATTTATTGTATCTCCTTTTGCCGTATTTTTTGCATATAGTGGGATCCCCTAAGGTGCTTTTTCTCCGGCTATAAAGCCAGCTTATCAGTAGAAACAGTATATCATTCAATATGAATTATGTCAATTCGATATGTTTCTTTTTCACTTTTTATAATACCCCCTTTGTATTATAAAATTCAATAAATAAAACACACCTTCCCTATCTGGTAAGAGCGGGATAATTGAGCTGTTTGTGCCCTTTTTGCTAAGGGTACTGAGGCAAGACGAAAGGAATGTAAGCTGGCATGAAATTTGGGGATGTTTTAAGAGAGTTGCTGGAAGAACATGATATAAGTCAGAAACAGCTTGCAGAGGAATTAAGTATCTCTGCAAGCGCTCTGGGAAACTATGTCCGCAATAACAGAGAACCCGATTTTGAGATACTAAAAAAAATTGCCCGGTATTTTTGTGTCTCTACCGACTTTTTATTAAATCACCAATCCGATTCCCAGTCTGATTACCGGGATCAGAAGCTTCTGCAGATATTTCATTCTCTGACTGAAGAGCAAAAAGATTTGTTTATTGAGCAGGGGAAATTATTTATTAGGAGCAACTCAAGAAAAAAGGAAAAATCATCCCATTTCGGATTAAATAGCAAGGCTTTGTAAGCATTCTCTGGTTTTATTGTATAAAAAAGCAGGGGCCGATAGATATTCTTTTCTATCAGCCTCTGCTTTTTCACAATTTCAGAGGTTTCATTTCTCAATGGCTCCGTCCGTAGTTCATCCATCTTAAATCAGTTCGATCTGCAGCTGGCGGAATCAGATGTTGAATATCTGAAAATTCAAACTTATTCATATCCAGCCCCTGAAATCCTTTTAAATAGCCAGCAAGGTTTTGAGCAAATTGCACAGCTCGAGCATCATCATCAATATATTCCAGCGCAGTTTTGACTGCCGCTGTATAATTTGGGTGGCTTCCTATATGATATTCAAGAGATACCGTGAGATTTCCAAACAAATAATCATATCCTCCGCTATATTTCCTATTGCATAGTTCTTTTAATTCTCTGGGTATCACATGATGATCCTGGGCCATCTGCACCACTCTCATCTGCTGTAATACCGCCTGATTTCCTATTACTTTTGCTGCCTGCGCTGTTCCTGCCATGGGCTTAAAAACTTTTGCCTCTTTTTCCGCCTTTTGATTCATTTGTTTGTCACCTCCATGCTTTCTTCTGCTTTTAGTTTAAGCGATATCCGTCGATATTTCAATGGTAACAGTTCAGCCTTGCGAAGATTCAACTGCTGGTTCGTGTGAAAAATATACAAAAAAGAAAAGATGAAAATAACATGGCAAAGAATGTGATTATTTCTATTCTATTTTCGGTAACACCTTTGATAGGAATTATAGTATGTCTTATTTGCAATATCGCAATATCCGGCAATTTAACATGGTCGCTAATTCCGGTCAGTTCCATTGTTTTTGCATGGGGCATATCTTTTCCAAGTATTATATTGGGGAAAAGAGGGATTATCGTCAATATAATACTATCGAAAATGACAGAGGAGCCTGTTCTTGATGTATGGGATATATTGTCTATCTTTATAATGTTGATATTGGCATTTGTTTTCTTCATGTGTGACTACGCTAAGAAAAGGGGATTAATGAAATAATACCCTCAGTGGACAAGAATGATTTTGTACAGATAGCAAAACCGGCCGCCGATTTATGCATTGACAGCATTTCCGGTGTAAAGCTGATAGTATTTTCCGTTTTGTTCCATCAGTTCCTCATGGGTACCACGCTCTATGATCCGCCCCTGTTCCATGACCATGATGCAGTCGGCATTCCGTACCGTGGACAGACGATGCGCGATCACAAATGACGTGCGCCCTTTCATCAGGGCATCCATCCCCTTCTGCACCAGTGTTTCTGTACGGGTATCGATGGAAGATGTGGCTTCATCTAAAATCAGCACCGGAGGGTCTGCCACAGCAGCACGGGCAATGGCAAGAAGCTGGCGCTGCCCCTGGCTCAAATTTGCCCCGTCACCGCTCAGTATGGTCTGATATCCTTCCGGAAGCCGTCTGATAAAGCCGTGTGCATTTGCCAGTTTTGCCGCTGCGATACATTCCTCATCTGTGGCGTCCAGTCTTCCGTACCGGATATTATCCATTACCGTTCCGGTAAACAGATGGGTATCCTGCAGCACCATGCCAAGGCTGTGGCGCAGATCCGCTTTCTTTATCTTGTTGATATTGATGCCGTCATAACGGATCTTTCCGTCCTGGATGTCATAGAAGCGGTTGATCAGATTGGTAATCGTCGTCTTTCCGGCTCCGGTACTGCCTACAAAAGCAATCTTCTGTCCGGGCGTTGCAAACATTTTTATGTCATGCAGGACAATCTTTTTGTCATCATATCCAAAGTCAACACCGTCAAAGGTTACATCCCCTTCCAGTTTCACATAGGTAATCGTTCCGTCAGCCTTATGCGGGTGCTTCCAGGCCCACATTCCTGTTTTTTCATCGGATTCTGTCAGAGTACCGTCTTCCTCTTCCCTTACATTCACAAGCTCTACATATCCTTCATCCGGCTCCGGCTTCTGGTCCATAAGGTTAAATACACGCTCTGCACCTGCTGCTGCCATGACAACACTGCTGACCTGCTGGCTGATCTGTGTAATGGGCTGCGTAAAGCTCTTATTCAGATTCAGGAAAGCAACCAGTGTTCCTATGGTGAGGTTTGCATGACCGTTCAGGGCAAGCAGGCCTCCCATCACAGCGCACAGCACATAGCTGATATTGCCCAGGTTCGCATTGACCGGCATGGTAATGTTTGCGATCCGGTTGGCATTGTTGGCGCTTTCACGGAGCTGCCGGTTCAGTTTCCGGAATTGTTCCAGGCTTTTTTCCTCATGGCAGAATACCTTAACTACCTTCTGCCCTTCCATCATTTCTTCAATGTATCCGTTTACCGCCCCCAGATCTTTCTGCTGCTTTATAAAATAACCTGCTGACAGGCCGCTGAGCTTTGAAGTCATAAAAAGCATGACTGCAGCTACCATAAGGGAGACCGCCGTCAGAGGAATGTCCAGGACAATCATGCTGACAAATGTGGATGCCAGGGTGATGCCGGAATTAACAAGCTGCGGCATGCTCTGGCTGATGAGCTGGCGCAGCGTATCAATGTCGTTGGTGTAGACGGACATGATGTCTCCATGGGCATGGGTGTCAAAATACCGGATGGGGAGGGATTCCATATTGGTAAATGCTTCTATACGGATTCTTTTCATTGTTCCCTGGCTGACATTTACCATGATACGGTTATAACCATAAGCGCACAGGATGCCCGCCGCGAGCAGTACGGCCAGCGACATGAGCGCCTGTGCCAGGGGCATATAATCTGGAACTGCCGCTTTTGTCAGAGGGATGATATAATCATCAATCAGGCTCTGCATGAACAATGTGGCGCAAAGTGTGGTCAGGGCAGATACAGCGATCCCTGCCAGTACAGCCAGACAGGAAAATTTATAGTTCTTCAGCACATAGGACAGAAGACGTTTCATCACTGCCAGCGGCTCTGCTCCTTTCCTTCCTGCAGGTTTCATTCTACTTTTTTCAGACATAGTTTCTACTCTCCTTTCAATCATCTCCATGGTCAAAATCACCGCTGCCCTGCATCTGTGCTTCATAAATCTCACGATAGAGCAGATTGGAACTCAGCAGGTTTTCATGGGTGTCGAATCCGCTTACCTTGCCGTCCTCCAGAACCAGGATACGGTCGGCGTCCTGTATGCTGGAGATACGCTGGGAAATGATCAACTTTGTCGTTCCGGGAATCTTTACAGCAAATGCTTTCCGGATCTTTGCGTCCGTGGCCGTGTCCACTGCACTGGTGGAATCGTCCAGTATCAGGATTTTAGGCTCTTTCAGCAGCGCACGGGCAATACAGAGCCGCTGTCTCTGCCCGCCGGATACATTGCTTCCTCCCTGTTCAATCCAGGTATCATATTTGTCCGGAAGCAGTTCAATAAACTCATCCGCACACGCCTGTCTGCATACTTCCCTGCATTCCTCCGGTGTTGCATCCTCCCTGCCCCACCTAAGATTATCCAGAATCGTGCCGGAAAACAGTACATTCTTCTGAAGCACTACCGCTACCTGCTCTCTCAGCACTTCCATATCGTAGGTACGGACATCTTTTCCGCCTACACATACACAGCCCTCTGTCACGTCATAGAGCCTGCTGATCAGATTGACAAGGCTTGATTTTCCGCATCCGGTTCCTCCTATGATACCGATCGTCTCCCCTGCTTCAATATGGATATCAATATCATGCAGCGTATCTTCACCGCATCCCTGTTTATAAGAAAAGCTGACATGGTGAAAATCGATGCTTCCGTCCGGGATCACCCTGTCTGCCTCTTTGGGCCCTGACAGGTCCGCCTTTTCGTTCAGCACTTCCGCAATCCTTTTTGTGCTGGCTGTACTCATAGACACCATGACGAAAATCATGGAAAGCATCATCAGCGACATCATCATGCTTAAGACATAGCTGAACAACGAAGTCAGGCTGCCTGTTGTCATGGATCCGCCCACAATGGAATGTGCTCCAAACCAGGACAATGCGATGATACAGCCATACACAATCAGCATCATGACCGGATTATTAAACGCCAGGATTGACTCGGCTTTTACAAACAGCCGATACAAATTTTCCGCTGCTTTTCTGAATTTTTCATTTTCATACTCCTCACGCACAAATGCTTTGGCTACACGGATACCGGATACGTTTTCCTGGACACTGGCGTTCAGATCGTCATATTTGCTGAACACATGTTGAAAGACCGGCATGGCTTTACACATAATGGTAATCAGGACACAGGCAAGGGCGATCAGGGCCGCCAGAAAAATAAGGCTGAGCCGCACGTTAATCATAAAGCACATGGCCATGCTGCATATCAGCATCAACGGCGAGCGGACCGCGATCCGCAAGATCATCTGGTAAGCATTCTGCAGGTTTGTCACATCCGTCGTCATCCGTGTGACCAGTCCGGCCGTACTGTATTTGTCAATATTGGAAAAAGAAAATGTCTGGATATTTTCGTACATTCCCTCACGTAGATTACAGGCAAAACCGGAAGCAGCCGATGCCCCGTAACGTCCTGCCTGAATCCCGAAAAACAGACCAAGTGACGCCAGTATAAGCATGATGACGCCATACAGACAGACCTTCTGCATATCACCCGCTTCAATTCCTTTGTCGATGATCGATGCCGTGACAAAGGGAATCAGAATTTCCATCAATACTTCGAGTGCCGCAAACACAGGAGTCAGGATCGAATCCTTTTTGTACTCCCCGATGTAATGTGAAAGTGTTTTTAACATGATTGCAACCATCCTTTCATTCAATAATATGCTGTTAATCGTATGTGTTTAAAAGCAAGCGTTTGATTTTGTTTAAATAAAAACCTGTTTTTAAAACAGGTCTTTATTCATTCCATTGTATCATGGATCTTTTTCAGCAGTAAAAGAAACTGTGCCTTTTCTTCCGGGGTCAACCCGGCAAACAGGCGGCGCTCGCTCTCCTCCATAGATTTCTGCGTCGCTTTACACAATTCCTTTCCCGCATCCGTGATCCGGATATGTTTGATTCGCTTATCTTCCGCATCCGTAAACCCGATAACCAGATTCTTTTTTTCAAGGCGGACAGCGACACCCGCCGCAGTGGACTGGGCAACTCCAAAAAATTTTTCCAGTTCCTTCAGCGTGGCTGAACCGCCCTCCATGGTATCCAAAGCCAGCAGCATCTGGATCTGCGTGAATGTGACCCCATGCTCCTGCAGTTCATTGTTGGCATGTTTCTCCAGTGTATCATGGATCCGTTTCATCAATTCACCTCCGCTTAGGCTACCATAAAGCATCTGCATCCACACCTCCTCTTTCAGCGATGTTCAAATTATAGCATATCAAACGTATGCTGTCAATATCTTGCTATTGTTTTTATACTTCATTATATGTTCATAGTGAGCTAGTAAGGCTGGGGGTACCGGAGTACTTCTTTGGCAGGAATGCTGTGAAAAATGTAAGAATGAAGCAAAGCCCGGGAATAACTAAAATTATATTTTTATATTGAGGTATATGAGATGCTTCCCTATACAGGAGACTATATTGAGCATATTAACGACAACAAAAGCAATTCTAAATATTATGCTTTTAGAAAAGAATGGAAGGAGGCGATTTTGAATGGAACAATGTTCGTTCTGTGGAAAACCAATTGATGAGGTGAAAAAGTTGATAAGAAGTCCGATTCGCCGAAATACTTATATCTGTGATTTATGCAATGGTCTGATTTCTTCAATCATTTCTGAAAAAGGTGGAAAAAAGAAAATGAGGAGGAAGAGGAAGGGGAGAAAGATAAAGGAAGCGTTTATCTGCCAAAGGAGCTTAGACATTCTGCAAGAGAAGATGCAAAGGGATTTACTCCTAAACTTCGCAATATGAAGCCTTCTGATATATGTCGGAAGTTAGATCAATACATTATCGGGCAAAAAAGAGCGAAGGTAGCTCTCTCTGTCGCAGTCAGCAACCATATTAAAAGGCTCCAGGATATGAGTGGACTTATCAAAAAATCTAATATTCTTTTAGTTGGATCAAGCGGAACTGGAAAGACACTTTTGGCTAAAACATTAGCCGATATTCTTAATGTGCCATTTGCTGTTCTGGATGCCACAAAAATATCTCCGACCGGCTTTACCGGAAATGATGCCGAAATCTGCCTTCAGCAACTCCTCGCCAAAGCGAAAGGAAACACGCAAAACGCCCAAAACGGCATTATATTTATTGATGAGATAGACAAGTTAGCTGGGTTGGATGAGACAATCAATCCAAAGGCGGATCAAACTTAAATGTGCAATCAGGTTTACTGAAACTTATTGAGGGCTGTGAAGTCACTCTGCCAGCAAGCGGAAAAATGCAAGGTCTTGCAAGCACTTTGATTTCCATGAATACCAAGGATATTTTATTTATATGCGGTGGAGCTTTCTCTGGTTTAACTGCCAGCAAACAAGGTCATGAAGCAATCATTAAATATGGATTAATGCAAGAACTGGTCGGCCGGCTTCCAATCATTATTACTTTGGATGATTTAGATGAGGATGATCTGGTTCGCATCCTCACAGAGCCTGACGATAGTATCACAAAGGAATACCAAATGCTTTTCAAGAAGGATGGAATCGACCTGTTATCTGACGATGATACGTTACATGAAATTGCGAGGCTGGCCTTTGAAAATGGAACAGGAGCTCGTGGTTTGAGGACCATTTTAGAAGATGTTTTGATGGACATTATGTATGAACTCCCAGATATGGAAAATATTACCGAATGTCGAATTACAAAGGACACGATCACAACGAAAATCCCAATGCTGATTGAGTCAAAGGCAGCTTCAGAATTATGCTCTAACAGTGCTTAAAATACAAGGTCCTGGGGAAAATATTTTTAATTACCGAAAAATAACGAAATCGAACAAACATTCTGTTATAATATCCCTATACACTTTTGTCAGGAATACTATAGCAGTTTGTTTTTATTTGTGGAAGGAGGATCTCACATGGATGACAACCATATTTATATTGCCATAGATCTGAAATCGTTTTATGCTTCTGTAGAATGTGTGGAACGGCAGCTTGATCCTCTTACCACAAATCTTGTGGTTGCGGATGCTTCAAGAACAGAGAAGACAATCTGCCTTGCAGTCTCTCCATCTTTGAAAGCCTATGGCATCCCTGGGAGGGCAAGACTGTTTGAAGTGGTTCAGCGAGTTAAGGAAGTCAATACCGAAAGAAGGAGCAAAGCGCCAAACAGACAGTTTATTGGCTCTTCCTACTCCGCGCCAGAACTTGCAGAACATCCAGAGCTGGAACTTTCTTATATTATAGCACCACCAAGGATGGCATTTTACCTGGAATACAGCACCATCATCTATGATATTTATCTGAAGTACGTCGCTCCAGAGGACATCCATGTTTACTCCATTGATGAGGTATTTATGGATGTGACGCATTACCTGAAAACCTATGGAATGACGCCAAAGGAACTGGCATCCAAAATCATAATGGATGTGCTTGATAGTACGGGAATCACTGCAACTGCTGGCATCGGCACGAATCTATATCTTTGTAAAGTTGCAATGGATATCGTAGCAAAACATGTCGAACCAGATAAACATGGAGTCCGCATTGCAGAGTTGAATGAGATGAGTTATCGGCGACTTTTATGGAACCATCGCCCCCTCACAGATTTTTGGAGGGTTGGGCATGGATACCAGAAAAAATTGGAAGCTGCCGGCCTTTTTACCATGGGCGATATCGCACGTTGCTCATTAGGCGGTGACAACGAATACCATAATGAAGACCTTCTGTATAATATGTTTGGTGTAAATGCAGAACTATTGATTGACCATGCATGGGGCTGGGAGCCAACTACTATTGATTTAGTCAAATCCTATAAACCAGAAACCAACAGCATCAGTTCCGGTCAGGTCCTGCAGTGTCCCTATGATACAGAAAAAGGGAAATTAATTGTGAGGGAAATGACTGATCTGCTGGTTCTTGACCTTGTAGAGAAGAAACTGGTAACTGATCAGATGGTACTCACCATTGGTTATGACATTGACAACCTCACTGATGCCAAAATCAGAAGCAGCTACAAGGGTGAAGTCACAACAGACCATTATGGACGGAAGGTTCCAAAGCATGCCCACGGGACTGCAAATCTAAATCGTCAAACCTCATCCACGCAGATTATCATGGATGCCATCATGGATCTGTATGACAGGATTATAAATCCGAACCTCTTAATCCGCCGTGTGACTGTTGTGGCAAACCATCTGGTAGATGAATCGGAAGTTAAGGAAACTGAACAGTTTGAACAATTAGATCTGTTTACGGATTACGCTGCTTTGGAGAGAGAAAGGAAAGAGGAAGAAGAGAGGCTTTCCAAGGAAAGGAAACTACAAGAAGCAATGCTTTCCGTCAAAAAGAAATTCGGTAAGAACGCAATCCTAAAAGGAATGAATCTTCAAGAAGGAGCGACTACCATAGAACGGAACCATCAGATTGGAGGACACAAGGCGTGAATAAACAAGATGAACACAAATACGATGACATCATTAATCTTCCACATCATGTATCCAAAAAGCACCCTCAGATGTCTGCTTTGAACCGTGCTGCACAATTTTCACCTTTTGCGGCTCTTACAGGACATGATGCTGCTATTAAGGAAACTGCACGCTTGACCGACGCTTTTATCGAATTGGATGAAAATAAGAAAGAGCAGTTGGACGAGCAGCTTCAGTTGATCAGGGAAAATCTGGAGCAGAAACCAGAATGCGAAATCGAATATTTTAAACCAGATGAGAAAAAAGATGGTGGCGCCTATATGGTTATCTGTGGCAGAATAAAAAAGATTGATGAATATGCCCACCAGATAATTTTTACAGATGGAACAGTCATCCCCATAGAGCATATTTTTTCAATCCGAGGAGAACTGTTCCAAATTGTAGACATTTAGACATGTAAACGGGAAAGATGCCACTCGTGGGCAAAGTAATTGTACCAGAGATTGAATGTCTTTCTAGCCCCATAAATCATGGCAGCACATGAGAAATTCACTCCAACCCTGTTTCTGTCCTGGTCTTCAGACAGCACTTTATCTATCGTAACCGTAATAATTTCTCCAGTCTTATCACGAAACCGGAATCTCATCGGTGTAATTTTTCCATTTGTATCAGTACAGGAAATCATCTGTACTGGTATATCAACGCACAGTATGCTTTCCAAGAATAGCACCCCCTCTTTATTTGGTGTAGTCATATCATAACACACCGAACATGCGTTTGTAAACATGTAATATGTGGAAAGCTATACGGGTGTTTGACACGTTCATAAGCTAAAAAATACCTCAAAGCCTTGTAACAGGCTCATTTTTTTGTCAAATATTTTGTTTTAATGTCTAGTAATATTTAGTGATATATGGTATACTTGTAATAAGAGGTGATCATTATGCGCGTGACAACATCCAAATCGAAAAACTCGGAATCTTTTTACATTACCCAGTCTTACACAAATGCTCAGGGAAAAAGTACTTCTAAAACGATCCGTAAGCTGGGCACTCTGGCTGAATTGTCCAAACGCTTGGATACAGACAGGGACGGCGTTATGGCATGGGCCAATGAACAGGCCCGCCTGGAAACGCTCCGATACAAAAGTGAACAGGAAGACGCTGTCGTTATGGTTCCTTTCCATTCTAATAAACTCATGGACTATCATAGGAAGAAGCTTTTCATCGGCGGTTATCTTTTCCTCCAGTCCGTTTACTATGGCCTCAGGATGGACTCCATATGCCGGAAGATCAAAAACCGCCACAAGTTCGCCTATGACCTGAATGCAATCCTGTCAGACCTGATTTATACCAGGGTGCTGGAGCCTTCCAGCAAAAGTTCTTCCTTCCGTGCCGCAAAACAGTTCCTTGAGCCGCCAGCTTATGAACTTCACGATGTATACCGGGCACTTTCTGTCCTTGCTGGGGAGATGGATTTTATCCAAGCTGAGGTTTACAAGAACAGTTTTTTTCTGGGCGGCCGTAATGACCGGATCCTTTATTACGACTGTACCAACTATTATTTCGAGATCGAGCAGGAGGATGGAGATAAAAAATACGGAAAGAGCAAAGAGCACCGTCCAACCCCCATTATCCAGATGGGGCTTTTTACGGACGGCGACGGACTCCCGTTAGCTTTCTCCCTTTTCCCAGGGAATCAGAATGAACAAAAATCATTAAAGCCCCTGGAAACGAAAATCCTTCAACAGTTTGGGTGTGAAAAATTCATTTACTGCAGCGATGCAGGCCCGGCTTCCGAGGACAACCGGGCATTTAACCATATGGGACAGCGTGCATTTATCGTAACCCAGTCTATCAAAAAACTTCCCGCAGAGGATCGGGAATGGGCACTAAGCAGGAGTGGTTTTAAGCGTCTGTTGGATGATATGCCTGCTGATATCACGGAATTAACAGAAGATGAGAAAGATTCCCTTTATTACAAAGACAAACCATATACAACAAAAAAACTACACCAGCGGCTGGTTATAACGTATTCTCCGAAATATGCCGCTTACCAAAAGGCGGTCCGTGCAGAGCAGATAGCCAGGGCAGAAAAGATGATAGCAGGCGGCGCTTTGAAAAAACAGCGCAAAAATCCCAATGATCCTGCAAGATTTGTAAATAAAACCGCTGTAACCAAAGAAGGAGAAAAAGCAGACATCCACTACTATCTCGATCAGGATAAGATTGCCGAGGAAGAAATGTATGACGGCCTCTACGCTGTCTGTACAGACCTGCTGGACGATGAGGTTGCGGATATCTTAAAAGTCAGTGAAGGAAGGCGGCAGATTGAAGACTGTTTCCGGACGATGAAAACAGATTTTGGGGCAAGGCCTGTCTATCTGACACGTGAAGACCGCATCAAGGCCCATTTCCTCACATGCTTCCTCGCCCTGCTGCACTTTCGGCTGCTGAAACGTTCTCTGAGAGGCGCTTATACCACAGAGCAGCTTCTCCAGACTTTAAGAAGCATGAATTTCGCGGATGTGGAAGAACAGGGCTTTATGCCCATATATGAGCGTCAAAAAATAACAGATGACCTCCATGAGGCATGTGGTTTCCGGACAGACTATGAGTTTATCACAAAACGCAGGATGAAAGGGATTCAGAAAAAAAGTAAAAGAAGATAAAACATTACTATATTTCGCATACGTAATAAAGAGTGCCACAGCCACAGTGTTTATCATGGTTTGTGGCACTTACTCGGTTCTCAAAGTGTCAAAGATGAGATTATATCATTCCAAAAGCATCTTGGCAAGAGGTGTTATTTTTATACTCAAAAAGGAGGAATGATATTATGGCAACAGCAAGAAAACTACCTTCTGGATCGTGGCGCTGTTTAGCGTATAGCCACACAGAAAAGGTCTATGATCCAAAAACAAAAAAATGAAAGACAAGCGGATCTATGAATCATTTACCAGTGATACACCGGGTCCGCAGGGCAAGCAGGAGGCTGAATTCGCTGCCGCACAATTTCAGAGGAAAAATCGAAAGGTGTGCTCAAAAAGCGGCAGGAATATGGCAATATGAAGCTCACCGAAGCCATTGACAGATACATAGAAATGTGCAAGTCTCTAAACCGCTCTCCGACAACCATACAGGACTATGAGTGCATACAGAAAAATGCCTTTCCGGATTTAATGCATATAAAACTCAAAGATATTGACGAGGCTATGCTTCAGGATGCCGTTACTGTTGAATCAAAGCGAACATCAAACGGAAGCAGCAGGAAACCCATATCAGCAAAAAGGTTAAGAAATGAATGGGGCTTAATCAGCGCTGTGCTTCGGAAATATCGAAAAGAACTTGACCTTGACGATATCCAGCTACCGCAGATTACTCCGCGGATGGTAGAAATGCCAAACGCAAAAGATGTTTTAAGAATTATTCGCGGTACGGATATAGAGCTTCCGGTTCTGTTAGCAGCCTGGCTGTCCTTTTCAATGTCAGAAGTGCGGGGACTTACAAAATCAAAATCCGTATCAGGAAACTATATTACGATCCGTGAAGTAGTCGTTGACATAAACGGTGAACCAATAAGAAAAGACATGGCAAAGAACCCTACCCGAAACAGGCGGCACAGAATCCCGGTATACATCCAGGAATTAATTGACCGTGTTCAGACAGATGAACTGGTTTCTATCAGCGGCAGAGCCTTATATCACCGCTGGATACGTCTGCAAATGAATAACGGCATGGAGCCAATTACTTTCCATGACCTCCGTCATCTTAATGCTTCTATCATGGCGTTGCTGCGAATTCCGGATAAATACGCTCAGGAGCGCGGCGGATGGAAATCAGATAAGGTTATGAAAGGGGTGTATATGCAGACTTTTTCAGAGGAGCGCATAAGGGTAGATGATATTATGGATAGCTATTTTGAAGAGATAATGCAACACGAAATGCAACACGACATACAAAAAGCCCAGTAAAACCGGGCATAAAAAGAGCGCGAGACGGGACTCGAACCCGCGGCCCCCACCTTGGCAAGGTGGTGCTCCACCACTGAGCCACTCGCGCATACTGTTACAGTATAATCGAAATTATACCATATCTCTCTTTCATTTTCAGGTATCTGCATATACCCTCAAAACCACACATTGAAACTTTCCATCCTTCTTTCTCCCTCTTCCTTCCTCCGCCTTGGTTAAGCCCT
>JAETNT010000102.1 GCA_021772025.1 Enterocloster bolteae | reverse complement strand
CTTCCATGGTCAGCACCTCTCCTTTACATACATTTATTATAGGGCATATGTTATTTTATGATTCCACTTTAACGCAAATCCCACCCTGTGTCTATTGCATTTGCCACATATTGGCAGTCCGTTGTCAATCTTAGCCCTATTTGTGCACTTATGACTAACTGCAATAAGGGGCCGCCAAAAAGAACAATACGAAAAACATGTGTAATATCATTGGAAAAGGAAATCTCCGGAAAAACCATAAACATGATTTTTCCGGAGGTCGATTTTTAAAGAGAAAAAACAGGGAATCGTTGGGAAAAGGGTGAGTAATTATGAGATATTAGATTATACTGGCTTTTTATTATATTACAAACTGCTCTATGTAACGTTTTGAAAGCTTTAAGCTGTCCAGAATCCTTTCCCGGTCCGCCTCAAATGCCCGGTCCTCAACTTCCACACAGGTAAACCCATCATAACCAATATCTGTCAGCGCAGACACATAACGTCCCCAGTCCACATCTCCCAGTCCCGGAAGCTTGGGCTCCATATATTCCAGCGGATATGCCATAATTCCCACATCCTTAAGCTTCTGGGGATAAACCTTAATATCCTTATAGTGTACATGGAATATCCTCTCTCTGAATTCATAGATAGGCTGAATATAATCCATCATCTGCCACACAAAATGGCTGGGATCGTAATTGATGCCAAAGTTTTTGCTGGGTATTATATCAAACATTTTTCGCCAAAGGGCGGGTGATGTAAACAGATTATGCCCCCCTGGCCACTGTTCTCTTCCAAACAGCATCGGACAGTTTTCAATTGCGATTCTGACCCCGTGCTCCTCAGCATATTGGATAATAGGAGGCCATATCCGGCCAAATGCCTCAAGATTTTCTTCCACGCTCTTAGTCTGATCCCTGCCCACAAAGGTGGTGACCATTCCAATGCCCAGCTTTTCTGAAAATGCAATTACCTTTTTAAGGTGCCGTATGGCATCCTCCCGTTTCTGAAAATCACCGTCCATGGTATTGGGATAATATGCCAGGGCGCTGATCTCAACTCCTGTCTTTTTACATGTCTCATGAATATGCGCCACGTACCCACGGCTGTCATTATCCACGTCAATATGGCTTACACCCGCATAGCGGCGTTCCGCTTTCCCTTGGGGCCAGCAAGCGGCTTCCACGCACTCATACCCCAGTCCGGCAGCCGTATCCATCATTTCCTCAAAAGTCCATCCATCCAGGATGGCACTTACAAACCCTAACTTCATTTCATTCTCCTTAGCCTATTTTAATTGTTTTTCCTGTTTTGGCAGATTCTATACTTGCAAAAACTGCTTCCATAGCGCTGAGTACGCTTTTTCCACTGAGCTGTGCTTCCTTTCCGTGAACAATACAGTCCATAAAGGCATCTATTACACCTGATTTTGTCTGCTTGTCATTGGTCTGAATCTGATCTACATTGTACAGGATAGCCTCATTGTCCGGCTTTATAATCTTGATGCAGTATTCCGGGTCTTCATAGATACGCATAATCCCCTTGGACCCATACAATATGGTGGAGTTGTCTTCCTGACCATAGTAAGTCCAGCTGGCTGTCATAGTTCCCACTGCGCCTGATTCCATCTTATAGATACAGATGGCATTGTCATCCACCCCGATCAGGTTTCCGCTCCCATCTTTTTTATCCAGGGTGGTAATCACAGCTGTAGTCTCTGCTACGTATTCTCCCATCAGGTACTGGATCAGATCTGTCTTATGGATTCCCAAATCTGCCATAGCTCCCATGGCAGCCTTTTTTTTGTCAAAAAACCAGGTATTACTGCCGGGATCAATGCTCCAGCTTTCCGGCCCTCCATGTCCAAAGGTAGTCTTAAAGGTTATAACCTTTCCAATATCCCCGCGCTCAATCAGCTTCCTGGCAAGCGCATGGCCTTTGGCTAGTCTCTGATTCTGCCCAATCATAAGGCATTGTCCTGTTTTCTCAGCAGCTTCTGCCATCTGGCGGCACTCCTCAAGGGTTACTGCCATTGGTTTTTCGCAAAGTACATCCTTCCCCGCCTTCAGTGCCGCAATGGATATCTTTGCGTGAAACTCATTGGGAACACATATGGAGACAGCGTCAATTTTTTCATCCTCCAGCAGTTCTTCATATGTCTCATAAACTCGGCCTCCGTATGTACCGGCGAGTTCTCTGGCCCTCTCCGGGTTCAGGTCATAAAACGCATCCAGTCTTGCGTCCCGGTGGTCTGCGTATTCCGGAATATGCCTTACCTGAGCAATCCTTCCGCATCCAATGATTCCTATACTTTTCATCATGAACCTCCCTAATTCTTTGTGAGCATATGGACTCTGATGGCGCTGATTCCCAGAGATATGATAATCAGGGCGCCGGAAGCAATCTCCTGAAGATAAGAGTTGACTCCCAGTATATTCAGCACGTTGGAGATAAGTCCCATAAGCAGTACGCCGAAAAATGTTCCAACAATATTTCCCTTTCCACCGTTAATAGGTGCCCCGCCAATTACCACCGCTCCCATGGCCTGAAGTTCATATCCCGCTCCTGTGGAAGGCAGGGCCGAGCCTACCCTGGACAGCAAGAGAACAGCAGCCAGGCCTACAAAAAAGCCATTCAGGGCAAAGAATATAAGCTTATTCCTGGTCACTTTGATACCTGACAGGAATGCCGCTTTCTCATTAGAACCAATGGCAAAGATACGCCGTCCTATCTGCGTATACCGCAGTATAATGCCAACCACCACACACCCCATCAGGCTGATAATAAAAATCAGAGGAATTGCCCCAAACAGGCGGAACCGGTTCATTGTGTCAAATTTTCCGTACACGGTCTGAATGACTCCTTTTGTCAGATAGAGGGCCGCTCCTGTATATACGCTGGTGGTTGCCAGCGAAATTATAAAGGAAGGCGCTTTAAAAAGAATCGCAAGTACCCCGTTAAAAAACGTACAGAACATGGCTGTGAGGATGCCCGCCGCCGCTGCTGCGGGAATGGGGATCCCCGCGTTCATCATCATGGCCATGAGACAGGAGCTTAATCCAATGACCGCTCCAACCGATATATCAAAATTCCCTGATATAATCAGGATAGTAGCGCCCGCAGCCACCAGGCCCAGAACTGCAATCTGCTCAAAAATATTCATCACATTGTTAAGCATAAGAAATCTGGGATTTTTCAGCGCCGTAAGCACGGATATCAGTAAAATAATCAACAGAAGTATGAGCCACTGCTGACTTAAAATTTTGTATTTCAGATTATTTCTGTCCTTCATCTGTCCTTCACTCCTTCACTCCAATATACTCTTTTATCAGCCTATCTTCTGTGGCATCTGCCGAATCCAGGATACGCACCAGCCGCCCTTCCCTCATGACCCCAATCCGGTCACTCATGGAAATAAGCTCGGGCATGTTGGAGGATACCATAATTACAATCTTCTGTTCCTTTGCCAGTTTTTCAATCAGCTTATAGATTTCCTCTCTAGCCCCCACATCCACGCCCTTGGTGGGCTCGTCAAAAATATATACATCCCCGTCCTCCAGAAGCCATCGGGAAATAACCACCTTCTGCTGGTTGCCGCCGCTCAGATTTCCTACCTCCTGCTCCTGGCTGAATACCTTTATCTTAAGCTGCTGTATGCTTTTTTCCACAATTCCTTTTTCCTTTCTCAGATTCAGAAAAAAAGAATTGTCGTTTTTTGATATAGTAAGATTTTCCCTGGCCGAACGTATCAGAAAAAGACCTTCACCCTTTCTATCCTCAGAAACAAGGAATACACCTCTTTTTACAGCGGATTTTGGAGTCGTGGGAGTGATATCCTTTCCATCCAGGGTCAGGGTTCCTGAATCCCTTTTATCGGCTCCGTATATCATACGTACCAGCTCCGTCCTTCCCGCGCCCACCAGACCGCCCAGGCCAAACACCTCCCCCCTGGACACTGAAAAGCTCACATCCCGGACAATACCGTTGCCGGAATAATGCACTGCCTCAAGGGCCCTGTCACCGGATGAAAAACTTCCTTTCTGATAGAAGTTGGATGCATCCCTTCCCACCATGGCCTTAATCAGCTCATCCTGATTTGTCTCTTTCAGTATAAGCCTTTTTACCATTACACCATCCTTCAGGACATAAGCCATATCTCCCAGACGGAACATCTCCTCTAAATAATGGGAGATATAGATGATGCCCAGTCCTTTTTTTCTCAGCTGTTCCACCAGATTCATAAGAGATGCGGTCTCCTCCTCTCCCAGAGAAGCCGTTGGCTCATCCATGATCAGAATCCGTGCTTCCTGATGCAGGGCTTTTGCAATCTGAAGATTCTGTTTCTGTCCCGGTGAAAGCTCTTCCACAAGCATGGAAGGCTTCATATCCATGCTGAGGCTCTGAAGCAGCTTCCTTGTCCTCTCTTCCTGCTCCCTGCTGTTCACAAAAGCTCTGCCCCTCAGCCTTTCATTTCCCAAAAATATGTTGTCGGATACTGTAAGGGAGCTCACAAGGTCGGCATCCTGGTAAATGGTAGCGATTCCCAGATGCATGGCCTGACCGGGAGTCATCCGTTCATATGTGGTTCCAAATATAGTGATTTTTCCTTTGTCCGGTTTTTCCGCGCCGGAAAGTATCTTGATCAAAGTGGATTTGCCGGCCCCGTTTTCACCTGCCAGGCAAATAATCTGCCCCGCCTCCAGCTCCAGGCTCACATCCTTCAGTACCTGTATGCCGGAAAAGGATTTGCAGATTCCGTCTATGGATAAAATATTTCCCAATTCCTTTCCCTCCCTTTATCTATAAATGGGGATTCATATGAACCCCCACTTAAATGTTTCTTATTGCATTAACTCTGGAAAATACTCTTTTGTCAAATCCCAGTAACATTCATCCACTTCCCATGGCACTACCTTGGTCTTGTCATCAATATTACTCTGGTCCACAGGCATAATGGGAAGTTCAACCTGCTGCTGAACTGCTGTGCTGGCTCCGGTTGCGTACTGATTCAGTACCTGATAAGAAACAAGTCCCTCCCAACCAGGAGATGATGAGATGGTATAATCCAGCTTGCCGTTCTTAATAAGGGGAAGGCCCGCGGGAGAACCGTTCTGCGAAACCACCTTATACTGGTCTGACACTCCCTGAGAATCCAGCATTTGGATAATACCGGCTGCCATGTCCTCATTCATAACAAAAATAACCGAAAAGTCTTTGCCGGAAGCAATCGCATCCTGTGCCACCGTGATAGCTTTGCTGGGATTATATTCCCCTTCCTGAATATCAATGATCTTATTTTTACCCAGTTCATCCACCTTTGCCTGCATAGCTTCATTTATCCTCTGACAGGGCACTGACTCAAAGTTTCCCGTGATTACAAAGATATTTTCACCTGGGCAGTTATCCGCAAACCACTGTCCGTAATTGTTGCCCATCTCTGTCCAGTCAAAGTCAATAGCTGCAACAATGTCGTTCCCATTGTTATCCAGAGCTGTCCCCACACTGTCCGTTGACACCAGCGGTATACCTGCCTTTGCGCATTTTTCTGCTGCGATTTTAGCTCCGCTTTCATTAAAAGAAAAGATACACAACCCGTCAACGCCCTGGTTTATCATGGAATCAATATTGGAGACTTCTTTGCTGACATCGTAGTCTGAATTTAAAATAACTACCTTGTTGCCATCCTTCTCCGCTCCCATCTGAAATCCTTCCACATTGCGCTGATACCATGTGTCAGGCCCCGGCGTAATATAACCATAAACCTTCCCCCCCGCACTTTCCGCGCTGGACTCCTCTGCTTCTTTGGGACTGGCCTGCTCTGCCTGAGACGTTTCTTCCTTTGCCGCGGTCTGTGCTGCGGTTGTTGTCTCTGTCTGGGATGAACCAGAACAAGCAGTCATCAGAGTCATTCCCGAAACCACCATTAATGCTAACAGTCCTTTTTTCATTTGACACCCTCCTTAGTTAAATGTTTTTGATTTATAATTATATATTTATAAATTCTCCTTCAGAAACTTCAGCCCCTCTAAGGCCAGCACATCCTGGCTGGCAGCCAGGGGTCTCCACAGAGAAACCGCTTTGGCAATCTCTGTTATATCTGTGGTAAAAGATTCAATCACCACCGCGCCGTCGTAACCAACATCCCTCAGCGCCTTGCTGATTTCATCCCAGTCAATATGGTCCTGTCCCGGAGTTCCCCGGTCATTGGAACATGCATGAAAGTCAAACAGCCTGCTGCCCGCCCTGCGGATCGCCTGCCCCAGGCTTTTCTCCTCAATGTTCATATGAAATGTGTCCAACAACAAACCTACATTATCACATCCAATCTCATCCAGAAGTTCCACCCCCTGGTCAACTGTGTTCAGAAAATCCGTCTCAAAACGGTTCAGGGGTTCAAGGGCCAGCCTGATTCCTTTTGTGGCGGCATAGCCCGCAAGATCCCTGAGATTATCTACTGCATAGGATCTCTGCCGTTTCCGTTCTTCCTCTGAAGCCATCCTTGCCTTACCGGTTGCCGCATACATAGGTCCCGCCACATAGGGTGAGCCGAAAACCGATGCCATATCAATCAGCGTCCTGATATACTCCATCCCCTTGCCCCTGTAACGGGAATCATCTGAGCTGATATCCCGCTCCGGGCCAAAGGCTCCGCATATGTTAATCTGTATACCTGCCATATCAGCTTCTTGCTTCACATAGGCCGGGTCAAATGACGAGGGATCCTCCACACCTATCTCATAGATGTCAAATCCCAGCTCCTTGGCATGCTTTAATTGTTCTGTGGTATGATTTGAAAACGGGGATACCCAGACATAGGAACTTACACCAAACTTCATTTTTCCTCCTTTTCATGTATTTTACATTTTTATGTAAAATTATTTCATTTTCTTCTAGTTTTTATGGCTTTTTCATTTAATACTATATCTTTTTTTCATTTTATTGTCAATACTTTGTAAAAATTTACATTTTTTACATTTCTCCTGTACATTTCTTCTATTTTGGTGTATTCTAAATATATCATTAGATTGTGAGGTATCAGCCATGGCAACAAAACCAACCATTTCCCAGATAGCAGATATGTCCGGTGTCTCTATAGCCACCGTATCACGCTTTATCAACAATACAACTGCAGTCAAAGGCAGCACTGCAAAAAAGATCATGGAAGCCATCCATTCGCTGAATTATCCATTGCCTGAAAGCTTTATAACAACCAATACAAAAAAGGACGGCAAGGTCATACTGATCAACATACCGTCTGTCTCCAATCCATTTTACAATGATGTGATCAAGGGAGCACAGGACGCGGCCCTGCGCCATGATTACTACACCCTGGTAAATGTCCAGCATCTTAATTCATCTACTGAATCAACCTTTTTTAATCTGTTAAATAACATTAACCTCTGCGGCGCCATTATATTAAACGCCATGGACCAGGGATATTTTAACAGCCTATACCATACTATTCCCTTTGTACAGTGTTGTGAGTATACGGAAAACCAGGACCTGGTCTCCTATACCAGCATTGATGACGTGGCGGCGGCCAAGACAATGATGGAGTACATCCTGTCCACCGGGCACACAAAAATTGCTTTTCTGTGCGGACCGGACCGGTATAAATATGCCCGCCAGAGAAAAGCTGGATATATACAGACACTGGAAGCCGCCCATATCCCCCTGAACAAGGACTGGATCATTCAGCTGCCTGAACTAGACTTTGACATGGCCCTCTCCTCCACGCACCAGCTCATGTCCCAGAAGGAGCATCCCACAGCAGTGTTTGCAGTCTCCGATGTACTTGCCGCAGCTGCTATACGCGGATGCCGCCTGGCCGGGCTTTCCGTACCATCGGACATTATCGTTACAGGATTTGATAATGTGAACATATCCCAGGCCACGTCCCCGCCCATCACAACCATTAACCAGCCAAAATATCAGATGGGCTACATGGCATGTGAGCTGCTGATTGAAAAATTAAATACCCCTGGCGCAAAACCGCGGCAGGTACTGCTGAACACAGAGCTCATCATACGGGAATCCACACAGAGGCAGCGGACCTAGCACCAGAACATCCCGAATCGGGAAGCATACTTTGGAGTCAAATTGGACTCAAAAGGGCGTCCTGCCCTCGCAGAACGCCCTTAAATACGTACTTATTCACTTAAAAATACTTCTTGCTTCCCCAAAGATTACTCTTCTTCAAATCCAGATACTCATTATAAGCCTTTTCCAGTATCTGCTTCTCATTGGAAAACTTCAGCAGATGGTATGCCTCGT
>JAETNT010000198.1 GCA_021772025.1 Enterocloster bolteae | reverse complement strand
GGGCAGTCGGCCTGAATATCCTTTTCAGTATCGGGGAGATGGCAAGAAGGTGTATTTGTTTGAGGCACCGGTGGATTTATTCTCTTATCTGACCTTACATCCGGATGGCTGGAAGCAGAATAGTTACATTGCTCTGATGGGTGTATCGGCAAAGCCCATGCTGCAGTTTTTAAAGGACCGGCCAGATGTAGAGACCATTGTGTTTTGTCTGGACCATGACACAGCGGGAAGTATGGCCACAAAAAGGCTTATGACAGAACTGGAGACATTGGAGAAACCTTATACAGTAGAGATTGAACAGCCAATTCGAAAAGACTGGAATGAGGATTTGAAAGCATTATCTGTGGCGGAACAGGAATGGGAGCAGGATGTTGCACTTTCGATGTAGGAAAGGGATGAACGTATATGGAGCAGATTATTTATATCTTACCGGTAGGCGGATTTTTTGCCATTCTAATCGCTATGATGGCGGTAGGAAATCAATATTCGTTAAATCGGATTAAAGCAAAGCAGGTTGGAGATGGGCAATATGGGACAGCCCGTTTTGCCTCAGAAAAAGAAATCCGGGATACCTTTCTTGCCCTGCCATATGAGAGCAGAGCATGGAGAGAGGGAAAAAATCTGCCCAAGGCGCAGGGACTGTTAGTGGGCAGCAGTTGGCATAGAAATAAAGTGACTGCCTATATTGATGAGAGTGATGTACACATGCTGATGATTGGGGCAGCCGGTGTGGGGAAAACGGCCAACTTTTTGTATCCGAACATGGAGTATGCCTGCGCGGCGGGAATGAGTTTTATCAGCACCGATACCAAGGGCGATCTATTTCGCACGTATGGAAGCATTGCGGAAAAATACTATGGGTATCATATTGGGGTGATTGACTTGCGCAATCCCACCAGAAGTCACGGCAACAATCTTCTGCATCTGGTCAATAAATATATGGACTTGTTTAAAGAGAACCCCGAAAATATAGCTTATAAAGCGAAAGCAGAGAAATATGCCAAGATTATCGCAAAGACTGT
>JAETNT010000017.1 GCA_021772025.1 Enterocloster bolteae | reverse complement strand
TCCCAAATTGGGAACAGCCAGAAAGTACAAACGGCTATGCTGCCGGGGATAAGGTGCAGCACAAGGGGGAGATATGGGAAAGCCTGATAGACGGAAACGTATGGGAACCGGGAGAGGGTGAGACAGAAAATCAGTGGAGAAGGACAGAATAAAAGAAAAGCGAAATCAATGGAGTATGCCACCAGTGCCGCTGTCGGGATTGTGATTCCATTCTAAGCCCTGTACTACGGCTTATAAAAAAGAAAATTGAATTTGCAGTAGACATTCCGGAAGATGACAGAATCCGTGCGATGGCGCATAAAGACGATACATAAGGCCCGGCAAAAGCTGGGCCTCTTCCGGTATTTTTAACAGGTCTCTTATCCCCCCCTTAAAAATGAAACATAAAATTTCGAACATTGCTTCCTTACTTCCTGAATTTACAGCAAGAAACCTAACAGATATAATTAATATAACAAAAACAAGGGAGGGTACCACATATGAATTTAAAAAGATTTCGTGCAATTGCAATGACAGCGATAATGGCAGCATCCACAATGACGGCGTGCTCATCTTCTCCGCAACCTGCAGAGGAAACTGCTGTGCAGACGGAAGCTAAGGCGGAAAGCGGAGATAAGAAAGAGGAAACTCAGGGCGAGAAGACCGTGATTAATGTTTGGTCAAAAGACCGGCACGATGCCGACTATGTTCAGGCTAAAGTTGATGAGTATAACAAAACCAATACAGACAACATCGAGGTAGTGTATACTCTGTATACAGATAACTACAAACAGGCAGTAGATATGGCGGTTCAAAATGGAGAATTACCGGATTTCCTGGTTAATCAGCCAATGGTGTGGAACACATATTTTCCAACCGGACAGTGGGCGGATATCTCACAGTTTATGGATGATGAGATGAAAGAATATTTTAAAGACGAGATTATTCCTGGCTATAATGAGTTTGACGGAAAAATCTACTTTATTCCTACCACAGGAACCACCTGCCGCCTGTTCTATAATAAAGAGATTTTTGAACGTGTAGGAATTGAAGAGCCGCCGGCAACTTTAGAAGAGATGGTGGAAGATGCAAAGCTGATTACTTCTCAGCTAAAAGGAGAAGGAATCTATGGATTTGCTGAGAACATGAAGAGCGCGCCTTCTGCATTACAGCGTTCTATGTGTATCGGGCTTCAGGCGGAGACAGGAATGTCTTATGGTTATGACTTTAAAAACGGCAGATATGATTTTACAAACTGGGCGGATACATTAAAGCTGTGGACCGAGCTTTTATCTGAGGAATGTGCATTCCCGGGCTGTGAGTCCCTGGACATTGACCCATTAAGAACACAGTTTGCAGCAGGGAAAATCGGTATGTATATGTCCTATAGCCATGCAGAACCCGGCGTATATGCAAATCAGTTCCCCATGGATTCCTCTAAATGGGGTGTAGCTCCTATTCCCACTGTCGGCGGAAAAGTAACCGGAAAGCAGTACTATGATGGAAGCTGTGAGTATATCTTTAACGCCGACAGCCCAAATCTGGAGACGGCATTTAAGGTATATAAGGATCTTTTTGCCACAGAGGAGTACTTGATTGGATATTATGAAGGCGGGTACGGCGTCAGCATTATTCCCAGTATCCTTGAAAAGGCAAGCCCAAGCGAGGACTTTAAAAATAAGGAATGGCTTCAGATCAACCGGGATACAGACGCAATGCTTCCTAAAGCACCTCATGATGCATTTGGAGCAGGCATGATTGTAGAAGGGGAAGATTTATATAAAACGGCAGAGTCCATTTACTATGGCGGAGCAGACCCGGAGTCTACTCTTCAGGATCTGACGGCTCGCTATAACAAAGCTTATGAAGAAGCAATTGCAAACGGGACAGGATACGAGATTAAGATGGACAACTATGATCCGATGAATCCAACCCTGAAATAAAGAACCTGAATGTGAAAGAAATCAGGACTGGCAAGGGGAGCTGCAGCCTGCAGCTCCCCTTTGCTATAAAGATATATGAATACGTGCTGAAAGATGCGGAATTCAGGAAAGGATGTATATGACAAAGAAAAGCATAAAGAAGAATTTAGAAGCCTATTCTTTTTTAATCCCTAATTTAATCTTATTTGCCGGCTGCTCGCTGTATCCGGTTCTCTGGGCATTAAAATATGTATTTTACCAGTATGGCGGCTACGGAACCGGAATCCCCAGATTTGTAGGGCTGGAGAACCTTGCCAGGGTATTTAGAGACAAGGTATATTGGGAAAGTATGGTTCACACCTTTACCTATGGATTTGGAAAAGTGCTGATTATTATCCCGCTTGCCTTTTTCCTTGCTTTTTTATTAAATACTCATAAAAGAGGAAACGGAGTGATTCAAAGCATTATTTTTCTCCCTACGATTATGAGCTCCGCAGTCATGGGACTTGTGTTTTACCTATTATTTAATGCCTATAATGGAGAGATTAACAAATACTTAATGGAAGCCCATATTGTCAGCCAGCCTATTAACTGGCTGGGAAAAAAACATGCCATGCAGACACTGATTTTAACGGCCGTCTGGGGCGGTGTGGGCAATTACATGGTATATTTTATAGCCGGAATCCAGCAGGTCTCAGAGGACGCCATAGAGAGTGCCAGAATAGACGGAGCCAATGGGCTGCAGACCATTTGGTATATTATCGTCCCAATGCTGGGGCCTATTTTAAAAATCATTCTTATGCTGGCTATTACTTCCGCATTCCATGATATTACCAATGTAATGGTATTGACAGAAGGCGGCCCTAATAATGCGACCATGGTAGCTTCATTGTACAGCTACCGCTATTTCTTCCCGATTTCAGCAAATGAACAGGCTGTTCCTCAGTACGGATACGGCGCTGCGTTAAGCGTGGTAACAGCCTGCATTGCAGGTATTGTAACGGTAGTTTATCTTAAGCTTGCAAAGAAGCTGGATGATATTTATTAAGGAGGTAGAGTTAGAGGTGAATGATACGAACATTCAAATAGAGAAAAAGGCTCGGACAGCTAAGATAAAGAAACTGGCAGGAGGCACAGTAAAATGGATTTTTTTGGGGATCGCAGTAATTTTTACGATGTACCCCATTATTTACACAATACTGGGTTCCTTAAAAACCAATGCAGAACTGACCCAAGGAGGAAACTTTTTGCCGTCAGAATGGCATTTTGAGAATTATTACAGGGCTTTTATGGAAGCGGATTTTCTCAGATATACCGGGAACAGCGTATTCGTCAGTATGAGCGTTACCTTATTAGCGGTGGTTACCTGCTCATTGGCGGGATTTATACTGGCGAGAAGAGATTTTGCAGGAAAAAAGGTATTGCTTGCTCTTTATATGTCAATGATGTTTGTATCCCTGGGATCGATTACCCTGTATCCGATTTATGAAATCATGCGAAAATTACATTTACATAAAAATGTGATTGCCCTCATAATCGCTTTGACAGGAGGACAAGCCACCAATGTCTTTTTGGTAATGGGCTTTACAAAAGCAATTCCAAGAGAACTGGACGAGGCGGCAATTATTGACGGATGTTCCATTTATCAGGTTTATTATAAGGTGATCCTGCCGCTGACCAAACCGATTTTGGCAGTAGTGGCGCTGTTCTCTTTTAGAAATGCATGGAATGATTACATTACAGGACTGATTATGACAATAACCACGCCTAAGCTAAAGACTTTGACCGTTGCTGTTGTACAATTAAAATATTCGGTTAATGCGGCAGCAGAGTGGCATATCATGCTGGCAGGGGCATCCATTGCCATTATTCCGATTCTGATAGTATATATGTTTGCAAACAAGCAGTTTATCGCAGGGTTGACAGCAGGCGCGGTTAAAGGATAAATGATGGAAAAAACATCTGTTTCGAGATATAATGAAAAACAAAATAAAAGAGGAGCAGATGTTATGAGATTTCATATCCGTAATTTGAAATTCAGATATCAAATTTTGGCATTATTTCTGGTAATTTTTCTTATTTTAAGCTTTGGAAGCGGAACGGCATTTTATATCCTTTCTGCAAAAAATGTTTCAGACAATTTTAAGAGGAGTGCCAAAGACAGCTTAAGCCAGATCAGCAATACTCTGGAAACGCGTTTAAATATCATTGCAAATAGTGCCCGTTCTATGCTGATTACCAATAGCTTTGTTAGTGTATTAGAGCAATTCCTTATGGATCCATCGGCGAGAAATACAGTTGCAGCTCAGGGAATGGTCAGCGATTACTTAAAAGATTTTGAAAGAGGAGAACCGCTGATATCTTCTGCCTATCTGTATACAGATAGAGGAGAATTCGACAGTTATATTCATTTCAGAAGAAAGGACTTTGATTTTTTAGACTCGCCTTTTTATACGATCTATGAAAACGAAGGCGTTCAACCGATTCAGTGGATGCCTCCTATGACTGATATAATATTTACAGGAGACAAACAGGTTATTCCCAGACTACAGCGTTTTACAGTTGGGAATTATAAGGAATGGCTGTACTTTGTATATCAGATAGATGCAGAAAATCTGGAAAAACTCCTTATGGGAAATAAAACCTTCTTTGACGATATTGTGATTATAGATTCCCAGAACCGGCGGATTTTGGGTACAATGGATGTAAAGGACTGCGAAAATTCTAAAGATTATCTGGTAGAAAGCAGCCAGGTGTTTGATGGGCGCTATACGGTATATGGCATTAAGTCCAGAGGCGAGCTGTTAAACAGTCTGAGGCAGCTTCGCATGAGCATTATGAATGTGGCGGCGCTGTTATTTTTGGTGAGTATTACAGCTGTGTTTTTTATTTCAAAACATCTAACCGATGCATTAAGCAGGCTGGAACGGAGTATGCTTTGTGTGCAGAACGGAGATCTGGATGTGCGGTTTTTCTATCCATACAAGGATGAGGTAGGAACACTAAGTAAAAGCTTTAACTATATGACAGATAAACTCCAAAGAATGATTGAGAAGCAGGAAAATATAATAGAAGAGCTGAGGAACGAAAAGGACAGGGTAGAAGAAGCTCAGAAGCAAAAACGCCGGGCTGAGCTGAAAGCGCTTCAGGCTCAGATCAATCCTCACTTTTTGTACAATACCCTAAATACGATTACATGGCAGGCAGCGGATAAGGGGTTGGATGATATCTGTTTGATGGCCGGTTCTTTGGGACGTTTTTTCCGGTTGAGCTTAAGTAAGGGAAGCGAAATTATTTTTCTTGCAGACGAGACAGAGCATGTGAGATGCTATTTGAATATTCAGCGGATTCGATATCAGGACAAGTTGAAATACAGCATTAAAGTGCCGGAATGGATGAAGGAATACAGAGTTATAAAATTAATTCTTCAGCCTTTGGTAGAAAATTCAATTTACCATGGAATTAAGGAAAAAAAGCAAGGCGGAGAGATTCGCATAACAGCGGAAAAAGGACAGAAGGGGCAGACTGACATCTTATTTTTGAAAGTTTGGGACAATGGAGTGGGAATCTCTAAAGAACAGTTGGAACACATGAATGAGAGCCTAAAACACTGCAGGCGCAGCAGCAAAGACGGATATGGTATCTATAATGTAAACGAAAGAATCATGCTTTGCTACGGAAAAGAGTTTGGACTTTCTTACGAGAGTGCGGAAGGACAGTATACCTGCGCTACATTGACAATTCCCGTGGAGTACAGGGAGGTGGAATAAAAAATGTATAAGGTATTGATAGCTGATGACGAGACCTTTGTAAGAAGTCTTTTAGAGAAGAATCTTCAGGCTTCAGACCTTCCGATACAAATTTGTGCTTCTGCAGAAGACGGAGAAGAGGCTTTGCAGAAGGCCTTGAAAGTACACCCTGATATTGTTGTTACAGATATTTCTATGCCTTTCAAGAATGGATTAGAGCTGATTCGGGAGCTTCAGGAACAGGGAATTGTGACAAAAAATATTATTATCAGCGGATATGACGAGTTTGATTATGCCAAAACAGCAATTGCTCTGGGAGTGACAGATTACTTGTTAAAACCGCTTATGCCTCAGGAGCTTATCAGCGCCTTTGAAAAGATTATACGAGAGCTGGACGGACAGAAGGCCCTGAATCAGAACCTGCATACATTAACTCAGCAGGCGGACAGAAACGCAGGTTTAAATCGGGAACGGATTTTAAAAGCAATTCTGGAAGGACGGGAAATTTCTGCGGAAGATGCAGAGCTTTTGAGTTTTATCTATGAGGAAGGCTCCGCCTGCTATTTAAGCAGTGTGCTGAGTTTAAAAGGCGTGTTGCAGGATTTGGGGCTTCCGGAAAGAGTGGAAGAATTCGTAAAGCTAATTCAGTCCGGATATTTTTCAAAAGATTTTTCTATTGGGGCTGTAAGCCTGGAACCTAATAAATTGGCGGTATGTTTTTGGGCGGAGGAAAGAAACGAGGCGCGTTTTACAGAGCAGCTAATAAATGGACTGAAACGATTTGCAAAAAGTATGGAACAGTATTACGATATTGTGCCTTATGTGACTTTAGGAAGGGTTTATAAAACGCCTTCCGGACTTAGGTATTCATACCTGGATGCCCTGGAGACATGGAAAGATGCTTTGAATCCGGAAAAGAAGATTCGGATTTATGGAGAAAAGAAGCAGGAGACAACTCCTCAGGAGAAGGAAATCAGCTCCCGGATCAGAAACATGAAAAGCTGTATCCGCGGCGCAGTATGCAGCGGAGAAGAAGAGGAAGCCCTGGCTCTTTTAAAGCAGCTGATGGGGTTGTTTGCACTTATTTCTAACAAAGGCGGAGATTATATATTTATTTCGGCAGGAGAGCTGATCTTTGGGATAGCGGACGATATGGAAAAAAATAAATGCGGACGGCCGGATAAGCAGGATATTCCCCGGCTGCAGAGCCATATGACAGCGGGAAGTCTCCTGGAAATACACGAAGTGCTGGAAGAGTACATTAAAAAATGCTGTATTCAGGTAAAAGAAACCTTGTCTGCAAACCGTCAAGAAGTGGCAGTGCATTTGGTACAGAGTTATATAGAAGAACACCTGAAGGACAGAGGCCTTTCAGCTGAGAGCGCTGCGGAACTGGTCCATTTTAGCGTCAGTTATTTGAGGGAAATTTTTAAGGAGGTAACGGGAGAAAGCTTTAATGAATATCTGATCCGCAAACGGATGGAGAAAGCAGGGGAACTGCTGAGAAAAACATCTATGAAAGTAGCGGATATTGCAGAAAGCTGCGGGTATGACAATCAGAGGTATTTTTCCAGCAGCTTTAAGAAATTTTATGGGTGTACGCCTACGGAGTTTAAAGAAGCTTTGAAATGAAAAAATAAAGGGGAGGTAGGAATAAATGGTTCAATTTACTGATGAAGAGAGAAAACGGCTCAGAGAACGAAGCAGTCGTTATCCTGCCACAATTAAGCGGCTGAAAAGGGAAATAGATGAGATTTTTCGTGGCGAGATAATCGTTCCCAAAAGCGGGATTGGCAACTGGACGCTTTATTATTACTGTCCGGACTGCTCGGTAAAGCTTGACTTTGACAGAAACAGCCCTTATGAACACAGATGCCCTTCCTGTAACAAGGTATTTACAGGAGAACCTTATGACAGCTCCTGGTGGGGGTTGATCAATGGGGGAAATTATGATGGGGCATTTTCCATGGCAGTGATTTGGCTGGCCACAGGAGAGCGTGCCTATGCGGACAAGGCTATTAAGATTTTGAAAGAGTATGCAATTTATTATCCGGATTATGAGGTTCATGGAAATATTCCCTATAACGGGCCTGGCCGCGTGGGCGCCCAGACATTGGATGAGGCAAATTTCCAGAGAAGCTTAGCTATGGCATATGATATTCTATCAGAATGTATGAGTGAAGAAGAAAGATGTATGGTCCGTGACAGACTGTTTTTGCCAGGTGCAGAATTTTTGCTGGAACACCGGCACAGGCAGCTTCACAATCACGAGGTAATCATAAATTCTGCTATTGCGGTGACAGGAATATTGTTTGATAAGCCGGAGCTTGCAGACGCGGCAATGTATGAAGACTATGGCATTTTATACCAACTGGAGCATGGAATGTTGGAGAATAAGATGTGGTTTGAAGGCTCCTTTGGCTATCATTTCTATGCGCTTACCAGCTTTTTTGCATTTGAGAAATTTGCTCTTCACACAAAGTACAGCAATATTCATCATCCAAACTATAGAAAAATGTTGGAAATGGTATGCGGCTATCTGGAGCCAAACTTTGATCTTCCTATGCTGAACGACACAAATTACGGCCATTTTGCATATATGAAAGAGCTCTACGAATTCCCTTATAGAGAACTGGGCGGGAAAAAATTGGCGCTGGTTTTAAATACTTATTATAAAAATGTAGACAGAGATAATTTGGAGGCGCTTCTATATGGAGCAGATCAGATTGAACCGGCAGAAGCAGTCCTGGAAAATTATCATACAGAAACCGGCCAATATGGACATACAATTCTCAGGGGGCAGGAAGACAGTTACTTACTGCTAAAACATGACAGTTATGGAGGAGAACATGACCACTATGATCGCCTGGGGATTAGTTATTTGGCTTATGGAGAACCGATTGCCAGAGATTTAGGAACAACCGGGTATGGGGCCCGTATGCACTATGATTATTATAAGAATACGGCGTCTCATAATACAGTTGCGATTGGAGAAGAAAATCAGGCCCCCGTCAACTGTAAACTGACCCGGTATGAAGAAAAAGACGGTATAATTTATGTAGAAGCAGAGGCGGACTGGACAGAACCGTATCAAATGCCGGACAGCTTTACCATTGTGCAGTGGTCCGAAGAAAATTATAGGACAGTCCGGATGTACAGGAAAATCATATGGGCGGGAAAATACTTTATAGATGTGTTCCTGGCGGATGGAATTCCTGAGGATAAAACCTCTGACTGGATTTTTCATGTGAGCGGCGAGAAGATTGCAGAAGAAGTTACAGGCAGTTGGGAAAGAAAAGAAACTCTTCCTCAGGATTATTTTGTAAAGAAGCCTTTAAACTATCTCCATGGCGCAGAGGCTCAGAAAATGATATCGAATAGTGTCTATAAAAAAATATATAGTAACGGGAAATGCCGCACTTCTGTCTATGGTATGGGTAATGGGCAGACGGTAATTACCGCAAAAGGACCAGATAATCCGTCTATGGATGAACTGGAGTATCTGATTGAGAGACGGACCGGCCCCGCCATGCTGGCTGTACATATAATTGAGAGCTGGAAGGAACAAGAAGTAATTGAACAGGTTCGCTTTGAGCCGGAAGAGAAAAATCTGAAAATTCAAATTCAGGAAAAGAAAGGAAAAAGCCGCTGTTTTGAAATAGATACTTGATTTGTAACAAAGAGACGAAATTATGTCTGAAAGAATGAAACCCCAGAGACCGCAACTCTGGGGCTTTCTTTTTAAAAGAATTTTTTAATAATTTCAACATTATTACAGGGAATAAAATTTTGCTTTTCCAGAAAATCCAGCAGGAAAGCCGCATCATAGCGCTCTATCTCTGCCTGATATTGTGCCGCCAGCTTCTGCTTTTGCATATCCGTCAGATATGAGCCCAGAATAAGCATCAGTTTTTGCTTGTCCAGAGACAGGAGGGAGAGAAAAGGAAGCCAGGAGCCGTCTGCCGGTTTCTGTTCCAGACACTCTTTGGTAAGCTCTCCGGTTTTGGGAATTCCCAGGCGGTAATATTGTTCGTCCGGGGCTTCGTTTTCCGCCATAAGCATACGCATTTGAGACAAAAGGCGCAGTTCGACTTCCTGATCACGGACAGGTTGTTTCTGACAGGGATCCGCTTTCAAATCAAAGAGACGGTTTCCGAACCAATAGGCATTATATTCTTGAGCTGCCGGAATTTTTAAGACCTTGCAGCCCTTCATATGTAAAAATCCGTCCACAAGCTCTGATTCTTGCAGCTCAGAAAGGGAAAAAGGCTTTCGGAGATGGCACGGCATTAGGGTGTACTCATAAATAGGCTTATTATCCTGAGAAACCGGCGCTCTCATGTACATATAGTTTCCGTCGGTAATATTTACATGTCCGCCGAAAATCCCAAAAAGTGCGGTGTCACGAATCGGGAGATCTTCTTTGATGATAGGGGAGATAGGACGGCCATCCTGATAAGGCAGAGCATCGATCTGGAAAAACTCTGCCAAAGTCGGCGCCAGATCAATGGTCTGGGCAAGGGAAGTTCTTCTTTCCCCGCAGGCCATAGGATATCTGGGGTCATAAATGAAAAAGGGAATATGAGCAATTTCTTCATACATGGGCTGAATATTTTTCCCCATCCACTCTTTTTCCCCCAGCATAAAGCCGTGATCCGTGTTGACAATCAACATAGTATCCTTCCAGAGATTTTTCCGATCCATCAAATCCAGCACTTTTCCAAGATAGCGATCGCACATGCTTAAAAGGGCGGCATATTCATAGCGGACATGGCGGGTGGCTTCCTCTCCATACTGATTTTTTCCATAATCAGGCCAGTCCAGGTTTTTACCGTGGTAATCATCCGGATACAGATTTTTATATTCCTGCTGAGTATAAAAGGGCTCATGGGGATCAAAAACCTCAATTTGGAGAAACCAATTATCATAGGAAGCATTTCTCTCGATAAAGTCCAGCCCGCAGTCAACCGTCTTTTTCTGAGGCATTTCATTTTCAGAGGTAATAAATTGCCGGTTAATCCAGTCATGGCGCCAGTTTTCCCCGGTTTTACGCCTAGCCAGTGTTTCCGGGAAATCAGGCCACGGAACCTGCCCCTTCCACGGATCACCTTGCTGTCCCCGGATAATTTCATGGCTGTTATATTTGGTCAGATAACCGCTTCCGCCGTCCTCCCAGTAATGAAAATGGTCGGTTGCAATATGAGTATAAATTCCGTTTTCAGACAGCCGGGAAATAACAGACTCATCGAAAGGCTGCATAGGGGACCAGGAGGTATGGAGAAAGTTATATCGTCCCGTATGAAGCTCTCTTCGGGCAGGCATACAGGGCAGGCTGCCGGCATAAAAACGATCAAAGGTTAAGGCACATTCCCCAAGGCGCTGAAAGTTTGGCATAATGGTCCAGTCACATCCATAATTAGGAAGAAAGTGCCGGTTTAGTGAGTCAAACATAAGCATAATCGCTCTCATAATATTCTTAAATTCCTTTCGGCTTTTCTAATTGTAAGTAACAGTTCAGCCTTACAATTGTAATGATATAAAGGCAAATATGCTTTGTCAATAACCAAAATCATATAAAACCTGCGGGAAAAAGAAATACGATTGAAAGAATTACGAAATAAAAAAACCATTTGTAGACAGCTTTTCTTTGGGATATAATGAGAACGAAACCTTTATGTTTTACCTATGAGGACGTGGTTTACAACATAAAATTTGGGAGAAGCTGCGGATATGGAACTTTTATGGGAAAAATGCCGGCAGGAAGATCAGGAAGGCGTCCGGATCTTACGGGTTCTGGGTGAGGATAGTCAGGTAGAACTGCCGGAAGCTATTTTAATAGACGGCGGCACAGCCTGCGGCTCTGAAAACGATCAGGCGGGGGCAGCAACCTTCCCGGTGCTGGAAGTAGGAGAATACGCGTTTTCTGCTATGATCCGCAAGGAGCCGGAACGCGGCCCGGAATTAGCCGGTATACCGGCTGTCTGTGGGGACAAGGTGGAATCGGCGGCATTACCGGGCAGTTTGACTCGCATCGGCCGGTACGGTTTTTACAATTGTGAAAATTAAAAAAAACTGACATTTTTCTCTTCTATTGCTGACTTGGGAGCCGGACTTTTTACCGGGTGCCGAGGGATAGAAGAGCTGGATGTCCGCATAGTAGAGGGAAAAAAGTCCTGCCTGCCGGAAATGCTTGCAGAGCTGAACCAGATGCTGCGGCTGACTCTGCGGGACGAAGAGGGCAATATTACCGCCAAACTGCTGCTTCCGGAATTTTTTGAGGAATCGGTAGAAAATACTCCGGCCCGGATTTTGGTGTTAGAGACTCATGGCTGCGGCCACCGATACAGGTATTGTTTCCGGCAGACCCATCTCCAATTTCCGGAATATGATTCTTTGTTTCCCTATGTGTGCGTCCAGGAGCCGCCGGAGATTGTGGCGGAGCTGTCCTGGTACCGTCTGCAATATCCGGTGCAGTTAACCGGTATGGCCAGGGAACAGTATATAAACTATATAAAAGAACACCCTGCCGAGGCAATAAAGGCTTTTGAACGGGTAGGAGATATGGCAGTGTTGCATTGTGTGGCAGAGGATCCCCGGGTTGATGAAAATGCTCTTTCTGTCATGACAAAAGCAGCGGCAAAGGCTGGTCAAACTGAGGCGGTTACGGTTCTGATGGATGTGGGCCGAATGAAAGGCAGGAAATTTGTCAGCGTTCAAAAAGAAGGAACAGAAGAATTCTCTGTCCAGGTCAAAAAGAGAAGATTTGAATTGTAAAAATACGAAATGAGGAAAGTATTATGATCGACCCTGTAAAGGAGCGGCAGTTAGAGGAGCTGAATCTGGTAGAGATATGTGAAGAGATTCTGCATCGTTCCCGCAACGAACTGTATTTGAATATGCGCTTTTTGGATTTGTCCTTAAGCAGCTTGGGAATTGAAGCGGACTGGGGGCTTTCCGGCTGCGGCATTGGTACAGATGGATTCCTGATTTATTACCAACCGGAATATTTGACGGGGCTGTTTCAAAAGGGCCGGGTTTTCGTGAACCGGGCCTATCTTCATATGGTTTTTCACTGTTTGTTTGGACACTTGGACAGTCATCCCCGCCAGAGGCTCAGGCTGGCTTCTCAGGCAGTACCTGAGAAAGGGACAATCCTGCCCGGGATGTCTTACGGCACTGATGAGGACGTCCTCTGGCATCTGGCCTGTGACATTGCTATGGAGTCCATTATTGACACTTTGTACCAAAAATGTACCTATATCCATCCTTCGGCTCAGCGCCGGGAAATATATCTGCGGCTTAAAAACAGGGGAATAAAGGTTTTTACTGCCGAAAGCATTTACCGGGCTTTGATGGAGATGAATCTTCCGAAAAGGCAGAAAGACAGTCTGATTGCCGCCTTTACTGTGGACAATCATAGTTTTTGGAAAAGGGAACAGCCGCCAAAGGCCGCCATAGAACGACAAAACCGCTGGAAAGACAACCGGGAAAAGGTGCAGACTGCAATGGAGACCGGCTCGAAAGACGAATCGGACGGAAACGAGAGCTTGCTGGAACAGGTTCAGGCGGAAAACCGGGAACGTTACGATTATAAAAGATTTCTACGACGATTTTCCGTTTTAAAGGAGGAAATTCAGATCGATGCGGATTCTTTTGATTACGGGTTTTACACTTACGGAATGGAGCTTTACGGCAATATGCCCCTGCTGGAGCCTCTGGAAACCAGAGAACTCAGCCGTATCGAGGACTTTGTCATTGCCATTGATACTTCTATGTCCTGCTCCGGAGATTTGGTAAAACGCTTCCTGGAAGAGTCTTATGATATTTTGGCCGAGTCGGAGACATATTTTCGAAAAATCAACGTTCACATTATCCAGTGTGATGACAGAATCCAGGAGGATATGGTAATTACCAGCCGGGAAGAAATGGAGGACTATATGAGCCGCTTCACCATCCGAGGGCATGGGGGGACGGATTTTCGCCCGGTATTTGAATACGTTGGGAAACTGATGGCAGCCAGCCATTTTGCACGCCTTAGGGGGCTGATCTATTTTACGGATGGGAAAGGCATTTATCCGGTGGAAAGCCCGCCTTATGATACGGTTTTTGTGTTTGTAAAAGACAATTACAGCGATGTTTCCGTACCGGCATGGGCGATGAAGCTGATTTTATTGCCAGAGGATCTTCAAATGAAGGGACCAGGAGGAATGATCGATGAATATTAAACGGGCCAAACAAGAAATAAAGGATACCATCCAGGCATATCTGCTAAAGGACGAGTTTGGCGAATATGTGATTCCGGAGGTCAGGCAGCGCCCGGTACTAATTATCGGCCCGCCGGGGGTGGGAAAGACCCAGATTATGGAGCAGATAGCAAAAGAGTGCGGGATCGGACTAGTGGCTTATACGATTACTCACCATACTCGTCAGAGTGCTGTAGGCTTGCCTTTCCTTGAAAAAAAGAACTTTGGAGGCCGGGAATATACGGTAACCGAATACACTATGAGTGAAATTGTAGCGTCAGTTTATAATAAAATGGAAGAAACCGGACTGGCAGAAGGGATCCTGTTTTTGGATGAGATTAACTGCGTTTCTGAGACGCTGGCTCCGGCTATGCTGCAATTTCTGCAATGTAAAACTTTTGGAAGCCACAAGATACCGGCCGGCTGGATAATCGCTGCTGCAGGGAACCCGCCGGAATACAATAAATCTGTTCGGGAATTTGATGTGGTAACCCTGGATCGAATGAAAAAAATTTATGTGGAACCGGATTTCCAGGTGTGGCAGGAGTACGCAGTTCAACAAAATATCCATCCGGCAGTTCAGTCTTACTTAAAACTTAAGCCTCAAAATTTGTGCCGGATTGAGACTACTGTAGACAGAAAGCTCTTTGCTACACCCAGAGGCTGGGAAGACCTGTCCGTGCTTATTCAGGTATATGAAAAGCTGGAGAAAAGGGTGGACCGGGAAGTAGTAGTACAATACCTTCAATATCCGCTAATTGCCAAGGATTTTGCCAACTATTTGGAGCTGTATGGCCGTTACCGCAGTCAGTATCAGGTAGAAGAAATCCTGGAGGGAACCATTCGGGAAAACGTCTGCAATCAGGCGGCCAAAGCGTCTTTTGACGAAAAGCTGAGTTTGGTAGGATTATTGCTTTCCGGACTATCCGGCCAGTTTGCCGCATGCCAGGAGCTGGCAGGTGATTTGGAAATTTTAATGAAGGAGCTTAGCGGCTACCAAGCTTACTGCGCTATGGAAAAAGACGATAGCTCCAAAGGAGAAGAAAACCCTGTCAGCGGAATAAGAATTCTGGATGGAATTTTTGAGGAGGTTTCTTCGCGTTATGAGGAAAAGAAAAAAGCCGAGCTTTTAACTGATGCAGAAAAACGGAGATACCGTCGGATAATGGGCTTTTTGGAATCCTGGAGTAAAGAGCTGAAGGCCCAGAAAAAGAATGATCCGGAGGAAGTTTGGCAGCAGCTCCGCCAATGGTTTGGTGCAGAAAGCGACCGCTATGAGAAAATGGTAACGGATGGAGGAGCTATGCTGGAACATGCCTTTGATTTCATGGAGGCGGCCTTTGGAGACGGCCAGGAAATGGTGGTGTTTGTGACAGAATTAAATTCCAGACATTCCAGCGTTTCCTTTCTGCAAGAATATCAGTGTGACAGGTATTATGAATATAATAAACGCCTGCTTTTTGATCAGGGAGAAGAGGACATTTTGAAGAATCTGGAAAGCCGCCATATATAATAGAAACCCTTGAGGTGCGTATAATTTTTTGAATTTGGTGTACATTATCCATAGTATAACCAGAAATGGAGGGAATGAAATGGGTAATAAAGCATTAGATTATACGGCGCTGACAATCGGCATTATAGGGGCAGTCAACTGGGGACTTATCGGATTTTTTGATTTTAACCTGGTATCCTTCCTCTTTGGCAGCATGACCTGGGTATCTAGAATCGTATATGCCCTGGTTGGACTGTGCGGCCTGTATTTAATAAGCTTTTATTCTCGCTCCGGAGAACGGGCGTAATACAGACCTGGAAAATAAAAATTCCATATATCTTTCTTAAAAACCCATGCATTCTTTTTCTGTAGGACGCATGGGTTTTGCCGTTGAAGAAATACAGTAAAATCTGGATTAATCCGTCCCATTATGTTATGATAATGGGGCATAGAAATTTGGAACTTTACTCATGGAGGAACATATGTCGGATAGCAGGATAAAGGCAGTAATTTTTGATATGGATGGAGTACTGATTGACAGCGAAATGATATATCTGAAGGATTTACTTCGATTTGCTCGGACAAAGAATCCGCGGATAACCATGGAAGAATTAATCGGCGTGGTAGGACGGACTGCTGAGGATACCTGGAGTATTGTGGAGCAGGCCGTGGGAAATGGTCAGGCTTGGGAGGAGCTTCGGGAAGAATACCGGGAAAAACGTACGATTTATGAGACGGTTGATTACCGTAAAATTTTCCGGAAAGAAGCCGAGGACGTGATCCGCGCTCTAAAAACTCAGGGATACCGCCTGGCAGTAGCATCTTCCACCAGCCTTCCGCTGGTGACCAGAGTATTGACAGAAAATGAAATTATCGGATATTTTGATCAGGTAGTCAGCGGAAACATGTTCCGCCAGAGTAAGCCGGATCCGGAGATTTACCATTATACAGCGGACAGGCTGGGGGTAAGGGAAGAGGAATGCCTGGTTGTTGAGGACTCTACAGTAGGGATTACCGCTGCTTATCGGGCGGGAATGAAGGTGGCGGCAGTGATTGATGACAGGTTCGGATTTGACCGTTCCCTGGCAGACTTTGAGATTGAGACTATCGGCGGGGTGTTAGAATGTCTGAAGAAGCTAGAGACTTAGAAGAGGAAAAAGGCGAATGGGAACGGGAGGTCCTGGAGGCTGCCATGGAGGCGGGTCATATCCTTCTGGAAAACGGCGCGGAGATTTTTCGGGTGGAGGAAACCATTGACCGAATCTGCCGCCACTACGGAGTGGACTTTGCCAATGCTTTTGTTTTAAGCAACGGTATTTTAATGACAGCGGGAAATGTAAGGGAGCAGTATTTTGCCAAGGTACAGCACATTCCCGTAAGTGGAGCCCATTTGGATCGGGTGGCGGCGGTGAACCAGTTGTCCCGGGAAATTGAGGCAGGCCATTATACGATAGAGCAGGCGCGCCAAGCCCTGAAGGAAATTCAAAATATGCCGGGAAAGACAAAAGCCATGCAGATTCTGGCATCAGGAATCGGAAGCGGCTGTTTTTGCCATCTCTTTGGAGGAAGCCTTGCGGATAGCGGAGCGGCTTTTATTGCCGGACTTTTGCTGTACATATTTGTCCTTTTTGTCAGCGCCCCAAAGTTGTCCAAAATTGTGGGAAACATTTCCGGCGGATTTCTGGTGACCTTTTTGTGTATGATGATGTATCATTTTCATATAGGAGAACATTTAAATTATATGATTATCGGCTCCATTATTCCGTTGGTGCCGGGAGTGCCTTTTACCAATGCCATCCGGGATATTGCTGATGGAGATTATATCTCCGGATCGGTGCGGATGCTGGACGCGCTGCTGGTGTTTTTTTGCATAGCGTTGGGGGTAGGACTCATGTTTACGGTCTATAACCGGTTAGCAGGAGGTGCGGTTCTGTGATTAGTCATATTATTGCGGCAGCGGTCGGGACAGTGGCATTTTCTTTGCTGTTTTCGGTACCCAGGATTTATTATCCTTACTGCGGGCTTATCGGAGGTGTGGGCTGGGTGGTTTATAGCGGTCTTATTTCTGTAGTGCCTTCGGCAGAGGCCACCTTTTTTGCCACGGTAGGGGTGATTCTGCTTTCCAGGCTTTTTGCGGTATGGGAACGGTGCCCGGTGACTCTGTTCCTGATTCCGGGGATATTTCCTCTTGTGCCGGGAGCCGGAGTTTACTGGACCTCCTATTATATTGTGACGGGCCAGTTAAGCCAGGCTTCTGTTACCGGATTTGAGGCTGTAAAAGTGGCAGTGTCTATTGTCCTTGGCATCGTATTTATTTTTGAGCTTCCTCAGGGAGTGTTTACAGAAATCGCAAAAAGGGCTCCTCTGTCCTGGAAAAACAAACGAAATGATCGGATGAAGGCACTATTTATTCATAAAAAGAAAAACTAACAGGAGGAATCGGAATGATCGTAATCAGAGGCGGAAGAATTGTGGATCCGGGAAGAGGAGTTGATGCGCCGGGAGATGTGTGGATAAAGGGAGACAAAATTGAAAAGGTGATGATGGGGGGAGGTCCTGTACCTCAGGAGGATACGGATGTTCGTATCATTGATGCATCCGGCAAGGTAGTTGCCCCCGGTCTTGTGGATGTTCATGTCCATTTTCGGGATCCGGGATTTACTTATAAAGAGGACATCCACACTGGTGCAGCGGCGGCAGCAAAGGGCGGTTTCACTACGGTGGTTCTGATGGCCAACACTAAGCCTGTTGTGGATAATGTGGAAACCCTGCGTTATGTGCTGGAAGAGGGAAAGAAAACGAACATTCATGTGTTAAGCGCAGCGGCAGTATCTGTAGGTTTTAAAGGAGAAGAGCTAACGGATATGGAAGCCTTAAAGGCCGCCGGGGCCGTAGGTTTTACCGATGACGGAATTCCTTTAAAGGACGGAAGGCTGGTACGGGCCGCTATGAAAAAGGCAGCGGCGCTGGATATTCCTTTAAGCTTTCATGAGGAAGATCCGGCCTTTATTAAGGAAAACGGAATTAATCATGGCGTGGCTTCCCAAAAGCTTGGAATCTACGGTTCACCGGCTCTGGCAGAGGATGCTATGGTGGCAAGGGACATCATGATTGCCAAAGATACCGGTGCCGCCATAGAGATTCAGCATATCAGCTCTGCTAATTCTGTGGCTTTGGTGCGTTTAGCCAAAGCCTTGGGTGTTAAGGTGTGGGCAGAAGCAACTCCTCACCATTTTACCCTGACGGAAAAAGCGGTGCTTGAACACGGCGCCATGGCGAAAATGAACCCGCCTTTACGGACAGAGTCGGATCGGGCTGCTCTTATTGAGGGATTGAAGGACGGAGCTATTGACATTATTGCAACTGACCATGCCCCCCACAGCGCAGAGGAGAAGGCGCGTCCCTTAACCCAAGCTCCCAGCGGAATCATTGGCCTGGAGACTTCTCTGGCTCTGGGGATTACCAGTCTGGTAAAGCCGGGGCATTTGACTATGGTACAGCTAATGGAGAAAATGAGTCTGAATCCGGCCCGATTGTATCATCTGGATTGCGGATGCCTGGAGGAAGGAAAACTGGCGGATGTGGTGATTTTTGACCCGGATAGAACGTGGCAGGTTAAGGAGGAGGAATTCGCTTCCAAAGCTTCCAACAGTCCTTTTACCGGCAGCATGCTTACCGGAAAAGTTGTATATACCATCTGTAAAGGAAAGGTTGTTTATGAAGAACTATCGTAATATATTGCTGGATGTAGACGGGACTTTGCTGGATTTTGCCGCGTCTGAAAGGCTTGGAATCGCCAGAGTGCTGGAACACTATGGACTCCCCCCAAAAGAAGGGCTCCTTCAGCGCTATCACCGGATTAATGCGGCGGCCTGGGCCGCTTTTGAGCGCGGACAGGTTACTAAGGAGCGCTTGGTAAATCAACGTTTTGAAGAATATTTCGGCCAGCTTGGCCTTCAGGTAAACGGAGAGGAAGCAGAAGAACTGTACAGGAGTTTTCTGGATCAGTCAGCCATTTTGATTGACGGTGCTGTAGAATTATGTCAATACTTAAAAGACAAGAGATATGGCCTTTATGTGGTGACAAACGGAACTTCCACTACCCAGTATAAACGGCTGGCCTTGTCCGGCTTGGATGCTTATATGGATGACATTTTCGTGTCTGAAGATGCCGGAAGCCAAAAACCCCGGAAAGAATACTTTGATTACTGCTTTGCCAGAATCCCGGATGCAGATCCGGAAACCATGATTTTATTGGGAGATTCCTTGTCTTCCGATATTCTGGGCGGCCTTACTGCCGGGACAGACACCTGTTGGTATAATCCGGCCGGATTGGCAGGGAAGGAGGAGATCAAGCCGGATTATATCATTCAGCATTTGAGAGAGTTTAAAAGGATTGTGTAAAAACTTAGAGGCGGTAGGTTTGCTCCTTTTTTGGAGGAATTTCCTCTTTACATTATTGCTTTAGCATGCTACTATAGTAACACGCCAAAGAACCCTAGAATGACTTTGGCTGATGAGGAGGATTATATTATTATGAAAAAGACGTTAGTAAGCATGATGACAGCTGCCGCTATGGCAATATTTTTAACCGCATGCGGGAATTCCGCAGCGCCGGCGGAAACTACAGCAGCCCCGGCAGAGACTACGACGGCTCAGGCAGCGGCTGAGACACAGGCCGCTGAAGCAGAGACAGTGGAAAACGACGCGGAATCTCCGGAAGGCGGCACCTTTACCGTTGGATTTGATCAGGATTTTCCGCCTATGGGATTTTTGGGTGACGATGGCGAATATACCGGGTTTGACCTTGAGCTGGCACAGGAGGTTGCTAACCGTTTAGGTCTGACTTATCAGCCCCAGCCTATTGCCTGGGATGCTAAAGATATGGAGCTGGAAACCGGAAACATCGATTGCATCTGGAACGGTTTTACCATGAACGGCCGTGAAGAAAACTATACCTGGTCTGAGCCTTATATGGACAATACCCAAATTTTTGTAGTAGCTCCGGACTCCGGCATTACTACCCTGGAAGACTTGAAAGATAAGGTGGTAGAGGTTCAAGTGGATTCTTCTGCACAGGCTGCTTTGGCTGACATGCCGGAGCTTGCAGATACCTTTAAGGAGTTGGTTGTAACTCCGGATTACAACACCGCCTTTATGGATTTAGAGCAAGGCGCAGTAGATGCCATTGCCATGGATGTTACCGTAGCAGGATATATGATTCAGGAGAGAAACCTGGATTTTGTAATTCTGGAGGAGTCTATTTCTTCTGAGGTTTACGGAATCGGTTTCCAGCTGGGAAACACTCAGCTGCGGGATAAGGTTCAGGGCGCTTTAGAAGAAATGGCGGCAGACGGCACATTAAAAACGATATCCGAAAAGTGGTTTGGCACCGACGTGACCACCATCGGTAAGTAACAGGAGCAGAATATGAGCATCAGCCAGATGATGAAACAATTAATAGGAGGAATGGGAGTAAGCATCCAGATCTTTGTGGTGACACTGGTGTTCTCTCTGCCTCTGGGTCTAGTGATTTCTTTTGGGAGAATGTCAAAAAACCCGGTGATCCGCAATGTGACTAAGGGCTACATATCGATTATGCGGGGAACTCCGCTGATGCTCCAGCTTATGGTGGTTTACTTTGGCCCCTTCTACCTGTTTGGAATCCGTATCGGAAACAGCTACCGGCTTTGGGCAGTATTTATCGGCTTTGTCATTAACTACGCCGCATATTTTGCAGAGATTTACCGCAGCGGCATTCAGTCCATGCCGGCAGGCCAGTATGAGGCGGCCCAGATTTTGGGCTACAGCCGTACTCAAACTTTCTTTAAAATTATCCTGCCCCAGGTGATAAAACGGATCCTCCCGGCAGTAACCAACGAGATTATTACGCTGGTAAAAGATACCTCCTTGGCTTTTACATTAAGCGTTATGGAGATGTTTACAGTAGCCAAAGCTCTGGCAGCAAAGGGAACTATGATTCCCTTTGTGGCCGCCGGTATTTTTTACTATATATTTAACCTAATCGTGGCTTTGGCTATGGAAATGCTGGAAAAGAAACTGGATTACTATCGCTAGGGAGGCGTCATGAGCATATTAACAATGAATCACATTGAAAAGTCCTTTGGGAAAGTCCAGGTACTAAAGGACATTTCTCTGTCGGTAAAAGACGGAGAGATTTTGTCCATTATCGGGCCGTCCGGATCCGGAAAATCCACCCTGCTGCGGTGTGCCACCATGTTGGAAACCATGGACAGGGGAGAGATTTTATACAGGGGAATAAAAGCGGTTTGGTCCGATGAAAACGGCTCCATTTTCTACGCTCCTAAAAAAGAATTAAAAGAAATTCAAGGGCTGTATGGCCTGGTATTCCAAAATTTCAACCTGTTTCCTCATTACTCGGTAATGAAGAATATTACGGATGCTCCAATCCATGTTCAGAAACGGGAGAAAGATCAAGTTGTATCAGAAGCAAAAAAGCTTTTGAAAAAGATGGGATTAGAGGACAAAGCAGATGCCTATCCTTGCCAGCTTTCCGGAGGGCAGTGTCAGCGGGTTGCTATTGCCAGAGCGTTGGCTTTAAATCCTCAGATTCTGTTTTTTGATGAACCCACTTCCGCTTTGGATCCGGAACTTACGGGAGAAGTGCTGAAGGTTATCCGATCTCTGGCAGATCTGAACATTGCCATGGTAATCGTTACCCACGAAATGGCTTTTGCCAGGGATATTTCGGATCGTGTCATTTTTATGGCGGACGGCGTAATTGTAGAAGAAGGAACGCCTGAAGAGGTGTTTGCTTCTGATAATGAACGTACTCAGAGCTTTTTAGGAAGATATGGAGAGATGTTAAAGTAATTCTTAAAAATCTTTAGAAATTCTTTTGTTTTTTCTACAGCCCCTCTTTCAAAATAGGCGATATATTATAGCCATCAAAGAAAGGGGGGATTCTAAAATGAATCACCAGTTATTACAATATGCTGCCTATGGAATCATGGCAGTAACCATTTTTATTATTTCCATGATGTTTGTCGATGCCTGTATGGATACATTTCGGGAATGGAAGCAAAAAAACGTGTGCAGCCGCCGCTTTCCGTGTTATACTAACCCGAAGAGATCGGAAACAGAATCTTAACGGCAGGCGAAAGGAAGACGGACATGGAAGCAAACCGCATATTACTAGTGGAAGATGATAAAGAAATCCGGGAAGGAATTGAAATCTTTTTAAAAAGCCAGAATTACATTGTATTTCAAGCGGAAGACGGCGTAGAGGGACTGAAAGTCTTAGAAAAAGAAGAGATTCACCTGGCCATTGTGGATATTATGATGCCTCGGATGGACGGTATCACCATGGTAGTCCGCCTTCGGGAAAAATGGGACATTCCGGTGATCTTCTTGTCAGCCAAATCGGAAGAGGTAGACAAAATCATGGGGCTGAACATGGGAGCGGACGATTATATCACCAAGCCTTTTACCCCTATGGAGCTGCTGGCCAGGGTCGGGTCCCAGCTCCGCCGGTATAAGCGCTTTATGGAACGTCTGGAAAAACAGGAGCCTGAAAATGGAAAAATCTACCGGATCGGTGGTCTGGAGGTTAATGAAGAAACCATAGAAGTGATGGCGGATAATGGACCGGTACGGCTTACCCCTATGGAATTTAAGATACTATTGTTATTGATAAAAAATCCCGGCCGGGTATTTTCGGCAGAAGAGATCTATCAGCGGGTCTGGAATGAAAGGGCGGTTAATACAGATACAGTTATGGTTCATGTCCGCAATATCCGGGAGAAAATAGAAGTGAATCCGAAAGAACCAAAATATTTAAAGGTGGTGTGGGGCGTTGGATATAAAATTGAAAAGCAAGCATAGATTAGGAATATTTCTTACATGGCTGCTGATCATAGGAGCAGCGGCGGGGATGGTCAGCGTTTATCCCTATATCTGGCAGAGGGCAGTATACTGGAAAGAGCAGCGCCAGGAAATTGAGATGGAGTTTGCCCGCCAGAATAGGGCGGAAAATTTAGCTGTGCAGGCACAGTTTGCCGGATATGCTATGTGGCTGGAAGAGATTCAGGAGCAGCAGGGCAGGAAGCTTTTGCCGTCCCAGGTATTTGTACCGGAGCTGGAAACGCTTTTAGAGAATAAGATTACTGCCCAAGTGGGAAGTGAGGGCGCATACAGTGCAGAGGTAGCCTGGGAGGAAGGAAGTTTTTACACAGACACAGGGCTTCTGGAAGAGATCCGCAGATATATTGATGAGAGAGGAGATTCCTGGAAGGAAGCTTTGGGAACCATGGGAGGAATCCAAAACACCAGGGTATTAGATGAAAACGGCGGAGTTATCTTAGGGGAAAGACCTTATTTAGATGAGGAAAACCAAGTGTGTGTCAGGATTTTCTTTGACCAGATGGGAAGATGTAAGTATGCCGGGGCAGAAGGAAACTCGGAGAGCGTCCGTTCCCTGGAAGAAAATCAGGGGGCATTTAACCAGGCTTTGGAGGGACAGGATCCAATCGCCTATCAGTATGGAAACGATTACGTATACTATGGGATCTTGTTTTCCGGCCCTCAAAACCGCTATTATGAGTTTACCATAGATAAGGAAAAGGTATTGGGGTATATTCCGGAGGGTGCAGAAGCTATAGACCTTCACATTTTGGGCAATAGTGGGATGTTTTTGTTAATCTGGACCGGTCTGGCCCTGCTCCTGGCCCTGGCTGCCTGGCTTTTGCCTCTGCTTCCTGTAATATCTTTAGGAACCGGAAAAATTAGCCAGGCATCCTTGGGAATTGTGGCTTTGGCATTGTTTGGAGATGCCTTTATGGTGTTGTATGGCGGGGAGCTAATTGTGGAAACAGTAAACGGCAATTTGGAGAAAGTGTTGTCGGAAGTCTTTGGCTTTGGAGGATGGCCGGAGATTTTAGGGATTCTAAACGGCATGTACTGGGCCGTGACCTTTGGAATTGTATTCTGGGCTGCCCTGTGTCTGAGAGCCGTATTCACTTTGGGGCCCTGGAGGTATTTTAAAGAAAGAACCATTACCGGATGGCTCTGCCGGATTTTAGTAAAGGCCTGCCGCGCTGTCAAGACCAGATGGAACAGGCTTTGGGATTCCATTAGCAGGGTAGACTGGCAGGAACAGTCGGTCAAAGGGATCTTAAAGATTGTTATGGTCAATTTTGCGATTCTGGCGGTAATTTGCATACTGTGGTTTTGGGGAATTGCTGCTCTGATTGTATATTCAGTTACTTTATTTATAGCCTTAAAGCGCCAGAGGGACAGCTTTTATAAAAAGTATGAGGTGCTTCTGGGAGCAATTGGAGAGATGGCTGACGGAAATCTGGATATAACGGTGGAGGAAGAGTTAGGGATTTTTACCCCCTTTTATCAGCAGCTTACCCGAATCCAAAACGGCTTTAAAAAAGCGGTTCAGGAAGAAGTAAAAAGCCAGCGGATGAAAACGGAATTGGTGACTAACGTATCTCATGACCTAAAGACTCCGCTGACGGCAATTATAACGTATATCAACTTATTAAAAAGAGAGGATATTACTGAGGAAGAGCGCCGCAGCTATATTCAGGTTCTGGAGGCTAAATCTATGCGGCTGAAAGGATTGATTGAAGATTTATTTGAGGTCAGCAAAGCCACCAGCGGCAGTACTCCCATCGATCTGGTGGATGTGGACATTGTCAGCCTTTTAAAACAGGTACATTTGGAATTGAGAGATCAAATGGAAATGTCCGGCATTGATTTTCGCTGGAATTTTCCTGAGAAAAAGGTGATTTTAAAGCTGGACAGCCAGAAAACTTACCGGGTATTTGAAAACCTGCTGGTAAACATTCTAAAATACGCTATGCCGGGCACCCGGGCCTATATAGATGTTCAGACAGAGGGAGAAGCAGTTACCGTGTCTATGAAAAACATTTCCGCTGCGGAGCTGACTGTCAATCCCAGTGAGCTGACGGAACGTTTTGTCCGGGGGGATGCGTCACGGAACACCGAAGGCTCCGGCCTTGGCCTTGCCATTGCCAAAAGCTTTGTAGAACTCCAGGGAGGGCGGATGGACATTGATGTGGAAGCAGACTTATTTCGGGTGGTAATTTACTGGTAACAGTTCAGACGGCGGGGAATTTGACAGGAATTTTGTAAGTCAAGCTTGCTTGTAAGTCAAAATTCCTGTCAAATTCCACATCGGATGGATATCCGATGCTTCTTGTCCGGCATAGCCGGGCAAGAAGATACCCGTCTGAACTGTTACAGTTGAAGCCGTTCACCCGTTTACTTTCGTGGAAAAATATAGTACAATAAAGTACAATTGCGATGACTATTTTAAAATGGAGGAGGTATGCGGTATGAAAGCATATGATTATGTCTTGGTTGGAAGCGGCCTCTATTCTGCCGTATTTGCTTACCTGGCAAAAGAGAAAGGAAAGAAGTGCCTGGTAGTGGAAAAGCGGGACCACACTGGCGGTAATGTATACTGTGAGAATATAGAAGGGATCCATGTTCATAAATACGGAGCGCATATTTTTCACACCAGCAATAAAAAGGTGTGGGAATTTGTTAATAGTCTGGCGGAGTTTAATCGGTATACTAACAGCCCGATAGCTAATTATAAGGGCGAGATGTATAACATGCCTTTTAATATGAATACGTTCAGCAAAATGTGGGGGATCTGCACTCCGGCGGAGGCTGAGGCAAAGATTAAGGAGCAGCGCTCCAGTATTTCCGGGGAGCCTAAGAACCTGGAGGAACAGGCCATCAGCCTGGTGGGAAAAGATATTTACCAGAAGCTTATTAAAGGCTATACCGAAAAGCAGTGGGGGCGGGACTGCAAAGAACTGCCGGCTTTTATTATTAAGAGGCTTCCTGTCCGCTATACCTATGATAATAACTATTTTAATGATCGATACCAGGGGATCCCTATAGGAGGCTACAATGTAATCATTGATAAGCTGCTGGAGGGGTGCCGTGTGGAAACCGGTGTGGATTATCTGGAAAATAAAGAATATTATGATTCTTTAGGTGAAAAAATTGTCTATACCGGCCCCATTGACGTTTACTATGGCTATCGATTCGGCAAGTTGGAATACCGAAGCTTAAAATTTGAAACAGAGCTTTTGGACGAAGAAAACTACCAGGGTGTGGCTGTGGTCAATTACACCGATAGGGAGACTCCCTATACCCGTATTATTGAACATAAGCACTTTGAGTTCGGCACCCAACCAAAGACTGTGATTACCAGGGAATATCCTATGGCATGGAGCGCAGGCATGGAGCCTTACTATCCGGTAAATGATGAGAAAAACCAAAGCCTGTATCAAAAATATGCTGCCCTGGCCAGGAAGGAAAACGGCGTGATCTTCGGCGGACGTCTGGGTGAGTATAAATATTATGATATGGACAAGGTCATTGAGTCCGCTATGAGGAAGGCAGAGGAAGAGCTGGCATGAATGTAGTTTACGCATCGAATGACGGCTATGCACGCCATTTAGGAACATCCCTTTATTCTCTCCTGGATCGAAATCAATTAGAAGAAACCATAACCGTTTATCTTTTCTCTGTGGGAATGTCTCAGGAAAATCAGAGCAGGCTGAAACAGATTACCGACTACTTTGACCGCAGCTTTAAAGTGATAGAGCTGGGAGATTTAAAAGACCGGTTTCCCTATGAGGTGGATACAGGAGGCTTTGATATCAGCGCCATGGGCCGCCTGTTTGCTGGCACTGCTCTGCCGGAAACGGTAGAGAGGGCTTTGTATTTGGACTGTGATACCGTAGTATTGGGATCTTTAAGGAAACTTTGGGCCGTGGATTTGGGAAAATGTGTTCTGGGGGCTGTGATGGAGCCCACTATCTACCCTTCCGTAAAAGAGCAGATAGGGTTGAGGACGGAAGATGCCTACTTTAACTCCGGAGTTCTTTTAATGGATATAAAAGCCTGGAGGGATCAAGGCGTGGAGAAAAAGCTTTTAGACTTCTATAAGTCCCTGGGAGGCCGTACCTTTGCCTGCGATCAGGATACTTTGAACGGAGCCTTAAAGGGCCGGATTAAACCCCTGTCTCCCAGATATAATTTCTTTACCAATTACCGCTATTTCCATTACCGGGATTTGGTAAGCCAGTCTCCGGCTTACAAAGCGGTTCCAAAGGCTCTTTTTAAGAGAGCCAAAGCCCACCCTGCCATCCTTCACTTTATGGGGGATGAGCGCCCCTGGAAGGCAGGAAACTGGAACCATTACCGCATGGCTTATGAGAGGTATTTGGAGAAAACACCTTGGAGAGGAACCCCTAAAGAGAAAGGACAGGAGCTTTATATGGCCGCTTACCATCTGATGGATTATGCCACTTTTTTATGTCCTTCTGTCCGGCGGTATATCAGTAAAAAGTACGGGATAAAAGCTGTGGAGAACCGAGTAAAATGAAGGTAAGCTGTGTTATATTAAACTATAATGATTCTGAGACTGCCGTGAGGCAGGCAAGGCGGATTTACGGTTATGAGAGTCTGAATTACGTGGTGGTAGTAGATAATCATTCTACAGATAATTCTTGGGAAGCCTTGCTGCAGTTAAAAGAAGAATCTTCTAAGATTATTTTGCTTAAAGCAAGAGAAAACGGCGGATACGGGGCAGGAAATAACCTCGGAATCCGATATTCTTATGAAGAGCTGAAAGCGGATTATGTGCTGATAGCCAACCCGGATACGGTCTTTACCAATACCTGCGTAAAAAATCTGACAGAAGTATTGACAAAGCATAAGAACGTAGCTGCCGTTGCCCCTAGAATGATAGATCCGGTATTTGGAAAACAGTTAAACGGATGGAAATTAACTGGTTTTTGGGGAAGCTTGATAAAGACCGGGCCGGTGTTAAGGAGGACACTGGGACGGCTTCTGACAGGGTATCTGGACTATTCTGAGAAATATTTTAAAGGACGAAAGGCAGTTTATACAGATGCAGTCCATGGCTCACTTTTGATGGTGGACGCTGAGAAAATGCTGGGATGCGGCGGATATGACGAGAAGGTATTCCTTTATAATGAAGAAGACATTCTGGCGTGGAAATTTAAAGAGGCAGGTTACGGCACAGTACTGCTTTTATGCCAGACCTACAGGCATGAACATTCGGCATCCATTTCCAAAAGCATAAAAAGCATTATCAGCCGACAAAAACTGCGCCATGAAAGTGCGCTGTATTATTACGAAAACTATTTGAGGATCGGTTTTATAAAGCGCGGTTTTGCCAAAATGTTTTTTGCGGCGATATTAATGGAAATTTATCTGGATGACATGGTAAAAAAACTATGGGCAGACTTTATGTCAGAAAGAGGAACGAATGAATGAGTTGATTTCGGTTATTGTTCCTGTGTACAATGCGGAAAGATACCTGGATAGAAGTATTCAGTCTATTATAAACCAGAGCTACCGGGCACTGGAAATCCTTTTGGTGGATGACGGTTCCACCGACACATCCCTCCGGATTTGCCGGGACTATGCAAGCCGGGATCCCCGTATCCAAGTGTTTCAAAAGGAAAACGGAGGCGTTTCCAGTGCCAGAAATTTTGGCCTGGCCCGGATGAAGGGACAGTGGTTTATGACTATGGACGCAGACGATTACATGGCAGAGGATGCTGTCCTTACGCTGTATGAGGCTGTGAAACAGAACCAGGCGGATATGGCCATTGGCGGGTTTGAAATGGTTTATGAGGACGGCAGTCCCAGGGACAGGCGGATATGGAAAAATGCCTGGTCCGGAAGTTTAAAAGAGTTTGGGAACGAGCTGCTGGTTCCTTTTTTCGATTTGCACTTAACCCATAACTGCAATAACAAATTGTACCGTGCCAATTGCTTTTGGGGCAGGCGGGCGGGATGGGAATTTGAAAGCGCCGGCCAACAGGCGACTCATATCCTTTTTTATGATGAGACGATGTTAATTAATGAGGATATTTGGTTTTCTATCAGGATGATTACCCGCACAAAAAGAATTTGTGTGGTTCCTCAGATAATTTTCTATTATTGGCAGCATCAGGCCGGGGACAGTCTTATAAACCGGTTTAATCCCAATGGAGTAGAGACCTGTTTCCCGTTGTTAAAAGCTATTCAGGGACTTTTAAGGCGTTCCCACGCTTCAGAGGAAGTGAAAAACCAGATGAATAACCGCATGGTATTCCATATCTGTGGCTTTGCGGGGCTGACGTATTACCGCTCCGGGTACAGCCGCCGCCAGTGCTACGAAGAAATTAAAAATTTGACCGGGCGGCCGGAATTTTTCCGCCTTCTGGTTTCGGTAAAGCCCAAGGGCTTGAAAAACCGCGCGGCTGTATTGGTGCTGCGGCACCGCTTGGTGCGGATTTACCATTGGATGTGCTTGGCCTTATACAGCCGCCAAAGGCGGGCGTATTTTAAGAGCCGGAAGGGACAAAGATAGCTATGAGAGATAGATCAACCCCTATATTGGTGACCAGATCTTCTATGCCGCCTTTAGAGGAATATGTGGAGAAGCTGCGCCGCATCTGGGACACCGCCTGGCTGACCAATATGGGAGAATATCACGAGGAATTAAAGGCAGAATTAAAAAAATACTTAAAGGTGGAGGGGCTGGAATTGTTTGTTAACGGCCATATTGCGTTGGAGATGGCCCTCCAGGCTTTTCAGCTGGAGGGAGAGGTGATTACCACCCCCTTCAGTTTTGCTTCCACCACCCATGCCATTGTGCGTAATGATCTGACTCCGGTATTTTGCGATATTAATCCGGATGATTTTACAATGGATATAGACAAGCTGGAAGATTTGATTACAGAAGAAACCTGTGCCATAGTGCCGGTTCATGTATACGGAAATTTCTGCGATGTAGAAAGAATTGAGGAAATTGCCCGTCGCCATAGCCTTAAGGTGGTCTATGATGCAGCCCATACTTTTGGGGAAGAATTTGACGGCCGGGGAGCCGGCGACTTTGGGGATGTGTCTATGTTCAGCCTTCACGCCACTAAGGTCTATAACAGCATCGAAGGCGGAATTGCCACCTTTAAAGAACCTTGGCTGGCAGACCGGCTTTATAAGCTGAAAAATTTTGGGATCACCGGAAAAGAGTCTGTGGAATACGTAGGCGGAAACGGAAAGATGAATGAATTTCAGGCGGCCATGGGTTTGTGCAACTTAAAATATATAGACAGGGAAATCGCGAAACGGAAGGCAGTAGCAGAGCGTTACCGAAGCCATTTGGAAGGGATTTCCGGTATCCGCCTGTCACGTCAAAACCCTAAAGTTAGGTATAATTATGCTTATATGCCGGTAGTATTTGAGGGTGATAAGTGGAACCGGGATGAGATTTATAACCGATTGGCAGAAAATAATATCTTTGCAAGAAAGTATTTTTATCCTTGCATTAATGCTTATGATTGCTATAAAAATCAGTTTGATCCACAGGATACGCCCATTGCGGACCGCATATCTAAGCAAATATTAACCTTGCCTATGTATGCGGATTTACCCCTGGATGTGGTGGATGAAATCTGCCGGATTATTTTAGGAGGGTGAGCTGCTTATGAAGCGAAAACCGCTGGTGACAGTCAGCTGTATAACCTATAACCATGAAAAATATATTGCCAGGGCGCTGGACAGCTTTCTTATGCAAAAGACAGATTTCCCCTTTGAAATTGTCGTTCACGATGATGCTTCTACTGACAGAACTCCAGAGATTATCCGGGAATATGCGGAAGAATACCCGGAGATTATTCGGCCTATGTATCAGAAGGAAAACCAGTATTCCAAAGGAATTTCTAATATCAGCGGAGCCTTTAATTTTCCGCGGGCGGAGGGGAAATATATTGCTATGTGCGAGGGAGATGACTACTGGATTGACGATTCTAAGCTTCAGCGCCAAGCGGATTATATGGAAGCTCACCCGGAATGTGCCATGTGTTTCCACAGCGCAAAAATAGAGTCTGAGGATAAGGCACTGCGGGCAAGGCAGATCCGCCCCTATAAACGCAGCAAATTGTGCACTCCGGAGGAAGTTATTGATAAGCGGGCAAACTACCCCACAGCATCATTAATGTTTCCTGCTGATCTGGCTAAGGCGCTGCCTCAGTGGTACCATGACTGTCCGGTAGGGGATATCCCAATCCATATCTTTATGGCCAGTAAAGGAACGGTTTATTACATGGATCGAAAGATGTCAGTGTACCAGCAGGGAGTCAGCGTTTCCTGGTCTAGTCAGATGGAACAGGGAAATTACAAGGAAAACCTGATTCGCCATCACAATGCTATGAAAAAAATGTTTCGGGCATTTGCAAAAGATACGGATCACAAGTATGACAAAGCCATTAAAAGCGCCTTTTACAGGATGGATTTTTTAACCTTTTTAAATACAAAGGACTATCGTCAGGCACTGCAAAAAGAGTATCGGCGCTATTATAAAGAGCTGGATTTTCGTACTCGGTTTTTCTTAAAATTAGACATATACTGCCCATGGATGTATGACGGATTGCAGAAAATGTGGTACACGGTAAGAGGTAAGAAATGACTGAAAATCCAACAAGTTTGAGAGGAAAGGTCTTGTCCGGACTGTTCTGGAAGGTTCTGGAAAACGGTGGAGTTCAAATAGTTCAATTTGTGATTTCTTTGATTTTAGCAAGGCTTCTGGGGCCGGAACGATATGGTACTATTGCCATTCTCCTGGTTTTTATTGCTATTGCCAATGTGTTTATTCAATCCGGCTTTCAAACAGCTTTGATTCAGAAACGCCAGGTAGATGATCTGGACTATTCTTCCGTTTTTTACCTGGGACTGGGAGCGGCGCTGCTGCTTTATGCAATGATTTTTGCGGGAGCGCCGGCAGTGGCATCTTTTTATCATGATCCGGACCTGAAAACTATGCTGAGGGTGCTGGCGCTTATGATATTTTTTGGCGCCGTAGTGTCGGTTCAGACCGCCATGGTGTCCCGGAAAATGGAGTTCCGTAAAATGTGCGCTGCCAGCCTCCTTTCCACTTGCTTGTCAGGAATAGCCGGAGTGATTGGGGCATACCGGGGCCTTGGCACCTGGGCATTGGTAGTGCAGCAGTTGGGAAATCAGTTTCTATTGATGGTATTTTTATGGGTATTGGTGGGCTGGAAGCCCATGAGAGCCTTTTCTTTCGGCAGGGTTAAAACACTGTTTTCTTATGGGTGGAAACTCTTGTGCTCCTCCCTGTTGGACACGGTATATAGTAATTTATATACCATGGTTATCGGCAAGATTTACCAGAAGGATGTGGTAGGCTATTACAATCGGGGCAATCAATTTCCCCAACTTATTGCTAACAATCTGGCCGCATCCATTCAGGCGGTGATGCTGCCTGCCTTTTCTGCCAGCCAGGAGGATAAAGAGCGGATGAAGGCTATGGTCCGGCGCTCGATTGTTACCAGTGCTTTTGTAATTTTTCCTATGATGGCAGGCCTGATTGCAGTGGCAAAGCCTCTGATTTCTATTATCCTTACAGAAAAGTGGCTGCCCTGCGTGCCTTTTTTACAGATTATGTGCGTAGCATATGCCATGTGGCCTATTCATATCGCAAATCTCCAGGCCATCAATGCACTGGGGAGAAGTGATATTTTTTTGAAGCTGGAAGTTATAAAAAAGGCGCTGGGACTGGCTGTTTTAGCAGCTAGTATCCCCTTTGGCATCTATGCCATGGTATGGCTAAAAGCATCTACGGATTTTGTGGGAACAATTATTAACGCATATCCCAACAAAAAGCTTTTAAATTACAGCTTTTTAGAACAGTGGAGGGACGTGTTCCCCGCCTTGATATTGTCTGCGATTATGGGGGCGATAGTCTACAGCCTGCAGTTTTTTATCTATAATAACTGGGTCCTCCTGATTGCCCAGATTGGCAGCGGAGTGCTGATTTACGGAGGGCTGGCCTGGATATTTAAGGTAGAGAGCTTCCGATATCTGGTGGGGGTTGTGAAAGGATTGCGAAAAAAATAGAAAGAGGACAGTATGGGAACAGAGACAAATATTCTTCTGACCAGCGCAGGCAGGAGAACTTATCTGGTAGAATATTTTAAAGAGGCGGTTGCGGGAGAGGGAAGAGTTCATGCAGCCAACAGTCAGACATGCCCGGCATTTGCGGCGGCGGATCAGTGGGTGGTAACCCCTTTGATTTATGACAAAAGTTATATCCCTTTTTTGCTGGACTATTGCAGCAAAAATCGGATTACCATACTGATTTCCCTATTTGATATTGATCTGCCGGTGCTTGCAAAACACCGGAATGATTTTGCCCAAATCGGGGTAAATGTGGTGGTTTCGGATCCAAAGGTTGTTGAGATCTGCAATGATAAATGGAAAACCTTTCAGTTTTTAAGCAGTAATGAACTGTTAACTCCTAAGAGCTTTTTGAATCCGGAGGAAGCAAAGGTGGCTGTCCGGGAAGGCCGCCTTTCTTATCCGCTTATAGTAAAACCCCGCTGGGGGATGGGGTCTCTTTCTGTTTTTCAGGCAGATAATGAAGAAGAACTTGACATTTTTTATAAGAAAATCGGCCGGGAAATCCAAAACAGCTACCTTCGATTTGAGGCAGTCAGAGACCTGTCAGCCTGCGTCCTGATCCAGGAAAAAATAGAAGGCCAGGAATATGGATTGGATATTATCAATGATCTGAACTGCCATTATAAGAGCACGATTCCGAAGCGGAAGGGAGCTATGCGTTCCGGAGAAACAGACTTTGCCGAGACAGTAGATAGTGAAGACTTAAAGGAGCTGGGAGAGAAAATAAGCCGCCTTTTAAAGCACCGGGGCAATCTGGATATGGATGTGTTTGAGGCAGGTGGGAAATACTATATTCTGGAGATGAATCCCAGGTTCGGAGGAGGATACCCCTTTAGCCATGCCGCCGGGGCCAACCTCCCTAAGGCTTTGGTAAGCTGGGAAAAAGGGATTTCCCCCAGGGAAGAATGGCTTACCGCAACCCCCGGTGTTAAGGCATACAAGGACATTAAAATCCTGGTTACGGAGGAATAGAGAGGAATGAAGGATATACTTTTAGTGATCCCATCTTACAATGAGGAAAAAAATATCGAAGCTGTGGTGGGAGAACTGATTGAGAAATTTCCTCAACTGGATTATATTGTAGTCAATGATGGATCTACCGACAATACGGTTAAAATCTGCCGGGAAAGAGGCTACCATCTTTTAAACCTTTCAGTGAATCTGGGGCTGGCCGGATGTTTTCAGGCGGGAATGAAATATGCCTGTGAAAAAGGCTATTCCTATGCAATCCAGTTTGACGGAGACGGGCAGCACAGACCGGAATATATTGAAAAAATGAGGGAAAAGATGGACGAGGGTTACGACATTGTCATCGGCTCCCGGTTTGTGGACAAGAAAAAAGATTTTTCTATGAGAATGATTGGAAGCCGTCTGATTGGAGCGGCAATCTGCATGACTACCGGAGTCAGGGTAGCAGATCCTACTTCCGGTATGCGGATGTTTAATAAAGAGATGATCGAGGCTTTTGCCCTGAGTTTGAACTATGGACCGGAGCCGGATACAATTTCCTTCTTAATTAAGCAGGGAGCCAGAGTGGCTGAGGTGCCGGTGGAGATTGGGAACCGTCTGGCAGGAGAAAGCTATTTCAAACCTTTGGTAGCGGCAAAATATATGGTGCGGATGTTGATTTCCATCCTGCTGATTCAAAATTTTCGAAAAAGATAAGAGAGGAATCTTTATGCTGGATAAGATAGCAGAGCTTTTGCTGGAGACAGAGGGAAATATAGAAAAAAAGAATATGCTCTGGAATATAACCGGAAGCTTTTGCTATGCATTTGCCAGCATCCTGCTGTCATTTTTGGTAATGAGAATTGTCGGAGACAGCGCAGGGGGGATCTTTGCATTTGGATTCAGTACCTTTGGCCAACAAATGTTTACAGTGGCATATTTTGGAATCCGGCCATTCCAGATAACGGATGGAAACGGAGAATATTCTTTCGGAGATTATCTAGGGCACCGCATGATTACCAGCGGAATAGCGGTGCTGATTTCCGCTCTGTATCTGACCTGGACAAGGATAATCGGGGCTTATTCAACGGTTAAGGCTACAGCGGTATTTTTACTGGCAATGTACAAAATAATAGATGGTTTTGCTGATGTATATGAGTCGGAATTCCAACGCCAGGGCTGCCTGTATCTGACGGGAAAATCTAATACTTTCCGAACCGTCTTATCTGTTTTAACTTTCCTTTTTGTACTTCTGTTTACCAGGAATATGCTCTCGGCGGATGGTTGCCTTTTGGCAGCCTGCTGGGGAGCTGTGGCGGCCCAGATTTTGGGAGTAATATTGTTTGATTTGTCAGTAATCGGAAAAATTCAAGAGGTAAATTGGAAAAAATATCAAGGGAAAGTGAAGAAAATTTTCTCTCAGACAGGTCTTTTATTTCTGTCAGTTTTTCTGGACTTTTACATTTTTTCTGCAGCAAAGTATGCGATAGACGGCAATTTAACCGATGCTGCCAGCGGATATTTTAACTTGATTTTTATGCCGACATCCGTTATATATCTGGTAGCAAACTTTGTAATTCGACCCTTCCTTACCAGACTGACTGAGATGTGGACAGACAGTGACTTAGAAGGATTTGGTAAACTGCTGGCACGAATTGGAGGTATGATAGGCGGGTTGACGGTACTGGCAGTAGGGGTGACTCTGATTTTGGGAAAATGGGTTCTTGGCATTATGGAAATGTTTTTAGGGACTGGCTATGAAGGAGCTTTAACCCCTTATCATATGGCCTTTACCGTCATTGTACTGGGCGGAGGATTTTATGCGTTTGGAAATCTGATGTACTATGCTTTGGTGATTATGCGCCAGCAAAAAAGGATTTTCTTGGTGTATGTATTGGTAGCAGGAGGAGCCCTAATAGGAGCTCCGATCCTGGTTCGAAGATTTCTCATTTTTGGCGCAGCATGGGCCTATACATGCTTTATGCTGCTTTTAATGACCGGATTTACAGCAAATACGCTCTGGATCTATTGTCACAGACAAAATATTAAAGAAGGGACAGTTTATGGAAGATAAAAGGCTTTTGGTGGATGTAATTATTCCCGTTTATAAGCCGGGAAAAAAGTTTAAGCACCTGTTAAGGATGTTGGCGGTTCAAACCTTCCCTGTCCACCAGGTGATTATTATTAATACAGAAAAAAAGTATTGGGTCCAGGAGGGAATGGACGAGGCTATGCCGGAGGGACTCTCTGTTATGATACGGCATATTTCCAAAGAGGAATTTGATCACGGCGCTACCAGACACATGGCTATGAAATTGTCTGGCGGGGATATTGCGGTATGTATGACAGATGATGCGGTTCCCGCAGATAAGTATCTGCTTGAAAATCTAGTCAGGGCTTTCGGCCAGACCGGACCTGGCAAAGAAACGGTAATCCAGGCTTATGCCAAACAGCTTCCGGATAAAAAATGCGGCTTTATCGAGTGTTATACCCGATCTTTTAATTACCCGGATAACAGCCAAATAAAAACAAAAAAGGATCTGAAGGCTCTTGGGATTAAGACTTATTTTGCCTCCGATGTATGCTGCGCCTACCGCCGGGATTTATATTTCTCTCAGGGAGGATTTATACGGAGAACCATTTTTAATGAGGACATGATTTTTGCCGGAAAAGCCATTCAGTCCGGTTATGCAGTTGCCTATATAGCCAATGCAAGGGTAATCCATTCCCACAACTATACCTATATGGAGCAGTTCCGGCGCAATTTTGATTTGGCGGTTTCACAGGCGGATCATCCGGAAGTATTTGCCGGAATTCAGTCGGAAAGCGAAGGGATCCGGCTGGTAAAAACAACCGCTCTTTACCTGCTGCGAAAAGGGAGATTTTGGCTCATACCGGACTTGATATTAAAAAGCGCATTTAAGTATTTGGGATACCGGATGGGAAAGAAATACCGGCGCCTTCCCAAAACGATAGTTCTGTGGTGTACTATGTGCCCGGAGTATTGGAACAAGGGATGCGGGCAGCAATAATAGAAAGCTGTGAAACATACACAGCAGAATGGAGGAGACTATGATGACCACAATGCTCCGTATTCTTTTGATACTGGTATCCGTTGCCACAATGGGGATGATGGTACGTAAAATACGTCAGGCTAAGGTACAGATAGAGGATTCTATTTTCTGGATTCTGCTGGCCATGATGCTGGTGGTATTCAGCATTTTTCCGGCAGCGGCAGATGGCCTGGCCCGACTGTTGGGAATCTATTCTACTGCTAATTTTTTGTTCCTGTTTACAATATTTTTACTGATTGTAAAGTTGTTTACTATGACCCTAAGGATGTCTCAGATGGAAACCAGATTAAAGGAATTGGTTCAGAAGATGGCTTTGGATGAGCTTCAACGGGAAGAGGAAAAGCAGTGTGCCGGGGAAAAGGAGAGATAGCGAAATGGGAAAACAAAAGAAACGGCTATCTGCGGAAATTTCTATTAATAGAAAAAGACTTTTAACATATTTGTCAGCAGCTGTCCTGGTTTTGGCCGCCGGATTTATTTGCGAATATGCATGCAATATGAAGGTGCTGTCTCTTGACAGAAGCCAGCGAGGAATTATTCCGGTTGGAGAGGAGAATGTAGCGGCAGAAGGCTTTACAAAGACAGACAGGGGATGGGAGCTGACAGAGGATAAAGGAATTTTAACCGTTTCTCTGGACGGCCGGTATATTGAAAAAATTGTTTATTTCTATGAATATACTCATCTATTAAATGCCAAGGCATATGTGTGCTACTATAATGAATACGGGGAAGCGGATCCAGAGCAGGATTTAATACTGGAAGATCGAAACAGCAGTCTTTTAACGGCATCCTACCTGAACATTGGCAAGGAAGTCGATCACATTCAATTGGTAATTGAAAAATCCGGCTTGGGAGAGAGCGGCTCCCGGGAGACAGCGGCAAAGGAGCCTTTGGTAATCACCGGATTTGAAATTCATAATACAGCAATAATGAATTGGGTTCGGCTGGGGTTTTTCTGGGTGGTTTTTGGGCTGGCAGCGTTTTTTTATCTGTTTCGTAAAACTATCGGAAGACATTTGGAGATAGGATTTGAGGCGGCTTGCCTGTCTATCGGAATTTTAATGGTAGCGGCGCTTCCGGTAAGCAAAGTGGGGTATGACGAAGAGACCCATTTACTGCGTTCTATGGAGATTGCCAGCATGCCATGGGGAATGAATGTAAACCCTGCTGTATGGGCTAAAATGATCCCAAGCCTTAGCGATTGGCCGGAAAACCAGCCGGGAAGCCGGGAAGAAAAGGCCCTGATAGAAGAGTTTTTTAACAGGGAAGGAGACTACAAAAACGGGAATATCCATCCGGATTCCGTAACCCCGGTCATTTCTGTTCCTGCCTACGGGGGACAGGCCCTTGCTCTTAAAATTTGTAAAGGATTGGGAATACCCTTTGGAAGGATGATACGCTTGGGCAGACTGGGGAATTTGTTTGTCTATGCAGCAGTGATGTTTTTTGCCATAAAAAAGACTCCTGTGGGAAAGGCGGTAATGGCGGTTGTAGCTTTATTCCCCACTTCCGTTTTTATGGCCTGTGTGTACTCTTATGATTCGGCGGTAACCGCCTGGATTTATCTGTCTATGGCTTGTCTGCTGAAAGAAATTTTGACGCCGGAGGCCAAAATTTCCTGGAAGTCTTACGGGCTGATTTTAGCTGCATTTGTTTTGGGCTGCTGCGCCAAAGCCGTATATGCTCCCATGATTTTAATCGGGCTTCTGCTTCCGGCTTCTAAATTCCAGGATAAGCGGCAGGAGATTGCTATGCGCGTGGGTTTTGTTCTGGTGCTTGCAGGCCTTTTGTCTACCTTTGTTCTGCCGGTGCTCCTTGCTCCTAAAGCCACCGGGGATTTGAGAGGAGGAGATACCAGTGAGATCGGACAGATGTCTTATGTTTTAGGAAATTTTATAGCTTATATTCAGATTTTGTTTCGCAATATTTTTCATCAATTACCGGACTTTGTTCTGGGAAAAGATATTTTTTCGGTTCAGGGGCATCTGGCAGCAGGCGGGTTTACCTGGCTGACAGGGGCGCTGGTGGTCTATACAGTAACTACGGATACAAAGACTACGGTTCCGGAAAGATTGTCCGGCCGACAGAAGAGCTGGATCTTTTTGATGCTTGGCGGAGCAGTTCTTCTGATATGGACTTCTATGTACATTTCTTACACCGAGCCGGGGATGGTAACGATTGCCGGAGTACAGGGGCGGTATTACATGCCTATCTTGTTTTTGTTTTATATGCTGTTTAATTCCCGCGCTATCATTGCGCGAATAGAAAATATGTGGTATCATACGGGAGTGCTGGCAGTTTCTTCGTTTATTCTGCTGGCTACCATGTGGCAGACGGTTATTTCCGCCTGCTGCCTGTAAAAAGTAAAGGAGAATATAAACATGGGAAAGATAAAAGTTACTTCCTGCCCCATTGAAGGGCTATATGTAATCGAACCGACCGTTTTTAAGGATGAAAGAGGTTACTTTGTAGAAACCTATAATCAAAATGATTTTCAGGAAGCCGGGCTGAATCTGGTATTTGTCCAGGACAACCAGTCCATGTCTGTAAAAGGGGTTCTGAGAGGACTTCACTATCAGAAAGAGTTTCCACAGGGGAAGCTGGTAAGGGTGCTTCGGGGCAACGTTTTTGATGTGGCAGTAGACTTAAGAGCCAATTCCCAAACCTATGGAAAGTGGTTTGGCGTAGAGTTGTCTGCGGAGAATAAAAAGCAGTTTTATATTCCGGAAGGCTTTGCCCATGGATTTTTAGTTTTGTCAGAGGAAGCAGAATTTGCATATAAATGTACGGATTTTTACCATCCCGGTGATGAAGGAGGACTGGCCTGGAATGACCCGGAGATCGGGGTGGAGTGGCCTATTGAGGACGGAATGGAGCTGATTATTTCTGAAAAGGATCAGAAGTGGGGCGGTTTTAAAGATACCTTTAAATTCTGATTTGTAGGGCAGCTTGGAAAAAAGGAAAGGAAAGGAATTATGAACTATGTCCTTTCTCTCATAAAAGAGATTGTTAAGAAGCGAAAATTAATTTGGGATCTGTCTAAGGCAGACTTTCGCAAGCGGTTTGTAGGCTCCTATTTTGGCGTAGTGTGGATGCTGATTCAGCCCATTGTGACGGTTTTGATATATTGGTTTATTTTTGGCCCCAGCGGATTCAGAAGTACGCCGCCGATACCAAATTCCTCTTATATTGAATGGCTGGTTCCGGGAATTGCGCCCTGGTTTTTCTTTAGCGAGGCGTTGAATACAGGAACGAATTGTTTACAGGAGTACCACTATTTAGTAAAAAAAGTGGTATTTCAGGTGGAAATCCTGCCTATATTAAAAGTGATTTCCAGCCTGTTTGTTCATGGATTTTTTGTCATTATTATGTACGGAATGTTTTTAATTGGAGGAAATATGCCGCGGCTCACCTGGATTCAAGTAGTGTATTACGGGTTTGCAGTGTCTATGCTGGCTCTGGCGATTTCCTATTTTACCAGTGCAGTGACGGTATTTTTCAAAGATATGGCTCAGATTGTAGGGATCTGCCTTCAGTTTGGAATGTGGATGGTGCCGATTATGTGGTCGGTATCCATGTTCCCCAGTGCTCCGGTATGGTTGGAACAGATTCTGAAAATAAACCCGGTTTACTACATTGTAACAGGATATCGGGACTGTATGCTTACAGGCAACTGGTTTTGGGACAGACCGGTGCTTACCCTGTACTTCTGGGGGGTAACAGCGGTTCTTATGCTGGTGGGACTTAAGGTATTTAAGCGGTTGAGACCGCATTTTTCAGATGTGTTATAAAGAGAATACGGAGAGACTTTTGAAAATAATTAGCAATAAAACAAGGGCCGCTGCAAGGTACTTTCTCGTTTGCAACGGCCCTGTTTCTAATTATCCTCCGACTTGCTGCACATTTGCAGCCGGTGCTGATACTTTTCCCTGGTGGCCAGACCGCCTCGGATGTGGCGCTCGGATTTATTGATATCCAGCACTTTACGGGCCTGCTCTGCCAGATGGGGATTAATGGAATTTAGGCGTTCCGTACAGTCTTTATGTACAGTCGATTTGCTGATCCCAAACTTTTTCGCCGTCTGCCTAACGGTAGCATTGTGGTCTATAATGTAATTGGCGATGGCGACTGCACGCTCTTCGATATATTCTTTCATGGGATTACCCCTGAGAATGTTTTTTACATCATATGCCAAGGGGTGGGGGAATATGTTTATTGGCAATCACTTCCCTTTATTTCCGCGAGCAACGAGCCAAGTGGGCATGCTCGCATGCACATTTGGCGACTTCCGAAAGCAACGAGTCAAGTTCCGCGTTTGCATGAGCATTTGTCTAGAAAAAGCCATTATCAGCAATATTCACAAAATATCTATCATTTTTTTGTGAATCAAGTAAATTGAAACGGTATGCAAGGTGTGATATAGTAAATTTGCTCGTTGAGAATACGTATTCTATGGTGTATATTATGATTACAATGACAGAAATTGCAAAATTAACCAAGGTTTCCCAGCCAACTGTTTCGCGCGTGCTCAATGGAAATATGAATGTAGCGCCGGATATTCGGGAACGCGTTCTGGCATGTGCGAAAGAACATAATTATCAGCCTAATGTCTTGGCCAAGGGTCTTCAGGGAAGCAAGACACACCTGCTGGGTGTAATACTAACCGATATTTCCAATGGATTTTTTGCGGATGTGGCAAAAGCAATCGAGACAGAAGCGAGGAAATATGGCTACAGTATTATCCTTTTTAACAGCAATTATAACGCAGACAATGAACTGGAATATCTGGATGTTGTTCGCCGCTATCGGGTTGACGGTGTCCTTGCGGTTCCCATGCGTGAAACCAGTGAGGCATGGCAGGGATATGCAGAAAAACTTGAAGTACCTGTTGTGTCCGTAACACGTCAGGCTAAAGGGCTGGATTCTGTATATGCGGATCATGCAGAGGCAGGAAAACAGGTAGCTAAACATCTGCTCCACCAGGGATATAAACAGTTTTTATTTATCGGAAAAGACGATGAGCTTAAATATGTGGGTTTTCGCCAAGCATTGTCAGAGTATGGGCAGGCAGAGAATGTTACCAATATTGTATACCAAGATGATACACAGATGAAAGCAGCATTAAGAACTTATCTGCCTTATCGAAAACAACGTCTGGGTGTTTTTGCCGGAAATGATATTTATGCGTTGCGGATTCTTAGTTTTCTTCAGGAATTGAAGTTTATTGTTCCTGCAGAAGCGGGAGTGGTCGGCTTTGATGATACAATGATGGCCCGGTATCTAAAACCTAGTCTTAGCAGTGTTTCCCAGCCTATTGAACAGATGGCGCAAGAAGCGGTTGCACGTTTATTATACCGCATTGGACATCTTGGCGAACATCCGCTTTGGGATTGTCCTCTCCGCGCCGTACTTGTCCCAAGGCAGAGTTCTTAAAAAAGAGCCCTCAATGAGGTTCTTTTTTGTAGATTTGTGAATACGTATTCACACACCATGTACCTTACCCTTTAGAAGGGATAAAATAACCCAATAGAAAGAGGAAAAAATTATGGATTATGCAAAAACAGCACAACAAATTTATGAAAAAGTAGGGAAAAAGGAAAACCTTATCTCTGCAGCTCATTGTGCCACACGCCTGCGCCTAGTGCTGGCGGACAATGCTAAATGTGACGCGAAAGCCGTGGAGGACATTGATGGAGTAAAAGGCGTGTTCAGTGCTTCCGGCCAGCTGCAGATTATACTGGGAACCGGCGTGGTTAATAAAGTCTATGATGAGTTTATTGCCATTTCGGGCCTTACCGCAGCATCAAAAGAGGAGGTTAAAGCAGCAGCTGCAGCCAAGCAAAACATATTCAAACGGGCAATCAAGACCTTGGGGGACGTTTTTGTCCCTATTATCCCGGCTATTGTGGCCAGCGGTTTTCTTATGGGAATTATGGAGGCTTTGACCTTTATGGTCAATAATGGTTTTTTAAATATTAACACCTCCGGTTCCATTTATGTCTTTGCGAATTTGTTTGCCAATACGGCATACACCTTTCTGCCCATTTTAATCGCTTTTAGTGCGGCCAGGGCTTTTGGAGGGAATCCCTTCCTCGGCGCCGTTATCGGTATGATTATGATCCATCCCAACTTGCAGAATGCCTGGACAGTGGCAACGGAAGGTGTAATCCAGACACAAAAAGTATGGTTTGGGCTTTGAGCTTTATTGAAAAACGCCTGCACAAGGTGGTTCCTGCCATGTTGGATCTGTTTGTAACGCCGTTAGTAAGCGTATTCGTTACTGGCTATCTGACTCTTTCGATTATCGGGCCTATTTTTGTTGCTGTCGAAAATGGTATTATCAACGGAATTCTGACTCTGCTGACTCTGCCTTTCGGTCTGGGAAGTATGGTAATGGGCGGCCTTTATTCTCTGACAGTAGTGGGCGGTATCCATCATATGTACACCGTAATTGATGTAGGGCAGATTGCCCAATACGGATTTACCTATTGGCTGCCCTTGGCTTCTGCTGCCAATCTTGCCCAGGGTGCGGCAACATTAGCTGTTGCATTGAAAACCAGGAACACCAAAATTAAATCCGTAGCTCTTCCGTCTTCTCTTTCCTGCTTTATGGGTATCACGGAACCTGCGTACCCGGACACAAGCCCTCCTGGACAATAGCCTGCTGATTGATTTCCCACCGGATACCTATATTCATGCGTTGCAATATGGGCTGAATCTTGGCACTGTCCACACGCTGCTGGTCACACACAGCCATATGGATCACTGGTTTCCCACTGACCTGATCCATCGGCATGAACACTTCGGACATGGCGCAGAGGGAGTATTAGATATTTATGGCAATGAAGCTGTCAGAAAAAGCTTTTATGAGCATATTCTGATTGACCGTTTCAAACCGCATCCCATTGATGATGCTGTCCATTTCCATATGACCCACGGCGGAGATCTTATTCGTTCCGATGGCTGGGAAATCACAGCGGTTCCTGCTGACCATGATAAACGGGAGGAATGTCTGGTCTATATTTGTAAAAAACACGGTAAAACGGTATTTTATGGTCATGATACGGGCTGCAACCTGTCCTCGGAGGCGTGGAAGCTGATAACGAAAGAAAAATTTAATCTGGTCAGCCTGGACGCAACTATGGGAACGAAATCCGTCAAAGAGTATCATATGGGACTGCCGGATGCTGAAAGCATGTTTAAAAAGCTGGCTGACCTGGGATGTATCGACAACCAAACAGTAAAAGTAGTCAATCATTTTAGCCATAACGGAGAAATGACCTATGATCAGCTTGAAGCCTGGGGAGCAGAACGAGGCATACTGGCGGCTTATGATGGAATGGAAGTGGAGTTTTAATTAATCACTATTTCCTCATAATTTTCTCCAAAGTTTTTCCCTTGGCCAACTCATCAATAAGCTTATCCAGATAACGAATTTCTCGCATAAGGGGGTCTTCAATTGTTTCTACTCTGACCCCGCATACGACGCCGGTTATCAGAGACCTTTTTTCATTGAGACAAGGCGCATTTTGGAAAAATTCGGAATAGGTAATAGACTGACCGGATAACTTTTCTAAATCCTCCTGGGTATAGCCGGTAAGCCAGCAGATGACTTGATCTACCTCACCTTTTGAGCGGCCTTTTTTGACTGCCTTGTTAACAAGTAAGGAGTAGATTTTAGAAAAATCCATTCCGTATACCCTTTCATTATTCATAGAAGCCTCCTGCATCTGCGTTATTCCTGCAAGGTTATTGACTTGTTTTCGGTTACAGGACAATCCATCCTGCTATAAAATTTAGACAGTATCTGAACCAGCCGCTCCGGGGATTCTGTATTTACTTGGTGTCCGCAGCCGGGAACTTGCCGAAAGCGGGCCCGGGGAAGAAACTGTGCCAAATCCCGGCATGCCGTATTGTTAGCCTTATCCTGTTCTCCGCAGAGAATTAGGACCGGGCAGAAAACATTTTTCAGGTTATGGGAAAAATCTAGATCCGTCATACTGGTAGTCAGGCTTAACAAATCCCTTTTTTCAAACGCCATCTTTCGAAAAGCAGCCTGAGGAAAGAGAGAAAATACTGCGTTTTGGAAGGACAACAGTCTCCTTGGCATACGGTACTGGGCACCTATAAGGGTCAGGGAACGAACTTCCTCCGGATGCTCAATGGTATAATGAAGAGCCAGAACCGCCCCCAGAGACAATCCGCAGATATGAAGCGGTTTGGGAAGAAACCGACAATATTGGCAAAAGGCCTGATACAAGTTTTGATAGGTCACTTTCTGACCTATGAGAAAATCCGATAATCTGGGTGTCAAAACCGCTCCCGTCTCAGCGGAAGGAAAAAGATGCTCTACAGCCGGTGCCCAGCTTTCCGGGCCCTGTCCTAAACCGTGAAGAAATAAATAAGGCATATATACAACCTCCTGACAGTAAAGATTTTATAATGTATATTAAATAAGAATTCTTTTCAGATACTTTTCGGATTCTTCCCTGGATTTAAATATAATAACACATTTATCTTTTCGATATTTTTCAATTAACTCATATATTTGAGGCAGACTTTCTTTAGGAAAGTCAAGAATAAACTGCCTGAACTCACTGTCAAATTCTGTCTCATGCCAAGGCAAATCTTCCCGCTCTTTTCCGATTCTGGATTCAGCGCCTGAAAGGCAGATATCCAATGGAAAATCCAGAAGAAAAACGGTATCGCAGTAGTTCAGGCGCATTTCCAATGTTCGATTATAGTTTCCGTCTATAATCCACCTGTCCCTTATAAGAATATCCTTTAGCTGTATATCAAATTCCTGTCTGGAGCTAGTCGTCTTATCCGGTCTGTGCCACAGCATATCAAGATAATATAGCGGGAGACCGGTTAAATCTCTGAGCTTTCTTGAAAATGTACTTTTTCCGGCACCAGGACTCCCGATAACAATTACTTTTTTGAATATTTCTTTACCCATAGATTCCAGTCCGCCTGCGAAGGTTTTTTAACAGTGTACCACATAACGGGAAAAAAAGCCATGCATACCTTTTGGGCTGTTAGAATACAATGGTAATAATCAACTATTTGGGGAGGCGGAAAGATGAGAAAGACACTAAACGGCAAATTATTCGCGGTTATGGGACTGCTTCTGTGGGTCGCGGTGGTGCGGATCTTAAGCGGATGCAGTATGGCAGGACTAAGGAACGAAAGCTCTGATAAGGTAAGGGATTTGGATTTTACAGTAGTGGGAGATAACGATGTGCCTCAAGAACTGCTGAATCTGATCCAGGAAAAGAAAAAAGATGCATTTAAGCTAACCTACAGCAATGATCAGGGATTATACATAGTAAACGGTTACGGAACTCAGGAAAGCGGCGGCTACAGCATCACTGTGGAGCAGCTTTATCTGACGGAAAATGCTATAATATTTGATACAGAATTGATGGGGCCGGAAAAAGATGAAGAGGTCAGTAAAGAGCCGTCTTGCCCTTATATCGTAGTAAAAACAGAATTTTTAGAAGAACCGGTAATTTTTCAGTAAGCTTGGCTGCAGGGAAGAAGAGGAATGTTATACTGGGCGGTACAGTCTCAGCGCAGGGGCTGTACCGCCTTTTCAAATACTTTGTAAGATTTCTCGTAAATAATGAAAAGTTTGTTGATAATGAAAAGAGTTTTTTGTTCGCGTGCAGATCAGCGGGCAAGCGGATTTAAGATTTTAAAATTCCATAGCCAACACCTGGATTTTTTCCGGCTAATAAATATTTTTTCAGAGTTCGCTGGAGCGTTGTATTTTCCGGATAGGAATTCTTATCTTCACGAATTTCCCCGAAAACTCGCTCTTCTGCTTGGCGTGCAGCCCAATTTACTCTTGTCACTTGAAATCTTTTCTGAAATTGGATAATATTGCTTTCTTCATCCAATAGCTCTGGTAATACAGGTGATAACAGCCAGGATTCGCAGGTGAACAAGGCACATGAACCGCCAAAGAAATCCTCGGCCTGTTGAAGCGACGAATCACAAGATTCTGGCGAAAGTGCCTCGCCTTCAGGAATATGGATATGAATTTGATTTTCTGCTTCATCTTTTTCAAATTGAAGCCGCCCTAAACGAAACAATTTCATTTTCAAATGAAGCCCCAGCCATTTTTCCTGTATAAGGCCAATTGTGTGCTTCTGTCTGACACACTGTAAAAACCAGATCGTAAAATCGGAAAATGTATTATAATAAATAAGATCTGAGATCCCCTCTTCCTTATAGCTGGGATATATATCTGCTGCGAACCGAATGTACAGATATAGAAGCAGAAGTTCTTTTTCACTGCTTTCCTCAGCTTTTTGAAAAAACTTAGATTCGTTTCTATAGAAAGCAGTTCGCCAGCCCTGGTAAACTGCTTCGGGCATAATATACTCAGAAATACATAACTGCCCTTCTTCCGGAAGTTTGATTTGCTTCATGAGCTGCTGGATATCCATTGAATTCCTCCTTGGCTGTATTATGCTTTTGGTATTTTAAGGGTTGGGAACAATCATTATACCACAAAACAGATGGAAAAGGATACAAGAATTGAATGAATATGTTTATGAATTTTACTGATTAAATCGCTGATTTATGGAGCCGTGCACTAATTATTTAGTGCACAGCTCCTTCCTGTCTGCAGGCGGGATAAAGGAAGCTGGAAATGACCTAATGCGTTTCCGTCATGCGTCCATTAAAAATCTGAGCCAGATAGTTTTTTTGAATATCCGCTTCCGCAAAATATTCAATGTTAAAATAGCATACAGGATCGTTTTCTTTTGCAGTGAGAGTATAAGGCTTATTTACGGGGATAAACCGGAAGGAACCGGCAGTTTCGTCAGATGCCTTATCATTGTTAACAGAAAGCTGATACCGGGAATCCCCTACCGCATACAGCCACTGATTTTGCAGAGGATTGCCTTTAGACTCTGCTTTTCCGCCTCTGCCGCATATAACAGACAGAGACAGATGGCCTAACTGGAAAGGCTGGATCAGACTCCAGGATCCAAGGCTTTTGCTTCTTCCCATATAATTGAACCGAACACCATCACTGTATTTTGAGAAGAAGGGGAGGTGCAGATTCCACCCCTTAAAGAAATCTTTATCCCACGCATTCATAGTAAATACACACATCATAAACTCTAAATCTTCAAGGGCCCGGACGGTGTAAGAGGAACGATCAAAATCCGGAATAAAAACAGACGGCTCGGTGATATTAAAAATATCCTCTTTGGTCTGTATAAAAGCAGGGCGGCCGTTAAATAAAAGAACAATCAGCTCTTCGGCGTCCAGTTTAGGGGTAAGGGCTTCCCCCGCCTTCATAGTACAGCGAAAAAAAGAAATCCCGTCGAAGCCGGTATTAATTGCAGTGCAGTTATTTAAGTATTTGTTTTCCATAGCAACCTCCATTAATATACACCGTGCGAACTGGTGTAAATTTCAACCCAAACATAGCAGACTGCTTTCCCCGGACTTGCAACTAAACTATGATCCGGCCCGGCAGTTACAAAACTCCAGTCACCCTCTACATGACGGAAAATATGTTTGCTGTCTGCTTCGGTAGTTAAAGTAAAATCACAATCCTCTCCCACAGCATAGTTAAACTGATGCACTTCCCGATGGCCTTTCTCTACGGTTCCGCAGTCAATACCACGGCAATAGCCAACAGTAATCTTGCCTAAGCGCCCGCAATCACCGAAAAGAACAGAGCGAGATTCCAGGCCCTCAGATTTACAGTACTGATCGTAGCGGTAACACTGGGAAATTGTGCGGAAATAGGGGAGATAAACGCTGCATTCTTTTTCACGCTCAAAATCATAGCTGTCCATATCACATACGCACATAATAAACTCCAGGTCCGTAGCAGCAGTTACGGTATACTGGGAACGATCATAATCCGGCGCGTAAAAGCTTAATTCATTGATGCGGAAAGCCCCGTCCTTTCCGGCAATAAACCCCTTGCCCTTGCCGAAGATCAAAACAACAGCTTTATCCGGATATTGTTTGGGGGAAACAGAGCTTCCGGCTTTCAGATAATATTTATAGGCGGACATGGGACCGTCATAAACGCCGGGCAGCAGTTCTGTGAAAAATATGCCGGATGAATCATAATCGCGGACAATATCCGCATCTTTAATCATACTTACTTTCATCATAACCTCCTAAAATTTAGTAATCATAGTTTTGGCCAAACTGAGTACAGAAACGTCCTGTTGAGAAACTACTTTCATCAATTTACAGTATAGATGCAAAAAGATAAGTTGTCAAGATAAAAAGTAAATAGACAAAAAGCACAAAACAAAGGACGTAAAATGGTATAAATCATACAAAATAGCAATAAGAGAATAAAAAACATTGACACATTTCTGCATAGGTGTTATTCTAAGAGCGAAAACAATATATTTCGTGAAACCAGTTTCTTAAAAAAGAAGCCTACACTGACAACATTGACAAGGCAGACAAGAAGGGAAAAGGAGGTAGAGAGAATGGCGGAAATCAGACACGTAAAACGTGCTGAAATTGAAGCAATGATGAAAGAAACTCAGCCCGGGTTTTATCAGGCGGAAATGCTGCCCGGGTCTATGGAAGGAATTGAAACTTACAAATGCCGTCTTCTGAAAGGAAAAGGCTGCAAGCTGGAGTCCTATAAGAAAAAGGGGGTGTCTCTTTTCTTTATAGGAGGAATCGGAAAGGTTTTTCAGGGAGACACATCCTTTGAGATTACAGAGAGAGCTGTGTTCTGCCCGGATATCAATGGCATTGATTATCAGATCCAGGCAGAAAGCGATATGGAATTCCTTCTTCTGATTCAGGCAATGAGTCAAGAAGATCTAAAACATTATGAGATGTACCACATTGTGCTTCCATGGTTTAATACTGCAAAGCACTGGCATCTATATACAGAGGGGTTTCGAAACGAGGATCTGAAATCCTTTGCGTGCCTGCATCAGTATTACGTAAGCCGCATGAGCCTGGGGGAAGTAGTGGGACCTGGAAATGCAAAGCTGGAGCCTCACAAGCATCCGGAACTGTTTCAGTGGTTCTACGGCCTTCCGGGAACGGATCCGTTCCTCTTTCATGCGGGAGATGAGACTGCAGATGTAGAGGAAGGGGATTGGATTTGTATTCCAAATGAGACCTATCATATCGTTTCTCCTAAAAAAGATAATGATTACGTTGATTATGTTTGGTTTGAAGTGGTAGTTCCGGGGCTTGAAATGTGCCCGTATTTTTACTAAAATAGAATTCATAAAAACCTGCGGGAAGGTAAGGGGATATTATGAATATCTATGAAATTGCCAAAGAAGCGAATGTATCTGTATCAACCGTTTCAAGAGTAATAAACGGCAATGAACATGTTCGTGAAGAATCAAGAAGACGTGTGACAGAGGTTATTGAGAAATCAGGCTTTGTTCCGAATTTTTTTGCAAGAAGCCTGAATCGGAAACAGACGAAAATGGTTGGAATTTTATGTCCGGTTATTTCGGATATTAACCATGCAAAACAGGTATCCGTGTTGGAGAGCCGCTTAAGGAAAAGCGGATTTGATATTATTCTGTGCAGTTTGGAACAGAATTATGACGATAAACAGTCCTATCTGGAGTTATTGATTCAAAAGCAGGTAGACGCAATTTTCATTATTGGTGTGGGAAATGACGATAATCTGAGCGATGCGCTGCTGGGGGACATTTCAACGAAAGTACCGATTATCATCATAAACGGGAAAGTAGATGTGCCGAATGTATATAGTGTTGTATCAAATGAACGTCAGATGGCTTCTGTCCTGGTGCAGGATTTGTGCCTCATGGGCTGTTCCAGAATCGCCTATATTTATGATAGTGAAACTTACAGCGGCAATGAAAAACGGGGGGGATATCTGGAGGGGATGAAAAATTGCAATCTGGATACACTAGACCTGGTATGCAAGGTTGAGGAACAAATCAGTATGAATGATGTGGAAGGGTCGGCGGATGTGATCAGAAAGTTCCTTGAATCTATGGAGGAGCTGCCGGATGCCATTATCACTGCAGACGATGTGCTGGCAGTACCAGCCCAGAAGGTAATTACGGCAATGGGAAAGAAGATGCCGATTATCGGATGGAACAATTCTATGTATTCTCAGATTGCCTCTCCTGCCATCAGTAGCGTGGACATCAATATGGACCGTATGAGCGAGGTTGCGGTTATGATCTTGATGAAGGTATTAGAACAAAAAACAACGCCCAAATATATTGAAGTTCAGTCCAACCTGATCGAAAGGGAATCCTTTGTCTCCGCCTGCTTGTAAAATTTGCTTTTACCAAAGTGGAGGAGGTCACTATGACAAAAAAATTATGTAGAAACCTGGCAGTTGCAATGAGTACGGTAATGGTGCTTTCCGGACTGACCGGATGTCAAAGTTCCGGAGGTGGTAATACTACAACCGCAGCGCCTGCTGCAACAACAGCGCCCGCTGCCACAGAGCCTGCTGCAGATGGAGCTTCTCAGGCGACAGGAGATTCCATTATTAAAGAAAAACGTGATATAGTAATCATTGACGCCGGCGGAGAGCAGGACATGTTCGATGAAATTGTAGAGATGTTTAAGGCAGAGTATCCGGATTACGTCAAGGATGTTGTCTGGATTCCGGCGTCTACTGGCGAGCAGGTTTCCAAGCTGGCTGCGGAAAGAGATGCAAAGAAGCCGTACACCACGCTCTGCACCAATGGCTATGATACAGTGGCAGCAGGAATTGACGCTGAGGTTTATATTAACATTTTGGAAAAATATCCGGATCGATTTGCAGATACTATTGCAAACTTTAACGACGACTCAAAAGTTCAGCTGGACAAAGGCCTGGGCTATGGAATTCCCCACTTGAATTCTATCGGCGGCCCCATGATCACTTATTGGCCGGATAAGGTTCCTAATCCTCCCAAAAATTTGGATGAATTATTAGCTTTTTGCAAAGAGAACCCCGGTAAGTTCGCATATCCCCGTCCCAGTAATTCCGGCGCAGGCTATGCATTCCTTCAGGGTATGCCTTACCTTGCAAAGGAAGAAAATCCCGATGATCCGGAAAGCTGGACAAAGGTTTGGGACTATTTAAAGGAAATGGATCAGTATATTGATTACTATACTACCGGTTCTGCATTGTTGTACCGTGATTTTAACGAGGGAACCCGTTGGATGATTACCACTGCCGTTGGTTACGAGACGAATCAGAGAGTCCTGGGCGCTATGGATCCTTCCTGTAAACAACTTTTCCTGGATGATCTGCACTGGGTAACTGACTCGAATTTCTGGACCATTCCTACCGGGTTGGATCCTCAGGATGAGGAGCTGAGCTTGCTATTTATGGAATTTACACTTCGCCCGGAGATTCAGGCAATGCTCTATGACCATGGCTTTATGTATCCTGGTCCGGTTTTGGAAGGCGTTACATTAGATCAAGCTCCCCAGGAGTCCCAGGATGCCCTAAACGCAGTTATTACAGAAGATCTTTTGGGCGGCATTGAGAACTATCCTCATGTTGGTCCTATGACCATGTCTAATCTGGTAGAGGCAATGGAGATGTGGGATAATAAGATCGGCGCCAATAAGTTAAAGTGATATTTATATGAGATTCTAGAGTATTTAGGCCGAGGGTCCGAAACAGATAAATCGGTGCCTCGGCCATTTGATTTCTAAATATATCTGAAATTAAAATGAAAGTTAGTGATTTAACAGAAAACATCATTTTGGAGGTGCGACGTGAAAGATTTTAATCAACTAATCATGAAAGATATGTGCAGGTCATTTGGGAACCTTCATGTATTAAAGGACTTTAACCTGACCATTAACCGCGGCGAATTTGTCACCTTTCTAGGCCCTTCCGGCTGCGGAAAAAGTACGGCTTTAAACTGCATTTCCGGTTTGCTAAACATTACGGGCGGATCCATTCAAGTGGATGATGAGATTATCGATGATGGAGGAAAAACCTTTGTTTCTCCGGAAAAAAGGGGGTTTGGAATCATTTTCCAGAACTATGCCCTGTTCCCCCATATGACGGTTTTTGATAATATTGCATTTAGCCTGTCGGTAGCTCACCGCCCTAAAGACGAGATTCGGAAAAAGGTGGAGGAGGGGATCCGCATGGTACACTTGGAAGGCCAGGAGCATAGGTTCCCGTCACAGCTTTCCGGCGGTCAGCAGCAGCGAGTGGCCATTGCCCGAAGCGTTGTTATGGAACCGGGATTATTGCTGTTGGACGAGCCGCTGTCCAATTTGGATACGAAACTGCGTACCGAGATGCGTTATGAACTGAAGCAAATTCATAATCGGTTAAAGCGGGCTTCTGTTTATGTAACCCATGATCAGTCAGAAGCGCTGGCTCTTTCGGATAAAATTGTTATTATGAAGCTGGGGAAGGTTCAGCAGATTGGCACCCCAAAACAGGTATTCTTATATCCGGCAAACCGTTTTGTTGCGGACTTTATGGGATATAAAAATATTTGGGATGCTAAAATTTTGTCCATTGAAGAGTCCGGCAATATCAGAAAGTTTCAGGTCGAATCTTATGGACTCCCCTTTACGGTACACAGCCTAAAGGGTGAGAACGAGGAGGTGGAAAAGACTTTGATTCAGGCATATCAGAAGGGGGAGGAAGTGCTTTTGGCAAGCCGCCCGGACGACATTTTGGCAGAGACGGCCGGGGAAAATGATATGAGGATCAAAGTGGAAGGTACGGAATATCTGGGAACCACCATTCAAGTGACCGGAAGCATCAAAGAGGGAATGGATGTTCAGGCACGTATTGAGCCTAATACATTGGTGAAAGAAGGAGCGACCCTTTCCCTTACAATTCAGCCGGACAAGCTTCTGGTACTTCCCAAAGATAAGGAGGAGTGAAATTATGCTGAAAAATAAAGGCTGGACATTGGAAACGGCTGCCTTGATTCTTCCGGCAGTTGTCTTCCTGCTTGCCGTGTTTATCTATCCCTTTGTTTATGCTCTGAAGCTGAGCTTTACAGACGATGGCAGCGGAGGGCTGACCCTGGCAAATTATATCAGATTTTTTTCGGATTCGGTAGAACTTAAGACGGTTTGGAATACCATCATTATCTCTGTACCGGTAACTATTCTCACAATTGCTTTGGCAATACCTATTGCCTACTATATGAGAAACGGAATTAAACACGAAAAATTGGTTACCTTTTTTCTGATGATCCCCATGACATTGGGGGTAGTGCTGATTGCAGAAGGTATGATTACTTATTTTGGCCGTAATGGATGGCTGATGCTGCTTTTGGAGAAACTGGGTCTGATTAAGGAAAGAACGGGACTTATCCACAATTATTGGGGCGTTGTGATTTCTCTGTTTATTCAGAGCTTCCCTATGGGACTGACCATATTAATCGGCTATACCAGGGGAATCCACCCCAGTTTGGAGCGAGCTTCCAGAATGTTAGGAGCATCTAAAGCCCAGACTTTTTGGAGAGTGATTTTCCCGCTGATGATGCCTGGAATTCTCATTGCATTCTGCCTGAATTTTACCTCGGCTTTTTCCGTGTTTACTTCCGCGATTATGCTGGGGCAAGCCACCAGCACCACCCGAGTAATGGCTTATTCGGCCTATATTACAGCTTATGAGTATTTTGACTATAATTTCAGCTCGACTATCTGCGTTATGATGGTAATTATTCAGTTTATATTAATCGGTGTTGTATTTGCCTTGAGAAATAAACTGTATAAGGGCGCATCATCTGTCGGCAAGGGCTAAGGAGGATTGACCATGGGAAATCAAAAAAGATTAACGTTTTCCGGTGTAATGTTTTATATTGTTAATATTATTTATATGATTAACGTCTTCGGCATCCTGCTGTCGGTTCTGGTCAATTCTTTTGGTGTAAAATGGCCAAACGGGGCCTGGCTGCCGGATGAATTCGGACTGAAATGGTGGGAATACTGCGGGGCCCACCATGAACTTGGCCAGCTATTGTTTATGACCATGCTGGTAACGGTTATTACGGTCTTGCTGTCTGTTGTTCTGGCATACCCAGCTGCCTTTATTATGGCAAAGCGGAAGTTTGCAGGTAAGAAACTGATTAACGGCCTGTTTCTGCTTCCGGTTATTATTCCGCCTATCTGTTACGGTCTGCCCTTAGCTACTGTGCTTTATAAGGTGAACCTGGCTACCACTCTGGCAGGAGTAGTAATTGCCAATATGATCCCTACTGTTTCCTATATGATTCTGGTCATTCTGCCCTTTATTGAACAGGTGGGAGACAATGTGGAATTTGCTTCCAGGATGCTTGGCGCCACACGCCTGCAGTATTTTACCCGTATCCTGATTCCGCTTACTTTCCCGGGGCTGATGTCCGCAATTATGCTGTCAATTGTAAGAGTAATTTCCATGTTTGAATTAACTTTCCTGGTTTCCGGAGCTAAAACCCAGACCCTTGTTGTAGCTCTATTTGCAGATGTCAATGCTCCCGGATACCGGCCGATCCAGATGATTGATGCCTTGGCGGTGATTTTCTTTGCGGTAACGGTTATCCTGTTTATTATCTCTATGAAGTTTGGAAGCCCTACATCTGTTTATTCGCAAATTGGCAGCGAAAAATAGTCATTGATCGTGGGAATAAAATTTTTGATGAGGTGGGCCATGAAGAGGAAACAAATTGCCGGAATGAATCAGAACTACCGTCAGTATAGCTACCAGTATTTTCTGGAGAGTATGCAGCTTGCCGGGTATGAGAGTGTAGAACTTTGGCTGGGGGCCCCTCATGTCTGGGTAGATTCAATGGGATGGAACCAGGCCAAAACAATTGCCGGGGAAACCCGCAGGGCAGGACTTGAAATTGTATCTGTGACAACTCCCAGCGGAGGAGCATTCCAATATCAGTATGGGGCCCAGGAACCCTTTCATCGGAAAAAAAGCATCGCTTATTTTCAAAACGGTGTCCGTATGACAGCGGAGGTAGGCGCTCCCATAATGACGGTAAACAGCGGCTGGGGTTACTGGACAGATGAGGAAGAACAGGCTTTTGAAAAATCAGCCGAGATTCTCGGCGCAGTATGCCGCACGGCAGAACAGGAGGGGATAATCATTGCGCTGGAATCCCTGACGAAAAAAGAATCTCTTATCGGATATCGAATTGATCAGATTCACCGTCTGGTAAAGGCGGTGGATAGCCCGGCATTAAAGCTGATGGTAGATTTGGATGCCATTCGGTACTCCGGGGAGTCGGCTCAAATGTGGTTTGACCATTTCGGAAAGGATCTGGTACATTACCATTTTCAGGATGGAGATCAGGCCCTGCCCTCAGACGGACATTATGCCTGGGGCAGCGGGGAGTTTTGCCTGGAAAAGGAGATTCGATGTTTGGAACGAAACGGCTATAGAGGAATCCTTACCCAGGAGATTTGCAACAGCGCAGACCCCAGGTCAGATGAAATCCGCAATATGCAGGTTTTAGAAAGCTTTTTGGAGGATTAAAGGATGAGGGACGCCAGTTTTGAAATTGTAAATACCAATGAACATTATTTTCGCTTCCCTCTGGATACCTTTGTGGAAAAACAGAAGGAGCTGGGAGAATCCCGCATCGTATTCTGGGCCAGCGTACCCCACCTCTGGGCAGATCAGTACGGTGTGGAGCCTCATGAAGAAATATTTAGAAAATTTTCCGAAGCAGGTATACTTATAGAAGCCATAGCGGCAAGACCTTACAATTATACCTTGTTTATGGACAGCGGCTCTACTATGGGAGTACATAGTATGGCATATTATCGGGGGATTATTGATTTGGCGGCAGAACAGGAAATTTCCCTGGTAGCAATAGAACTGTGGGGAGCCCTGCGGGACAGGGATCGGGGAGAGCAGTACCAAAATTGCTGCGAGGCACTTAAAGCTCTGTGCGAATATGCGGGGCAAAAAGGGATAAGCCTGGCAGTGGGAAATGTTTCCTACTGCCATTCTGCTATAATAAATACCCTGCCGGAGCTGAAAAGCCTTCTGGAAGAAGCAGGCTGTGAAAATCTGCTGGCAGTTATGGACTATGGAACAGCCTGGCAGAAGCATGAGACTGTTGAAGAATGGATAGAGGCCCTGGGGCGCAGGCTGTGCATGATTTATTTATCAAACGCCCGCAACAGCGGCAGCGGATATCCGCTTTCCCAGGGGTGTTGCGCTGTCCGGAGAGACCTGGACAAGCTGAGAAAGGCAGGCTTTTCCGGGGTGATTGCACTGCGGATGAGCCAGGACTTTTGCCAGCAGGATCCGGCTTCTATTGATGAAGGAAACTGGAATTATTTAAAAGAGAAATAAGTATACAGAGGAGACGAACAATATGGCTTTAGATATGACTGTGGGAAATTCCAGGAGACGGATTCTGCGATTTTCTATTCCCCTGGTATTCGGAAATCTGTTTCAGCAGTTGTATTCTATTGTAGATGCAGTTGTAGTGGGGCGGTTTGTAGGGGTAGACGCGCTGGCTTCCGTCGGCTGTATCAGCTGGGTGTGTTGGCTGATCAATGCTTTTTTAAGAGATACCGCCAATGCCTTCAGCATAGCGGCATCTATCCGGATAGGGAACCATAACAGTAAAGAGTTTCTTCAGATTGTAGGAAACGGAGCTGTCATATGCGTCATTCTGGGAATCCCGGTAACAGGGCTTCTGCTGATAGCAGTTCCGGTTATATTGAATGTACTGAGCGTACAGTCCAATGTAGTGGAAATGACCAGGCAGTATTTAACGGTGTTTATCCTGACCATTCCTGCAGGCCTGATATACAATATTGCCGCCAGCCTTCTCAGGGCTTACGGAAACAGCCGTATTACCTTTTTGTCTATGACGGTTTCTACCATAGTAAATATTGTGCTTGATCTGTTTTTTGTTCTGGTACTTAGGTGGGGAGTTATGGGGGCAGCAGCAGCTACCTGGATCGCCCAGGCTACGGCCATGGTAACTGCTTTGCAGGCAGCGCTTCGGGAACCTGCTTTTCGTATTGAAAAAGGAGATTTGCGCCTGCGGCCGGAACTTTTAAAAGAATTGTTCAGACTGTGGCTTCCCATGTTTTTCAATAGTTTGATTATTTCATTTGGAGGACTGTTTGTAGAAAAGCATACAAACCAGATAGGCTCTGCTTTTACTGCCGGAATTGCCGCGTGCATGAAGATCTTTAGTCTGCTGGAGGCTGTTATAATGGCGATTCAGACCGGCGTAAGCGTATACGTGGGACAAAATCTAGGCGCCCGGCAGTACCAGAGAATCAAAACCGGCCTGGTTGAAATTGTAAAATTTGGGTTTGGGCTGATAACTGTTATGATTTTATTGGTGTTTGCCTCTCAGCAGTGGATTCTGCCATTGTTTCTTTCGGCAGAAAATCCGGAAGCTTACCAAAGAGCTTATGAAGTAGCAGCTGCCAATACCCACATTATCCTGCTGTCCATGCTAATTATGACACCTATGTATCTCCACAGGGTTACAATCCAGACTTTAGGATTTCCGGGATATGCGGCGGCTGCAGGAGTGATGCAGCTTATTATGCGGGTGACAACAGTTCTGATAGGGCCGGCAATAATAGGGGAATATGCCTATTTTATTCAAGACGGTATGGCGTGGCTGGTGTCCCTGCCTATTGTAGCCGTTCCTTGCTACCGTTTCCTGGGAAGAAAAATAAGAAAATCATAAAATTTAAGGGAGATTGCCTGCTTTCGCCGCTGTCCGCTTCCGCCGGGACTGATAGACATCTTTATTAAAGGGAATAATATAGGTACACTCGTAATGGATCGCCTTGATGTGGCTGTAAATAAAAATGGTTCCGTCCTTTAACAGCCCGCGGGAGACAATGTCCATAGCGGGCGTGCCTTTTTTTGAATTCATCATTTCCGCCGCCTCGCGGGAGAGGACAGCGGGACGGTAATTGGTCATAAAATGGGAGATTTTATATTTGTTTTCCAAGGCGTAATTCTGCACCGAATCCTCTATGGCTTCTTTGGGAAGCTGGGGAAACAGGCGGCAGGGCATCCAGGCGGTCTCCAGCTGGCTGATTTCATAACGGACAATGCGGAGGCGGCGGAATTCCCAAACCAGCTCGTCAGGGGCCAGGTTAAAAATATTGATGAGCTTGGCGGTGGGACGTACCTTTTTCCGGTAAATTAGCTTGGATTCCATATCTTCATAGGGAACCTCGGTGAGAGAGTTGGAAATCAGAGGATTGCCCAGAGCCCGCTCCCGGATATAAATGCCGTCGCCCTGGATAGACTCGATAAGCCCAATGGCTTCCAAACGCTTTAAAGCCTTCTGTATGGTAAAACGGGATACCTGGTAGGCAGCAGCCAGATCTCTCTGAGTAGGCAGCTTATTATGCCAGAATTTTTGCTGGAAGATTTTACTAATCAAATCTGTTACGATAAATTCCGTTTTTTTTGAACTCATTCTTTCCCTTTCCTTCCACATGGCGGCCGGCCCGAAAGATGTTTATGGGGTTACCAGAGTACCGTCAGGGATCCGGCTCTGGGTCCACTCATGAGGCCGATAGATAACCGGGTATTTTATAATTTCTTCTTCATTAATATCAACGCCGATTCCCGGGCGATCAATGGGATAAAAATATCCGTTTTCTGCTTTGTTGTAACCGGGGAATACGGCTTTTATTTTGTCCTTTAACTCAATATTTTCCTGAATGGCGGCATTGTGCAGGTGAATGTTTAAATGGGTATTGACTGCTACGCCGATGGGGGTAATGTCGGAAGGAGTATGCCATGCAATCCGAATGCCGAAGGCATCACAGAAAGCCGCGACTTTTAAAGCCGGGGTGATACCGCCAAGCTGGGAGACATGGCAGCGCAAAAAGTCGATTCTGCGATTGACGATCAGATGCTTCCATTCCATAGGATTATTAAACAGCTCTCCGGTAGCCACGGGAACCGAGCATTGGCTGCGGAGTTGATCCAGCCATTCGTTTTGATCGGGAGCCAATAAATCTTCAATAAAATAAGGTTTATAGGCTTCCAGGTCTTTAGCAAACTGAATGGCCTGGTTGGGAAAGAGACGTTCATGAACATCATGCAGGATATGAAAGGCGCTGCCGTACCGCTCCCTCAGCTTGGCAAACATATGGACCGTGTTACGCATATAGTCATCCTGATTAAAATAAGTACCGGAAATGGGCTGGGACGGGGTTCTTAGTTTGTCCGGAATCCCGCCGTAAAATCCCAGCTGACAGCGGATATGCTCATAACCTGCCTGGCGGATCCTGTCAATTTCAGAGTACAGGTCCTCCATAGTATCTGCCACCGCATGGGTGTAAGCAGGGATGGCAGTGCGGGCTTTCCCTCCCCAAAGCTGGTACAACGGCATGTCAGCCAGCTTTCCTTTAATATCCCACAGGGCCATATCAATGCCGGAAACGGCATTGTTGACAACCGGACCGTTTCTCCAATAAGAATTGACCATCATTAGATTCCACAAATCTTCGATGTCATTAGCATCCCTTCCAATTAAGACAGGCTTTAAATACTCATCTACCATGGTTTTAACTGCCAGAGGGCGCTGCTGGAAAGTGGCACAGCCTACGCCGTATACTTGTTTATTTGTAAAGACCTTAACTGCTACCAGATTGTGTCGTTCCGGATTGGTAATATAACATTGGACATCAGTAATAATAGTTGGTTTCATAGCTTTGTTTCGCTCCTTTCTGACTCCATTTAAGCATAGCCACAGCCAGATGTCAACGCGGCTTTTGAATTTGAAAATACAGAGAAAAAAACAGTCCAATTTTGAAAAATATTCTCTGAAAACCCTTTGAAATAAAGGAATTTCAGGAAAAACAGTCCAAAATTGTTCCGTTTACAAACCTGACGGGTTATGCTATATTCAAGCTACAAAGCACGTGCGGAAACTTAGTGATTCAAACTCAAAAAGGAGGAGCCGTCGGAAATGGATAGGCAGGAAGCAGTTACAAAAATTATTGAGTATGTTGGCGGAAAAGACAATATTTCCAATGCATGGCATTGTATGACAAGACTTCGGTTTGACTTAAAGGACAGAACCTTAATTAATGAAGAGGGAATCAAAGGGCTGGAAGGCGTTATGGGAATTCAGTACGCCAAGGAGCAGCTTCAGATTATTATTGGAACCAGTGTTCATAAATATTATGAAATTTTAATGCAGAAATTGGATTTGCAGGAGGACGTTTTGGAGACCTCTGCAGGGGAAGGAAAAAAGAAAGACTTTATCACCTGGTTTATGGATATGGTTTCCGGCGTATTCGGGCCCATTGTGCCTGCCATTGCAGGAGCAGGTATGATAAAAGGGCTTATGGGCGGTTTAGTAGCTCTGGGAATGATTACCAATACCACAGATACTTATAAGATTATTGATATGCTGGCCAGCGGTGTGTTTACCTTTCTTCCCTTTTTTATTGCGGCATCTGCGGCAAAGAAGTTTAAGACAAACCAATATATCGCCATTGCCATGGCATCGATTATTATGTACCCTACTATGGTAGACGCGGCAAAAGCAGGAGAAATCAGCAACTTTCTCTTCGGCGGAGCGTTGCCCATCCCGGTATTTAATTATTCGGGATCGGTTATCCCTATTATCTTCTCCGTATTCGCGTTAAGCTATATTTATAAGTGGGTGGACAAACTTGTGCCGGAAGCCGCCCGCACCGTTGTTACTCCCACTTTGACCATATTTATTTCCGGCTTTTTTACCTTAAGTGTTATTGGTCCGATTGGGATCTATTTAGGTAAAGCTCTGGCATGGATACTGGATGTAGTATTTGGAATTTCTCCGGTTTTTGCGGGATTTGTTATGGGAATTATCCGGCCGGCTTCCATTCTGGTTGGTATGCACCATGCCATGACTCCCATTGCTCTGGAAAACTTTGCCACCAAGGGCTGGGATATGCTGATGCCCATGATGTTTATTGCTAATCTGGCAATCGTAGGCGCTGCCTGCGGCTGCTATTTTAAAGAAACGACCCAGAAGGAAAAGTCTATTGTATTTTCTGCCGTATTATCCGGTATTTTAGGGATCACCGAACCCGCGCTGTTCGGTGTGCTGACCAAATACAAGAAAGGCTTTTTGGCTGCCACTATCGCAAGCTGTGTGGGAAGCATGATTATCGGCGGTTTTGGTGTAAAACTGTACGGGTACATTACCTCCAGCGTATTCAGCATTCCTGCCTATATCGGCCCTCACTTTCTGTGGGCGGCATTGGGCTGGGTGGTAACCTTTGTATTATCCTTTGCTTTGTCTTATCTGTTTGTGGTGAAGATGCCTAAAGGAACAAGCGTTCATACAACATAGGCCCTCCGATTTGGAGGGCTATCTCCACCCGGTCATAGCGGCGCTCGGTTATTTTGCGAGGCTTTTCAAGTATTGATAAAGCGTCTCTGCCGCAAGGTTTTTCCCCCGGGCCTTGTCAGAGACAATCTGTATGGAGCGCTTTGGAATGGGGCAATTGATAGGAATCTGCACCAGCTTCTTTTCACTCAATAAAGATAATGCCAGCTTTTGCGGGACAAAGCCGATTCCAAAATTGTTTTCAATAAGAGGCAGCATGAGATCCGACGTTGCGACTTCCATATCAGGTTCAAAATCTACGCCGCGCTCTATAAAAAAGCTTTTATAGAGGTGATAGGTGGCGCTTTCTCTGCCTAGTCCGATAAGGGAATATTGTTTCATGTCTTTCGGTTCTAATATCGTTTCGCATAAGTTTCTATACTGAATTCCGCCTACAAGTACTTCTTCAAATTCCATTATCTTGCTGCACTGAGCTGTTTCAGGCGGTTCAAAAGGGGAAGTGATAACGGCAAAGTCTAATTTCCCTTTCGCAAAGCATCTTATGGTTTCCGGCGTTGTATGATTATGAATTTTTATTTTTATTTCCGGATACTTTGAGCGGAAGTTATGCAGTGCATCTAATAAAAAGAGATGAAGAGCTGTTTCGGTTGCCCCTATTTCAACAGTTCCGCAGCTTAATGAATTCTGCCTGCCTATTTCCTGCTGTGCATTTAGCAGATGCCTGTATGCGATTTCTACATGGGAATAGAGCAGTTCTCCCTTTTCTGTCAGACGGATCCCCCTTGCTCCACGAATAAATAAGCAGCATCCCAGCTGAGATTCCAGCAGTTTCATAATGCGGGTCACATTCGGCTGATTGCTGCCAAGGGCTGCCGCGGCTTTTGTTATGTTTTGGTATTTTGCCACATAGTAAAAAATCTTATAATATTCGAAATTTATATCCATATGTTTTTTATATTTCTCCAATACAACATATACATTTTTCATATTTGATAAAATGAATTATAATACATTCGCAAAAAGAAGTAAATGGAATTTGGAAAGGATATGGTTTTATGAATAAAGATTTAACGGTGGGAAAGCCCGAAACGGTATTATGGAAGTTTTGCCTTCCATTGTTTGGAAGTATTATCTTCCAACAGCTCTATAACATAGCAGACAGTCTTGTCGCAGGAAGGTTTATCAGTGAAAACGCGCTGGCTGCAGTCGGTAACAGTTATGAAATAACATTAATTTTTATTGCCTTTGCCTTTGGCTGCAATATGGGCTGTTCCGTTGTAGTTTCCCAATTATTTGGCGCCAAAGAATACAGCAGGCTCAAGACTGCTGTAACAACTGCCTGCATTTTCAGCGGATCCATCTGCGGGGCGTTGATGATTATGGGGATCTGGGGCTGCAATCCGCTGCTTCATTTGATTCGGACTCCCCAAGAAGTATTTTCAGACTCAAAGCTGTATCTTGACATTTACATATGGGGACTCCCCTTTGTGTTCTTTTACAATATTGCAACGGGAATCTTCTCTGCTTTAGGAGACTCCAAGACTCCCTTTTATTTTCTTGCAGTGTCTTCCACATCCAATATAGCAGTAGACATTTTATTTGTGAAAGCATTTCATATGGGGGTAGCAGGAGTAGCATGGGCAACCTTTTTGTGCCAGGGTGTCAGCTGCATCATGGCGGTATTGGCCATATGGAAAAGACTTCAGAAAATTCCGTGTCAGGGAAAACCGGCATTATTTGACACGGGACTGCTGATAAGAATTGCAGTAATTGCTATACCAAGCATTTTGCAGCAAAGCTTTATCTCCATAGGAAACATTTTGATCCAGAGCGTGATCAACGGATTTGGCCCTTCTGTTATGGCCGGGTACTCTGCTGCAGTAAAGTTAAATAATCTGGTAATTACGTCATTTACAACAATCGGCAACGGAATTTCAAATTATTCAGCACAGAATCTGGGCGCTGGAAAATATGAACGGATAAGAGAGGGTTTTCTTGCAGGAATTAAAATGGTCTGGCGTTTGTGTGTTCCATTTTGTGTTTTGTATCTTTTCTTTGGAAAATACCTTCTTCTTTTGTTCATGGAAAAGGATTCCGCTGCTGCTTTGATGACAGGCCGGCAATTTTTATGGATCTTAGCTCCCTTTTATTTTATCGTGTCCGCAAAATTGGTTGCAGATGGCATCCTTCGGGGTATCAGTGCAATGGGGCAATTTATGGCAGCTACATTTACGGATTTAATTTTGCGTGTGGCTTTAGCCTTTTTATTGTCAGGGTGGACAAAGAGCGCTGTGGGAATATGGTGTGCATGGCCGGTTGGCTGGACGGTGGCCGCGGCAATTTCTGTTTTCTTTTACCACAGAGAATGCAAAAAATATTTTATAGACAATACTTTTTCTAAATGATAAAATGGGTAATACCGTGGCAGAAGGAAAGTCAAAAAAAATAGGAGATTGTATAATGATAAAAGCCATATTTTTTGATATAGACGGAACGCTCCTTTCCCACCGGTCGGGGAGTGTTCCGGCCAGTACCAAGGAGTCCATCCGCCAATTAAAGGAAAAAGGAATAAAGATTTTTGCGGCTACAGGGCGTCATATGCTGCAGCTGGAAAAGCTGCCGGTAAAGGGACTGCCCTTTGACGGGTATGTCACATTAAACGGACAAATTTGTATGGATGCCAATAAAGCGATACTGTATGAGGTGCCTATTGAACCGAGGGATACAGAAAAAATGACAGAAGTCTTTGAACAGATGGAGCTGCCGGTAATGATTATCGAACAAAACCGTATGTACATTAACTTCATTGATTCTATGGTGGAAGCGGCGCAAAAAGCGATCTCAACGCCTGTTCCGGAGACGGGTATTTATACAGGGGAAAAGGTATATCAATACATTGCATATGGAAAAGAAGAGAATGTACAGTCTCTGGCAGCCCGGCTTTCTGATTGCAAAATGACGAAGTGGAACCCCTATGGATTTGACATTATCCCGGAGAAGGGCGGAAAGGTGGCAGGCATACGCCAAATGCTGGAATATTTTGGAATAGGAAAGGATGAGACAATGGCATTTGGAGACGGAGGAAATGACACGGATATGCTGCGTTATGCCGCAGTGGGAATAGCAATGGGAAATGCAGACAAGGAGGTAAAGGAGCAGGCAGACTATGTGACTTCCGACATAGATCAAGATGGAATTTGGCATGCGTTAAGGCATTTTAATATATTAGAAAATCCTTTTTCGTCCCCGGCCATATGATATAATGTGAACACTTGACGAGGTATTGAACGAGTCTAGTGAGAACATATACCTGTCCTCTTAGTGAGGTATTAAACGAGGTTAGAGGACATGGTGTAATGTGAACACTTGACGAGGT
>JAETNT010000197.1 GCA_021772025.1 Enterocloster bolteae | reverse complement strand
GTCATATCCTCTGTATTCCAGTCCTGCGAGTCCCTTTAACAATACATCCTTGGCCTCCAAAGGGCCTGTATATCCAATTATTCCACACATAATTTGTTCTGCCTTTCTTTGTTAGTTACAGTTATTTTAACTGCAATTGTTGTTCCTGAAAAAGACAGCAAAAAACTAAGCTGTCTTATACAGGCAGTTTTCAGCATTCCATTTTTTATCCATTTTACTGATATCATACATCCGGTCACACTGGCTTTGTTTTGCAGTTACCCGCATATTTTCCAGTATGCAACACGCCCGGACAGCATGGGAGAGCACCCGCCGAATTTCTCGATTCTCTCTCCACCTCGTTAACCTTATAAACGGCAGCAGACGTTCCTGCTGTTCACGTACCCGCTAAAAGGTGCATGGCGCTTAGCTTTGCTATGTGTCTCTGTCCCTCCTGTGACAGATTGTGAATATTATAGCTCACTCTATTTTATGCGTCAACCATATTTTGGGTGAGCCGCCCTGCCGGTGCCCGGCATAATCCCTGTTTTATGCGCGATTTTAAAGATTCTTTAAGACTTTTGTTCTATTCATTCACCTGCCTGTGTGATATAATGAGGGGCGGTGCAATTATATGATTTATGAATCACAACAGGACGCACAACATGAAAAAAAGCGATTACATACAGGTGATAAAAAAATACAAACGAGAGATTCTGCAGTGTTCGGCCCTGGCCGTGACTGTAGTGTGCGCCTGCGCAATGTCCTATATGGCGGGGCGTTACAGCGGGAGACTGAATGCTCCCGCTGCCGGCAGCTCTGAGGGAGGGGCCGTAGAAACCACCTCACAATACATAGATCTGGCTCCGGGTTCGCCTTCCTTTCTCTTTCCGCCAGGTGCGGCCTGCCGGGATGCAACTCCCTCCAATGCGGACATGATGGATTCCCAGGTACTTAATCTGGCCTATCTCTATGAGGATGGGGCAGATTCCACGGATCCGGCTGACAGCTATGCGGGCCGGCTCTATGATCTGCTGGCTTTAAAGGACGC
>JAETNT010000196.1 GCA_021772025.1 Enterocloster bolteae | reverse complement strand
GCTCAAAAAAACCCTTTTATCCATGCGTTTTCTTTAAAATAAGCTTTTCTTCGCGGTAACGGTTTCGTTTATATCCCTTTCTGCCGGTGTCTTTTGAGAATGACGCATAAATTTACACCATCTTTCAGGTGCCTTTCTCTTGCGCAATAACTGACTTTTGATTACAATAAAATTATAGTAGAAGTCTCGTTTCCAACCAGTCCTTTTATACCAAATCTCATTGTGTCAGGAGGATTCCTATGTATACCTGGGAAGAAATCAATATTATGCTGCACCAATGCCGCCGCTGTTCACTGTGCCAAAGCCGCAAACAGCCTGTCATGGGACAAGGCAGTCACACTGCCCGCATTATGCTCGTCGCAGAAGCGCCCGGTGCACAGGAAGACCAGCAGGGGATTCCTTTTGTAGGTCCGGCAGGCCGTATCTTAGATGTCTTGCTGGCGTCAGCAGAACTAAAACGGCAGGATATCTATATCACCAATGTCATCAAATGCCATCCGCCAGCCAATCGGGATCCCCTGCCGGAAGAACAGCAAGCCTGCCTGCCTTTTTTGCGTTGCGAAACTGCACTGCTCAAGCCGCCCGTCATCGTTTGTTTGGGCCGTATCGCCGCCCAGCGACTGATTGATCCAAGATTTAAAATCACAACACAGCACGGTAGCTGGGTTTGCCGCAAGGGCTACTGGATGACTGCCATCTATCATCCCTCGGCCATCTTACGCGATCCCAGTAAATTAGAAGAAACCAAACAGGATTTTCAAGGGATTCTGGCCAAACTGCAGGAAATTGATAACCGGCAATATCCCATCTAAGCACTTTATCATTTTGAATTACAGTCTATACGCCTATTTTCCAGTCAAAAAGAGAGAGCTGCGTCATCATCCGTCAGGAACTCCGCACAGCTCTCTCTTTTTGCGATCAGTTTATTCTTTTCTCTTATTCACACTGTAACGCAGTAATAGCAATCATATCCACTACATCCTGCACACTGCATCCACGGGACAAGTCATTCACCGGCTTCGCCATGCCCTG
>JAETNT010000101.1 GCA_021772025.1 Enterocloster bolteae | reverse complement strand
AAGCCCTTTGCAGGCGTCAATGGTTCCGGTAAGCACGACAACTGGTCACTGACCGGGGATGACGGCACCAATCTCCTGAACCCCGGCGACACGCCCCACGAAAACATCCAGTTCCTTCTGGTACTGGCATGTATCATCAGGGCCGTGGATATCCATGCAGACCTTCTTCGGGAATCCGCCTCCGATGTGGGAAATGACCACAGACTGGGAGCCAACGAGGCGCCGCCCGCCATCATATCCATCTTCCTGGGAGAGCAGCTGGAGGATGTAATCGACCAGCTGTGCAGCACCGGCGAAGCCACCCACTCCAAACAGGGCGGTACCTTAAAGACCGGCGTAGACATTCTTCCGGACCTGGATAAGGATGCCACGGACAGGAACCGTACATCACCCTTTGCCTTTACGGGCAATAAATTTGAGTTCCGCATGGTGGGGTCCTCGGATTCCATCGCTTCCCCCAATACTGTGCTGAACACCATTGTGGCAGAGGCCTTTAAGGAAGCAGCAGACATGCTGGAAAAGGCAGAGGACTTTGATATGGCTGTACATGATTTCATCAAGGAAACCCTGGCTGCCCATAAGAGAATTATTTTTAACGGAAATGGCTATTCAGACGAGTGGGTGGCTGAGGCTGAGAGGAGAGGACTTCCAAACATCCGCTCCATGGTGGATGCCATCCCGGCCCTGACAACGGATAAGGCGGTGAAGCTGTTTGAGGCGTTCGGGGTATTCACAAGAGCTGAGCTGGAATCCAGGTCTGAGGTGGAATATGAGAACTATTCCAAAGCCATTAACATTGAGGCCAGGACCATGTATGACATGGCCAGCAAGTCTATTATACCGGCAGTTATCAAGTATACCACACAGCTGGCTTCCTCCATTGCAGCCGTGAAGGGGGTATGCCAGGAAGCCGATGTAAGCACCCAGACAGAGCTGCTGATAGAGACCTCAAAGCTGCTGGCAGAGATAAAGACAGCCCTTGCCCGCCTTTTGGAGGTGACAGAAAAGGCTGCCGCCGCTGAGGGCGGTAAGGTTCAGGCACTCGTCTACCACAGCCAGGTGGTGCCGGCCATGGAAGCACTCAGAGCACCTGTGGACCAGCTGGAGATGATTGTGGATAAGGAACTGTGGCCAATGCCCAGTTATGGGGATTTGATATTTGAAGTGTAATGATTATTTTGCAAAAAGGCTCTTCTGGAAAACCAGAAGGGCCTTTTAAATATAACTATCTATAACATATTCTGAAGCAGTAATACATTAATAAATATGCGATTGCAAATGCGCCTTTATCTTTTCAATATCATGGGTTTTTATATATTGAAGATATTCCCGATGCTCGTCAGGAACTATATGTAAAGATTCTTTGATAATTCCCTGAAGCAGTAAACGGGAGTGGATTCTTGCAATGACACTATTCCATAAGGCATAAATAGTAGGACTGCCGCAGTGTTCGACCAGATAGGAATGAAATTTTATATCTAAATCCGTAAGCTGATACAGGTTATCTTCATTATCAGCCCATTCCATTTGCTGAATTAATTCCTCTAAGTTCTGATAGTCTTCATCATCAAGTTTGAAAGAAGCTTTTTCTGCTACATATTCTTCGATAATTCTTCGTGTAGGAACAAAGACCTTTTCAGTTTCCTCCGGGTCCATTTCAAGAACTACGGTTCCACGATGCGGGTGAGAATAGGTAAGGCCTTCCTGGTCAAGCTGTCTGATAGCCTCACGGACTGGACCGCGGCTGATTCCCATTTGAGATGCAATCTCAGTCTCCAGCAATCTCTGCCCTGGAGGTAAATCACCTTTTACAATAGCGGTTTTAATTGATTCATATGCTAAATTTTTTAAAGATTGCTTAGGGGTCTTTGAAAATGTAAACGCTTCTGACATATGTGCGGATCCTCCTGAGGTAAGTATCGAACGGCCAATCTGTAAGTAAACTCAGACTGGTAGGGGCATATAAGACTATTCTCATACATTTTTTTGCAAATGTCAATAAGAAAAAGATTTAATGTAAGTTGTTAACAAGATAATGTTGACAACTTACATTGGGCGGTGTATAGTGGAAGTATAAAAAATAAGCAACTAATTTTTAATATTAATAATAAAATTGTGCAAATCATACAAAAGTAAAATGGCAAGGAGGTATAGGAGTGAAAATAACAAAGGTAGAGGCGATACCAGTACGCCAAAAAGGGGAAATTAAAAAGATTAATGACAGCGCACAGGACGGAATTATCATTAAAGTTTATACGGATGAAGGAATCATTGGATATGGTGAAGTGGATTCAGCTCCATGGGTTGTAAAATCAATTATAGATTCACCGGTCTCCCATAGAATCTGTCAGGGCCTGGGACAGGCTATTATAGGTGAGGACCCTTTTGAAACTGAAAAAATATGGGAAAAGATGTATCTTTCCAGTATGTTCTATGGACGCAGGGGAGTAGTCATCCATGCGATGAGTGGAATTGATATCGCCCTTTGGGATATAAAGGGAAAAGCTTTAAACATGCCGATTTGTAAACTGCTTGGCGGAGTTCAGAGAGACAAGGTAAGAGCATATGGCAGTACCCTGATGCCATATACTCCCCAGGAGGCAGCTGAGGAAGCACTTAGGTGGAAAGAGCAAGGGTTCAGTGCAGTCAAAATGGGGTGGGGAGGTTTTGAGCTTCCGCAGTCTGAGTGTGTAAAATTGGTTGAAGCTACCAGAAATGCGATAGGTGATGATATGGATATGATGCTTGATATAGGCTTCATTCCTTCTGGTGACTTCAATGTTACCGCTGCATCAAGGCTGCTTCTAATAAATGAAATACGGGAATTTAAGCCGTATTGGATCGAAGAGGCTGTTTATCCTGATGATTATGAAGGATATAAAATGCTTGTGGAGAGCACAGATGTAAGAATTGCCGGCGGAGAGAATGAAACAACAAGATATGGATTTAAACAACTGATAGAGGTATGCAAATTGGATATTCTTCAGCCGGATATCACACGGTGTGGTGGGTTGACGGAGGCTAAGAGGATAGGTGCGATGGCGACAGCCCATAATACCACTGTGATTCCACATGCCTGGAGCAGTGGAATTGTAATTGCAGCATCTTTGCATTTTATTGCCACTCAGTCAAATTCCAATTTGCTGGAATATTGTGTTTGGGATACACCGATTCGGAAAGAAATGCTTAAACAGGATTTTAAACTCAGAGATGGCTATGTGGATGTCCCAATGGGGCCCGGATTGGGAATTGAGATTGATGATGAAGCGATTCAAAAATACCGTTGTGATATCATTTAGGGAACAATAATACAATCACATACAAAGGAGGTAAGTTATGAAAAGAACAGTTTCTATCATGTTGGCGGTAACTCTTGCAGCTACGTCTGCTGTTGGATGCGGAAAAAAGGAGAACGTACAAACCGATGCTGTGGTTGGCAGTTCGACTGAGGCTGCCACAACAGAGGCCGGAGAGAGAACGAAAATCCAGCTTATGGGTCCGTGGGTGGTGGAAAGTCCGGAAGACCAGGTGCTGGCTGGGGTGGTAAAAGGATTTGAGGAGGCACATCCAGAGTATGAAGTGGAACTAATAGGAACTCCCTCAGCAGATCTCCTGACAACCGTACAGTCTATGGCAGCATCCAATACTTTGCCGGATTTGGTAATTACCAATGGAGCTAATAATGCTGCATGGAAAGAGATGGGAATTGTGGAAGATATCAGGGGAGAATTCGATCAGAAATTCCTGGAAGGCTTTTATCCGGAAATGTTGAAAGAATTTACATATAATGATGAACTTTTTGGCCTGCCCATGTGTGCGGCTCCGTTCGTTTTACTGCTGCGTAATGACTTGCTTCAAGAAGCCGGACTCGATGTACCAGAGAGCTTTGACGAAATTGTAGAGACTGCTAAAAAGTTGACAGTGGATACAAATGGCGATGGAAAGATTGACCGATATGGTATGAGCCTGATGGGATTTCCAGATGGAAACAACGCACTTCGTTTTACACTGGCTCTGTTTGCTGCGGATGCACCTGATATTTATAAAGATGAAAGTGGTAAATGGGCAACTAAAATTGGTTCTGAGGATGGTGTCCGGGCATTTGAGTTTTATTACAATTTGGCTATCCGGGATGGATCTGTACCCCAAGGCTCTACGGAGGTAGATTATAAAACCAGGGTTAATTTACTGGCAACAGATCAGGTGGCCATGGCAATAAGCGGTCCCCATACGATTGGGAATATTGTTGTACAAAATCCGGATATGGATGGAAAGTTTATCGCAGTACCGCTGAAGGATAAGGAGACAGTGGCGTACCTTAATCCCTATGGTATGATTATGTTTAAGGATGCTCCTAATAGAGAGGGCGCAATCGAATTTTTAAAATATGCAGCAGCTAATTTTGTAGAGATGACACGTGTTACTAAACGTCCGCCCGCATTGATAGAACTCGAAGATGTGGCCCGTGAGGCAGCTCCTGAAGTGGAGGCAATTCTGGACTGCGCTCAATATAATATTGATTACGTGGCAGTACCATTCCGCGGAGAGGAAGCCAATATTGTGGCAGAGAATGTAAATGCCATGTTGGCAGGTAGTATCAAGTCGCCTGAGGAGGCCGCGAAAATTACAGCAGAGGCCGTACAGGCTGTTTTGGACGCTAATAATTAAATAGATACAGACTGGGCGGGATGATCCCGCCCAGGTTTCCTGTACAATTTTTGGCGTCTGAAGAGGAGGTGGAAGTTTGGGCAAATTTCTGGAAAGGCATTTTTCATTGGTATTTTTTCTTCCGGTTGCAGTCCTGTCAGTTCTGTTGATTATTTATCCAATGCTTTATGGTATATCAGTTAGCTTTTTTGACACTAATCTTGTTAATAAATGGAATTTTGTTGGCACAAAAAACTATCAGGCCTTAATATCAAATGCGGCATTTCGTAACAGCCTGTCCGTGAATTTTAAATTCATATTAATTGTTGTTGCAGGTCATTTCGTAATAGGTACAATTTTGGCGACAATTCTCAATAAAAATATACGAGGCCGTGTATTTTTTCGTTGTATTCTGATGCTGCCGTGGTTAATTCCGGAAGTTGTATTTGCAGTATTGTTTAAGTGGATTCTTAATCCGCAATATGGAATTATTAATTATACACTGATGAATTTAGGGGTTTTATCAGATCCTATTTCCTGGCTGGGTAGTGTTAATACAGCTTTGCCCATTGTAGCTATTATATGTATTATTAAAGGTTATCCGTTTGTGATGATTATGGTTTTGTCTGCTTTGCAAACCGTACCGCAGGATATCTATGAGGCATCTCAGGTAGATGGGTGCAGCAGGATTAAGGCGTTTTGGCATATAACAGTTCCATCTATTCTTCCGGTTTTGGCAGTGGCTTTTATTCTGGATACAGTGAACTGGTTTAAACATTATACCATGGTAAATCTTTTGACAGGCGGGGGGCCTGCAAATTCAACAAGTCTTGTAAGCGTTACAATCTATAAAACGGCATTTGGTTCATTTAAATTTGGTCTGGCCGGAGCAATGGCAGTAGTGGTATTTATAATATGCTACATTATGAGTTGGCTCTACAGGAGGTTGACAGATGAAAAAAGTTAAAAGACATAATCAGGCAGGAATCCTTTCTTATGCAGTGTTGCTTTTTTTTTCATTGATTGTTCTATATCCTCTGGCTTGGATGGTACTGACATCTCTTAAAACTTTGGAAGAAACATTTGTCATTCCTCCGGTATGGATGCCAAAATCCCCTTCATTACAGACATATTCAGACATTTTTGTAAAATATCCGATTGCTTCATATTTTAGAAACAGCATCATTGTGGTAGTGGTTACCACCGTGGTATCTGTTATAGTTTCCTGTTTAGCTGGTTACGCGGCATCTCGCAGCCGTTCAAGGTTTAAGAAGCCATTTATGACATTTTTGTTGGTACTCCAGATGTTCCCAGCAGTCATGCTTTTGGTTCCTTACTATAAAATGCTGACTATATATGGCCTGGTTGATACACTCGTAGGTCTAATCCTGCCTAACATTGCATTTACTATGCCATTCTGTACGTGGATGATGATGGGATATTTTAATACAATACCGTCAGAATTAGAGCAGGCTGCACAAATTGATGGATGCAACAAATATCAGAGCTTTGCCAGAGTTATTTGTCCATTAACTTTACCTGGTATGGCTGCAACAGCAATTTATTCTTTTATTCAGGTTTGGAATGAATATATGTTTTCACAAACTTTGATGAAATCGGAGACCTCTAAAACGCTGACTGTCGGGATTGCGCAGATGGTGGGTGAGTACCGCACATTATGGAATGATATGATGGCAGCCAGTGTTCTGACAAGCCTCCCACTTATTATCATTTTTATTTTTCTGCAAAAATACTTTATTTCTACGCTTACTGCCGGTGCAGTAAAGGGGTGAAGAAACTTGGAAACAATTGAAGTTAGATACAGATGGAGGTAGTTAAATGTTAGATATTCTGATTCGCGGAGGATGGGTAATAGACGGCACAGGAAATCCGCGGCGGCGCCTGGATGTGGGAATCAGGGGAAAGTGTATTGCTTGTATGGAGCGTAATATTACCGAGGAGGCGCGGCATGTCATCAATGCAGACGGGCTGATTGTGAGTCCGGGATTTATTGACGCACATAGCCATTCGGATGTGACGATTGAAAGTAATCCTTTTTGCGAGAGTACGATACGCCAGGGAATTACTACAGAAATTGTAGGGAACTGCGGAGACAGTACGGCCCCGTTTCCACCGGTGGGGAATGGTACGGCTGGAGGATTTGGCCATTTCGATAATGGGCCTGTACCCTATGGCCGCACACTGGGAGAGCACATGTGCGAATTAGAACATATGGGTATATCCGGTAATTTAGCATGGCTGGTGGGACACAATTCCTTGCGAACTCTGGCCGGTGTCAAAGGACCGGAGGTAACAGAGCAACAGTATAAAATAATGGAGAATGCCCTCAGACAGGCATTTGAGGATGGAGCCATCGGGCTTAGCAGCGGTCTGGAATTCGAGCCAGGACGTACAAGCTGTCCGGAGGAATTAATGCGTCTTGCAGGTGTTGTAAAGGAATATGATGCCATTTATACCAGTCATATTCGGAACAGAGATGCCCATGTGCTGGAGGCATTGGAGGAATTTTTAGCGGTAATCCGTCACCATCGTATTCGAGGTGAAGTATCTCACATGAATATACGCTACAATACGCATGCACCTGAAGATGCAGTGCGCAGGTGTATGGAGAAAATTAGTCAGGCAAGGGATGAGGGATTTGAGGTTCTGACAGATATGACCCCCTTAAATTATGGTATCGGTCAGATGGCGGGTATATTACCTGAGTGGCTGACCTCATTGCCAGGCCAACAGATGAAAGATGCGTTTATGGATCCGGAAATCAGGACTAGGCTTAAACATGACTGTGACCGGTACTGGAGGTTTATTGCCGGCGGTGAGTGGGAACGGGTGCGTATGCAGAACAATAATGCATTTCCGGACATTAATGGGATGACATTTCCGGAAATATCACATCTATGGAATAAAGAACCTTGGGATTGTTACTTCGATATTCTGGCCGCTGTTGCACCAGATATTGACAGTGTTGTTCTTGTGTCACGGCTGTTTACAGATGAACATCTTGTAGAGACAATATCGAATCCACTCTATATGCTTGTGGTAGATGGATATAGTACATCTGTTGAAGGCGAGGTGGCCAGACACACACAGTTCCCGCTTCATTACATCGGAATGGACTGGTTCCTGACGCATCATGTGCGGCAGAATCATATTCTCAGTCTGGAAGAAGCGGTTCGCAAGATGACAAGCATGCCGGCCTCCCATTTCAACCTGAAAGGACGGGGGCTATTATATGAGGGGGCAGTTGCGGATGTTATAGTGTTTGATTATGAACATATGGATACACCATTCGATTTGCGGCAGCCTGCGCAATATGCCCGCGGAGTGACACATGTTATAGTAAACGGTTTACAGGTGTTACGTGACGGGGAACATTTACATACGACACCGGGAATTAATATTCGTCAGAACGCTAAATAAGATTTAGTCAAAAAAGGATGCGTCTTAAAGCAGTAGCGAGCTAATGGCTATGCAATTGCTTTAATGGCGTGTCTTTTGTGTTATAAGAAAAAATGTATTGCCGGGACAAATATTTGGGAAAGATTATAGCTTGCATTTTCTCACTCCTGTGATATAATGTTCATATATTTTTGAAAAGCGATAGATTTGAACATAAAACAGGCAGGGAAGCGAGGATTACACAATGGACAGACATGGACTTGTATGCAGGGCAGTACTGGAGCAGCCGGATATTACCCAGAGAGAGCTGGCCGGAAAGCTGGATGTCTCCCTGGGCACGGCCAATGGTTTGATTAAGGAATGTCTGGCAAAGGGATATATAGGAGAGGAAAG
>JAETNT010000100.1 GCA_021772025.1 Enterocloster bolteae | reverse complement strand
TTCTTAATGTAGATGCTGTTACCTTTCTGGAAGATGCCTATCTCCCCAGTATCTATGTGATCGGTCTTCTGGACATATACAATATCCCCGTCAGAATATTCAGGCTCCATGGAATCACCGTTTACGCCGATAACGTAGTCGGCGTTTTTGTTTATTTCATTTTCCGGATAGGCTCTGACCCCGGCAGCTATGTCGGAAAATTCCACGCTGGTTCCTGCAGCGGCGATCCTGCCGTAGTAGGCGAAAAAGCGGGAGGGGATGGGACGTATGTCCAACTGCTGTTGAAGATGCTCTATGGTGTCGGCAGATTCTTTGGCCTGGGCGGTGCGGTCGAGTTCCCAATCAAGCACGGAGTCAACGTGGAACCGGCCAGGGTCGTCGAGGGAGCGGTATTTATCAAGTAAAGATTTATCCTTTGATGATATAAAAGGCATATCCTTTTTAAAGCCAAACACTTCATCAACAGTAGTTCCAAATATATCACAAAGCATAAATAAGGTGTTAGCATCTGGTTGTGAATATCCCGTTTCCCAATGTCCGATAATGGGTTGTTTTCGGCCTATTTTATTAGCAACTTCTTGCTGAGTCATTCCACAGGAGAGTCTTGCGACTTTAAGTTTTTCTCCTATTTCTTCTTTGGTCATTACCATCACCGTCCTTTCCATTCGATATTATCATAGAAAGTTATTAAAATCAATACAAATATTCAAAATTTTATTAAAAACCTATTGACTAATCAAAATATGAGTGTTATTATAATGGCATAATCAAAAATTGAATAAACGAGGAGGTGAATACTAATTGAGTTTTGATGTTAGAGACAATATAAAGGTCGCCATTAAAGACAGATGCTTTGTACAAGCCTCGATAGCGGCCAAAGCCCATATGTCCCCTGCTGTTTTATCAATGATACTCGGAAAGAAGAGGCGTTTAGAGGCTAACGAATTATATGATTTATGTGAAGCTATGGAAATATCACCAACAGAACTTCGGGAACGCTATAAGCCCAGATTACCAGATGGAAAGGAGGTGGGGTAGGACGAAGAAAAGGCACAAAAAGAAAAAGGCTGCCTCCCGCGAAAGGCAGCTGTATTTTAAACCGTCAATTATTATCAGAGGCATCTCCAGAAGTAATTGCGATGATATCCTCAGGGAATACGAACAAGGTCTTGAAAAGTTGTTTGAAACCTGGTGCCGAGACGAGAGTGGCATTTTTTAAAATCAAACAGTCAGCGGATCCAGAATTAGAAATACTACGAGCTCGTTCATAGGCGTTTGAAAAGATTAGGTCGCCAATATCTTTTTCATCTGGAAATTCAGTTATCGGAGTTCCACAAATAGTTCCGGCAGCAGTTATAACGATCAACTGATTGGAGGTTAGGTCAAAAGAATCGTTTTTCATCTGTGTAGTAAATGTTAAGGAAAGAGATAAAGCTGTTTTCAAACTATTGATTTGTACTGAATCTTGTTTTTCTGACATAGAAAACATCCTTTCTATAGGCTGTGTTAGACAGTAATTTCTATACATTATAGAGCCTGCTGTTTAGAAAATCAATAGTTTTTATTGTGAAAAATGAAATAGCATTAATTGAAACGTAATATCTTGTGCATAACAAGAAACCGTAAATTTGATCTAGGAAAGGAGGTGAAGGGAAAAATGAGAGATTTTGTAGAGTTGGTAAATTCCGTTGATCCTAAATTGCCCGTCATGCGGCAGAAGGAGGTTGTGTGTGATGCATTACTAGAAGATCTTCAAGCATTAAGAGGCAGAGATTTGGCCCCCTGCCTCTTGGAATGTGCTTTTGATACAGTTGAACCGGGGCTCCGAATTGTTTTAAAGTTTCCTTTGGGAACGCATATAGTCAATCCCCTTATCGGTCAAATTAAAAGTAATGGGCTCAACAGGGACAATGCTAATTTTTGATGAATAAACATTGTCAGATACATTGTCGATATATCCATCTTTTTCTAACTGTTGAGCACCATTTACAGAGAAAAACAGATTGTTTCCATTTTGGAATAAGTAGGAAAAATGCCGGTCGTAGGTTTTTAAATAGTGTTCATATGCTTTGGATAATAATTCGAAAGCTGCAGGACTCATTTATTGCTCTCCTTTCTTTGGTACTCGGCTCTGGCGGGAGCCTGTAAGTACAGTATAGGGCAGAATAAAGGGGAAGACAAGCGGATTAGGAGGGAGTTGGGAAGGTGAAGCTAAATGATGTCCAGGGAATCGTCATGGACAGAGTCTGTATTTACGGCACTGAAGATTTAGAGAACATATGGACGGGATACATAAGAAATATGCCGTCAAAATACCTTAATCTGGAAATAAAGGTAATTGGAGCAAAAAGGAAAGGGATAGTGGATATAGGCATTATTCCATCCAGTGAAGAGAAATAAGTTGTGGAAAACCGTCCCTGGTGGGCAATGAAGAAAGGAGGCGGGAAGATGTATTTGGAAGAGCGTGTAGAACGTCTCGAAAAAGAAAACCTGGAACTGAGAAAAAGAATTGAATCCTTAGAAAACAATGGGATGGATAGGTTCGTATCTGCCGGAGAGCTGGCAGAGATTATGGGATGTTCAGTTAATACGGTATACGTAAAAATCCGGGAAGGGACCATTGAAGCAACAAGAAGGACTGGCGATCACCGGATACCAATGAGCCAGTTTTACCGGAAAACAGAGAATAAAGAGGATAAAACGGTAAAAATACACCAGTACCAGAAAAAAGAAAAGCCAAAGGATATGAAGTCCTTGGTGTTCGGGTAAAGGAGGTGGGGAATCATGCAGTTAATCTATGAACCGGATCCGAATGAAAAGACATATGAGGAGCTGCTTAAGGAAAACAGCCGGCTGAAAGGAAGGCTATCAGAGCGTCATGACATCCTTGGCTGGTCGGTAGCGCTGAATCTGGCTATGCTGCTTGCTAATGTCTATATGTTCGGCCGGATGCTGGCGTTTTTGATGGGATGAAAGGAGGGGCAGGTGTTGTTAAAAGGGCAAGTTACTTTTGAGAACGGCATAGAGGCAGTATTCTATCTTGACAACATGGAAGCAGAAGCATTGCAGAAAAGGATTAACCTTATGAGAAGGACTCCGGGATTAGAGAGGTTGAATATAGCCAATGAGTTTATCTTTTGCGCGTTGTTGCAGATGGAGCAGGAAGGACTTTTGAAAAAGAGCCCGCCGGATAGCAGCCGGACAGGCTCAAGAAACTAAAAAATTAATTCTACACCCCTATTATACACGGGGAGACAGGAGAACGCAATGAGATTATATGAAATCGCTGAAGAATACGCAGCACTGTTGGACATGCTTTCGGATGAGGAAGTGGAGGAGGAAGTGCTCCGGGATACCATGGAAGCCATTAACATGGAGTTTGAAGATAAGGCGGATAACTATGCCAAAATCATCCGGGAATTAGAAGCCGGGGCGGAGACGTTAAAAGCAGAGGAAAGGCGCCTTTCCAGCAGGCGGAAAAGACTGGAAAACCGCTCTCAGTGGTTAAAAAATGAGCTGGAGGCCAATATGCGCTTTATCGGGAAAACTAAGTTCCGGACCGATCTATTTTCCTTTAACATCCAGAAAAACGCAGGGCTGCAGCCCCTTATTATTGACGGCTCATTGGAAGATATCCCCGGCCGTTTCTTAATTCCGCAGCCGCCGGTTGTAAACAATGAAGCTGTCCGGAAATTATTGGCGGACCGGCAGGTAGACTGGGCGCATTTGGAGCCGCGAGGGGAAAGCCTGAGGATCCGGTAATGGAAAGGACAGAAAAAGCGGAAGCATTTCAGAAAATTACCTTATTCCGTATGCAAGTACTGATGGATCTGGCGGCCAGGGTGGTAAAGCTTATGACAACCGGAGCGTGGCATCTGACCTTTGAAGAGATGGACATGGTGCTGGACTATGTGCGGTACGGGATTGAACAGAGCCGGAAAAAGAACCAGGAAGGAGAAGCGGAAGATGTTTTTAAAGATAAGTGAACTGAAAAAGGCTTTAAAGGCTAATTTAAAAATGAGCGGCCTGACGGTAGGAAACACGGATGGTTTTTACGTGGTTGCCGCGGCAGGATGGGGCGTGTACGTAGATCAAAACTATGCATCCAATAAATTCAAAGCCGCTATTATGGAGCTAGTGGGGGATCTGCCAGAGCCAGGGGAGTGTCTTCATTATACGATAGGAGAAATCGGACTCTCCTGGAACTCCGAGGAATTCCCGACGGATCCTTACGAGGAATGGAAGCAGGCAAAGGATGTAGCAGCGAACACTCCAATAGTACTGTCTTCCTGGCGTCATGAGTACATAGTATTCCAGAGGAAAAGTAATCTGCAGTATTTAACGGCTCCCAGCTCCCTGACGGTAAATATGCTGTCGGCAAAAGAATTGGAAGAAGGGGAACGCATACCGGAACGGCCCAACGTGTCGGAGGACACCTTATATTTTAAAAATGAGGCAATGATTTACTGGGTAAAAGCGTGCAGCCCTGGGAAAAGAGTCCTGGAAGTCCTGTTTCCGAGGATGGGAGGAATCAGCTTTTTTGAAACGGACTGGCTGGCGGGAGAAAGCAGCCAGGGGAAAGAGAAGGAAAGTGGCAGTGCTGCAGATGCACCATTGCCATACTAAAGGAGGACGCTATGGGGTTACCAGTATTAATCTACGGGAAATCCGGGAGTGGGAAAAGCCGAAGTTTGAAATTTTTTAAGGAAGATGAAATTGTTTTGCTGAATACGGAAATGAAGGAGCTGCCATTCCGCAAACGTTTTAAGAAAACCGGAAGCAGTGATGACGTTAACAAAATCATTACAACAATTAACCAAAATCCAGAAAAGGCGTTTGTGATTGATGATGCCGGATATATTATGACACATCTTTTTATGTCAAACCACAGGAACAAGAAAGGAAATGCTTCCTTTGAAATGTATAACGACATTGCAGATACCATGTATTACCTAATAAAAAGGATTAAAACAGAGGTGAAAGAATCAGACAAAATCGTATACATCATCCTCCATGAGGATACGGATGAATTCGGAATTACGCATCTTAAAACAATCGGAAAACAATTAGACCGAAAGGTTTGTCTGGAAGGAATGGTTACGATCTGCCTACGCTGCATGAGCGAAAATAGAAATCATTTTTTTCGAACTGCCACGGATGGCTCCGATATTACCAAGGCGCCAGAAGAGATGTTTTGCACACCAGAGATTGAGAATAACTTAAAACTTGTTGATGATACAATCCGTGAGTTCTACGGATGGAAGAAAGGAGAAACTAGAAATGATTAAAAAACCAGAGGGATACGACCAGGCTCCGGCCTACACCGGGGAATCTCAACAGCTTCCCAAGGGAAAGTATGTTTGCGTGATTAAACAGGTAAGTGAGGAAAATTCCAAGAATGGAAATTCACAGATTGTCATTCTGTTTGACATTGCGGAAGGGGAGCACAAAGACTTCTTTCAGAGACAGTTTGACGCAGACAGGGCTCAAAATCCCGCGGAAGCCAAGTGGCGCGGCATATTCAAGCAAAACATGGAAGGAAAAGGAACGCCCTGGTTAAAGGGGATTATCACATCCATAGAGAGATCCAATAACTTTACGTTTCCTTGGGATGCAGAAGGCAATGAAAAAACTCTTGTTGGGAAAAAATTTGGCGGGCTTTTCCGGCGTAAGCAGTATGAAAAGGAGAATGGAGAGCGCCCCATTATCACAGAGTTGCACCGGATCCGGAGCGTAGCAGGACTAAGCGAAGCAGAGGTTCCGGAAGACAGCCTGCTGCCAGATATTCCACCAGCGGGCCAGCCCCAAAACACTGGAATACCAAGCCCGGTTGGAGATGGATTTATGGATATTCCGGATGGAGTGGAAGATGAAGGTATCCAATTCCTGTAGGCAGGATTCGGGGCTGTTTTCACGAGTAAAAGAAGCGGTTTCCATGGGGCAGGTTGCAGAGTACTACGGCTTAAAAATAAACGCCAAAGGGCTTGCCATCTGCCCGTTCCATCAAGACAGAAATCCCAGCCTGAAAATCTATCCGGACGGGAAGGGGTTTTACTGCTTTACCTGTGGCACTGGAGGCGACCAGATAAGCTTTACGGCCAAATTTTTAGGGGTAAGAAACGGGGAGGCTGCAAAGGTATTGGCGGAGGCTTTCGGAATTCCTTTGGCGGAGCCGTCCTCTTACCGGGAGAAAAGGGAAGCAGAAAAACAGGCACGCAGGAGGCGGGAAATCCGGGAGTTTGCCCGGTATTCCAAAGTCACCTTGACGGTGTATTACGGCCTTCTCTGTGAGGCGGTAAGGGAACGGAACCAGCACTTTTATGAAGGCCTTGAAAACCTGTCCTGGGTGCAGTACATGATGGAACAGATAGAGGAAAACCCGGAAGAGGTATGGAGAGATTGGAAGGCGGTGAAACGACTTGGAGAGCTTAGAGAGCGGCTTAATTGCTGGTATTGCTGCACTGAAACAGACGGAGCCATTTCCGGATGAAATATTTTACCGGGTTTTTGAGATTGAGGATAATGTGGAGCGTACCCAGTATATTGAAGCCCTCCGGGGGGAAGCCAGACGGCTGAAACGTCTGACGGAATTTAATAACATTTACAAGTCCTTTGTCCTGGATTATTCTCAGCGGAAAAGGCAGACCGGGCAGAAAACCCAGTTCACCGATCAGCCCATAGAACTGGCCTGCGGGGAGTGGACGGCCAACGACTTAGGGGTCAGGACCGTGCGGTATGATAAAAACGCTATGCCCGCATCTGTCCAGGCCTGCAGCCATCCCATCCTTCCGGTAGAGATTTTTAAAAACGTAGATACGGCGGAAGAGCGGATCACCCTTGCGTATTTCAAGTCGGCTGCCTGGCAGTCTATTACAGTAGATCGAAGCGTATGTGCCAACACCAATAAGATTGTGGACGCGTTAAGCCAGTATGGCATTGAAGTCACGTCTGATAACGCCAAACACCTGGTCCGATATATTTCAGACTGCGTGGGGCTAAATCCAGCCACCTTAAACCCCAAGAAATCCATTAACCGGCTGGGATGGGTAGGAAACGCCTTCACTCCTTATACGGACGATATCCGGTATGAGGGGGATGTGGATTACGAGGCGATTTTTAAAAACGTAAAGTCCGCGGGCTGTTTCGAGACGTGGAAGGGCCTGTGTGCTTCCCTGCGGGTCAACCTGCCATTGCGTCTGATGATGGCAACCAGCTTTGCCTCCGTGCTCTTAGAACCCCTCAAGGTGTTGCCTTTTGTCCTTCATGTCTGGGGAACAACCGGAACCTGTAAAACCGTAGCCTTAATGGTCTCCATGAGTATCTGGGGGGATCCAAAGATGGGCGGTCTTGTAAAAACCATGAACATGACCAAAAACGCCATCATGCGAAACGCTGCATTTTTATGCAGTATTCCTTTCGCCGGGGATGAATTACAGACCATTAAGGATAAGTGGCAGGGGAACTTTGATCAGCTGATCTACCAGATAACGGAAGGGGTAGACCGGGGTCGAGCAAAGGCATATGGGGGAGTAGAAGAAACAAGGACCTGGAAAAACAGTTTTCTGTTTACTGGCGAAGAACCCATCACAAAGGTGAACTCCGGGGGAGGCTCAAAAAACCGTGTAATTGAGATTGCCATAGACGGCCCACTGGTAGAGGATGGACACTATGTCAGCAGTGTGATACAAGAAAACTATGGGTTTGCAGGAAAGAAGTTTGTGGAATACATTCAGGAAACAGAGTCAGCGGTACTGATTGAGCGATACCGAGAGCTTTTTGACGGACTCTGCAAGTTGGATACCACAGATAAGCAGGCCATGGCTATGGCTTGCATCTTACTGGCGGATGAGATTGCAAGCAGCCTGTTTTTTCGTGATGATGCGCCATTAACAGTAAAAAGCGTACAGAAGTATCTGCAGGATACAAAATCCATTGACGTGGCAGGACGGGCCTACCAGTCTGTACTGAACTGGGTGGCGAAAAACCCGGTCCGGTTCGAGGACCCAAAGGCCCCGGATTCTCCCAACAAGGGAGAAGTCTGGGGAAAAATAGATGGGGATACACTCATCATAAACCGGGATGTATTACTGGAATTTTTGAATAAAAATGCATTTGATTATACGGCAGTCAGCAAGAAATGGGCGGAGAAAGGATACTTGGTACGGAATTCCCAGGGGAAAATGGTTCACCAGACGAAGGTCTATGGGATAAAGTCCAGCTATGTAAAATTTATTCTTCCCCAGGATGACGACAATACGGATGAAAATGGGTTTGCAAAAGTTGGTTTTCAGCAGGAAAAACTGCCGTTTGATTGAAAGTGGGTCTTACCAAATTTAAAAAGGTAAGACATTTTTGAAAAAAGGTAAGACCCATTTAGCCCGCATAAAATAAGGCTTTTTTAATAAAGGTCTTACCTGTCTTACTAGTCTTACCTGTATATATACCTATATAGGGGAAAGTGTGGGTTTATAAATAGACCTATATTTCTGTTCTTAAAATATTGACTTATACAACCGGATTTTTGGTAAGACAGTAAGACCCCCAGTATTTACAAGGGTT
>JAETNT010000195.1 GCA_021772025.1 Enterocloster bolteae | reverse complement strand
ATCCGCCTGGCGGCGGAATTTCCTATAAGGTAAAAAATGCGAAGATTTATTAACGCAATTATAGCAGAAATATGCCTGTCAGACAAGGGGGATTGTACCGGTCCACGGGGCATGGTCATATGCTCTCTAAGGTTTAGTACTGCCCGTATGGGAGACTTGGCACCCCCCTTCCTAAATTTGTATATTCTGTTGTTCCATGGGATGTCTGTACATTTGGATTCCCTCTTTCAAATGTTGCGGCGGAACAATAACCGATTCAAAAAAGATTCTCTGATAATTCACCGCCCAAGGGCCCAACCACCAGCTCAGCTGGTGGAATGGGGAAGCCCCCCTGGGGCAAAACCTTTGCGTTTCCGCCTAAAGGCGGTCTAGCAAACCGTTCTTTCTTTACTGGTAGGCCGCTTAAAAGCGGCTCTCTTTTAATGCTCCATCCTATCTCTTTCGTACTGTTCCTGAATATACTTCTTTATCGTCTCTTCATTTACATTACCGACTGTCTCGCAATAATATCCTCTTGCCCAGAAATGACGATTCCCTTTCTCTCTATATTCTGGATGTCTGTCAAATATCATAAGCGCACTCTTGCCTTTAATAAGGCCTATGGCCTTTGATACGCTCAACTTGGGCGGGATTGATACATACATATGCACATGATTGGGAAGTGTAGCTGCCTTTATGATTGTTACTCCTTCCATTCTACACACCCTTCCCAGAATCTCTCCTACCTCTTTCCTTAACTCTCCAAACATCGCTTTCCTACGATATTTCGGAATAAATACAATATGGTACGTGCAATTGTACCGACTATGTGCTAAACTATTATCGTCCATATGGATATGCCTCCGTTGTCTTTAGAGTGGTTTGCTAGACCTACTTCTATTATACAACGGGGGTAGTTTTTTGTACTCCGTTCACCGCCACTTGCATCTGTTATTGGGGCTGTTGCACTAAAAAGGGTGCACCAGCCCCTTTAACCATCTCCAAAAACTAAATTTTTCGGACAAAAAACAGGAGCCGGGTACTTGAAAAATCCGGCTCCTGCTGTAAAATA
>JAETNT010000016.1 GCA_021772025.1 Enterocloster bolteae | reverse complement strand
GCTTAAATCATAAGCAAATTCTTCAAGGAATTTTTTAAAAACCTCACTCGCTCGGTCTTTATCTGATATGATTTCCATTATCTTTTCTGGGGCTTTGTAGCTTTCATTAACTCCAAGCAGCCTATTTACTTTAGACAACATATTTTCCGTGGCTTGCTTTGACATTTTTCTCTTCGCTCCTTGCATAAATTGTTGTGGTGGCGATATCCTCATGTCCTAACATTTGCTGCACTTGCTCAAGCGGCATACCTCTGTTTAAGGCTATCGTTCCTGCAGTTCTCCTGAATCTATGGGGATGGCAGTTTGGGACTCCTGCATTTTTCCCAAGCTCCCGGATCATACGCTCAACCCCTCCCTTCTTTAATCTTTTTTTAGTCCTCTCTCCTATGAAAAGGGCTGTTTCACTGTCTGTCCGTATTTTTAAGTATTCCGATATTGCAATTTTTGCCCTTGCATTTAGATAGACTGTCCGCTCCTTTTCCCCTTTTCCAAAAACAACTATTTCGTCGTTTTCAATATTATTTATATCCATCCCGCACAACTCGCTTACGCGGACACCAGTTGAATATAAAACCTCGACGATTGCCCTATCCCTTTTATTTCCCGCTTTTTCCCTTATAAGCTCTAATTCTGTTTCGGAAAAAGGTCTTTTTATCCGCTTTTCCTTCTTGACCGCCTTTATATTCTCTGTCGGGTTACGTTCTATGTATTCTTCCCCGCTGCACCATTTGAAAAAGCTCTTCAATACCCTGAGCTCATTATCCTGTGATGTTTTGCTCAGTTTATCCCTTGTGGAGCGGATTGCTAAATAATACCTGATTTGGTCTGCTGTTATTTCTTCTAAGCAATAATTAATTTCATTAAAAAACCTCTTCAGCGTCCCCATATAATAACGAATTGTGCTATCTGTACAGCCCTCGACCTTTTTTGTAACGATAAACATTTGGATTGCTTTCTGCCTTTTATCGTCATTTGCCAAAACAATTTCTGTGCATTTAGGAGATATATCATAGTCATTCAGCACTATTCGGATATTATTTTCTGTAAAATTTTCATATACCGAAAGACGTTTTACGATTTCGTCAACACAATTCATTCTTTATAGTTTGTCACCCCTTTGTAACATAGCAATTCATTCTTCCTCTTTCCACACTCTGAGAAAAATGTATTTCAGAAAAAGAATAAATTGAGCATTTTCAATTAATATGTTATCTTTGATCAGCTTCTTAAATGCCGCATACTTCGCTTTGCTGACAGTCTCAGCTTCAACTTCAATTATCCTAGGTTCGTTCTGACAAGCATCATACTCAACTATGTATTTCATTGTCACCCCTTTGAAGCACAGCAATCCATTCTTCTATCGTGATCTGCTTTTCCCTGTGGCTCTCTTCGACCTCACTTCTTACTTTGCCAATCACTTTCGCAAGCAGATTCATACCGCACCTGATGCCATCATCAGGATACCTATGGTATTGTCTTGCCAAAGCCCTCCACGCATTGTCGAGGCTTCCTACAACTTCTATATCTGTCATAAACATTTCTCCAATATCTTTTCCAGCAGCTCGTTATGTCCATTCTGGTATGCTGTGTTCCCATCATGGATATAATTTGGCAGTTCCCGGATCGGGCATCCTTCCGGCCTTCCATCCTCGCTATAATATTTACACATTTCGCCCGTTATCTTGCACCTAATTCCATAAAAATCACAATCTCTGCAGTGTTCTGGCAAATTTGTTATTATGATTCCTTTTTTCATGTCCATCCCTTCCATTCAAATCTCCATCTTTATCTGCCCATCCGGTTCAAAGTTCATCCATAGCACTTCTTTCTTCCGGGAGCCTACCTGTGAATAGCTTACTGCCTCTGCCCGCTTCCATCCCTGCAGCCGCCTGCTGTATAAAGGGGAATCATAGCCGCTTAACAGAACCGGCCCTTCATGTGCTTCCAGAGCATCCAGCAGCCTTTCGTGCTGGCTGTCATCCATTTCACAGCGGTACTGCTTTCCGTGCCTGGTCTGAAGGACATAAGGCGGGTCGCAGTAAATCAGCACGTTTTTATAGTTGAACCGCCCTATCAATTCCACCGCATCCATATTTTCTATCTGGACTCCCCGGAGCCGTTCCGCGGCCTGCATGATGCGCTCCGGAAGAATACTCCATTCCATTGCCGCATAGGCGCGTTCCCGGCCCTGGACATCATTTTTCCATCCTACCTGCTCCCCGTTTGTCCGGAACCCGTGACCCTGGTTTAGTTTAATATAAAACTGGGCCGCCCACTGGAATGGGTCCGCCGGTATCTCTGCATCAAAGGTAGAATTATAAACCTGTCGGGAATACGGGGTGTAATAAATATTTCTGGCTAAGCGTTCCGGGTCCGTCCGGATGCACGTAAACAGATTTACAACTGCCCCGTCTAAATCGTTTACTGTTTCGATATGGCTCCGGGATTTATTAAATAATACCGCCCCGGAACCGAAAAAGGGTTCTAAATAACTGTGATGTTCCGGGAAGAAACTGATTATCCACTTGGCTAATCCCCACTTGCTTCCGGGATATTTTAAGATTGCTTTCACTCTTCCTCTCCTTGGTACCGTTCCGGTAGCGGCTTCCAGGCATTGACTACGCCTCCCCAGCTGATACAGCTCGCATCATCATTCCCCAAATAAAAAGCGCCGCCGTCCTGGTCTGTTTCGTATTTCCCTATCCCCGGCAGGGAAAGATTTGCAAAAGATAATAAAATATAATTATCATCCTCCGGAAGCCTCTCTTCCACCGGAATCCACTGTTCCTTTTCCCTCAGGCCGGCAACTTCCTTGGCAAGCTTTTGATATTCTTCATCCATCTCCTGCAGGTTCCCCGGCTCAAGGCCGGTATCCTCATAGTCCTTCAGCTTACATAATGCCCCATAAATTGCCTGTCTTGCTTTCAGGCTGATTCTTCTGCCTTCAAAAAGCTCGCCCCAGGTGATATTTTTTAATGACCAGTTTCCCTTGTCATCCTTCTGTGTTAATCTTCCCATTCTGTTTCCATCTCCTTTTCCATCTTCTCCTGATAATCCTTATAGGCCTGCAGCATCATCCTGTATTGAATGTATTGCCCCATATTATGCTCCAGCCAATACTCTCTCATAACTTCAAGCATTTCCTCTGTATTTGAAATCAGTCGGGCCATAATATCTTTTTGGTACAGCCCCGCCTCTACGGGCTTCCCTGGGCTGGGTGTATCATCAGTCCCATTCCCCCAAGGTTCCTCTGCCGCCTCTTCCCGCTTATCCGTCTCCGAAACTTCCGTTTTCCCATCCACTGTACCGGAAACTTCCTGCTGCATTAGCGCAGCGGATAAATCAATGCTGTGCGACGTCGCACAAATTTCATTCAGGCCAGGCCCCTCTGCCCCGCTTTCCCCACAGGCCAGTTCAGCCAGACTCATTTCAAATCGGATTTCCTGGGGCGCGGCTCCCGTTCCCTCTGCCGGAACCGGCATAACCTCTTCCAGAAACTTGTCCATGTCAATCTGGCCTTCCACTTGGTAATTCTCAGGAAGCGATGGGCGTTTTATTTCCCTCAGCTCCCGGACCGTCATATTCGGGCTCACGCTCTCCAGCTGTTCCCCGGTCATGGTAACCATCTCTATTAGCTGGCTCTGATTGTAGTCCCGGTATTCTCCGGACAGCTCCAGGCTATTTCCTCCTTCCGAAAACCGGTCATTGACGGCCATATACCGGGCGGCGGAAGAACGGCTTATTCCAAGCTCCCCTTTTGCAAAATCCCAGACGGTAGAGTATCCTGCCTGCTTGTATAATTCCTCGTTTCGGATTTGCTTTAAGCTATAACCAATGGCTATAAAGCTTCTGGCGGCGGTTTTGATATTTGTTTTTATAAAATCACATATGCTCTCCAATCCCTGAAGGTTGGGCCATTGACTTGTTAATCCGTCTATCTCCGTCACGTTTTCACCCTCCCTATAACATGTTCGTAGAGCTCCCCGTCCTCTAAGACATACCGATCCCCTATCCGGAATAACCTGGCCTGATCCAATTCATCGTTGGACAAGTTTCGGAAACGCCGGTTCTTCCCAAGGAGAACAGAACGGATGAAGGAACGCCGAAAGGCTATCTCTTCTTGGGTCATCTCCACTGCTTTGTGGCCGCCGTTCCCATTATCCACCCGGTGACGGGCCAGCCATTCCTCCCTCAGTTCGCTCATAGAATCCTCCTTGCTTTAATTGCGCCGCCACTAAGGCGTCATAATCCACATCCCGCTGGTCAAAGTTGTGAAAGGTATTAGGCCTGTTTCCAGAAGCAGCTTTTTTTCTTTCTGCCCCATCCTTTAGCTGGAACAGTCCTTTCCAGCCATTGAGAACAGACTGGTTTAATATTGCCGTTTGGGCAGACGGATCCCCTGGTGCCAGTTCTTCCAGCTTTTTTATCGCCAACTGGATAGCCCTCTCCGTCATTGTGGCTTTTATCGACTTCCGGTATTCTACAAAAGCCCTAAATGCCTTGTCCACCTCCTCATTTTGGACATACCTTTCTGGTGTATCGCTAGATACACTCTTTGGTTTATGTTTATGTTTTTGTTTTTGTTTATTTATGCTATTCGTTTGGGTATCAGTTTGAGTATTCGTTTGGGTATCAATTTGTGTATCCGTTTGAGTATCAATTTGTGTATCTGTTTGAGTATCAATCTGGGCATCCGTTTGAGTGTCAATCTGGGCATCTATTCCGCTGTTTGTTTGATATTCATTTACACAGTGCAAAATGCGGTACTGGGTACATCCCCTTCTTTTGGGGGAGGGCATAACATCAATTAGCCCTAACTCTTTAAGCTCTTCCCTAGCTCGCTTCATAGTATTTTCGCTGATGCACATTAAACCCGCAAGGCTTACATTCGTCCTAGAGAACCACTCTGACCAGCCGCATTTATTATTTATCTGCAATAAGGTATAGTAAAGTAATTGTGCGTTATTAGAAATCTGGTTGCACTGTAACAAATTGTAAAAACGGTTGAGTAAATCAATGTAATTCATGCCCTTATCTCCTTATGCAGCCTCTTTTTTCGATTCTTATAATGCCAAAAGTTTATTGACCATTATGTTAAGCTCACTTTTTAACTCACGTGTCAAATCTCCTAGTACCATAAAAGCCCATTCATAAGTTTCCTGGTTCCAATCATTTTTATCAAGTGCCCGAAAAAGAACATCCTGTAGCCCATCCACCTTTTCAGCCTTTGTCTGCAGTTCCTCAAGTTCAAACGCGATTTTTTTTACTGACATATTGCATCCTCCTTTTAGTGCTCTTTTAGAGCATCTTTTTATTTATTATAGTGCTCTTTTAGAGCACTGTCAATAAAAATCCTCATGATGTACAATAAGAACATCAGAAAATCCGGAGGAAATATCTATGTCATTTGGAGAACGTTTAAACCACACCAGAAAAGAGCGTGGAAAAACTGCCAAAAACATGGCGGATATGTTAGGTATCGGCTTACGCTCTTATAGGGCCTATGAAAGTAATGATAGAGAACCCTATTTTGAAAATTTAATCAAAATTGCTGATTTTCTTGATGTATCTACTGATTACCTGCTTTGCCGGGATGATTTTCTCTCAAAACACGCTGACTGATTTCAAATATATCCTCTAGTTTATCCCATATTTGAATACTTCCCAGGCGCTCTCCGCTTTCAATCGCCTTATAGTGCCTAATATCAACCTCTAACTGTTCTGCCATCTGCTGCTGAGTCATGCCCGCTTTCTGGCGGGCTTCTTTTAATCGTATTCTCATAACTCCATCCTTTAAACATGCGCCTGGCGACGGTCAGGCTCCCAGGCGCACGCGACACACCTTCTACGACTAATACCGTGACATATTAATTTTAAAAGGCTGCAAGATCTTCTTTTCCGTTAGCCGATAATGGTAATCTTTTTCGTCAGCTCTTCCGGCATGGCTTTTAAGCCCTCTTTTAAGTATTCCTTAACGTTTTCAATGGCCTCATTCCTCCACAGATGGTTACCGGCCTCAATGAGGCAGAATTCCGGCTCCCCGTTGTCCCTTACGCGAAATACAAAATTGCTGGCAGGCTGGGCCACCTCCTGGAAGGTACGGTAAGGCACCAGGACTACCGGATTGGGCACAATGGCATCTACCTTGGAGGCGATCCCTTTAGAGATGGTTGCCTTTTGGGTGATGCCGTCATCCCCATAGTTGGCCGTAGTCTTTGCCTCTACATTCCCGGAAAACTGCATCACGGCATCCAGATCAGGGGTGCGCTCAAAATTGGACTGCAGCTCTATGATAAAGCGCTCCTGATCATACCAGGTACCAAACCGGAACTCGGATACCTCTGCCATGGATGCCATCAGAGTTTCCCTGCTGCGCTCCTTGTTCAGGCCGGAAATCAAAGTTACCGTCTTGGGGTTTTCCACATGAAGAATCATATCTCCCGAAAACTCGCTTGCCCCCCTGGATTTTATGTCCTCTAATAACGCGGACAGAGTATGGACTTCCAGTTTGACGGCTTTCTCTATCTCCCCATAGCGTTTTAAGGCGCGGTTGGCGTATGTCTTCCCGCAGATCTCAACCACCTCGGTCTTCTCGGCATCTGCCCGAAGATCTGCAATATACTGGATTGCTTCTTTAATCATGCCTGTTTCTTCTCTTTCGCTAAACATATTGGTTTCCTCTCTTTCTTTTTTGGATTACTGCGCTTTTCTTAAATCTACCGGTTCCCCGGTATCCGAAGCGAACCCGGCAGGGCCTGTGTCTACCGGAACCGCCTCCCCTACCACCTGGTACCGGGGCTGATTGTTTCCCAGCTCCCGAAGCTCCATCCGGCCTGTATGAATGTCCTGCCCGGCAAGCATTACGGTAGCCGCTGCCTCTATCGGTACCAGACTGGTTTTTGTCTCCATCTTGGTAGTGATAACCTGTCTGGAATCATCCGGAAGAAATGTCAACGTAATCGTCAGCTTTCTGGGCTTGTCCGATTTAGTGTTGGGATCCATGATGTTTTTTACTATCTGCATCAGATCCATATTGACCTTTTCCAGAAGCGCCCCGCCTCCCAGGCTGTCCAGGCTTACTCTTCCCATGCGTTTCACCCCCTTTCCCCGTCGTATGCTTCAGGCAGTGTCTCTCCCTCTGCCGCCTGCACCCTGTTCTTTTTTATTCCATAGATGTGGTATTGGCTCATCATCCTGGGCCATCCCCGCTGATGGGCGATAGTATGGTGTTCCCGGCACAGGGCCGCTACTTCTTTTCCGGAGTCGTCTACATACCTTCTATTGTTTCCCATTCCAATGGTATCTACATGATGGACATCTGCCTGCCGGCCGCAGATACAGCACCGGTGGTACCGGATGCATTGGATGAAATAACAATCTAAATCATCTGTCCTCTGCATCCCGGATTCTGTCATTATGATGCCTTCTTTCAGGGCATACTCCAGAAGCGTATTAATGAACTCCCTGGCTTCTGTCATGGAACAGTCCGACAGACTGATAAGCTTACTGTCCTTCATTCGAAGCATATGCTCCACCTTCATAACCTGCTTGGCTGCCTCTACGGTATAGCCGGTGTGGTTGCTGATATCCCGCAGTGTGGCATAGGCCTTTCGCCTCTGTTCCGGAGAGATACTGCGGCCGTCATCAATCCCTATCTCCGCTTCTCTTCCGCGGCGCCTTTCTATCATTTTTTTATCAGAACTGCTGATTAAAATCGTCACTATCCCGCCAGATGAACCCTCTGCTACTTTGTCTATAGTTCCATTTATCCGTAACAATGCGCCTTTTCCTCCTGTCCGGAAATGCCGGTTTACTGAATCCTCTTTTTTAATTCCTTTTGAAACATGTCCAGCGCTACTGCCCGGATTTTGCCTTCATTGCTCATGGTATCCAGAACAGATGACACTTCACTGGCAAGCAGCTGGATAATCTCGGTTCCATCTGCATCACCGGCAAGGCACATCCCTCCTCTAAGCTTCTTTTCTTCCCTGGAGGCAATGATTCCAATGAATATGTCTCCTTCTTTCACCTCTGTTTTTCCGGATGTTTCAATTGTTAGTTTTACCAACCTGCTATCCCCTCCTGTCCTTTTTATGATGATGCCGGATGAAATGATTGCTTTCAATATTCCGGGATCATGTCACTGAGTTCTTTCTTCTGCTTGTCCTGCTTTCCCGCCGTCAGACGGGTTCCTCTGGCGCTGCTTATCCAACTTTCCGGACAAATCCCATGGAAAACATCACTGTATCCTGGATCTTCTCTGAAATCTTTTTACGTTTTTCCTCTGGCAGCTCCTTAATGGGGATGTCGGTTCCGTCAATCTCTATGTAATTTTCGATCTTATAGTCTTCCATAACTCCCACTCCCTTCTACTGCATTGTATGTGGCACTGGATGTACCAGGTTACTAATTGCGTTACGCTTATTAGTTCTCTTTTATTACTCTTCCTCTGCCCTTATCAGGATACCCCTGGGATGATACGATTCTATTGCGATTAGGATTATATCTTCCTGGAGTACCTGGTAATGGAAAATTTATTTTTCGAGAGAGAAAATAGCCCAGCGCAATGCCGCCGCTGATTCGGTATCCTCTTCTTTCTCTGCCCTCTCGAGCAATTTATACAACTTTTCAATTTTCTTTTCTTCCATATTTTTCTCGCTTTCTCCCTGCATTGTCAGCAGGGACGGTTTTCCACAACTTATTTTTCTGTACTTGATGGGATAATGCCTATATCCACTATCCCCTTCCTTTTTGCTCCAATTACCTTTATTTCCAGATTAAGGTATTTTGACGGCATATTTCTTATGTATCCCGTCCATATGCTCTCGAAATCTTCATTGCCGTAAATACAGACTCTGTCCATAACGATTCCCTGGACATCACCTAGCTTCACCTTCCCAACTCCCTCCTAATCCCCTCTGCCTGATGCAGACAGATAGTCGAAATTATATTCTGGAAATTAATCCGCTTGTCCTCTCCTTTATTCTGCCCTATACTGTACTTACAGGCTGTTGCCGCAGCCTAGTACGGAAGAAAGAAGAGACTGGATATGGATGATGAATACTATCTGGCAAAAGGTACTTTACAAACATGCCCTTATACTGCCGAACCCACCATCATTGAATCCATTGGTTCCGATATAAACAAATCCCAATGTAGATATTCTGATATATGCTCTATCACCCCTTGCCCACTAGAACAAGAATTAAAACTCTTCTAATTTCTCTGCAGGGTATCCACATCCCCGCATTTTCTTTTTACTCTTCGTATAAGTACCCAATCATAATCTTTATCGTAGTCGATGATTACTTGCTGGCTCTGCTCCATGCCAAATCCCAGCATATTTCTCGTACATCTTTCTGCCTCTTCTCTGTTACAGATACCCCATTCATGCTCCTGTCCCTTTTCTTTCATTTCTAACAAGTCAAGTCCAAAATGTTGATATACTTCTAACGAGAAATCTGTATTTTTAACTTTATCATTATTAATGTGCTTTGCTTCCGTCTTAGACTCACCCCCCTCTCTATGCTCCTTTGTCTGATCCAAAAACTTACACATCAACAAATAATGGCCTACTTCACCCCAATGTCATTTACTTAAGCTCTCCCTCCGTTAAGTTAAGACTCCGCTCCCCATTATTTGCCTTGCTATAATACTATTTCTCCCTTATAATCAGACTACAGGCACCACCAATACCAAATACATAGAAAGGAGAAAACGGTTATGTTTGATTTTCATTTTGTCTATTCCGATGGGAATACATATGATGTCAGAGGTGTCACAAAAATTGTGTTCAAATCCACTTCTGGCATACAGGAACTCAGTGGTGATGACATCCTTACCGCCAAAATTCCTATGGGTTTAATGCACCTATATTCTCAAAGCGGAAACGTCACAGTATCTGGAACAAATCTCATGGTTGTGGATGTTCTTAAGAGTGACGAGTAAGCTTCAAACCTCTGGCGGATACCAATTCCGCCAGAGATTTCACCATATCAGGCAAAATACTTTTTTCAGTAATAGCTTCCGATTTCAATTCTTTTTGAACCCAATCACAAATAGCATCTATTGTCTTGTCTACATTTTCCATCTCTTACCTCCAATGTCATTTGTTTAGGTTATTTACAAGTCCGTTCAATAATCCGCCAAACTGTGCGACCTCTTGAATTCTTACACTATTTAGGAGGTCACCACCTTTTTTCTCATAATTCTTTTTAATCGAATCCAATGCTCGCATGACATCTTGATATGTATAATCCGTTTCCACTTCAATAACAGCAAGAATCTTATTTGTTAAAGTTGTCATTTTCACTGCTTCCTTATGGCTCATTTGCTCTATCTTCTCCATCTTGTCCTTCCTATTCTCCTTTGTCTGATGCTACGCTAGGCATTTCCTCAAGATTGCTCTGGTAGCATCTCTTTTTACATGATATAATTTTAAGAATATGACTATTGTCAGTTCATCATATTGAAAGGAGAAAATAATGCTTAACAATTACAATCCTGAAATAACCTTAGCTATTTTAATTTCTTTGTGTGCTCTTCTCAGTGCGCCTATCACTACTATTATCAACAACATATTTACTCTCATTTATAAATGGATTGAAGTTCGCCATCAGCGATATAAAGAAACCTCTTTGTATAAAAGAAAAATATTTGAAAATTATCTTTCTTTTATCGGTTTCTCCAATCTTACAGAAAAATCAGAGCTTGAAGAGTATGGAAAAGTATACCTTCTCGCTTATATGTATGCACCAGATAATTTAAAGGAAAAAATGTCTACGGCTCACCAACTCGTTATTAACAAAGAATGTGAATCGGCTGATAAACTACTTGAAGAAATAGCTAAAGAACTTGGCACTGTACTAAAAAAGATGTAAGTACCCATATAATTGCAGCTGCGTACATCCCATAAAAAATTACTCCAATAATTCCATGGAAAGCTCCTTCTACTAACAGCCCGACTGCAGCTACAATCCAACACAAATAATACATTGTATGAATCCAATCCGTCCTACCTCACCCCCCTCTCTAAGCTCCTTTGTCTGATGCAAAATCCATGGCCAACTTCCGCTTGTCCCCTTCTCCGTCCCGCTATATACTGTACTTACAGGCTCCCGCCAGAGCCAAGTAAGTAAGAAAAAGGACTATGCAAAAATCATAAAAAGGAGTTTATGTTATGAATGTTATTTTTTGCCAACCGGTGACCAATGCAACTATTTCAGCTGTTCGTGAGCGCTATTTTTCCCTTGGGTGGGGAGAAGTCTACCTCAAAGGTAATGGGGCCAACGTGACTGAACTGCATCTTAAATGGTGCGGAGAAAATCCCCCTAAATTTCCGGACACCTCCGATTTGGGGCTAGACTCCCCCCGCAGGTTATAAAAACTTTTACCGGAAGCCAGTCGTCTTCTTCATTAAAACCATAAAGAGGACTGGCTCCAAATTTTTTTATGTGGAGCTCTGCTACCTCCTTATTAAAAAAAATACAAACATTTACACAATTTTCAGGTAAGTTTACAGACACCCAATTTCCCCAGTTCATTGCTCCTTCCGTGTCTCTCACCTCCTTCTTTCCCTAGTATTATTGTCCTTCGCGTGATATAATTGTGAAATAATCAATATATCATCAGTACCACCATACTGAAATATTTTACGGAGGATAATATTATGGATGCTTTAACTATTTCCACTTGGGAGCAATGGAAGGATGTTCATTCCTCATCCGAACAGAAAAAACGTCAAGAACGCGCGTTAGAAAAGAAATGTTCTCCCATCAGTATCAATAAGGAGGAAGCTTCTGGACTTTTTAAAGGTTCAAAAGGCCAATATGTTACTTCCTTATCTCAATGTGACTGCGTTGATTTTGTAAGACGAAAACTTCCTTGTAAACACATGTACCGCCTCGCCCATGAATTAGACGTCTTTCCACTATCTAAGGATTTGCAGTCAGATCATCTTTCAAAAGAAGCGGCTATGGAACTTATTCAATCCTGCCTTTCAGAAGATGAACAGATTAAATTTAAATATTTCTGCTACCTATGCGGAAATAACAATTCCGGTGAAACTCTTTATCCGAAAAGTTTTGCCGATAAGTTGATTTCCTGCAATCTTGCGAGTGAAGTTACTCAACCTGAACGCTTACTAAAACATCTTCACATCCAATCAGTGCGCCAGTTCCTCCCCGAGGGAATGAAGAATCCCCGGACTAAAGCAGCTCTAATCGAATTAGTTGCTCCTTTTGTTACAAAAGAAGATATCGTTTTCCCTGATAACCAAAAATGTGTAACCCTTCATCCAAGCATTTCACATTTAGGACATACCTTGCATAGAAAGCTTTGCGCTCTATATCCTGATGAAAGGCAAGAGTCGTCCTATTACAATTTTTAGAAAGGAAGAAAAGCATGGTTATTTTCGATCTTATATCTGACTTATTTGACCTCCTTATCTCTTTCTTGAAACTTCTTATTTTTTTAATAAAAATGCTTCCTGCAATACTTGTAATTATAGTTATTGGATTTATTATCTTAGCTATTTACCGAAAAACTCAACGAAGGGCCACATCTGATTACCAGGATTCTCAATTACCGGAAAATCATATTTTGGCAAAAGCAAAAACTCCTTTACCCCCTTCTCGTCCCTCCAGTTCACCTCCACCATCTATTCAGGAAGATAACTCCCTGATCTATCCTGATGTTAGTGGACTACCACGTTTTCATGTTTACAAGCTCAAAGGGAAAAACCCGAAAACTAATCGTCAGAAAACCGAAACTGTGGTTGCCAAAGAAGGGACGTCTCCGGAAATCGTTGCTCAAAAAACGGAGTTGCTGCCCCCCTATTCTCTTACCTTGGATCCCAATCCCAGAACAGAGCGCCCGGCATCAGAAGCACAAATTAATTTTGCTAAGGATATAAATATCCCTATACCTGAACATTGTTCAGTGGAAGATATGAGTTTACTTATTGGTAGGCAGACTGAAGAAAATATGACAGATTACATCACCCCTGAACTTTTTCAATTTGCAGGAGAACAAGGAATTTGTTTATCTCCATACAGTAGCCCTGAAATAGGAATTAGTTCTATACTTAACTCCTCGTGTGAACAAATATGCCTTGAATTTTTTGCTTATTTTATATATTGCTCTCTTCATGGTATATGGCATATAACCTCTCCGGAATGTTCACCGCATCATGCTATTTTCAAAGATTTTGGACAGGACTTTTTTTCTAACTCAGAACTTTTGGAAACGATACGCTCATTGTCTTATAACAACATACTTTATATTAGAGCTCATGGCAAAATTGATAAAAGAAGCTCCAAAAATGCTCAGGCTTTTTCTTTAACTTGTGACTTTTTAAACTCCCATCTTCCAGCAGAAACTCCATCTATTTGGGAGAAATGGAGAGATTGTCACCACTTACCTCAACAAATTCAAAGGCAGTGGCGCTCTTATGATAAACGTATTACTCCGCTTTTTATAGATCACAGCTCAAAAAGCGGACAATTTCAAGGAGTCAGCGGACGCTATATGACAACACTTTCCACATGCTCTTGCCCTGATTTTTCCAGAAATCAAAAGCCTTGTAAGCATATGTATCGTCTTGCATACGAACTAAGGGAGAAACCTAAGTCCTCTGATAATTAAGTTAAAAAGACATAAAACTTATATTTCTAAGAAAACTCCAAGCCATAAAAAGTACCTTTACTCCCCCATCTTAATGATGGGGGAAATTTATGCACTTACTTTTCCTGCTTCTAATGAATCAATTTTCATATCACCTACTTTCTCATTTTGCACCATAAAGCCAAAAAACAGGCCAAGAACTATATTCTGTTGTCTTTCAGTTAGTTTAGGAGCCATTAGTTTAAGATTTTCGATTGTGTTATCAGTTAATTGAATTTCGCTGGCCCTTGTCATGTATTCACATCCTTTCTGTTGATTGTACGACTATTATAAGTTGTTTTTCGACTTTTGTCAATATGGTATTGTTGATTTTTTCAACATCTTCTATTGACTTTTTAGTAGTTGAAATTTATAATGTAATTAAACTGACAAAATGAGGGGGGATAAGATGCATGATAGGATAAAAGAAATCCGCAGAAGAAAGAATTTAACCCAGCAAGAATTAGCTGATATTCTTAATTTAAAAAGAAATACTATTGCTACTTATGAAATTGGAAAAGCAATTCCTAGTGATAGGACTATCTCTGACATTTGCTTAAAACTTAACGTTAATGAAGTCTGGCTCCGAACTGGTGAAGGCGGATCAGAGAATATGTTTACACAAACATCTGAAGATGATGCTTATTCTTTAAGTCTTGGGAAATTAACCATAGAAGAGAATCAGTTTATCAAAAATGCCGTAAATTATCTGGCAAATGTAGATCCTCATAAACTGGAAATTATTGAAGAGTTCATGAAGAATTGTTTGGGAATTAAATAAAAAGGAGCAGTCAGATAACTACTCCCTCAGTGCCGCCACTAATATTAAGTATATACGCCGAAGTATATTTTCATCATTAATATGGCTCAGTGCTTTGACTATTAAATTTTTATAATTCTCACAGCTCATATGTACTCCTTTCCCTCCCGCGTAATTTGTATATATCTTGATCACGCGCCGCATTTTTAAATGTGACCGATTCTATGTATTCGTCCACTATAGTGGACGCTCCATTGAAAACAGGTCGTAAGGTGACACATCAAGCGCCAGGGAAAGTAAACACAAGGTATGCACAGTAGGGTGCTTAATTCCGTTTTCAATATTATTTATCTGCGACTTGCTGACTCCGGATATCTGGGCCAGATGCCTTTCTGACATCCCTTTGCTTATTCGGATATCATACAGATGGTAATGAATTATCGGTTCCACTTAGTTCACCTCCTGCAGTAGTATTTGCAGGATATGAATAGCTATTCAGAACACATGTTCTCATTTAATTATAGAATATTTATCTGTTAATTGCAATACCTTAATTAAATAGCCTTATGGCTTTTTAATAAATATAAACCAAATGGGGAATTTACAAATGAAAAAGAATATTAACAATTAACCTAAGGAGGTTGTCATATGGCACTACCACAGAAACAATTCTATACTGCAGAAGATTATTGGAATCTGCCAGACGGAGAACGGGCCGAACTGATTGACGGCCAGCTATACGCCATGGCTCCTCCCAGTTTTGTGCACCAGAAACTGGTATCTGAAATTTCCTATCAGTTTAATCATTATATTAAAAGTCATAATGGCGGCTGTGAAGTAATTCCTGCCCCCTTTGCAGTGAATCTGGATGCTGATGATCTTAACTGGGTAGAGCCTGACATTTCTGTAATCTGTGACTCCGGCAAACTGACTGACCGTGGATGCTCTGGTGCACCGGATCTAATTGTTGAGATTGTTTCTCCCAGCTCTCAGTGGCACGATTGTATGAGAAAATTGCTATTATACCAGCGTTCTAACATCCGTGAATACTGGATTGTAAATCCGATAACAGAAATTACTATGGTTTATGATTTTTCTCATAATACCTTTAACGTTTATCCCTTCCCGGATCCTGTACCGGCAGGAATCTTTGAGCAGCAATTGATGATTAGGATATCTGAACTGTTAAAATAAATGAGAACCGCCCAACGGCTTGCTGCAAAACATGGCCAAATCCATTCCTGTCCAATCAAACATTTTAACAAAATCAGCCCGTTATAGGAGGTATACTATGTTTGAAATTAATGGGATTTTGTATGCCGGCTCACCAAAAGACATTATCAAAATACAAGATGCCAAAGTTACAGGAAGATTGATGATGCTCATCACCTTCTCTTCTGGGGAAAAACGTGTTTTTGATGCAGAGATATTAAAAGGTGAGGTTTTTGCCCCTCTGAGAAATGACGATGTATTCCGAAATTTCAAAATTGTTCACGGCGTCCTCACCTGGCAAGATGAAGAAATCGATTGTGCCCCAGAATATATTTACGAAAATAGCTATGCTTATGATAATAGGGAAATCGCTATATAGATTAAATAAAAACATATAACGGCACTTGTGAAATAGTTCCTGTCTGATATAGAGGAGGAAAATATTATGATGTATCCTTATTTAACGCTAAATGATGAAACTGAAATTACTCATTCAGAAATGAAGCCTGACGGCCGGGTTAAAGTTTATATAGAAACCCCTGATGACCATGGTGGTTTTCGTAGTGCCACCTGTTATCTCCCCGATTATGACTGGGAAAATGTTTCTGGCTACTCTGCTTTAGAAATGGAGTATTTTAAGCGTCTCCTTCGAGATAACGCCCATTTAATTATGGAATTCTCTCAAGAAGGGGGATTTGAAAATGCCGCAAATATTTAAAATCGGTTCCTATACCGTTTATTTCTGGTCTAACGAAGGCGAACCACTTGAACCGATACACATTCATGTTGCAGAAGGACATGCCACCGCTGCTGGAACGAAAATATGGATTACCAGTAGTGGAAAAACACTTCTTGCTAAAAATTCCGCTAATATCCCATTCAAAGTTTTACGTAGTATTATGCGAATGATTGAGGCTAATAGTGAAGAAATTATTCAGCAGTGGATTGAACATTTTGGTGAAATCCATTACTTCTGCTAATATCCCCTCTCTCCCACAGGACAGAGATAGGCTGAATTAATATCCAAAAAAATGAAAACCGCCCCTGGGCCAACAGGAACGGTTTTCTGACAGATTTTCTCTTACCAGATGCTCCGGAAAGATATAATCCTAATCGCAATAGAATTTTTTAAACCATATTAAAGTTAAATTCACAGAAAGGAAACGCCAATTATGCTGTACCCTTTTATGACACTAAATGACGGAACCGAAATCGTCCATTCAGAAACTTTAGAAGTATCCGGAAAAGAGACCGTTGAAGTAAGAATTGAAAAGCCTGTGTATGGCGGATTCAATTCCGCTGTCTGCTGGCTTCCGGAATACCGTTGGGAAAGCATCACTGGTTTTTCTTCGGAGGATATTGATAACTTCCAAGAATTGCTGGAATCCATCTCTCACATCATTTTACAATTAGCAAGAGAAGGTGGTATAGAAGGAGGGGGTGGATGATGCCTCAAGTTTTTAAGATTGTCGGATATGTGTTTTATTTCTGGGTTAATGAAAGCGACCCTCTGGAGCCGGTTCATATTCATATTGCTAAAGGTGTCCCAACGCCCAATGCTACCAAAATATGGATTACCAAAAACGGAAAATGTCTCTTATGCAATAACAACTCAAAAATACCAGAAAAACAACTTAGGGTTTTTATGCAGGTTATTGAAGCTCGTAATAAATCAATCCTGGATTTGTGGTATGCAACATTCCATCAGATTAGCTTTTACTGTTAGTTTGACATTTTTCTTAACTAAAAAACCGCTCCTGGGCCAACAGGAACGGTTTTTTACCAGATTTTCTCTTACCAGATGCTCCGGAAAGATATAATCCTAATCGCAATAGAATTATACCATCTCTGGAGCGTCCTGACAAGGGCGTATTTTTTATATTTAAATTTCATAAATTGAAACGTAACGGTTCAGGCAGCACAGCCATGCAAGAAGATACCCGCCTGAACCGTTCCCCAAAAAACTACAGGAGATGAAATTCTATGACTGAAAAATTATCTGCACTGGAAATCGGCGCCGCCTATGTGCGCGTCAGCACAGATGATCAAACCGAGTTGTCGCCGGATGCTCAGATCCGGGTAATTAAAGACGCCGCCCAGGCAGACGGCTACTACATTCCGGAAGACTTCGTATTTATTGAACGCCGGGGAATCTCCGGGCGCAAGGCCGAGAACCGGCCCGAATTCCAACGGATGATATCTATTGCCAAGGCAGAGCATCCGGCTCCTTTTAAACGCCTCTACGTGTGGAAATTCTCCCGTTTTGCCCGCAACCAGGAGGAAAGCACCTTTTACAAGGGCATCCTGCGGAAGAAATGCGGCGTGGAGATTAAAAGCGTGTCAGAGCCTATCGCAGAAGGAATGTTTGGCCGGCTTATCGAAACCATAATCGAATGGTTTGATGAATACTACTCCATTAACCTTTCCGGTGAAGTTCTCCGGGGCATGACGGAAAAGGCCCTGCGAAACGGTTATCAGGCCGCCCCTTCCATGGGGTACCAGGCTGTGGGAAACGGCAGGCCTTTTATTATTGATCCGGACAGAATGAAGATCGTTGAGCTGATTCATACCTCCTATCACAAAGGCCAGGATATGACCAGCATAGCCCGCGAGTTAAACCGCCTGGGCTATCTGACCCAGAGAGGGAAGGCTTTTGAGCGCAGAACTATTTATCGGATTCTGACAAATCAATTTTATATTGGCACTGTAATGTGGAATAACATCTGCTTTAAAGGCGCTCATCCCCTCAGTCCTGCCATTGTAGAGGTGTTTGACGATAACCAGGAGCGGATAAAAAAAGAATACCGGATCCAGAGCCGCAGAGAGGCATCCGCCTGTAAGCACTGGCTGTCTGGCGTCTTAAGATGCAGCGTGTGCAACGCCACCCTGGCCTACAGTCGATCCAATAATCCGAAAAAGCGCAGCGATATCTTTCAGTGCTGGAAATACTTAAAAGGCGTCCACCCGGGCTCAAACTCTGTGTCTGTAAAAAAGGCGGAGCAGGCTGTGATCCAGTCCTTGAAAGAAGTCCTTACCACCGGAGAAATTGATTATGAATATATCCCGGAGCTGGGAGAAGAAAGCATTAATCAGGAATCCCTGTTAAAAGAAGCTTTAGAAAGGGTTGCTGTCAAAGAACGCCGGATTCGTGACGCCTACGAAAACGGGATTGATACTATTGAGGAATACCGGGAAAATAAAAAACGGCTCCAGATGGAACGGAACCGGCTCACAGAAGAATTAGAAGGCCTCCAGAGTCTGTCCGGCCCTGACAGCCAGGGCGGCGGGAAAGCCAGGCTCTTAGAGCGCATACAGACCATTTACCAAACTCTGTCTGACCCTGATGTGGACTTTGAGACCAAAGGAGCTGCTATCCGGAGAGTAATCAAATATATCGTATACGACAGATCTACAAAAACATTCCGCTTCTACTACTATCTTTCTTAGTTCCTCTCCTGTCAATTATTATATGTTTTTACATTTAGGCCCGCCATACTGGCTGATAATAAACGAAGCCATTTTAGGATTAGGCTGGGATATTTTTACCGGATATTGGAGCCGTTTTTCATATTTCCACATTATTCACATCCTCCTTCCCATGGCCATGGACCTTCTACCCAGGTCCAGTAATTAGCAGAATTAACTCGGTCTATTGTCAGCGGTCCTCTCTGACTTTCGTAATCAGAGACAGCCTGAGCGTACCGGGATAGCGCCTGCCTATAATAGGATAAAGCGCCGATATCACAGGGATGAGTATCTAAAAATAGTACTAATTCATCTAATGTAAATCCGGCCTCATAAACCGGCTGAAGTAGTGGATCTCTGTTTGGATTTATCATAAGCGGCACCTCCTTGGCTGGAAAGGAAGATCCAAGTCAGGGAAAATGGTTCCCTGGCGGAATCCCTGCTCCATAGAATAAACTCTCTGCCACTGCTGCCATGGTACATAAGCCATAGCTACAGAATAATGCTGTTCCAGACAGCCGGGAGATGTATCCGTGCAGGAAATGGCAGTTACCGGCTGGTATACCGCAGAACCGGAGCCCGGCATAACAGCTATGCCAGGATTTACGGGGGTATTTGCTGCCGGCATAATCGGAACAGGTGATGCAGGCGGCATCGGCGCCGGGGAAGTCTGCAAGGCTCCGGCCGGAGTCTGGCAGCTGGTGGTGCAGGCTACCTGGCTGACACACTTTGTAGTACAGTTAACCGACGGAATCTGTTGAGCAGTATTCTGTACTGCAGCATTAGCCGCTGGTTTTGAGCAGTTCAAATTGACAGTAGATCCGGCGCAATTGCCGCATACAGCCGGTTTACTGCAGTTTCCGCAGGCAATCGGGGTGCTGCAATCTCCAGCAGATACTGCTTTTTGGCATCCGCAGGCTGTGGCCTCTACCATCTGCTGACTTAAATCGAGTTGGGCCGGAGACGGCTGATGAAGATCGGGCACAGAGGCCCCCGGCATTTTTGAAATGCCTCTTGGACGCCCTGCATTCATGTTTCTTCTAGGGGAATAGCAATCCATAGGAGAGCTCCTTTCAGGAAATTTCTAATATTAATCTATGACAGACGATGGAGAAAGTGATGGTAACACTTTGTCTTTCTGTCCCATATGATACAGTACAACCCTTAAAAATTAAAGGAGACTCCAATATGTGTGGATGTAATAATAATCATTGTGGATGCAACGCCTGCAGATGTAGGTGCAATATATTCAGATGTGGGTGTAATATCTGCAGATGCGGATGCAATCCATGTAGATGCAATTCATGTAGATGTGAATGCAGCCCTTGCCAATGCGGCAATAATAACTGCGGATGTAGCGATAACAACAATTCCTGCGGATGCAATGACAACAATAATTCCTGCGGATGCGGCAACAACTGCGAATGCAGCAACAACTGCGGATGCAGTGACAACTGCGGGTGCAGCAACAACTGCGGGTGCAGCAACAACTGCGGGTGTAATGACAACTGCGGATGCAACAGCAACTGCGGATGCAATGATGACAATAACTCCTGCGGATGTAAATGCCATTGCAGAAAACACAACTCCTGCTGCTCCTGCCGCACCGCCTACAAACAGGGATTTCATAACGGCTACAACATTGGCTACAGCGATGGGTACAATGCAGGTTATACTACAGGAACCGCTCAATGTTCCGCTTCCACCGCCCCAATTCCCATGCCTATCCCTCATCCCGGCTGTGAACGTTCTGGCGAACCCACATGCTGTTAATTCAAATAGGGCCGCAAAAAGCGGCCTTATTTTATATCATAAGAAAGTGCTTTGATATAAAAACGCTCCGCTCAGGATCGCACTGCGGCGGAAAGGAATGATGCCGCTTAAATGACCTGCCGCAGACAAGGCGTGAAAAAATGGATTCACAGCAATACAAAAAGAGTCTTGATCTCTCAAGACTCCCAATCGGGGCAACAGGATTTGAACCTGCGACCTCTCGGCCCCCAGCCGAGCGCGCTACCAAGCTACGCCATACCCCGGTTTCCTTAACGCTAGATTAGTATAGCAAAAACCTTAGGAAATTGCAACTACTTTTTTGAAAAATTTGAAATTTTTGAACTGTTGCATTTACCATCCAGATGTCAAAGACCCTGGCAACGGTGAGTCTGCTGGATCTTTGACACCTGGAAACTTTTATTTCTCTGTTTATTTAACGAAAACGGATTATGAAGGCTGTTTTCCAATATAGGCATGGATACCGCCGTCTACATACAGAATCAGTCCATTTACAAAATTAGAAGCCTCAGAAGCTAAGAATACTGCAGGGCCGCCCAGATCCTCCGCTTCACCCCAGCGTCCTGCAGGAGTCTTTGCGATAATGAACTGATCGAAGGGATGTCTGGAACCATCTGGCTGAACCTCACGCAGAGGAGCAGTTTGAGGAGTTGCAATATAGCCAGGTCCAATGCCATTGCACTGAATGTTATATTCCCCGTACTCAGATGCAATGTTTCTGGTTAACATCTTTAAGCCGCCTTTTGCTGCTGCATATGCGGAAACAGTCTCGCGGCCAAACTCAGACATCATAGAGCAGATGTTGATAATCTTTCCGCCACCCTTCTTAATCATAGACGGAATAACTGCCTTTGCCACGATAAAGGGAGCATTTAAGTCTACATCAATTACCTGACGGAAATCCTGTGCGGACATCTCAATCATGGGAATCCTTTTAATAATACCTGCATTGTTAACCAGAATATCAATTACTCCTACTTCTTTTTCAATCTGGGTTACCATAGCGTTTACAGCGTCTTCATCACATACATTGCACACATAGCCATGAGCCTGAATTCCGGCTTCCTGATAAGCTGCAATACCCTTGTCCACCAATTCCTGCTTAATGTCATTGAATACAATAGTTGCCCCTGCTTTTGCCATGGCGCTTGCAATTGCGAAGCCGATGCCGTAGGATGCGCCGGTAACCAGCGCTACTTTGCCTTCCAGTGAAAATGCATTTAAGTCTTTCATTGTCCGTTCTCCTTTTTCTTATTGTTTGTATACAATTTTCTTATCTTGTATACAAATAATAGCACATCCTTAGACATTTGGCAATATGTTTTTCAAAAAATTTATATTTTTTAAATAGCCGCTATCCGATCCCGCAGTTCCACCATTTTTCTGTCTAAATCTGCTACAACACCAGAATATTCTTTTAATTCCTGGCCTATAAGCTTGGCTTCCTTCTTTCCTCGTTTATACCGAAGCTGATGATCCAGACAGGCCCAAAAGTCCATAGCACTGGTTCTTAACTGAACCTCTGCTTCCACGGCCTCCATCTCTCCCCGAAAATATACCGGTACCTCCACAATCATATGGAGACTACGGTATCCGGAACTTTTTGGGTTTTTTAAATAGTCTTTAATTCGGACAATTTTAAGATCCTGATGCCCTTTTAAAGATTCTGCTACCCGGTACACATCATCCATGTAAACGCAGATAGCCCTTACTCCCGCGATGTCACAGATAGCAGAGAGAGCTTTGGCATCCGGTTTTTCATAGCCTTTTTTGGCAGTCTTTTTCTCAATGCTTTCCCATGTTTTTATTCTCCCTGACGTACTGGTAATTACAGGCCGTTCCAGCTCCATGGAAAGCTCTGCGTGAATTACCTCCAGCTTAGCCAGCAAAATCCGGATGGCACATTCGTATTTCGGTTTAAAGTATTCATTCATCTCTTTTCACACCCTGTTAATGAAATCGTCACCTTATTAATATATGAATCCTCTCTTAAGTTTATGTGTATTTTTCATCATCACATCAAGGAATTCTGCATTTTGCCGGATACCCCGTAAGCAGACAGGGAGGATTCACGCAAAACCGTGTATCCTCCCTGTCCAATACAGATTTTCAAATATCAAACTTTCCTTCTTCCGGCTCTTCCTCAAAATAGTCCCGGTACTCTACATCTATTTGGTATCGCATCCGTTTCATACTAAAATAGAGATGATCCTTTAGCACCTTCTCCATCCCCGCAATGTCTTTTTTCTCAATCATCCGAAACATAGCTTCATGTTCTTTGATAATCCGCGGAAAATCGGTTTCTGTCACAAAATCCATCATCCGAAATCTGGTATAATGGAGCTGCTGGGCCTGAATAATCTCCCAAAGTTTCTGCTTTTTGGTCTCTTCAAACCAAATGCTGTGCATTTCCGCATCCATCCGGTAAAACTGCTCCGGCTTAAAATCCGGTTCTTTAATTACCGCCTGCTGCTTACGAATTTCGTATCGGATCCGCTCCATTACCATGGGACTTACAATCTCCATAAAGTCCCGAAGAACCATAGTTTCCACCGCTACGCGCATGTAAATCATCTGCTTAATGTTGCTTAGACTCAATAAGGTTACGGAAATCCCCTTATAGGGTACTGTCTTTACAAATCCCTGCTCCTGTAAAAGCCTTAACGCATCCCGAACCGGAGTCCTGGAAACAGAAAAGCGCTCGCAAATCTCATTTTCCCGGATTAGCTGGCCTGGCTTTAACTCCAAATCCAGAATTTCTTTTTTTAATACCTGGTAGACCATCTCTTCCCGGTTTTTGTAGTTGCTCTCTTCCATATTTGCTCCTTCCAGTTTCAGGTCATTTTGTATACATATTAATGATATTACATACAACTTTATTTGGCAAGTGCAAAATACCGAATTATATCTTTTCTTGTGACAATCCCGATTAAATTATTCTGATCATCCACCACCGGAACAAAATTTTGATTTAATGCCTTATCGATTAATTCCTCCATAGTAGTCTCAATATGAACTGGAGCGTAATCATTACGGCGGCTGATGACGGTTATGGGAATTTTTTCTGATTCCTTCAAATTTAGATTCAGTTTGTTCTTAATATCCCACAAAAGATCTCCCTCAGTAATCGTTCCTATGTATTTCCCTGTCCGGCTAATCATGGGAATGCAGGAATAACGGCGGTGCTCCATCTTTTCCATAGCCTGGCGCAAGCTGTCATCCTGGAAAATATATGCGATATCCTTTTTGGGTGTCAAAAAAAATAAAATATTCAAATCCTTTCCTCCAGTCACTTCTTTATCATAACAGTTCAGACGGCGGCAAAAAATCCTGCACTATTTTAGTATAGCACAGGATTTTCCAATTTTCTACTCCATAAAATCTACTGGATCTACCGGGGCTCCCTGGTGAGTCAGCTCTACGTAAACGCTGCTGCCTTCTATACAGTAATATTTGGTAGGTTCCGCCACATATCCCAGTACCTGTCCTTTTTCCAGATAGTCCCCTGCTTCTGCCTGAACTTCCTTTAGCTGGCCGCAGGTTACGCTATAATCGTTTCCCAGATCCAATACCACATAGCTTCCGATTTCCTCGTTGGCTCCTACCGCTGCCACTTTAGCGTTTGCCGGCGTCTTTACCGGAGTACTGACTTCTCCTTGAATTACAATACCCGGATTGCATTTATACTGATCCAAGGTAGGAAAATAGATAGTGGAATCCATACTGTAATCCAAAATAATGTTTCCCTCTACCGGCCAAGTCATACGGCTGTTTTCTGTAAAATTTAAATTTACGGCAGCAGCGGCTCCCTGACCTGCGCCTGCAGGCGCTGCGTCAATCTTTTGCTCCGCTTTTGCTTCGCCGGATGAAAGAATTCTCTCAGATGGCTGTGATTCTTTTCTAATATTTTCAGCCAACTGGCTTGGGTCTCCGGATTCCCGGGCATTGGATGGTCCTGCCACCTGTACCTTTGTCTCGGGAGGCACCGCCTTATTTTCTGCAATCTCTCCCTGGGATTCTCCCATTTGTAAGTAGGGCGTTTCTTCCGCTCTGTTTCCTCTGTGGATGGTCATGGTTCCTGCTGCAGCTACTATAGTCAACAGGCCCAGTACCATCATGACAAGGACTAATTTATCCTTGAACAGTTTACTTGCTCTTTCTTTCACGTTTATCACCTCGGTACTATTCTTACCAAACCAAGGCGACTTATTCAGAAATCAAAACAATATTTTTATAATAATATTCCAAAATGTCCTGGGCCGTCCATCCTTCCTTTGCTTTCAGATTTCCTCCATATTGAGACAAGCCGTAACCATGCCCGATTCCGGAGGAAACAATACGTATTCCCCCCTCATATTCTTCAATGGAAAAGTCCGGTGACTGAAGCCCCAGAGCATATTGAACTTTCTCCCCGCTGTATACCATGGAACCTATCTGGATTTCTTCCACATAGCCTGCACTGTCCCTGGATACCACCTGGACGCAGCCCGGCACCATGTCCGCCGTTATGGCTTCTCCCTCCGGTATAGCGCTTAAAAGCCCGGCAAACTCTTCCTTGGACCATGTAATCACCTGCAGGTATCCGTCCGCTTCCACATCTCTAGCACTGTCGGCAGAAGCCAGGTAAGGATGGTAGCTGTCTCCGGGACGGGTTTTTCCGGCACTGGCCCTGCAAAACAGCGGATCAATCAACTCCCCGTTCCAGGTTATTACTATTCCTGTTGTATCCTTGGCCGCAGACTCCATTTTTTTATAATATTCTACAAAACGATCCGTTCCCCATAAGGCTTTTAACTGCTCTTCCTCCAGAAAGTCCAAATCCAGGGCAGATTCAACAATCTCTGTCTCATCCTCCATCTGTTTTCTGATATAGGTCCGGGCCAAAATTGCTTGGGCTTTTAATGCTTCCGGCTCATAATCTGCCGGTATCTGCCTAGCAATGACGCCTGGAAGGTAATCCTCCAAATCCACATAGCCGCCTTCCCCCCTGTCCAGATAAATTTTTCGCCCGGACTGCCCCGGTTCTCTGGACTGTTCCGCCGCTGCTGTCCCGCTGACCGTTAAGGTAATAACATAAGGGAAAAGAAAGCTGAGCAAAATTGCTGTCCCGATTTTTTTCTTCATTATGCCCTGAACCTCCTGCACTTTATGTGACAAATATATTATAACGATTCATCCATACGGCATTTGTACAAAATACATGGTTGAATCGTTACAATATATGTTTGGAACAGACAAGTCATGCGAAAAAAGCGAGAATGGAAAAAATTTTAAAGTTTAAAGGAAGCAGCTAAATGTCAAATAGAGAAATCTGAGTGATCTGATAAGGTTTTTGATATGCGTGGATAATATCTTTCATTCGGTATAGAATACCGTATTCCTCGCACCTCTCCGAGAACACCTGCCACAGCCGTTTTGCATTAGGGCTTATACATACATATTGATTGCCGTACTTTTTCATATATTTATCCGGAAGTCCCCTTTCCGGATAAATTTCCTTCAGCCGGTCAAAATACCATTCCCGCTGATTGGCCCGCAGAGTCACGCCAAAAGACGGATAAATAAATCTTGCCCCCGCTTCCTTGGCTTTTTTTATTACCGCACATATATTTTCCTCACTGTCCTCCAGCCACGGGAGCACCGGCATGAGGAGGATTCCCGCAAATATCCCGGCATCTGAAAGGCGTGCCAGAGCCGCTAAACGTCTGGAAGGCAGCGGCGCTCCCGGTTCCAAAAGTTTTGCCAGATCTTCATCGGAAGTGGTAACCGTAATTTTCACCAGTACCGGGGAATGTTCCAGTATTCCGGCATAAATATCCTGATCCCGCAAAATCAAATCGCTTTTCGTGGCAACGGCGGCTCCAAAACCAAAGGCATCTACAAGTTCCAGGGCATGGCGAGTCAAAAGAAGCTGATTTTCCAAAGGGTTATATGGATCGCTCATAGCTCCGGTCCCTACTACTCCGGTTTTGACCTTGCGCCGCAAATCATCCCGGATAATCCGAAGCGCATCCTTTTTTGCCCTTACTTCATCAAAATTGTTAATCTGGTAACAGTTAGATCGGCTATCACAGTAAATACAGCCATGACAACAGCCTTTATAGATATTCATGTTATAGTCGATTCCAAACCACTCTCTGGATTTGGTTTTCGTTACAATAGTTTTTGCGTCAATATATTCCATAGTCTCTGCATTCCTTGATAGAAAAAGCAAAAGCTCCGGTTTTGCCGGAGCTTTGCAAAAAGGCGTTATAGTTCTACCTTTACTTTATCTAACTTCCAGATATCCTTTATATACTCCTCAATGGTTCTGTCAGAGGTAAACTTACCGGCACAGGCCACATTTAGGATAGCTGCCTTTGCCCACCATTTCTCATCCCGATAAGCCTTGTCGATCTTATCATGAGCCTCTGCGTAAGAGCAGAAGTCCTTTAAGATAAAGTACCTATCTGCCTTGTTGCTGGACTGGGTGTTCAGCAGAGAATTGTAAATCGGACGGAACAGCTCTGGATCCTGAGGTGAATAGTAACCGTTAATAAGCTGCATCAGCACCCGGCGGATCTCCTGATTATTGTTGAAAATTTCCATGGGCCGGTAGCCGCCGTTGTTCTCATAATTAATAACTTCATCAGAGGACATTCCAAAAATAAATGTGTATTCTTCGCCCACTTCTTCTACGATCTCAACATTTGCGCCGTCCATGGTTCCTAAAGTCAGGGCGCCGTTCAGCATCAGTTTCATATTGCCGGTACCGGATGCTTCCTTGCTGGCGGTAGAAATCTGTTCACTGACATCAGCGGCAGAAAAGATCAGCTCTGCATTGGACACGCGGTAATCCTCAATAAATACCACCTTGATCTTACCATTAATGGCTTTATCATTGTTGATTACATCTGCTACAGAGTTAATCAGCTTAATGGTCAGCTTTGCTACCTGGTAGCCCGCTGCGGCCTTAGCGCCAAAGATAAAGGTTCTGGGAACCATATCCATATTAGGATTATCCTTTAACTGGTTGTACAGATACATTACATGAAGGATATTCAAAAGCTGGCGCTTATACTCGTGAAGGCGTTTTACCTGCACATCAAAGATGGAGCGGGGATCTACATCAATACCATTATTCTCTTTGATATATTTTGCCAGACGTACTTTGTTCTGATACTTAATATTCATAAACTCCTGCTGGCATCTTGCATCGTCCGCATAAACGGCCAGTTTCTTGATGTGAGGCAAGTTGGTAATCCACTCGTCACCGATCTTGTTCGTTACCCAGTCCGCAAGCAGAGGATTGCCGTGAAGCAGGAATCTTCTCTGGGTGATTCCGTTAGTCTTGTTGTTAAACTTATCCGGCATCATCTGATAGAAGTCTTTTAACTCCTGGTTCTTTAAAATTTCGGTGTGAAGTCTTGCAACACCATTTACAGAGAAGCTGCCAGCAATGGCCAGATGGGCCATCTTAACCTGTCCGTCATAGATAATGGCCATTTTCCGTACCTTCTCGTGGTCTCCCGGATAAGCAGCCTCAATAGCCGCGATAAAGCGGCGGTTAATTTCTTCAATAATCTGATAGATTCTGGGAAGGAGTCTGGAGAACAGCTCAATAGGCCATTTTTCCAAAGCTTCAGCCATAATGGTGTGGTTGGTGTAGGCGCAGGTCTTGCTGGTGACTTCCCAGGCCTCCTCCCAACTCAAATCGTAATCGTCTAATAAGATTCTCATTAGTTCCGCTACTGCAACAGTAGGATGCGTATCATTTAGCTGGAAAACATTCTTTTCATGGAATTTTCGGACATCATCATGGTGCTCCATATACTTGGCTACGGCGCGCTGCACGCTGGCGGAGATAAAGAAATACTGCTGGCGCAGGCGCAGCTCCTTACCCGCATAATGGTTGTCATTCGGGTAGAGAACCTCCACGATGGTCTTTGCCAAGTTCTCCTGCTCTACTGCCTTCTGATAGTTACCCCGGTCAAACTCATCTAAACGGAATACTTCCATGGGCTGTGCATCCCAGACACGCAGGGTATTGACTACATTGTTGCCGTAGCCTACAATAGGCATATCATAGGGAACCGCCATAACGGACTGATATCCCTTCTGAACAAAACGGTTTCTCTTACCGTCCCACTCAGAGGCTACATAACCTCCAAACTTAACCTCGGTAGAATATTCAGCCCGGCGCACCTCAAAGGGGTTTCCGTTCTTTAACCAGTCGTCAGGAACTTCTTTCTGGAAGCCATTCTCAATTTTCTGCTTAAACATACCGTAGCGGTAGCGGATGCCGCAGCCGTATGCCGGATAGCCTAAGGTTGCAAGGGAATCTAAGAAGCATGCCGCCAGACGGCCTAAACCACCATTTCCAAGAGCGGCATCGGGCTCCTGATCCTCAATTACATTTAAATCCAGGCCTAATTCTTCTAGTACTTCTTTAATCTCCTTTTGGGCGCCAATATTGATAATGTTATTTCCCAGAGCCCGGCCCATTAAGAATTCCATGGAAAGATAGTAAACTGTCTTTACATCCTCTTTCTCATATACCTTGTGAGTAGCAATCCACTCATCGATGATAACATCCTTTACAGCATAAGAAACTGCCTGGAACATCTGTTCCTGAGTTGCGTCCTCTACATTTTTGCGGAACAGGTTCTTCACATTGTAAATGACTGATTTCTTAAAAGTTTCCTTATCAAATCCCTGATTCATGAATACTTTCCTCCTTCTTGCCCTGTTTTTGGGGCATACAGGTATACCTGCAGGGTGTTTCCTCCTTCTTGCCCTGTTTTTGGGGCAACAGGTATACCCGCAGGATGTTTCCTCCTAATTTTCACCCGGTAACTTTTTCAACGCCCAGCATAACTTTCTCACCATTGATATTCCATTCCTTGGCATATCCGCTCATCTGTCCGAGGGAAATGTGATCCGCCATAACCTCTCCCTTGATCTCATCGCTATGGGCCTTTAACAGATCTGCGATCTTATCGTTCTCATCCTGGAATACCCGGATATGATCCATAACCTCAAAACCAGCTTCCTTACGCATGGTCTGAATCTTGCTGATTAGTTCTCTTACAAAGCCTTCTTCAATCAGCTGCGGGGTTAAATTGGTATCCAGAACTACTGTTACATAATTATCCTTTTCTGTTACAAAGCCCTCTTTCTGAGCCACATCAATAAGCAGATCATCTGCGGTTAACACAATCTCTGTACCGTCAAAGTTAAAGGTCAGAGCGCCCTTTTCGTTTAAGGTTTCCATGGCCTCATTGCCATCTACAGCCTGAAGAGCCTGACGGATAGCGCCTAACTGCTTCCCATATTTGGGGCCCACAGTCTTGAGCTGAGGTTTAAAGGAATAAGAGGTAAATGCCCGGACATCGTCTGTAAATTCTACGGCTTTTACGTTTAACTCATCCTCAATGATCTCCTGGTAAAACTCAGACAGCACATGATCGGCCTTTACAAACATCCTGGCTATAGGCTGACGGTTTTTAATATTGGCGGTATTTCTGGCGGCCCGCCCCAAGACTACTACCTTTAATACCTGATCCATATCTGCTTCCAGCTTCTGGTCAATCCACTCTGCTTTTACCTGGGGGAAATCGCACAAGTGGATGCTCTCAGGAGCAGTCTTATCAATGCTTCTCACTAAGTTTTGATAAATATCTTCTGTCATAAAAGGGATCATGGGAGCTGCTGCCTTGGCTATAGTAACTAAAGCTGTGTAAAGGGTCATGTAAGCATTGATCTTATCCTGTTCCATTCCCTTAGCCCAGAAACGTTCCCGGCTTCTTCTTACATACCAGTTGCTCATATCATCTGTAAACTCCTGAAGGGCTCTCGCCGCCTCCGGAATCCGATAGTTGTCAAGATGATCGTCCACCGCTTTTACCATAGAGTTTACCTTAGAGAGCAGCCATTTATCCATAATCGGCAGCTTCCCATATTCTAAAGTGTACTTGGTAGCATCAAAATTGTCAATATTGGCATATAGTACAAAAAATGCATAGGTGTTCCAAAGGGTTCCCATAAACTTCCTCTGGCCTTCTATAACAGCCTTTCCATGGAACCGGTTCGGCAGCCAGGGAGCGCTGTTGATATAGAAATACCAGCGGATGGCATCTGCGCCGTAAGTTTCCAAAGCCTCAAAGGGATCTACCGCATTGCCCTTGCTCTTGCTCATCTTCTGTCCGTTTTCGTCCTGAACATGGCCTAAAACGATTACATTCTCATAAGGAGCCTTATTAAAAAGCAAAGTAGACTCTGCCAGCAAAGAGTAAAACCAGCCTCTGGTCTGATCGACCGCCTCAGAAATAAACTGCGCCGGAAATTGAGACTCAAATAATTCTTTATTTTCAAACGGATAATGGTGCTGTGCGAAAGGCATGGCGCCAGAGTCAAACCAGCAGTCGATTACCTCAGGAACCCGGCGCATCTGCCTGCCGCAATCCGGACAGGTAATGGTTACCTGGTCGATAAAGGGGCGGTGAAGTTCTACGCCGCCTTCCGGATAATTGCTGCTCATGGCCTTCAGCTCTTCCCGGCTGCCGATGGCATGCTGTTTCCCGCATTCACATTCCCAGATATTTAAAGGGGTGCCCCAATAACGGTTTCTGGAAATTCCCCAGTCCTGAATATTCTCCAGCCAGTCGCCGAAACGGCCCTTTCCGATAGATTCCGGAATCCAGTTGATAGTGTTATTGTTGCGGATCAGATCCTCTTTTACCGCGGTCATTTTAATGAACCAGGACTCTCTTGCATAATAGATCAGAGGGGTACCGCAGCGCCAACAATGAGGATAGCTGTGCTCAAATTTAGGAGCAGAGAAAAGAAGTCCCTTCTTATCCAGATCCTCTAATACCATAGGATCCGCTTTTTTACAGAATACTCCCGCATAGGAAGTTTCCGCTGTCATTTGCCCCTTTCCGTCTACCAGCTGGACAAAGGGCAAATCATACTTGCGCCCTACATTGGCATCGTCCTCGCCAAAGGCAGGAGCAATGTGCACCACACCGGTACCGTCAGTTAACGTTACATAAGTATCACAAGTCACATAAAATGCTTTCTTATGCTGCTTTTTGCACAAATCCAAAGCAAAATCAAATAGAGGCTCGTACTCTTTAAACTCCAAATCCTTGCCCTTGTAAATTTCTGTTACTTCATAAGCCGGTTTATCAGAATCTTTATCTGCCAGGGGACCAAGTACAGTGTCACACAGAGCCTGAGCCAAATAATAAACCTTGCCATCCGCAGCATTTACTTTTACGTAATCCTCATTAGGATTTACGCACAGAGCCACATTGCTGGGCAGAGTCCAGGGCGTGGTGGTCCAGGCTAAAATATAGGCATCCTCGTCCTTTACCTTAAACCGGGCAATAGCAGAACGCTCTTTTACATCTCTGTAGCCCTGAGCCACCTCGTGAGAGGACAAGGGAGTGCCGCATCGGGGACAGTAAGGCACGATTTTAAATCCCTTGTATAGCAGCCCTTTTTCCCAAATCTGTTTTAATGCCCACCACTCAGACTCAATGTAATCGTCATGATAGGTAACATACGGGTTGTCCATGTCCGCCCAGAAACCAACGGTAGCGGAGAAATCCTCCCACATCCCTTTGTATTTCCAAACACTGTCCTTGCAATGGCTGATAAACGGTTCCAGGCCGTACTCCTCAATTTGCTCCTTTCCGTCCAGCCCCAGCATCTTCTCCACTTCCAGTTCGACCGGAAGTCCATGAGTGTCCCATCCTGCCTTGCGGGGAACCATATAGCCTTTCATAGTACGGTATCTGGGGATCATATCCTTGATAACCCGGGTCAATACATGGCCGATGTGGGGTTTGCCATTTGCCGTAGGAGGCCCGTCATAAAACACATAGGGAGTACCCTCTCTCCGGCTGTCAATACTTTTCTTAAAAATGTCTTCATCTTTCCAAAACTTTTCGATCTTTTTTTCCCGCTCTACAAAATTCATATTTGTAGAAACTTTCTCATACATGATGCTTCCTCCAATCAAGTGAACTTGTTGTGCAGAAAGCCGGGCGGAAAATCCTTCTTAAAAAATGAAAAATGCCCCATCCCGCATAGGGACGAAGCAAATCTTCGCTGTACCACCCGTTTTCTGCATACTGTTATATGAGTTCCCGATAACGTAGGAAATACGGCTTAACCTACAGCAGATTTGCTTTCAGCCAGCGACTCCGGAGTGATTTTGGGAACTGCTCTACTGGCACCGGTCTCTCACCATCTCCGGCTCGCTTCTGCGTTTGGGCAGCCTTACTGTCTCCATCTCAGTCTTTTTGTATAGCGACTATTATTATATGGAATTGCTACCTAAAAGTCAAGGTAAACCCAGATTTTTTCCAGCTTTTCGTGCATTTTCCATGATTTTTCCACACATGTTTTAGCAGATTTGTGTGACACTAATAGTGAAATTCTATCCTTTCAGATAACTTTTAGGAGGTGCTGTGTGGTTCTTTCTGCTCTGTCTTACCTGATTATTCCTGTATACACCCTGCTTTTTGTCCGAGGAACCGATTGGTTTACCAGTAATTTTTCTGTAATCGGGAGTTTGGAACAGCAGAAAAAAGAGTTTGCCGCATGGGGCATCCTTATCAGCTGTACTCTGTACCGGATGCTCTTTCCTCTAATTGATCAAGCGCCTTTTTCCCAAGGGCGGTTTCGCTCCTTAAAAAAGCGAAGGGTTTGCTTCACTCTTCTCAATCTGGCTCTCCTTTTTTTAACCGCTGCCATTATCCTCCCTTATATTCCATCCCAGTTTCCTCTTCAGGCCTGGCTTCACATCATATTCGCCTTTTTCTCCGGGGTGTGTCTGTTTTTCTGTTTGGCATTTCTTATCCACGGCTACTATCGGAACCGGCCTGCCCTTTTTCGGACTCCCATGCAGATCCTGTGGAGTTCTTTTATAGTAAGCCTGATTCTGCTTCTTATCAGCGGCATCGTCAACAGTGCCCTGGAAATCCTGGTGACCATTACTGCCTGTGTTCTTACCAGGCAGATGTATCGAAAAGTATTTGGCGTATAGCCTCAGAGGAAATGCAATCCAAAGCAGTTTAACGGGCCAAAACCGGGAGGAGATTTTTCACCTCTTTTCCTGCTGCTTCTTCCAGAAAGGAGCTATAACTGTAAAAGCAATATCCGGATACCTGACCGCTTTGACGCCCTGCCTCAATCTGCCGCTTTAATATATCATCCCGCCGCAGCCACTCAGAAACGCCTGTATAGTCTTTGGTATCCGTTCCCGCCCGATAAGCGGCCAAACCCAGATACAGCTTTACATTTCCTTTTTTCTTTAAATCAATCCAGGTTTTTAAATTGTTTTCAAAAGCATATGGAGCAGGGTCGCCATCCGCCGTCCTGGTTTCAAATCCCCAGTAAATCTGAGGCATAATATAATCAATATATCCTTCCGTTGACATCCATGTATCAATATCTGCAAAACACTCCTGGTTGTTTCTTAAATGCTTCACATAACCCTGGGGACTGATTCCGAATACAACCGACGGATTAACAGACTTTACAGTACGGTATGTCTCCGCCACCAGCTGGTTTACATTGGCTCTTCTCCAATTCGCTGCGGACAGTTCTGAGCCGGACGTGAGATATTCCGGCAGGTCAAAGCATCGGGAAGTGCTGTTGTCATCTAACGCCGGATAAAAATAGTCATCAAAATGAATGCCGTCCACCTGATAATTCTCTACAATCTCCTCTACTCCCTTTGTCACCAATTCCCGAACCTCCGGGAAAGAGGGATTATAATACCAGGCACCGTCATGATTCAGCACTCTCCGGCCCCCGGCTCCGCCGTCAAACCATTGTTTTGCCAAAGAGCTGTCAGGAACCTCATCCCAGCTCATAAGATAGCCGGTAATCCGGTAAGGATTCAGCCAGGCATGAAACTTTAATCCTCTGGCGTGAGCCGCCTTTATCATATAATCTAGGGGATCATATCCCGGATCCTTTCCGGCAGCGCCGGATGCAAATTTAGACCAGGGATAGTACTTAGAAGGGTACATGGCATCGCTGTGGGAGCGAACATGGACGAATACTGCATTCATACCCCAGGATTTTACGTTATCAAACATCTGATCCACGGCTTTTTCAAAGCTTTTCCTCTCCTTTGGCAACTTCTCCCATTCTAAATAGGAAATCCATACGCCCTTTAGCTCGTCTCCATTGCTGGTATCTCTGTACGAACCGTAAGCTTCCTGCCCGGTTGTCAGGCCGGTTCCCGGGCCGAATTCATCTCCGGAGCTGCCATAAGCATATCCGGGAGATAAAAGGCCTCCGCACAATCCGGTGATAAAGAAGCTGCACGCAAAGGTCAAAATAAGCTTTTTTACAGATATCAGTATTTTCACGTTTCCTCCTCCAGATTCCAATATTTCTTAATTCTAGCATAGATGTAGAAGAGTTCCAATGTACTTTCCCTTTCTGATTTCTTACATTTTTCTTACCCATAACCTGTAAAAACGGCTGCAGATCCCTTTTTCATAAAATTTTGTTATTCTTTTATCAATCCCTTTGTTATTCTTCTAACTTGTGATATACTATGAACACTTGACGAAGCCTTAGTGTGAAAAAAAGTAGAGGAAGAACATAAATGGGTGTGCTAAAATAAGCTGTCTTATGAGGCAACTTTTTAGAAGTTTATTTAACTTGCAACACTTTCATTACTATTTGTGCCGCCAGCCGAAGGCGGCGGAATGGAGATTATTATGAATCAACAAAATCTAACACTGCTTACCGATTTTTACGAATTAACTATGATGCAGGGATATTTCAAAGAAAAAGATGCCAATGAAACGGTCATCTTTGACATGTTTTACCGCACTAACCCCTGCGGCAACGGATTCGCCATCTGTGCAGGTCTGGAACAGGTTATCGACTATGTAAAAAATCTTCATTTTAGCGAAGATGATGTGGCATATCTGAGAGACCTGGGGATTTTCGGAGAGGACTTTCTCGACTACCTGGCTAATTTTAAGTTTTCCGGCGATATTTATGCCATTCCAGAGGGAACAGTAGTATTTGCCAGAGAGCCTTTAGTAAAGGTAATCGCTCCTATTATGGAGGCCCAGCTTATCGAAACGGCTCTTCTGAATATTATCAACCACCAGAGCCTGATTGCCACCAAAACTTCCCGGATTGTTCACGCCGCACAGGGAGACGGGGTTATGGAGTTTGGCCTTCGCCGTGCCCAGGGGCCTGATGCCGGCGTTTACGGCGCTCGGGCAGCTATGATCGCAGGCTGTATAGGCACCTCCAATGTACTTTGCGGGAAAATGTTTCACGTTCCCATTAAGGGAACCCACGCCCATAGCTGGATCATGAGTTTTCCTGACGAGCTTACCGCTTTCCGCACTTATGCCAAACTTTATCCCACCGCCTGCATCTTGTTGGTAGATACTTATGACACCTTAAATTCCGGCATCCCCAATGCCATTAAAGTTTTTACTGAGATGAAAGAGGCCGGAATTCCCATGCCTTTTTACGGGATCCGTTTAGACAGCGGCGACCTGGCTTATCTGTCTAAAGAGGCCAAAAAGATGCTGGATGCCGCCGGATTTCCAGATGCGGTCATCTCCGCCTCCAATGATTTAGATGAAGAATTGATTAACAGCTTAAAACTTCAGGGCGCTACGATTAATTCCTGGGGTGTAGGCACCAATTTAATTACATCCAAAGACTGTCCTTCCTTTGGCGGGGTATATAAACTGGCTGCTATCCGGGATAAAGCCACCGGGAACTTTATTCCCAAAATTAAGCTGTCCGAAAATGCGGAGAAAATTACCAATCCCGGAGACAAAACGATTAAGCGGATTTATAATAAAGAAACCGGGAAGATTATCGCCGATCTAATCTGCCTGACCCATGAGCGATTTGATGAAGCTAACTCCCTCCTGCTCTTTGATCCCATACAAACCTGGAAGAAAACCCACCTGGCTCCCCATAGCTATACTATTCGGGATTTAATGGTGCCTGTATTCCTCCGGGGAAAATGTGTTTATGACAGTCCGGCTGTCATGGATATTCAAGCCTACTGCAGAACAGAATTGGATACCCTGTGGGAGGAATCCCGTCGCCTGGTTAACCCCCATAACGTTCATGTGGATCTTTCTCATGAGCTGTGGCATATGAAAAACCAGCTTCTGGAATCTTATCACTTTAAGTAAATTTACTGACAATGGAAGATTTTACGAAAAAACTTAACCCTAGTTATATTTTTTGAATGAATTATCCAGTATAATAACTTCAGATACTTATTCTAAAAAGAATATTTCAAATATTGTTTAAGGAGGTTTTTCTTATGAGCATGGGTGAAGCTACTAAAATTTATTCCAAAGATAATCATGATCTTGCATTAAAAGTGACCAAAGGGCATTTTTCATCTGACCGTTTTCACATTAATTATTATATCGATATGACCGATTTAAAAATGCGTCAGTGCAATGCAGAGGCCGTTGCGAAAGCGATTGTAAAGAAGTATGTAAAACGTGTAACTTTAAGCCCGGTTGTCGGTTTGGCTTCTGAGATGTTTGATCAGATGGCTTCTACCAACGCAACCAAGGCTCCCATTGACACCATTATCTGTATGGACGGCTGCGAGGCTATTGGTGCCTATGTTGCAAAAGAGTTGTCTGAAGTAGGCGTTGCAACTACCAATACTCACAAAACTACTTATATTCTGACTCCTGAGTTTGATTCCAGCGGCCAGATGGTTGTCCGCGACAACATTAAGCCTATGCTAAAAGGTAAGCATGTGCTGGTGGTTCTGGCCACTGCAATGTCTGGTCATACTATTGCCAAGAGTATCCGCTGTATCTCTTCCTATGGCGGAATTGTAGAAGGAATCTCCTGCATCTTTTCTGCTATCAACGAGATCGAAGGGCATCCGGTTAACTCCGTATTCGAAGCTTCCGATCTTCCTGGATTCAAGCTTTCTGAACCGGACAACTGTCCGGACTGCAAAGCCGGCATAAAGCTGGATGCAATTGTAAACAGCTACGGCTATACTGTTTTAGATTAGTCAAATGTGCATGCTCGCATGCACACTTGGCTCGTTACTCGCGGGAATAAATTTGGGGGCAGGGATCTCAGTGGGAAATCCCTGCCTTTCTATTATCGGGCTTTTGCAAGATCATTCCCAGCCTCTATATATTCAAGCGCCTTGGATTTGGAAATAGAAAAGTCAGCCTGAAGGACTTCTATAATGGCGCTCTCTGTCAGATCCAATTTCCGGCATACGCGGATAATGGAATCAATAGCTTGCTTCTGCACTATTTTTTTAGTCTCTTCTTTTACCTCTCTCTTTACTTCTTCTTTTACCTCTTCTTTTACTTCTTCTCTTATAAACTCCCGCTCTGTTTTTCGCAGCAGCTCCCACTCTCTCTCCGCATCGTATTCAAATATACTCACTGCTATCGCCTCCGCTTTCCATGTGGAAAGAAACTCTGAAAGAATTCCCTCCCGAATACATTCATCTACAGCTTGCTCTACCGCTTGTTCCAGCGGCATATTTTTCGTATAGCGCCTGACACGCTCTACATACTGCATATATTCCTTTAATGTCTGGCAAGCCTCCATCAACTCCAAATTACAGCCTGTATTAATGTTCAGCATGGTGACTTTCAATTCCAATTCCGGAGAATCTCCAGGCAATTGGTATACATCTGATAGCTTCAGCACCGTCCGTTCTGCCGCTTTCCGTTCTCCATTATAAAACACTACAAAATGAGGGGTGGGAATTTTTATACCCCCGGCGGCATAAAGAGATTTATCCTTTACTAATTTCTGATACTCCCTGGCTACATAGAATAGGAAGCGCAGAGGCATGTTGGTATTGTAGCTGGACTGATGCTCATATAGGTTCAACTGAAAATCAATAATAAATGCCAAATCATTTTTTAGATTCATATAAATAGCATTTTCCAGAGTCACAATCTCCAAATCCTCCGGATTACGGAAAGACGAGCCATTTACCGCATTAAACAACGTAAGAAGCCGCTTTTTATCACGAAATAGCATCCGAAACAGTGTATCTTTGTAATTACGCCTAGCGCCTGGCTGGTGGCGCAGCCCCTTCTTTTTCCCTTTTTTCATTTGTCCTCCATGGCAGGAGTCTTATGAAAAATCTCCTGCTCTTCCGAAATTGAAAAGCATAGATTTTCCGAAATGAATATAAGACTAACAGATGCCATACCGGCTGAAATTTGAGAAATATATGCTTTATACTCTCAGTATAACATAGGACAAAAATAGCAGCAAATACATTTGTCCGACTCTTTTCGACATCTAAAATGAAATTTTAAATTCCGCCATCTACTTACAGTTTCCTTTCTATGTGGAAATGGATACCTTCTATTCTTCTGCATTGATGTCCATACTCCCTGACCGAAACCCCTCCAAATCCAACGTCACATAGGGAAATCCCAATTTTTTCAGCTCACCAACCATAGCGTCCTTTAAGCCCATAGCTGTCTGAAAGCTCTCCTTATCCACCTCAATTCGAGCAATCTGCCCATGAATCCTTAACCGGACGTTTCCGCCGATCCGCTGCCGCAGCCAGGTTTCACCCTGCTCAATCTTCTCTAATACCTCATAATCCAATTTTGTCCCATAGGGAAGGCGGGTTGCCATGCATGGAGTGGAGGGACGGTCGGCCACGGAAATTCCGTACCGGGAAGCCAACGCTTTGACCTGGGATTTGGTAATTCCAAGATCCGCTAAGGGGCTGATAATTCCCAACTCCTTTACCGCCCGAATGCCGGGACGATAAACATGGAGATCGTCCTGGTTGGTGCCCTCTAAAATACGGGAAATTCCCTGATCCTCGGCAAATTCTTTCAGACGCATAAACAGGCTGCGCTTACAGAGGTAACAGCGTTCCCTGGGATTTTGGCCAATCCCTGCCTGTTCCAGTTCATCTACAGTAAGGATGACGTGTTTTGCTCCCAGCTCTTTGGCTACCTGTTTTGCAATCTCTAAATCACAGGCCGGATGAAGCCTGGTATCGAAGGTAACTCCATAGACTCTGGTTCCTGTCTTTTTGGCGGCTTCACAGGCCAGTTTTAACAGCAGGCTGGAGTCTACTCCGCCTGAAAAGGCAACTGCCACATCTTCTCCCGCGTATTTTTCCATCTCCCGCTCCAGTGCGGCGCGGATTGAAAAAAGAGCGTTCTCCGTCAGACTACCGTCTTTTTTTTTATCTGATGCCTCTTCTTTAATTTGGTGATAGACTTCTGGAAAAGGCAGATTTCGGATTCCGGCAATCTCCTTCACGCTCTCATACTCCGGGTAGGCAACCTGGCTCTGGCCCCGTTGGCAGAGTTTTACCTTGGCCTTACCCAGGCTCGTCTCGATCTCTGTGCAATTCCTTTTTAAAATGGTTCGTTCCATTAAAGTACGGCGGATTCCAATCGTAGTAGTGTGAGTAAAAATAATCTCCTCCAACCGTTCTCTCATGGGTTCCGGGCACAAGGCAGACAGAAGGTAGGCGGGCCGGTTTTTCTTCATAAAAATCGGAGTGTACCACACATCAGCCGCTCCGGCTGCCAAAAGTTCCTCCATAGCAAATCCTAAAGCTTCTCCGGTACAGTCATCTAAATTGGCCTCCAGTTTCACCATAGTATCGGCGGCAGCTTGCTTTTCTGAACGTTCTGCAGCCTCAATATCCGGCTCTTTTGCTGTAATCATCATAGCCCGAAGGATATTCGCGTTTTTAAAATCTTTATTTCCAGCGCCGATTCCGATTTTTTCAATCCGATAATACTGCGGCAGAGACTCTCCGCAGTGAAGGGCCGCGGCAATAGCGGCTCCGGTAGGCGTCACCATCTCCCCTTCATTGTCGGTAAATTTCATTTCCAGGTTCCATGCTGCAGCAATGTTTGCAGTAGCCGGCACCGGTACCGGCATAACCCCATGCTGGCAGCGGACATAGCCATGGCCTTCTGCCAAGGGAGACACGATAATTTTATCTACATTCAAGTTTCTTACGCACACAGCGGTGCCGATAATATCCACAATGGAGTCAATGGCACCTACCTCATGAAAATGTACCTCTTCCACCGGAATCCCGTGAGCTTTGGACTCTGCCTCCGCTACAATATAAAATATCTTTGCAGCCAGGTCTTTTACTTCCTGTTCCCCATCCATACGGCGAATGATGGCAAGAATATCAGACAAGCCCCGGTGAACGTGGGGATGGGAATGAGTATGGCTATGGTCTTGCTCATGATCGTGGCAGTGTCCATGATCGTGAACATGCTCATCCCCATCTTCCTCTAAATGAACATCAAAATCAAAGGCATTGATGCCGCATTTTTTCTTTCTTCCGAAATGCAGATGATAGCCGCCGACTCCCAAGCTTTTCAGTGCCTCTTCAAGCACTTCTCTGCTGGCCCCTAAGTCCAGCAGCGCTCCTACCGTCATATCGCCGCTGATTCCGGAATTACACTCTAAATATAAAATTCGTTCTTTTTTCATTTTATCTTACCGCCAATCGATTTATTTGTGTAGCAATATAACCTGCGCCGTAACCGTTGTCAATATTTACTACGGAAATACCATTAGCGCAGGAATTAACCATAGTCAAGAGGGCCGACAGCCCGTGAAAGCTGGCTCCATACCCCACAGACGTAGGGACTGCAATTACCGGGTTCTCCACCAGACCGCCGATAACCGTCCCCAAAGCGCCCTCCATACCAGCCACCGCCACCACACAGTTGGCTCTTATTATCCGTTCTCTCTGGGACAGCAGGCGGTGAATTCCGGCCACCCCCACGTCATAAATTCGATCCACATTGCAGCCGAAAAATTCTGCTGTCTGGGCCGCTTCCTCTGCCACCGGAATGTCCGCTGTGCCGCCGGTACATACTGCCACCAGTCCCCTTCTTTCCCTGTCTTCCTTTTCCACCTTTAGGATGCGGGAAACGGGATCATAGACCGCCTGAGGCACCGCCGCCTTTACCAGATCATACTGCTCCCTGGTAGCTCTGGTTCCCAAAACCCGGCCGTTTCTCTCTGCAAAGGACTGGTAAATTTTCACCAAATATTCATCCGGTTTTCCCTGACAAAATACCGTCTCATCAAATCCGGATCTCAGGCTTCTGTGATGATCCAGCTTTGCATATCCCAAATCCTCATAAGGAAGATCCTTTAGTCTCTCTTCTGCTTCCTCTATCGATAATTCTCCCGTCTGTACTTCCTTAAGCATTTGCCTTACGTCCATGATTCCATCTCTACCTTTCTCGTACATATCCGATTAATCAAAGGCCGGGAATGGCTGACCACCAAAAGTCCAATCTCCCTTCGCCTGGTTTCTTCCAATAAAAACTGCCATATCTGACTCTGGGTAATCAAATCCAGCATGGTGGTAATCTCGTCTGCCAGGAGAAACCTGGTTCTTTCCCCTAAAGCCCTTGCAATACAAAATCTCTGCAGTTCCCCGCCGGACAACTCTGCGGGAAACCGGTTCAGCCAGTCCTCTTCAATGCCAAGGCCCCTGATAATATGCTGGGTTATCCTGTCCCCTTCCTCCAAAACGGTTTTCATCCGCCGTCTTGGATTCACTGAGAGCTCCGGATGCTGCCAAATCATCTGAACCGGGCAGTAAGCGCCAAATTCTTTCAAAGGCCTTCCGTCCAGCAAAACACTGCCGCCGTCCGGCCTCTCATAAGCGGCCAGAATCTTGCAGAAGGTCGTTTTTCCAAACCCGCTGGGAGCAATCAGCCCTACCTGCTCCCCGCTGTCTATTTCCAGGGAAAATCTGTTTAAAATCTGCCGGTTTCCTGTTCGGTACCGGAAGGATATTTCCTTTGCCTCCAGTTTCATTGCAGCTCCTTTCTAAGACATTTTACCCACCCCCCGTCCCTTTCCTTTACCGGAATGTCTGCTTTTCCACATTCTTCTCCCGCATAAGGGCACCGATCCGCAAATACACAGCCTGTTCCCCGTTCTGTCACATAGGGCTGAATCCCGGGAAGGGCCTGAAATCCGTGCTCCGGCATGGCCCGGTAAAGAGCCTGACTATATGGATGCAAAAGCAGATCTTCCTTCTGGAAATGATCCGCCGGCATTTCCTCTACTGTAGTCCCTGCATAAAATACGGCGATTCGATCCGCCACTTCCAGAGCCAGTTCCAAATCATGGGTAATTAAAAGGACTCCCGCACCCTGATCCGCAATTTCCCGAAAATGCCCCAGAACCCGTTTCGCCGCCGCCAAATGGAGGCCCGGAGTAGGCTCATCGGCAATCACCAGCTTTGGCGTTTCCATCAGGGCCGTGGAAATCAGCACCCTTCTTATCATACCGCCGGACAACTGGGAAGGATACTGGCTTTCCACCTCTGTCCCCAGGCCGTAACGTTTTAACAGACTGCGGCATCTCTCCATAGCAGATGGGGACTTTTCTCCATTCCGTATTTGTTCTCCTACCTGCATCAGCGGATCCAGGTAGGACACGCTTTGCGGCACCAGGGCTATCTCTGTCCCTACTGTCCGGCTTCTTAAGGGACCGTCCAATTCTTTTCCCTCATAATAAATTCCGCCGGAAACAGAGGCATTATAGGGAAGAATTCCCAAAATTCCATGAGCCAAAAGACTCTTTCCGGAACCGCTGGCTCCTACCACAGCCGTCATTTCTCCGGCCCGCACCGTAAGGCTTAAATCTTCTATTACTTGAAGATCCCTTTGGCGAAGTCCTCTCGTATATTGCCGGAAAGAGATAGATAAGCGGTCTATCCGCAATAATTGTTCTTTCTCCATGTTCTCTCCTGTTCTCAAATAGTAAGGGCAGCAGCTTCCCTTACTCGTGGGCGCTGCCCGGATCCAAAAGCTTGCAGGCACTGTCTCCCAGCACGTGAAACAACAGGACGGTTATCATCAAAAGGCCTCCCGGAAACAGGGACAGCCACCATTTGCCCATGGACAGGTATTTCATGCTTTCCGATAAAATCACTCCCATTGCCGGTTCCTCCGGGGACAGACCAAATCCTAAAAAGGTAATACTGGCCTCATGGAGAATTGCATGAGGAAATAATAAAATCAACCCGGTAAAAAACTGGGGCAGCAGGTGGGGAACCATATGCTTTACCGCTATCTGAAACTTCCCCATTCCTAACCGGTAAGCAATTTGAATATACTGGCTGCCTTTTAACTGCAGCACCTCCCCCCGCAGAAGCCTTGCAAGAGATGTCCAGTGTGTCAAAGTAATCCCTGTAACTACCCCGGGAAAGCCTTTTCCACAGGCATAGGATATCAGAATCAGCAAAAGGATATGAGGAATTCCCATTACCAAATCAATAAGAAAGGTAACAAAGGAATCCGCCGCTTTTCCCAGCACTGCTCCGCATATGCCAAGCATCCCTGCAAACAGGGCGCTGGCCGCTGCAGTTAAGATTCCCAGCCGGACGCTTAAAGAAAGTCCAGTAATGGTCCGCACAAACATATCCCGCCCCATAAAGTCTGTTCCGAAAATATGTTCTCTGCAGGGTGCCAGGTTTTTTCTGGAAAAATCCGTAATAAATGCTTCTTCCCTCCAAAAGCAGCCCAGCAGAGTAACCGTAATTAAAAATGCCGCTGACAGCAAGAGCCAGACTATGGACTTTGTTCTCCGGTTTATCTTCATATTCCGTCCCCCCTTTTAATCCTGGGATCAATGACTCCGTAAAGCAGATTTGCCAGGGCATTTCCTCCAAAAACAATGACTGCACTGATCACCGTAATTCCCAAAAGCAGAGGGACATCGCTGCCAAGTCCTGCATTTACTGCTGCCTGGCCTAAGCCCGGATAAGAAAACACCTGCTCTACCAACACCGATCCGCCGAATATTTCACTGATGGAAGCAAACTGCAGCGTCATAGCCGGAAGAGCAATATTTCGCAGGCAATGGCGCCTGATAATCCGCCGGGTATCCTCTCCCCTGGCCCGGGCAAACAGCACATAGTCGCTTTCCAGCACTTCTATCATTTTCTCTCTGGTATGGAGGGCAATATTGGAAATTCCGGTCAGACTCAGGGCCGCCGCCGGGAGAATGGCATGGATTACTCTGTCAGAAAATTTTACCTGAGAGGCTTCCAGGCCGATAGGAACCGCAAACCCGACAGGCAGAATCTTCAGCCACACGGAAAATACCATAAGAAGGAGTAACGCCAGGAAAAAGGCCGGGGTGCTGGCCGTCAAAAGGCTGTAACCGGTTACCAGCCTGTCCTGCCACTTCCCCTGTTTTGCTCCGGCAAGGATCCCAAGGAGAAAGCCGATTCCCCCGGAAAGCAGCCAAGCCATGGTCATCATGCCAAAAGAACTGACCGTTCTTTCCCACAAAATCTCGCTTACCTGCCTGCGGTACAGCAGGGACACACCCATATCCCCCCGGATAAAACCTAGAGCCCAGTTAAAGTATCTTTGGATCATGGGGATATCCTCCCCCCAGTAGGCTCTTAATTTTTCTACCTGTTCCGGGCTCATAGCCCCCAGCGCCGCCTGGCCTACATTGCTTTGAAGCGGATCAATCGGGGAAATAGCAAGGAGAAAAAACGCCGCCGCGCTGACCCCTATTATCAGAAAGATTACCCGAAAAATCCCCGCCAAAAAAACCTGTATCTGTTTTCGTCTCATTAATTATTCCAACTCCACAAATCCACATTATTAACAATAGACCAGCCGTGCCCATGGGGATGAAGCTTTTGCTCTGCCACCGAAAGACCGGACCGTGCCCAATAAAGATGATCTACATTGACCAGCCAGATCCAAGGAATGTCCCCGTCCTGAACAATGCCGGTACTGCCGTCCCACTGGGCTTTTTTCCACAATTGGTAAGAGGTCTCTAACTCTGGTGCTGCCAGCGCCTGATCCATATACCGATCCACAGTCTGGTTGGAGTAAGGAGAATACCGGGCGCTGCCGCTTTCCGACTCAGTATGATAAATATTATAAAGCTCCATAGGAGTGTGGGCCCCCCAGCCCCATATAAGAGGTTCCTGATAAGCTATCGTGTAAGCCTCCTCCCAGCTTACCCCCTTAGCAGATGCGTCAATTCCCAAGTCTGCTAATTGGTTGGCCGTCTCAGAGGCCATGGCCTGACGAACCGAGTCGCTGGAAGGATAGGCAATCTCCAGTTCCGCCCGAAGGCCGTCCTTTTCCCGTATCCCGTCGCTGCTTTCCAGCCAGCCGGCTTCCTCCATAAGGGCCTTGGCCTGTTCCAGATCATAGGTCACCTTACTTCCCTCATAATACCATGGCATCTTGTCGCAGACACTGTATGCCGGAGTCCCGTATCCGTCCAACACGTTTTCAATCAGCCTTTTCCGATCCATGGCCAGGTTAATAGCCCTGCGGACTCTCACATCACAAGTCAGATCATTTCCAACAATCGTACCGTCCTCCAGAGTTTCTCTGGGAACCGCCGGAAGGTTAAATCCACGGTTGTCCACGGTCTCATAGTCCAGAAGACTGTAGCCGTCAATGTTTCCTTCCCCGTAGGAAGGCGCCGTATAGGCCAGATCCGCCTGGCCGGACAAAACTGCTGCATAGGCGGCATCTTCCTCCATAAAAAGGATGGTCACCTTTTTCATTTTCGGAGCCGGGCCATAATAGTCCGGATTGGCTTCCAGAACCACCTGCTGGCCTTTATCCCATTGTTTCAGTATGTATCTCCCCGATCCCACCGGGTTTTGACCATAATCCGTATCATAGGCATGCTCTGGTACAATTCCCGTAATCGCCATGGTATAAGGCCATATGGAATAGGGACGGGTCATATGAAACTCCACCGTGTCGCTATCTACAGCCACCGCTTCTTTTAACATGGTAAAATCGTTGACCGAACTAGTATCCCGCAAAGTATTGTAGGTAAACGCCACATCCTCCGCTGTAAGAGGTTCCCCATCGGTAAATCTCGCGTCTTTTCGGATATCTACTGTCCATAAAAGGCCGTCTTCACTGCTGGTCATTTCCGTAGCCAGATCATAATCAATCGATAAATCCGAAGTGGTTACCGTCAAAGTGCTTTGAATCAACGGTTCATGGACATGTTCTCCCGCTCCCCAGCCGTAGGCCGGATCAAATCCTGCCTCCGGTTCAGAACTGGGGGGCATCACCACTACCACACTGTCTCGATTCCGGCTGTCTTGCTTCTGGCCGCATCCGATTAATGCAGCGGCCGTCAGGGCAGCCATCGCTGATTTTACTATGAATTTCCTCATTTTTATCATTTTCTGTTCCTCTCTAAAGCAGAGAAATAAAAGATCCTGCTATCTTTCCTATGACATAAAAAATACCAGAAAAGCAAGCCTATCCTTTATATGGATAGCTATACCTTCCTGGTATCATTGTATCATGTCATAGATGCCGCTGTTCTGGTTTTTCAATGGTTTTTATAGTGACTTCTGTCACCGGTTAGACATATTTTACGCAAATTTTCATAAAATATCAAGGAGAAATTACGCAAACGTTTGAGTTTCCCTCGAAAATGAAAGGGTTACAGCTTTCCTGCCAAGCCGCTGCAAAGGACTGGCAGGTTTATAAGGGCTTCAAATCCAGGAGAATCACCTGGGGCTTATTATTAATTCGAATATTAATGGAGTGGGTTCCCAGTCCTCTGCTGACCACCATCCATTTCCCTCCATTCTCAAAGCTCCCGGCGCACCAGGGCAGAAAGAACTGATACTGAGGTGTCATAACACCTCCCAGCAATGGCAGTCTTATAGTTCCTCCGTGAAAATGTCCGGACAGAGTCAAATCAGCCCCCCAGGCAGCGCTTTCCTTAAAATACATAGGCGAATGGATTAATAAAATCTGAAAGCGGTTTTTATCTGCCTTTCCCAAACAGGTATCCAGATAGCTCTTTTTTAAAGGCTGAGGGCTCCGAAAAAAAAGTTTGCGGTAATACTTCTTTTTTAAGTCTATGCTGCTGACCGCCACATCCTCTCCTATAAGGCCCGTATCATTTTCCAGATAAATGACTCCCATCTTTTTTAGTGTATCCCGATACTGCTCATATAAAGTTCCGTAGACAGAGCGTTCCCATACCATACGGTTTTCGTGGTTGCCGTTGCCATAATACACCGGATACTTTTTTGCAAGCCTCCCCACCAGAGATAACGCAATGGAAATCTCCGGCTTTCCCTTGCTTACCATCATATCTCCGCCGATTAAAACAGCATCCGGCCCGGCCTGGTCAATGGCTTTTATTAGTCTGACATTTTCAGGGCCAAACTCCTTATCGTGAAGATCAGATAAAAAAACCAGTCGTTTCGGAGTCCGGATTTTTTCCGAATAAATGGGAACTTCCTCTACTGCCAAACAATCCTTCTCATATTCAGACCAAAGAATCAAGCCGGTTCCGGCTCCGGCTGCCATAAGGCCCAATGCTCCCAGTACTGTTTTCTTCATCTCTACCTGTCCTTTTCCCTTACAATCGGTTCCCCTGTCCGCCGAGGATACCCCATTCTATTTTTCACAGCATGCCGGCCCGGTCCATGGAGCCAATTCCATACGGATAAAATATCCCTGTTCGTGCTGGCAGACCGGACATTTCTGCGGCGCCTCTTTACCATGGTGAACATGACCGCAATTTAGGCACACCCAGCCCGTTTCCACATCTGAGACAAACAGACGGCCTTCTTCCATGAATTTTCCAAACATTTGGAAACGGTCTGCATGCGTCTTTTCCACATCAGCAACCATACGAAAGGTCTGGGCAATCCGGGAAAATCCTTCCTGTTCTGCAATGTCGGCAAAAGACTTGTACACTACATCATGCTCTTCGTTCTCATTGTGGGCAGCTTTTTTCAGCTGTTCCAAAATACCGGCATCCAAATCCACCGGATAACCGCCGTCAATATGAATAGTCTCTCCATTCATGTCCTGCAGAAAGTTGTAAAATACCTCCGCATGCTCCTTCTCCTGATCCGCAGTATATAAAAATACTGCCTGAAGCACGGGAAGCTTCTGCTCTTTAGCCTTTCCTGCCGCCAAAGTGTAGCGGTTTCTGGCCTGACTCTCGCCTGCGAATGCCCGCATCAAATTTTTAGCTGTAGCGCTGCTTTTAAAATCTGTCATATAAGGGTCCTCCTTTATTTTCCTTGGATTTCCCTCTCAGTATATCCAAAAAGCAGGGAAATCATTCCTGCTTTTCCAATACTCTGTTTACTTCTTCCCGCAGCAGATCTGCATACATGGGAAAACGTTCTCTGGGAAGCATTTTTCCCTGGCTCCACATGCTGTAAACCTCTTCAAAGGTGACAAATACCGCATCTACCACCTCTTCCTTCTGAAGAACCAGTTTCTCTCTGGTCACATCCTGAACCGTCACATAGGTATCCACAAACCGGTCCGGCCTCTCCACCGTGTGGAGAAGGCGCACCTCCTCCGGCCGGGCAAAAATCCCCACTTCCTCGGAAAGTTCTCTCAATACGCTGTCCAGGCTTTCTTCCCCTGCCTTGGCTGAACCGCCTGTGCATTCCCACCAAAGCCCAAAGGTCTTATCCGGATGACGCTGGGTTAACAGAATTTTCCCTTCCAGGTTAATGGTCCAAATATCTGTTACAATATGGTACTCCCCCTCTGCCATAGGCACTCCCCTGACATGGGTTTTTCCGGTTTTGTTTCGATCTTTGTCATATACATCCCACAATTCCATAATATACCAGCCTTTCCCTTGATCTGCTGTTTTTATTTCCGCAGGCAGCGATCCAAATGGACATGCCGGCATGTCCATTTAGCTACTGCTGCGAGGGTCAAATTCCCTGTAGCTTGCTGTGTTACAAGCTTAATGCCCGTCAGCTTGCTACGGGGTATTGGACCTTTGCTTAAACACCGGATCGGCAGGATACCCTCCGGTTATTTTCTGCATGGTTCTGGGCACTGCATCTTTAGAATTTTTCCAATCCGCATTTTGATTGCGGTAATCATATTTTTCTACAAACCAATCAATATCCTCCTGGATTCTGGAAAGCTCCCTTTCCATAATGGTACACAGAAGCTCCTCCATTTTCTGCGCTTCCTCTGCCTTGCATTTACTTCTGCAGGTATTCAGCACATCATAAAAATGAGGCAGGCAAAAGCCCTTGGAATCCTTTAATAGGCTAATAAATTCCGGTTCTGTTTTCATCAGATAAACAAACGTATTTTTGATTCTTTCATAGGTTTCGTCAATTTTCCGGCATACATAGCAGGTTCCTTTTTCTGCTCCGCCTTGGGAAGAAGTTTTTTTCATCCAGCCGAACAACGCATTTTTCTGCGGTACTGCTCCGGTCTTTTCCCTTTCCACTGACTCCTTAAAATGATCCCTTAAGTACTTCATCCGGGTTTTTAAAATCCAGGCATTCCCCAAATAATTCCCATAATCGTACATCATTTTTGTATGTTTTCTGCAAAAGCCTGTCCGATCCGTTTCTGCCCGGATATCATCCTCCATATAGGAGGATCCCAGCGTAAAGCTTATGGCATCCTGCTCCAGCTTCCTCTCCAGATAGCAGCACGGACATTCATCTCCGGCTTTTACCGCATCCATAACCTCAATGGTATACAGTTTTTCCTTCATATCAGCCCTCCTCCACTTTCCAGGAATTTCTAATTTACTCCATCATACACGCTGGCAGAGCCGCCGTCAAGTACAGGCTCTCCCCTCTTAAAAAAATAGTAACAGTCAGGGCTGTTGTAAAATGAAAACACGAGCATTTCATTTCACAACAGCCCCGGTTTAAAATCTATGAATCGCTGTAATTTTTAAAGTCTACCGTACTCTCACGCCGGATTCATTCACATAAAATCCATCCGGAGTCGTAGTATTCTTAAGCATCTCACCGTTTGCTCCTACATAAAACCATTGTCCCTGACTGTTTGGAACCCAGGTACTTTTTGCTAAGGATCCGTCATTGTTAAAATAATACCATACACCTCCTACAAATTGACGCCATCCGGTTGCCATATACTGGTTCGAATCAAACCAGTATTCTTTTCCGTTGATTGTCTGCCATTCATTGGTCGCCCGTGAACCGTTGGACTTTATGTAATACCAGCCATAACTGTCCTGCTGCCAGGTTCCGTTCTGAACACCAGGGCCTGTGCTTACATTGCTGCCAGGCATGTTTACATTTTGTGACATTCCGGCAGAGGTAAGGCCTGCGTCCGCCAAAGCAAACCCATAATCCAGAAGCGCCTTGGTATCGGCATAGTGGGTCTGATTACCTTTCATCACAACCGCAATCAGCCGGACCCCGTTTCTCTCCGCACAAGTAGCCAGGGTATTTCCGGCCTTGGAGGTATAACCGGTCTTTCCCGCCACAATTCCCCGATAATACCTGGAATCATTGGGATAAAGCATTTTATGGCCCATAGTAATGGTTCGGGCCGCCGCCTTTTTCGTGGCAGGAATCTGATAGGACAAGGTGGACGCCGCTTTTGCCACAGTGGGATTGGCAAACGCCGCCCGTGCAATCAGCGCCATATCTCTGGGAGTTGTGTAGTGCTGAGTATCGTTAAGGCCGTTAGGATTAGCAAAATGAGTGTCCGTGCATCCCAGTTCCCTGGCTCTGCTGTTCATTTTGTCTGCAAATCCTGACACACTTCCGGATATATGTTCTGCCAACCCATTGGCCACCTCATTAGCTGATTTCAGCATTAAAGCGTAAAGGCACTGCTCGACTGTCAGTTTGTCTCCTTCCGTCAGATTTATGGTAACGGCTCCTGACTCTAAATTGGTGGTGGCAGCCTTGGAAAAGGTAACGGTATCTCCTAAACTGCAATTCTCCACAGCCAGCAGCGCTGTCATTAGCTTAGTAATACTGGCTGGATAAAAACGGGTGGTTCCATTTTTCTCAAATAAAACCTCTCCGGTATTGGCGTTTAACAGCACCGCTCCCTCAGATGCCACTGTCGGCTTTTGCACTGTATTGCCTGCCGTATTTCCGGATACCGGCCCCGACGGGGTCTGCCCGCTTCCGGACGGAGTTTGTCCGTTCCCCGGCCCAGCTGCAGTATTGGTACTGTATATGCCGCTGGTTTGGCCTTCCGGGCCTGTAAAATTAATTACTTCTGCGTAAACAGCAGCACTCCGCATCATCGCGGCAGCCAGTCCCAGGCATACAATACGTTTCCACATTCTCATATCAATTTATCTCCTAATCTGTAACTCTTCTGTATTTATTCTCATTATACTATACCACAGATTTGGTTGGGCAGGAACCTTAATTTTATGAGATTTCCTTACAACTTTCTGTCAAAGGGATGTATTTTCTTCTATTTTCTCCGGAGTATAGCGCCAATCTGCTCCATCCGGGGCAGAGCGGCATCATAAAACATCTGATAAGATTTGCAAAAGTAGTTATCTCCCATAACGGAGCCGTCTCCCAGCGCCCGGTGCCGGCGGCACCCCCCGCGGCAGACATAAAAATAGGGGCATGTCCGGCACTTTTCCGTGCGATCTAAAGAAGCTTTCACAAAGGCCTCCCCGGCCGGGGACTGATCGATTTCCTCAAAGCTGTCCTCATTGAGATTGCCCAGCCGGAACTGATCCAAAACATAAAAATCACAGGGATAGACGGAGCCGTCCGCCTCCACTACATGCTGGACAGAACAGATCCCTCTTTGCTCACAGGATTCCGGAGCATAACCTGCCAAAATTCCCACCGCATTTTCAAACTGACGAATATAGGGCTGAGTTCCCTGCTGCAAGTCCAAATACCACAAGTCAAACAGATCCACTAAAAACTGCCCGTAAAGCTCAGGAGTCAAGGAATAATCCTGTTTTCCCGGTTCCTCTGTCAGAGGATCCAGGCAGGCAATATATTGCTGATAATGAAATTTATTTTTCTTATAGAACTCATAAATCCGGCGTATTTTAGCCGCAGTTTTGGCATTGACCACAGTCAAGATATTATATTCCACCTTGTACCGGTTAAACAGCTCTATGGTCTTCATAACACCGGCAAAGCTTCCTTCTCCCCGGGGCGTCAGACGCTGAGAATCATGGGTAGCTTTCACCCCGTCTAAAGAAACCCCTACCAAAAATTGATTCCGGGCAAAAAATTTTGCCCACTCTTCTCCCAATCCGTAGCCATTGGTCTGAATAGAGTAGGAAATTTGCAGATTTTTTTTATTATACTTTTCCACAATCTCAATCAAATCCTGGTAAAAGTCCAATCCGGCCAGCGTAGGTTCTCCTCCTTGAAAGGCAAAACCGCAGCTCTTTTCTCCATATTCCAGAGACTTTCTTACCAGATTCTTTAATGTCTCCCGACTCATAAGGCCATAGCTCTCCTGCTCCCGGTTCCGGGTCACATCATAATAAAAGCAATACCGGCATCGGAGATTGCACATTCCAGAAGCGGGTTTGATCAGTAACTGTAACGGCGGCATGATTGTCCTCTCCTTCCATCCATGTAAAAAGCTTATTCCTATTATCTAATAAAAAGCCGGCCTCTGTCAAGATAAAAGAATCCGGAGCTTATTTAGAGTGCGGGAGAATGAATTGCAGACAAATTTCGATTTTATCCACAAAAACAGAGCTGCCGCTCCGGTAGACTATTTATCTACTATTGCAACAGCTCCTGTCAGATTAACCTTTTACCGCTCCAAGGGTAATCCCCTTTGTAAAGTATTTCTGGAAAATCAGGAATATAGTAATAATCGGCAAGGCCGCAAGTGCAGAACCAGCCATCAATAGGCCGTAGTCCGTAGAGTTCTCCGCCTGCATAGTAGCAATACCCAGGGAAATGGTCAGACTGGAATTGCTGGTCAGCATGATTAACTGCATAAAATAATCATTCCAGGAATTAATAAAGGTAAAAATTGCTAAGGCGCCGATACCCGGTTTAATCATGGGAAGCACAATGTCCATAAAGGTACGGATTTCTCCGGCGCCGTCTACACAAGCAGCTTCCAGCATTTCTCCCGGAACTCCTTCACTGAACTGCTTTAGCAGAAATACGCCGAAAGGCCATCCCACAATGGGGATAATGGTTGCCCACAGAGTATCAACCAGCCCGATAGCAGACATCTCACGGATCAGCGGGATTAAAATAACCTGCTTGGGAAGGGCCATAGCGCATACAATTAAGGAAAATAAAACGGTACGTCCGATAAAGCGCTTCTTTGCCAAAGCATATCCGGCCAAAGCCGCCGTAATACAAGTAATAACCATAGATGCCACAGACATGAAGACCGTGTTTAGTAACCAGCGGAAAGCCGCCGGTATGGTAGGACCTGTCAACCCAAAAAACTCAAATAGCGGAGCATTTCTCTTTTCCATCAGCCTGTTGTAGTTATCCATTACCCATTCAGAAGGCCACCAAATCGGAGTAACTGACATAATTTCCGCTTTTGTTTTAAAAGAGCCGGTAATAATCCAATACAGCGGGAACGTAAACAGAATCGCAACCAGGGCAACCAGAATAAAGGATGCGATATCATATGCAGATTTCTTTTTTGTCATAATCTATCCCTCCTTAATCTTTTTCCTGTCCCAGCTTAAACTGAACTGCCGACAGGAGGGCAATAATCAGTGCCAAAATAACGCCCATGGCGTTTCCGTAACCGTAACGGTACAGCTTAAATGCATTATAGTAAATATAGTACATAATGGTCATGGTAGAATTGTTGGGACCGCCGGAAGTCAACAGCTGAATCAAGGCAAAACACTGGAAGGAGTTGATGGTGGTAATAACCAGAATGTACAGGGTGGTAGGCATCATCTGAGGCCATTTAATCTGCCAGAAAGTCTGGGAATGGGTGGCGCCGTCTACTTCGGCCGCCTCAACCAGGCTTTTGTCTACATTATCCAGGGCGGATACATATAATACGATGGGCTGGCCTACAGAGGTGGTGATCAGGATCAGGATAATACATCCCAGAGCAAAACGCTCATCTCCCAGCCAGTTGACATTTTTATCAATAGCACCCACTGCAGTTCCTACATAATTGAAAATGCCATAATAATTATTAAACATCCACTTCCACACCATGGTAACGGCTACAGAACCGGTAACCACAGGAAGATAAAAAATACACCGGAATGCGGAAGTGGCTGCCACATGCATTTTGCAGATACTGTTTGCAGTCCACAGTGAAAACGCACAGGTAATCGGTACGGAAACCAGTACAATAAGCAGAGTATTTCTTAGCGCAATCCAAAATACGTTATCATGAAACAGCTCTGAATAATTCTGGATACCGATAAAAATATCCTCCCGCCCCATAGTGGAATCAAAAAAGCTTGTGAATAAGCACATAAACATGGGATATACCACAAAGCCGATAAAAAACACCAGGAACGGCAATAAGAACAAGTAAGAGGCAATGTTCTCTTTTATCATCAATTGATGCCCTTTTCTATTACTCAATCCAGCCACAATACTCCCCCTTTCAGATTTAAAAAAACTGCTCCTTCCTACCAAGCCTTAAAGCAAATCGAAGAAAGGAGCAGAATTTTGTCACTTAGTCTGCCGGCAAGTCCGTCACCGGATTAATTTGCGGCTGCAGCATTGGCATTGGTAACAAAAGTCTCAACACTGGCTGCGACATCTTCTCCGGAGCCAACCTTTTGAAGCATATTCCACCACTCGGTACGAGCAGTTGCCCAACCGTTTACTACCTGATAGTAGTCGCCCATGTACTGCATGAACTGGCCATATTCGGTCTTCATCTCATCGCCTGCATACATATCTGCCAAAGAGTTGCGTACAGACCAGTAGGTAGAAGCCTCAACGGACGCTTTGGTATTCTCATCGCATACCCACTTAATAAAGGTCTTGGCAGCCTCAACCTTGGCCGGGTCGCCGTTATCGAAAACTCCAAAGCCCCAGATACCGCCGCAGAGCTGCGGATCCTTATCAGACGGGAATGCCATTGGGAATACATCAAAACCAAGAATCTCGGCATTATTGGTTTCCTGTGCAATGTTCCAGCAGAATGCCATCTGAAGAACTCCCTGAACAAACAGGTTGATTTCATCGCCGCCCTGAATAGCCGGATCGAAGTTAATGCCGTCCTGAGCTACCAAGGTTTCCAGCGCTTTTATATTTTCAGGAGAATTGGCGGTATATTCGGTGTGATCCGCATTGGTAAAAGTTCCGCTGTACATGTTGTTAATCAGAGCCCGGGTACCCTGGTCTCCGCCCTGACCGCCGCAGAATACTGCGCCGACATTGGTATAGCCTGCATCATACAGGGTCTGAACAGCCTTTAAGAAGTTTTCGGTGGTCCAGGTATGAGTTGCCTCATCCACATACTGCCATGCGCCGGTCTCCTCGAATACATCCCGGTTGATGGCCATGGTGTGGGCGGTCATACATAAGGGATATTCATAATAAACGCCGTCTGAATTGCGGCAGGCCGCCTCAACGGAAGCATTGGTGTCCGCTTTTACTTCATCGGTCCAAAGGTCGGAAATATCTACCATAACACCCTTTGCACCCCAGTTTGCTACCAAACGCTCCGGTCCTTCCATAACGATATCGGGAGCCGCATTTCCTTCAATGGCTGTGTTTACTTTGTCATCGCCGTCAGCGTAGGTTAAGTATTCTACCTTAACCGTAATTTCCGGGTAAGCAGCGTTAAAGTCTGCGATAAGTCCGTCAACAGTTGCCTGATCGCCCCATTTGCCAATGGGATAAGTCCACAGAGAAATCTCTGTCGCTTCTCCTGCCGGAGCTGCCTCAGTAGCCGCTTCCGTTGGGGCCTCAGTAGCTGCAGGCGCTGCCGCCTCAGTAGCTGCCGCAGTAGTCTCGGCAGGTTTGCTGCCGCAGGCTGTCATGGAAAGCACCATTGCAGCAGACAAGCTTAAAGCAAGAATTTTTTTCATAAAGCATTTCCCCTTTTCATATAATATTTTGCACAACTTTGACCGATATATCGCGGTCTTATTTATATATTCTACACAATTTTTTTCACTTTGTCAATATAAAAATAGATAATTTTCCACAATTTTACAAACTTGACCGGCTTTAATAATAATGGTATTCTTAAGATGATGAAACTATGTCTCAAGGAGGTTTTTTATGAAAAAGCATATTCTGTGTCTGGGAGATTCCAACACCCATGGTTACTGCGCCGATCCGGCCGACTGTGCCGACGGCGGTATCCGTTATAATGAAAGTGAGCGATGGACTGCACTGCTGGGAAAAAAACTCGGGGAAAATTATCTGGTAATTGAAGAAGGGCTTTCCGGCAGGACTACCGCTTTTTCCGATCCCCTTTACGAGGGACTTTCGGCTGTAGATTATATCGGCCCATGCCTGAAAAGCCATGAAGATATTGATCTGTTAATCATTATGCTGGGCACCAATGATTCCAAAGATCGGTTTTCTGTCAGCGCCCCGTGTATTGCCCTTGGAATGAGCCGTCTTGTAAAAAAAGCCATGGCAACCGATTGTTGGGGCAGCAAAAGCCCTAATATCCTGGTTATTGCACCGCCGCCCATTGGGGAAGGGATGCTCACCAGTCCTGTGGCCGGCACCATGGGAACCGGCTGCGTAGAAAAGTCCAGAGCTCTTGCTAAGGAATATGAGGCCGTATGCCGGCTGTTAAATGTCCACTTTCTCGATGCAGGAACCTTAAACTGCCCGTTTAACCGGATCGACTACATGCACCTGACAAAAAAAGGTCACTTTGTCCTGGCAGAAGCTTTAAGCGCCCTTGTCCCGTCCCTTATCCTTTGATAACGGCTCCTCTTCTTCCGGCTCTGAAAAAGATTCTTCCTCCGGCATGTAAGGGAGAAATACCGGCTCGATAAACACGCTGGCAATCAGAGCAGACAGGCAGGGCATAAATATTACCGGCCACCAAAGCCACAGGCAGAGCCAGATGGTTACCACACTTAAAAAGCTTAGGATTATCGTCCTGGGAAGGTGAATCATACATAAAAGTATGCCGTTTTTGAATAATTGTACCAATCCGATTTCAAACCGGGACAGCAGCGGAAAAAGAAATGTGATAATCCCCAAAATCAAGAGAAGGATAACAAAATACCCCCACAAAAGCATATACCCTTCATCGCTGTTTCCGGAAGAAGCGGCAATCCGGTTCCAAGCCGTATAACCCAGCCAGCCTGTAATCAGGCAGATGATTCCTGCAGGAATTCCGGTTTTCAAATTCTTTTGAAAAGATCGGAAAAAGCGGCGGTAGACCCCTTCTTCTTTATATCGGAAGGTATGTACGGCAGTATCATAAAGCGCGGCGGTGGCCGGCCCCAGCGGGATTAAAAAGACACTGAAAAACAGCCACAGAAGGCTTAAAAACAGACAGTCCGTAATCCAGCTCATAGTAATCATCAGACCATTTTCGGGATTAAATAGTTTTCCAAGCATAAAAATCCCCCTCTTTCTAAGGTTTCTTTATTCAAAAATTGTATCATGCTTTCTAATATCTGACAACTGCAAAAATTTACAACTATTTTCGTTAATTTCAGTTGAAAAATCTTCACTGGAATGATACAGTAATGCTATGAAAATTTAATAGGGAGGTTTGTATGGACAGAGAAAAATTGCGGAAAGAACGGAATTGGATTCGGTCTGAATTATCGGCATCAGTAAATTTCTGGCTGAACCATGGTATGGACGGTGTTCACGGCGGCGTCTATACCTGCTTAGATCGCACCGGCAAAGTCTATTCCACCGACAAGAGCGTGTGGATGCAGGGCCGGTGCGGCTGGATGTTCGCCCATATGTGCCATGTTTACGGTGTTAAAGAAGAATGGCTGAACGCCAGCAAAAGCTGTCTGGATTTTATGGAAGCCCACTGCATTAACCGGGCCGCCGGAGATCGGATGTACTTTACCGTCACCGAAGACGGAAAACCCCTGCGCCAGCGCCGCTACTACTATTCCGAAGCTTTTTATGCCAGCGCCAACGCCGAGTATTACGGCGTTACCGGCCAGAAGGAATACTTAGAACGTGCCCGACGCGCTTATCATCTCTACTGGGATTTGGCTCACGGATCCGCCGATCCGGTAGGCATGGGCCCCAAAACCATTCCGGAAACCCGTTCCGGACGGGCATTTGGCCTGCCTATGATTATTTTAAATGTAATCGGTATCCTGCTTCGGGTGGATCCGGAACATCAGGCAGAATACGAGGAGCGGGCTCAGCAGTGTATTGATGAGATTTTTAAGTATTTCGTTCACCCGGAATTAAAATGTGTTCTGGAAAATGTGGCTCCCGACGGCACTGCCCGCTTAAATTATACCGAGGGGCGCACCGTAAACCCGGGCCACGATATTGAAGGATCCTGGTTTATCTTAGAGCATGCAAAGCGCACCGGCGATACCAGCCTGATTCCCAAGGCTGCCGAAATTTTTGACTGGGCTATTGAGGCCGGCTGGGACAAAGAATACGGCGGACTCCTGTATTTTGTAGACTGTCTGGGCATGCCTCCTGAGGCTTATGAACACGATATGAAACTTTGGTGGCCTCACAATGAGATCCTTATCGCATCCTTGATGTTATACCGGGATACGGGAAATGAAAAGTATCTGGGCTGGTTCTACAAAACCCTTGACTACTGTAAGGAACATTTTTCTGATCCGGAATACGGCGAATGGTACGGTTATCTGCGCCGGGACGGCAAACCTACCATGCCCTCCACCAAAGGTTCCACCTTTAAAGGCCCCTTCCACCTTCCCCGCTGCCTGATCCTGGTGGATCAAATGATGGGGGAGCTTTTAGAACAAGACTGAATCGTTACAAATCTTTTGAGAAAAGAGGAAAATTATATGAAAGATATTACCAGATATCAAGGCGTCTTTCCCGCTTTTTATGCCTGCTATGATGACAATGGCCGGATTTCTCCGGAGCGTGTTGAGGAGTATACCCGCTTTTTAGTCCGCAAAGGAGTAAAGGGCGTTTACGTAGGCGGATCCTCCGGAGAATGTATTTATCAAAGCGTTGCGGATCGGAAGCTTCTCCTGGAACATGTGATTACCGCCGCTGAAGGCAAGCTTACTATTATTGCCCATGTTGCCTGCAACAATACGGCGGACAGCGCGGAGCTGGCCCGCCATGCGGAGAGCCTGGGGGTTGACGCAATCGCTTCTATCCCGCCTATTTATTTCCGCCTTCCGGAGCATGCAATTGCAAAATACTGGAACGATATTTCTGCCGCTGCTCCCAACACGGATTTCATTATTTACAACATTCCCCAGCTTGCAGGCGTTGCCCTGACGATTCCCCTGCTTCGGGAAATGCTGAAAAATCCCAACGTAATCGGTGTAAAAAACTCTTCCATGCCGGTTCAGGATATCCAGATGTTTAAGTATGAAGGCTCCTTGGGCGGACGTCCTTTTGTGGTATTCAACGGTCCCGATGAACAGCTAATCAGCGGTTTGATGATGGGAGCTGACGGCGGTATCGGCGGAACCTACTCTTCTTGTCCGGAGCTTTATTTAAAGCTTTATGAGCTGGTAAAGAACGGGGATTATGAGACTGCCCGGGCCCTCCAATATGATATTAATAATATTATCTATGCCCTCTGCTCCTGCAAAGGCAATATGTATGCCGCAATTAAGGCAGTCCTTAAAAAGCGGGAGGGCCTGGAGCTTGGCGGTGTGAGAGCGCCCCTTACCAATCTGGTTCCGGAAGACTCCTCTATTATTGATAAGATCGCGGCCATGATTGACGAAGCCGCGGCCAAATACCTATAATCTTAAGATTCCCCGCCCAGAAGCGGAGCTTCATAGATGACGACTTGTCTATAAAGCTCCGCTTTACCAACAGCAACTGTATTTAGAGATTCCTCACTTTAAATTCCCGCTCCAGCTCCCGTCTCTGATCTTTTTTTGCAATGTCCTCCCGCTTATCATAGAGCTTTTTCCCTCGGGCCAGGCCGATCTCTACTTTTACAAGACTTCCTTTAAAATACACCTGCAAAGGCACCAGAGTAAATCCTTTCTCAGCAATTTTTCCTCCCAGCTTATGGATCTCCGCCTTGTGCAGCAGAAGTTTTCTGGCCCGCAGCGGATCCTTATTGAAAATATTGCCTTTTTCATAGGGATTTACATGCATCCCGTAAATATAGACCTCCCCGTTCTGGATCCGAACAAAGGCTTCCTTAATACTGCATTTTCCCATGCGGATAGATTTTACCTCTGTTCCGTAAAGCTCGATACCAGTTTCGTATTTGTCATCAATAAAATAGTCATGGTATGCCTTTTTGTTGTTGGCAATCAGTTTAAAATTATCCTTCCCCATTTTTCAATCCTCCTGCTATTCCTCATCCTTTACCGGAATAAAGTCGATGGTCTTTAGCATCCGGTCAGTGGAAAGCACCCGAATCCGGATCGTCTGCCCCAGCTTATAAGCCTTTTTTGTCGATTCTCCCTGAAGCTCATAGTGCTGCTCGTCAAAAATATAGTAATCATCATCCAGATTATTCATCCGGATCATTCCTTCTACCGTGTTGGGAAGCTCCACATAAAGGCCCCAATTGGTTACCCCGGAGATAACCCCGTCATAAACTTCCCCGATACGACGGGACATATATTCACATTTTTTCAGCTTCTCCGTCTCCCTCTCCGCCTCGTCGGCCTGCCGTTCAAGGGCAGAAGTTTTTACCGCCACTTCCGGCAGGATCCGGTTATAGTGGTCCGCTCTCTTCTCCTCCAGCCCGGCCTTTAAATTTTCCTTAATAATCCGGTGAATCTGCAGATCCGGATACCGGCGGATGGGAGAGGTAAAATGGGTATAGTATTTGGCTGCCAAGCCAAAATGCCCGGTACATTGGGTGCTATATTTGGCCTGCTTCATAGACCGCAGGGTCAGCCGGCTAATCAGAGCCTCCTCAGGAGTCCCTTCCGCCTTTTCCAGAAGCTTTTGCAGCTCCTTAGGATGGATTTCCCCCTGGGAGATTCGGATAAATAAACCAAAATTATGAATAAAGGTAGAAAGCTGCTTCATCTTTTCCGGATCCGGGTTGTCGTGAGTCCGGTACAGGAAAGGAATCTGCTGCCAAAAAAAGTCCTCCGCCACAGTCTCATTTGCCGCCAGCATAAAATCCTCAATGATCTTGGTGGCCGCATTTCGCTGGTAAGGCTGAATTTCTATGGGATGCCCTTCTTCATCTAAGAGAATCTTGCTCTCCGGAAACTCAAAATCGATTGCTCCTCTCTTTCCACGTTTTTCCCTCAAGATTCCGGACAGTTCTTTCATCAAGTCAAACATGGGGACAAAGTCCTCATATTCCGCCATTACTTCTTCATCCCGATCTGTGATAATGGCGTTAACCGCTCTATAGGTCATACGCCGATCCACCCGAATTAAGGTTTCCGCAATGCGATGGCCCAAAATATTTCCCTTCTCGTCAATCTCCATAAGGCAGCTAAGGGCCAGACGGTCGCATCCTGCATTTAAGGAACAGATCCCATTGCTTAAGCTGTGAGGCAGCATGGGAATCACCCGATCCACCAGATATACACTGGTTCCCCTTTTAAGCGCTTCCCTGTCTAATAGGCTGTCCTCTCTTACATAGTGGCTCACATCCGCAATATGAACCCCCAGATAGTAGATTCCCTCCTCCTTTTTTAGGGTCACGGCATCATCCAGATCCTTGGCATCCTCACCGTCAATAGTGACCGTCTGAAGATCCCGCAGATCCAGGCGGCCCTTTTTGTCCGTCTCATCTACTTCCTGGGAAATCCGGGCAGTCTCTGCCATCACATCTTCCGGAAATCCTTCCGGCAGGCCGTAAGCCCGAACAACAGATAAAATATCCGTTCCCGGATCATTCACATGGCCGATAATCTCCACAATCTCCCCCTCCGGTTTCCGTCTCTCACCGCCAAAGTCCGTTACCTGTACCGCTACTTTGTGGCCGGTCACCGCCCCCATATCCTTTCCCTGGGGAATAAATATGTCTTGCGTAATCCTTTGATTATCCGGGATTACAAAACCGAAGTTTTTGTTTTTCTGATAATATCCGATGATCCGGGAGTTGGCGTGATGCAAAATTCGAATCACAACGCCCTCTGCCCGCTTTCCGGTATTTTCGTTTTCTATGACAATCTGAACCCTGTCGCCGTGAAGCGCACCTTTTGTATGTTCTTCCGGAATGAAAACATCCTGCTCCCGCCCCTCCACAGTAACAAAACCGAATCCTCTGGGATGGCCGGAAAAAATACCGTTTACAGAGAAAGTCTCCGGTTTGCCATATTTCCCTTTTTTGGAAAGTCCTGCCTTTCCCTCAGCCACCAGGATATCCAGTACCTGCTGGAGCTCTTCTCTCTGACCTTTGGGAATATTTAATAATGCAGCAATTTCTTTAGCCTTCATGGGTACATATGCCTTGTCCGAAAACAGTTGGGTAAGCATTGCCTTTCTATCATTTAATCTCTTTTCTTCCATAGTCCCTCTTTTCTAAATGGAATTAGTTAAGTTTCTGCCTTAAGCCTCCCCAAACAGGATACCCCAATCTGCTGGGATATATTATCAGAAAACCCACGGGAGTCAAAAACCCCGCTGTAAGCAACGGGGCATCACACTTGCAGCGCTGCAGGGCAACGGGGTATTTGACCCTCGCGGCAGTCGCCAAATGTGCATGCAAGCATGCCCGCTTGGCTCGTTGCCCGCGGAAATAAAGCAAAAACACCCTTGTCTCCAAGAGTGTTTGTCATTGGCCTTTATCGATTAGTGCAGAATGTTAAGTACCACTGCAATAACTAAAAACAAGATGCATCCCCACTTGGTAAACTTCTCTAAATTGCCTTCCATGGTACGTCCTTTATTTTTACCCCAATAGCTCTCTGCAACGCCGGAAATAGCACCTAAACCTGCGGACTTGCCTTCCTGCATCAGAATGATTGCAGAAATCACAATACCCAGCGCAACAAAAATAACGGATAAAATCATCTCTAAAGCTGCCATCTATTCCACCTCCTACGGTTAAACAACGTTATGATACCACAAATTCATAGGAATAGCAACTACTTTCTGCCTTCTTGTTCGCTGCGCCGGGCAAGAAGATACTCCCGTCTGAACGGTTACTATTGCCCGGCATTAAAGCTGCCAGAGGTCTTCATCCACTTTTCGGTTTTTATAATAATACTCCTTATCCCTCTCTCCGATCTCCCTCAAAACCCGGCAGGGATTGCCTACTGCCACCACTCCCGGCGGAATGTCTTTTGTCACTACAGATCCGGCTCCGATTACCGTGTTGTCTCCGATAGTAACTCCCGGAAGTACAATAGAGCCTGCTCCAATCCACACATTATTTCCGATATGGACATCCATATTAAACTGGAGAGCTTTTCCTCTTAATTCCGGGTCAATGGGGTGTCCGGCAGTGGCTACGGTTACGTTGGGGCCAAACATGGTCAAATCTCCCACATAAATATGGGCGTCGTCCACCAGGGTAAGATTAAAGTTGGCATAAACCCCTTTCCCAAAATGGACATGCTTTCCGCCGAAATTTGCCCGAAGAGGCGGTTCCACAAAGCAGCCTTCTCCTAGCTCTGCAAACATCTTTTTTAACAGCTCCTGCCGCTTTTGCCCCTGGGAAGGGCGAGTCTCATTGTAATCATACAAAAGTTCCATGCAGGCTTCCTGCTCTGCTAAGATTTCTTTATCCCCGGGCAGATACAGGCGGCCTTCCTCCATCCGTTTTCTTGCTTCTCTGGAATTCATAAATTTTCGTCACCTCACTTTAAATAGGCAGCCTGCGGACAAAACTACTTGTCCGCAGGCTTTCTTCTTAAGCTCTCAGTTCAATTCCCATACTCTGAAGACCATTTAAAATCTTGTTCATAACCCCGGTAATTTCCTTTTCCTCCAAAGTGTGATCCTTGGCCCGGAAAGTGATGGAGTAAGCCATAGACTTAAAGCCTTCCTTAATCTGGCTGCCCTCGTAGATGTCAAAGAGCCTGCAGTCTTCTAAAATCCTGCCGCTTCTCTGGATAATCATATCCTCAATCTGGCCTGCCAAAACGGATTCAGGCACTACCATGCTCAAGTCTCTGGTTACAGCCGGGAACTTGGCAAGGCCGGTATACTTTCTTCCAAAAGTGGTGAATTCCGTTATAGCCGGCATATCCACTACTGCCACATAGGCCTTCTCCCCAATCTTATAGTTATCTGCCACATCCGGATGAATCTCTCCCAGATAGCCTACTGTCACATTGTTGTATACAATATCTGCTTTTCTCCCCGGATGAAGGTAGGGATGGCAGCCGTTGGGATCATAATGAACCCGTCCGTTCATACCCACGCTCTCAAAAAATTCTTCCACCACTCCCTTCATAGTAAAGAAATCGCCGTCGCCGTACATTCCCAGTACAAACTGCATCCGCTCGTCGGGAAGATCTGTTAAAGGCAGACTTTTTGGCAAGTATACATTGGCCATCTCATAAAGGCGCACATCTTTGTTGCGGCGGTTGTAATTGGTGGATAAAGAAGTCAGCATCCCATTTAAAGGCAGGGTACGCATCACACTAAAGTCTTCTCCCAAGGGGTTGGAAATAATAACTGTCTCGCGCACTCTGGAATCCTCAGGAATCAGCAGCTTGTCAAATACTCTGGGACTTTCAAAAGAATAAGTCATAGCCTGAGAGAAACCGGAGAACTCTGCAATCTCCCTTGCCTTTTCCTCAATACGCAGCTTGTAGGAAAGCTTTCCGGTGGTGGACTCCCCCGCAGGCAAAGTAGTGGGGATCTTGTCATAACCAAAGAATCTTGCCACCTCCTCTGCAATATCCGCCTCTCTCTCCAGATCCTGTCTCCATGTGGGAGCAATAACCTGGCTGGTTTCTTCATCATAACCAATCTCCAGAGGACCGAAATAGCTTAACATAGTTTCCTTAGGAATCTGGGTTCCTAAAAGCTTATTGATCCGCTCTGAATGGAAAGGAATCCTCCGGGGCTCCTTTAATCCGGCGCAAATGTCGATAATGCCGCCTACTACTTCCCCGGCTCCCAACTCTTCGATAAGCTGGCAGGCACGGTTTACGGCCTCCAGGGCAGTATTGGGGTCTAATCCCTTCTCGTATTTACCGGAAGCGTCGGTTCGAAGGCCTACCTTTTTGGCAGACAGGCGGATATTGGTGCCGTCAAAACAGGCGCACTCGAATACCATGCTCTTTACATTATCGGTAATCTTGGAGTTTTCACCGCCCATGATACCGGCAATTCCCACTTCTTTTTCCCCGTCGTTAATCATTAAAATGGTGTGATCCAGTTTCCGCATCTGGCCGTCCAGGGTCTGGAACTCATCGCCGTCTTTTGCACACTTTACAATAATTTCATGGCCTGCCAAAAGGTCATAATCAAAGGCGTGCATGGGCTGGCCATATTCTTCCATAATGTAGTTGGTAATGTCTACAATATTGTTAATGGGGCGGATGCCGCTGGCGGCCAAGCGCCTCTGCATCCACTCCGGCGAAGGAGCCAGCTTAATATTCTTTACCATTCTTGCACAATACCTGGGACAAAGCTCCTGATTTTCCACCGTAACCTTTAAATAATCGTGAATATCCTCGTCATTGCCGCTCTCTGTAATTACCGGAGGAACAAAAGGCTTGCGGAAAGTAGCTGCCGCCTCTCTGGCAATGCCTAAAACACTGTAACAGTCCACACGATTGGAGGTCACCTCGTACTCAAATACCACATCATGAAGGCCTAAAACTTCTACAGCATCTGCGCCCACTTCTGTGTCCTCCGGCAAGATATAGATACCGCTCTCCGGAGCCAGAGGATACATATCCCGGCTGGATCCCAATTCCTCTATGGAGCACATCATTCCTTGGGAGTCTACTCCTCTCAGCTTGCCGCTTTTAATGCGAATGCCGTCCTCCGGCAAAGGGCCGCCGTCATGGCCTCCTGCCACTTTACCGCCGTCCAGCACTACTGGGACTTTGTCCCCCTCCTTTACATTTGGGGCACCGGTCACAATCTGAATAATCCCGGTTCCGACATCCACCTGGCAGATAATTAATTTATCTGCGTCCGGGTGGCGGCGAATCTCCTTAATCTGACCCACTACAATCTTCTCTAAATTTTTATCCAGACGTTCATAGCCCTCTACTTTCGTTCCGGACAAGGTCATGGCATCCGTATATTCCTGAGCCGTCACATCCAGATCCGGGACATATGCTTTAATCCATGATAACGCTGTATTCATAATTGATTCTCCTTCTCTCCTATCTTTTCAATGGTGTACCTAAAACTGCTTTAAAAAACGGATGTCGTTTTCATACAACAGTCTCATGTCATCAATCTCATACTTTAACAGAGCAATGCGCTCTAACCCTACGCCAAAGGCAAAGCCGGAGTACTCATTGGGATCAATATCGCACATTTCCAGCACTCTGGGATGAACCATACCGCAGCCTAAAATCTCAATCCATCCGGAACCCTTACAGAACCGGCAGCCTTTGCCTCCGCATTTAAAGCAGCTTACATCCACTTCCGCGCTGGGTTCGGTAAAGGGGAAGTGATGAGGACGGAACTTCACCTTGGTTTCCGGTCCGAACAGCTCTTTTGCAAACTCGGCCAGAGTACCCTTTAAATCCGCAAAAGTAATATGTTTATCGATTACCAGTCCTTCAATCTGATGGAAAGAAGGGGAATGGGTCGCGTCCACCGCATCGGAACGAAACACCCTGCCTGGCGCGATGATGCGAATAGGCGGCCTTCGGTTTTCCATAGTGCGGACCTGTACCGGAGAAGTCTGGCTTCTTAACAGGATATTTTCATTGATATAGAAAGTATCCTGCTCATCTCTTGCCGGATGCCCTTTAGGAATATTCAATTTTTCGAAATTATACTTATCGAACTCCACCTCCGGGCCTTCTACCACCTCATAGCCCATGCCCACAAAGATACGTTCTACCTCTGCCAGAGCAATGGCATTGGGATGGCTGTGTCCCATTTTCTCCCTTTTAGCCGGAAGGGTTACATCAATAACCTCTTTCTCCATCTGCTCTTGTCTTGCCTTTTTTGCCAGGGAAGTTTTGGTTTCCTCCAGCTTGCTCTCAATCAAAGCCCTTACCTCGTTAACCATCTGTCCTATCTTTGGGCGATCCTCAGGAGCAACGTCTTTCATACTCTTTAATACAGTGGTCAATTCACCTTTTTTCCCTAAATAGGCCACACGGATATCATTAAGTGTTTCCAGCGCCTGGGCCTCTTCCATTCTGGCCAGCGCTTTTGATTTGATTCTTTCCAACTGCTCTTTCATACTATCTCCTTTCTATACTGAATCCTGCTATGCAGAATTCTCCACCTGCGGCGGGCCGCCCAAGCGGCATCATTCCTCTCGCCGCAGTACGATCCTAAGCGGAGCGTTTTTATATCATAGGGGCACTTTCCCATGATATAAAAAAGTGCCTTCGGCACTTCAACTCCCCTGCCCCTCAATCTTGAGGGGATTAGGGGTTTCTTTTTGTGCCATTATGCTTCATAATAGTCTCATGAGCATACTACAAGATATTT
>JAETNT010000099.1 GCA_021772025.1 Enterocloster bolteae | reverse complement strand
AAGATTGCAGGTGCGACTCAACAGGAGATTCAGTCAGCGTCCTTGCAGCTTACACAGGCTCTAGGCGCTGGGGTTCTTCGGGGAGAGGAATTAAATGCAGTATTTGAAGCAGCTCCTAATATAATTCAGACAATTGCAGACTACATGGGAGAACCAATCGGAAAAATCAAGGAAATGGCATCTGATGGAAAGATTACTGCTGACGTAGTAAAAAATGCCATGTTAAGCGCAACGGATGATATTAATAAAACCTTTGAAAGTATTCCCATGACTTATGAGGATGCTTGGACCATGGCGAAAAATGCAGGTGTCCATGCACTGGAAGATGTTGCCGATAAAATGAATAAATTTTTAAACAGCGATATTGGAAAAACAGCGCTGGAAGGTTTGATTGGCTCTTTTTCAATTTTATCAAGCGTGGCTTCCGGAGCGATTGATTTGTTGGCTATGGGAGCCGGATGGGTTGCAGAGAATTGGGATTATGCATATCCGGTCATTTTAGGCATTGGCGCGGCATTGCTGGCGGCAGGGGCAGCCGGATTGGGTTCGGGCTTAATGACTGCCGAAGGGTGGATAGCTGCAAACTGGCCCATTATTGCAATTGGTGCGGCAGTAGGGGTAATGATATACGCACTAAAACAAGCGGGGGTTTCCTGGCAGACTATGGGAGAGGTTGCAGGCGGGATATTAGGAGTTTTATATTCAGTACTGTATACAGTCGTAGCATTTGGGTGGAATTTATTTGCTACCTTTGCTGAATTTTTCGCAAATGTTTGGAATGATCCGGTGGCCGCAGTAGCTCACTTGTTTTTCGATCTCTTTGACAGTATTTTAAATACAGTAGAAACAGTGGCCAGTGCTATTGATGCTCTGCTTGGCACGAATGTGTCAGGAGCGGTAGCGGGTTTCCGAAGCAAGCTTGGAGACTGGGTAGATGATACATTTGGTGAAAATGCAATAGAAATTAAGCGAATGTCAGCCCTGGACGTTCCGGAAACAATAAAAACCGGTGCAGAGCTAGGGGCAAATTTCGGTTCCAAGCTAGACAATATGAACTTTAATCTTGAAAGCCTGACAGACAGTTTCAGCGGTTTTGACGTATCTTCTATTCCTAAAAGCTTTGGCGGTGGCGGAGGATTGGGGGATATTGGAAAGGTTGGGAGCGTTGGCAATGTGAAAAACGTGGAAGGCGATATTAAGCTTTCTGACGAAGACGTTAAGCTTTACCGGGATCTGGCAGAAAGGCGGTACATGAACCAGATAGAATTAAAAACTTTAGCTCCTAACATTAGTATATCCATTCCAGAATCCGCGGCGAAAAACCTGACATCACAGGACATAGCGGATAAATTAAAAGTATTGCTTATTGAACAGATGAGTGCACAGACTGCTGTATCTCACGGATAGGAGAAATGTATGGGAAAGCTCAAAAACACTTGCTCCATCTATCTTGTGCTTGGTAGAAAATTAAAAATTCCAGTGAATCCGAAGGAAATAGAGATAAACCTTCCCAGCAATAATAAAGAGTATGAGGTGTTGGGAGTTGGAACGATTGTAGTTCCCAGGAAGCCAGGGTTAAAAACGGTTTCCTGGGAATCATTTTTTCCGGCAGATCGTTCAGAGCCATATGTCAATAGTGGCGTGGCTTTGCCGGAAGTATATGCCAAACAGATAGAAAAAGCTATGCAAAATAAGCAAGTCGGCCGTCTGATTATTTCGAGATCGGAGCTGTATGACATGAATATGCGCTGCCTTATCAGCGATTTTACTACTATAGATAAGGGCGGCGAACCCAGGGATATGTACTACTCTATTGAACTTCAGGAGTATCGGGACTATACACCTAAAACCGTTGTAATCGTATCAGAGACGGCTTCCGGCGAAACTGTCCGGGCAGCAACAGAGGAAGAAAGGCCGGTAGAGACCCCGGTTCTTCGTGTAGGGGCGCCGGTTACAGCGAATGGAAAATATTGGTATGACAGCTACGGAAGTAAACCTTTTGGCACGGCAAATAACTTGAACAGTACGATAACCAGAATTGTGGAGGGAAATCCATATCCGATCCACATTGGGCATTATGGATGGCTTACAGCTGACCAATTACAGATAATGGGGTGAAGGCATGAATCATATTTCTGTACAAGTCCAAAGTGAGTTGGAAGGTCCGGGAGGGGTAAAACAAACGGTAATTACAGAATATGCAGATGTAATTAGTGAGGCGGAGTGGACAACGAACCGCTTCGATTCCCCAGGGAAATTTACCTTTACTTGCCAGGAGGCAGGAAATATAAAGATTCCGGAAGGGAGCTTAGTGGAATTAACAGTGGATGGTATAAAAGCGTTTCGAGGCTATGTGTTCACAGCAGAAAGAAATAAGGATGGAGAAACGTCATATATAGCTTATGATCAGTTGAGATATTTAAAAGCCAATGCTAGTTACTGTTTCGAGAACATGAGTCTGACACAGATCATTCAACAGATTGCAACAGACTTCGGGCTGGTATTAGGTGAAATAGAGGATACCGGATACGCTTTTCCATGCCTTTTAAAAGAGAATGAAAGCTGTCTGGATATTATCTTCAGTGCCTTAGCGGAGACGATTATGCAGACTGGAAAAATTTTTTGCTTTTATGATGCAGCCGGGGCCCTGACCTTGAAGGAAGCAAAAAACTTATTTATTCAAACGGTGGTAGGGGAAGGAAGTCTGATTACGGATTACACGTATAAAAGGGATATTGATTCGGATACCTATAACCGTATCAAACTAGTAAAGAAAAATGAGCAGAGCGGCCGGACAGATGTTTATATTCATGAGGACTCCGAAACCGTAAAAAAGTGGGGAATTCTGCAATATTATGATGAAGTAGATGAAAATATGAATGAAGCACAGATAGATGAGATGTGCGCCCAGTACCTGCGGTATTACAATCGAGTATTGCAGACCTTGACATTAGAAGCTCTGGGAGCGGCAGGGATCCGGGCTGGTTCTATTATTCCGGTACAGATTACAGGGATTCATGATTTATCTGCGACCAGGCTGCTTCTGGCAGAAAAGGTTACCCATACGTTTGAAGAAGGTGATCATACTATGAGTATTGAGGTAAAATCGTTTGAGCAGTTAGGAGGAGTGAGCATTGTCTGAACTTGCAGGTGTTTTACAGCAGCTAACGCAGGAAGTGGTTAAAGGTATGAAGATGGCGGATATGGCTACCGGAACGGTTGTCTCAGCCGCTCCATTATCTGTCCAGATAGAAGCGACCCTTCCACCTATTCCTTCTAAGGCTTTAGTGCTTACGGAGTCAGTTATAGAAAGGGTTGTTCAGGTGAATGGCGGCGGCGGTGGAACGGTGGTAGTTCACGAAGGGCTTAAGACAGGAGAAAAAGTCTTGATGCTGCGAGTGCAAAATGGTCAGAAATATATTGTTTTATCAAGAATCAAAGGAGGGTAAGGATGGCGACATTACCAGAAGGCGCCGGGCTTGATACTTCTTTTTTGTACGCTGAGAAGCCTACAAATACGTTTATTATAGACTGGTCTTCCAAGCAAATATCTGGAATGGATGACGGGCTGGCTGCTATGAGGCAGGCGGTAGAAATTGCATTGCAAAACGAGCGGTTTCGGTGGCAAATTTATTCGTCTAGGTTTGGCTGTGAATTGGAAAACTTGGTGGGAGAGGACTATGACTATTTGGTTAGTGAAATTCCACGCCGGATTCAGGATGCACTTTCTACAGATAGCCGGATACTGTCTGTAGAAGATTTTGTGTTTTTGGATAATCAAAACGGGACACTAACGGTTTCTTTTCATGTTGTAACTGTGTTCGGAACGGTTCAGGAGGAGGTAAGGGTGTGATTGATTTTTCAGGGTATACTAAAGAGGCGATCCAAAAGGAAATTTTATCAAAGGTTCCCAAGACGATTGATACTAGAGAAGGGAGTATCATCCAGACAGCTGTAGGGCCAATTGCCTGGTATCTGGAGGGGATTTTTATGCTGCTTAATCAGGTACAGCAAAGCGCCTTTGCTAATACAGCAGTAGGGGAGGCGTTGGAATATATTGCAGCGGAAAGGAATATTCACCGAAAGGAAGCTACTGCAGCAGTAAGGCGGGGAACAGTAAATACGGAACTTCCGGAGGGGGCTCAATTTAAAACAATTAATGGCCCTAATTCTGTGATATTTACTTCCAGGGAGTTGATTGAAAAAGAGAATGGAAATTTTATCTATAAAATGACGTGTGAAACACCGGGAATTATTGGGAACTCCTATTTTGGAAATATTCTTCCGGTAACTGCTATCAGCGGGCTTACTACTGCGAGTATTGGGGAAGTGATACGCTCTGGAAGTGAGGAAGAGGAAGATGATTCCTTAAGAGCAAGATATTTCGCTACTTTTGATGTGGCTGCTTTTGGAGGGAATATCATTTCTTATCGGGCAACGATTCTGGCAATCGCCGGAGTAGGCGCTGTCCAAGTGTATCCAGCCTGGAGAGGCGGCGGTACGGTGCTTTGTAGCATTTTAAATAGTGAAATGAAGCCTGCGGATGCAGGACTAGTCGCACAAGTGCAGGAGTATATATGCCCGGCGGAGGAAGGTGAAAGTGAACCATCTTCTAATGGTTATGGAATGGCCCCGATTGGGGCAGCTGTAACCATTACTACGGCAAAAACAAGGGTATTAAATATTACTTGCAATATTCAGTTTATAGAGGGCGTGGCTAATGGGGCAGAGACTTATATGGAAAACATACGGGAGAAAATTCAGGAGTATCTGGACAGCGTATGCCAAACGTGGGGAATTGCAATTAAGGGACAGAAAATAGAGTATTCAGTGGCTATCTATATTTCCAGAATTGCAGTGGCTATATTAGGGATTATGGAAATTGTCAATGTCACGAACATTACTATCAACGGCTCATCTGAGGACTTAGTTTTGACAGAAACTGCGCTTTTACAGGAGATTCCGGAACTGGGGACGGTGACGATTCATGGCAGTTAATTTAATGAAGGTACTTCCGGAGTATTTCCGGCCAGTTATTGAATTCCAGCAGTTAATGCGAATTAATGGGGAGGAACTGGAAAAGCTGGAGCAAAATGTGCAGCAGGTAAAAAAGAACTTTTTTATCCAGACCGGTGACGCTGCTACGATAAAGATGTATGAAGAACTGTTTGGCATTACATACAAACCAGGAGAAACTCTGGAATATAGAAGGCAAAGAGTTTTGCAGATGTATAACATTATCGCTCCATTTTCCATAGGTTTTTTCCGTAACCAGTTGACGGCTATGTTTGGAGACGAATATTCTCTAACAGTTGATTCGGAGAAGAATATACTTTCTGTATTTGTTACTTCAAGCAAGTATGGAGCTGTGGATTTGCTCTACAGCTTAGTATGGGATATTGTCCCGGCCCATCTGGATGTTACAGCAAATCATCAGGTTACGAGTGAGGTTAGAGGAAAGCTGTTCACTGCCGGAATTGTGTCAAGTACATTAATACAGACGATATAAGGGGAGGAAGCCTATGGGAGTTTATAAAAAGATAGTAATTACAAACAATGGAAATGAGTTGATATCCCAAGCGTTGGCAGGAGAAAAGGTTGTCCGGTTTTCACGTGCGTCTACATCCGATTATAGTTATCCAGATGGGACAGATTTTGCTCAGCTGACAAATTTACAAGGAGAAAAACAAAGTGTAATACCATCCAATGTAGAGGTTACAGATTCCTTAGTCAGTATCAGAACACTATTCGAAAATGCTGACATCATTACACCATATCTGATTCAAAACATTGGTTTGTACGCGGCGGACGAAGAAGGGGAGATTCTTTTTGGAATTGCCCAGGCAGATACGCCGGATCAGATGCCTGCCTATAATGGAGTAGCACCGTCTTCTTTTATTTATAATATCCACATTGAGGTTTCACAGGCACAATCAATTACAGTGGAAGTGAGCCCGGCGGGCAGTGCTACAAAACAGGAATTGATTGAGATAGAGAAGAGGATGAATAAATTATATCAAAGTAAAAAGATTGCTTTACTATCAGAGGGATGGACAGAGGAAGCCCCTTATGTGCAGACAGTCAGTTTAGAAGGCGTGACCGCAGATATGGTTTTGGACGGAAGTCTTTATATCCCAGCAGAGACTACAGCTGTCCAGGAGAAGGCATTAATCAAAGCGGCATCCTGTGTCAGCTATTTTGATACCGGAGACGGAAGCATAACGGTGACCTGTATCGGAAAAAAACCGACGGTTGATTTTCAAATACAGTTGAAGGGAGTGTGAAATTTATGGCAAGGGGACTCTGGCATCTTATGGGCGGCGGAGGTATTGATCCAAGTGAATTGACCGCGGAGCCATGGGCAGTCTTGGCCCCATATACGGCAGGAATGAAAGGGATGGATGAACCGGGAACCGGTACAATGGTAAACCGCGGCGCGGCAAATCAAACATTAAATGCAGGGCAAAGCTACACCATTCCGGCCGGATACCACAACGGAGGCGGAAAGGTAACGGCGAATGGTTTGGCGGGACAGACTCCTGCTAATGCTCCCGCAAATCGGATTTCTGCCGGATATACTGCATGGGTGAATGGCGTATTAGTTACTGGCACTATGCAAATTCAATCTGCGTATTCTTTTAATGCTGCCGCCGTTGACTATAAAAGTGTAAATATTACCTGGGTGAATCCCTCTATGGGTCCTTACAGTGGGGTACATGTCCAAATGTCAACTGGCGGCTATCCAGGAGCTAGCGGAGGAACGCGAGTATATACAGGTTTAGGATGGAATACTAATCCAGGAGGTACAAGTGGATGCACAATTTCAAACTTGTTACCTAATACGACTTACTATTTTACAATTACATCATACTGCACGGTAAGTAGTGAGATTTGGGACATGTCGTCAAATCCTACTAACTTAGCAGTTCATACTCCAGCTAAACCTCAAGGTTCACAAACATTCACAACTTCTGGAACTTTTACCGTTCCTGCTAGTGTGTACGCTGTAGATGTGTGCATTGTCGGAGGCGGAGGAGCTGGAGGAGTCGGAGGAGTTCATGCTGGAGGAGCTGGGGCAGGATATGTGAACAACCATTACAATATTGGTGTTACTCCTGGACAGAATATTGGTGTTGTAGTTGGTGCCGGAGGATCTAGTTTTACACAAGGTGTTGGAGGAAATGGAGGATCTAGTTCTTTCGGTGTTTATACAGTAAACGGTGGATTTGGCGGTACAGGCGGAAGTAAATCAGCTTCGGCATTAAATTACTCAGGTGGCAATGGTGGCTCAGGAGGAGGTAATCCGTATACACCGACTGGCGGGGGAAGTGATGGTAGTGATGGCTTACCAGGAGGACAAAATCATGGAATAGGACAGCATTTTACTACTAGAGCTTTTGGCGGGACATTATACGCCGGAGGCGGAGCGGGAGAGAATGATGGATCTTATAAAGCAACAGGTGGTGCGGGAGGAGGAGGAAGCTCAAGCCAAAACGCAACTCCTAATACAGGAGGAGGCGGCGGCGGTAGCACATATGCTAAAGTTGCAGGAACAGGTGGGAGTGGCATTGTGCTAGTCAGATGGGGTTATTAATTTATATGTAGAAGAGGTGGAAGTAGAATGTGGTGTAATCAGATTTTTTCAGTGATATCAGAAAATCAGGTAATGAATATAATGGTATGCGATAATTATGAAATGGCAAATTACCTGGCGCGGTGTACATATGGACAAGATGCTTTTGCTGTAGATACTACGTTATATCCATTATCAATTCATGATATCTACGAAGATGGACGTTTTTATCGTGTTTCTGAAGATGGAACGAGGGTCGAAGTTTTAAAGAATCCAACAGAAAAAGAGCGGATTTTATATTTGACTGAACAAAACGAAGCATTGACAGAAACGGTAGTAGATTTAGACTATCGGCAATGTATGGCAGAACTAGAATTGTTATAAGTAGAAAGGAGAAAAATAAATCATGACTTATAGAAATTGTTTAAAGTTGATAGAAATTGCTGAGAAAAAAGGAACGAATAGCCCGGAGTGGATAGAGGATATGAAGCAGAAGTTAGATGTTTTCTTTCTGGCAAACCGGCTGTCGGAGACAGAATATAACACGTTAATAAAAAGGTTAGAAGAAAAGTGAGGTACATGAAAATGAAAACAAAATCAATAGAGTATGCTATCAGCGCCGCAGCCGGTGCTTTTTTTAGTTTCTTCGGGATTCTTGCGGTTCCCTTGGCGCTTCTTATCCCGTGCAACATTATCGATTACTTTACCGGCCTGGCGGCCTCAAAGGTGAGGGGAGAGAAAATCATCAGCCAGAAATCATTTGCCGGAATTGTGAAAAAGGTAATGATGTATATCCTGATTTTCGTAGGATTCGGGATTGACTGTATGATTTCTTATGTGGCAGTCACCTTGCACATTGAGATGAAATTCCCGCTGCTGTTTGCGGCCATGGTGGCTTCATGGCTGGTAATCAATGAGCTTATCAGCATTACGGAGAATTGCGAGGCTACCGGAGTTGTGATTCCTATTCTCAGCCCCGTACTACGATTCATTAAGAAGAAGATCGAAATTGCGGTAGACATTCCGGAAGATGACTGACCCCGTGCGACGTCGCACAAGTAATGCATAAGGCCTGGCGAAAGCTGGGCCTTTTTAATTGGAGGAAGATATGGGAACATTAAAAGGATTGATAGATAGGGGCATAGCAGAAGAGGGATATATTGAAAAAGCTTCAGACGCCAATTTGGATTCTAAAACTGCCAACAGAGGCAGCAATAACTATACAAAATATTCACGGGACGTGAACAACTGGGGGCTTATGGGATGCCAAGGCCAGCCTTGGTGCTGCACT
>JAETNT010000194.1 GCA_021772025.1 Enterocloster bolteae | reverse complement strand
AAATATCCGGACGGGAGCGAGAAAACACAGCAGAAGTCCGGATTCAAAACAGAGAAAGAAGCAGTTAAGGCAAGGGAGAAGACCATCGCAGAATTATATAATGGTACGTTTGTTGTGTACGCAAAGGTTCATGTGGCTGATTTTATGATATTCTGGCTTGAAACGGACCTTAAAAAGCGCACGGACAGTTACGAAACTTATTATAATTATTGCGGAATAATAAAGAATCACATCATTCCCATCCTGGGCAGGAAAAAAATGATGGATGTTACCCGCGGAGACGTTTAGAAATTGTTTAATACAAAGGCAGGCTATTCAAGGTCGATAGCAGAGCTGGTAAAAACAATCATGAATGTCTCTTTTCGTTATGCGGTAACGAACAAGGTGATCCAGACAAGCCCGGTAGACGGAATCGGGCTTCCCAAGGCAGAAAAGCCGCAGCAGAAACCGGGCTTTAGAACCCGAAAGATCGATACACAAAGAACGCTAACCATGGAACAGATTTTAATTTTGCTGGAAAAAAGTAAAGATACTCCGATCCATATGCAGGTGATGTTTAATGTGCTTATGGGGCTTCGAAGATCCGAGATAAATGGTGTAAAATATTCGGATGTGGATTATATCAACCGCACTTTAAAAGTGGAGCGCCAGCTGGGGAGAGTACATAACACAGCAAAAGAAGACTTTGCTCCAAAAACCTTTACGAAACAGGAGGTTGGATTAAAGACAAAATCCAGTTACAGAGAAATCCCGATTCCCGATTACGTCTTTGAGGCGATCCTAAAGGAACGGCAGGTGTATGAGAAAAACAGAAACCGCAGAAGGGGGGAGTTTCAGGATCTGGACTATATCTGTTGTTCCAGCTTTGGCAGGGCAAGGAGCAAGGGATTCCATTGCAGGTATTATAAGCAGCTTCTTGCTGAAAATGGCTTGCCGGACATCCGCTGGCATGATCTGCACAGCACATACTGTACGCTCCTGCTGAAAGAGTCATTTAATCCCAAGGCAGTATCAAAACTCATGGGACATGCAAAAGAACTTATAACAATGGACGTTTATGCTGATAATAGAGGTA
>JAETNT010000015.1 GCA_021772025.1 Enterocloster bolteae | reverse complement strand
TATGTAATAGAGCCTTTAATAGTGGCTCTGAATTACCGGAATAAGTGGCTCTCATTCTTCGGAATGGTGGCTCTCAAAGTCCGGACAAGTGGCTCAAAGAACCCCGGAATAATCAACAAAGTTAAAATATGCAATATTTTCATAGTAACGTTTACCGAACTCTTTCAGAATCCAAGTCTTGCCTACCTAACGCACACCTTGCAAGATCAAGGGCTTGCGATAGGGGGAATTCTTCCAGTTCAGCAGCTTTTTCAAAACAAATCGCTCCATAGACTCGCCCTTCACACTTTTATTAGAATTTTGGTGTTTCTTAATCACATTTTTATTATATACGAAAGTCTCAAAAAATACAAACCTAATCACAAAACCTCTAAAGTCGAGGTATGGGATATCTACCGTTTACAACTTCCTGGCAAAGGCACGCTTCATGTCGCTGCCAGGGCTTCCTTGCGGTATTGAAGAGGAGACTTGGAAAAGTGCTTTTTAAAAACCGTTGAGAAATAAGACTGATTTCCAAAACCGCAATAGAATGCAATTAATTCAATGGAAAGGTCGGAGTATTTTAGCAGATTGACTGCTTTTTTAAATCGTATATTCAGAATGAAGTCCTGAACAGATAATTGAAAGTGTTTGCGAAAGAGGCGGTAAAGATAGGTTCGGTCAATGCCGACAAAATCAGCTACATCATTTACCGACAGGTCACAGTAAAGATAATTTTCCTGAATATAGTTGACGGCAGTATTTAAATATTGTTCGGATTTCGAGATTGGCTGAGGGTCGTGGGTATGAATTAAAAAGGAAAAAATCTGATATAAATTCCCAAGTAGTTCATATTCACGGGAAATAGAGGTGCGCTGGGGATAAGCTACCTTCCGGAAGATTTCTTCTAATAGGCTATCCTGCCGGTGAGAGATAATTAAATTCGTATCAGAAAACCCGCATAATTTTAAAATATTGGAAGCATCTGTACCATTAAAACCCACCCAATAGTAAGTCCAGGGATATAAAAAATCAGCTTGATAATGAATACTTTCAAAGGGCTTGATTAAAAACAAATCCCCTTGTTTAACAGAGTAGGTTTTGTTTGGAGAATAATAAGTGCCATTTCCATTCAAGATATAATGGATGATATAGTGGTCATAAGTATTTACTGTGGTATGCCATCCTGGAGGGCAGTTGAATTTATGCCCGCTTTGGTAAACTACCATGTTAGTGGCAGTAGGATCATCCGTTGTGAAATTGTTAAATCGAATATCGCAATTACTTTTTCGCATGGACAAATCTGCAAATTTTGGGGAATTGTTTTTCATGAAATTTAGTCTCCTTATAAAAAGACGATGGCTGCGGTGTGAGTACCTTTGTCCGCTGAGGATAAGATGATTTTATCATAAAACTTACGGGGATAAAAGACTTATATACAACATAAACAAAAAAACTGACAACATGAATATGATGAAGGAGTAAAAGATAAATACTATCATAATATATACAAGATGTATATGTCATACAGACTGATTGACATTTAAATAAGAAAAAATATATATTTTTTCGGGTGTTTTATGTATATTTTTGTTTGAAATGCCAAAAAGGAAAAAGATGTACAAAGACAAGAAAAAATTTAGAGAAAGAGAAAGGGGAAACAAATATGAAAAAAATGATGGCAGTGTTCCTTAGCAGTGCGTTGGTAATGGGGTCTCTAGCTGCTTGCGGCAATAAACAAACAGAGAAACCAACGGGTTCTTCTGCGGTATCAGGAACAGCTTCAGAGACAGCGTCAGGTGAATCAGGAGGAAAAATAGGAGGAGACGTAGTCTGGTGGACCTGGAGTACAGAGGCAACGGATGCCTTTGCCAAGCAGATTGAATATGCAGAGGCCAATAATCCAGGATTAAAAGTAGATATTCAGTATACGGCAAATGCTGATTTTATGGCAAAGCTTCCCGTAGCCATTGCAGGCGGAACCGGTCCGGATATCTATCAGATGACCAGACCTTCCTTTGAACTGTATGCGGCTTCCGGACAGGCTATGGACTTAACCGATGCCATTGCAAACTCTCCAAAACTGCAGGAATATTTGGATAGCTTAAGACCTGAATTAAGGGAAACGTATCAGTTTGAAGGAAAGCAGATGGCCATTCCCTTTACCATTGAAAGTACCGCCATTGCCTACAATAAAGACTTGTTTAAGGCAGCAGGCCTTCCGGACTTAAAGGAAATCGAGGATACCTGGACCTGGGATGATCTTCATGAATTAGCAAAGCAGCTGACAGTTAAAAATGAAAAAGGCGAGACAACTCAGTATGGTTTCTATTGCGGAGTAGACAGGCTTCCGGCCTGGGAATTTATCTGGTCTAGAGGAGTGGAAATGTTTAATGAAGATGGTTCCGCCTGTATCTTGGATCAGCCGGAAGTTGCGGAAGCGTTGAAGCCATTGGTAGAAATGTATCAGGAAGGACTTTCTCCAAGCATTGATGCTACAACTCAAACTTCCGGAGATGATATCTTTATCAGCGGAAAAATTGCTATGATTCCGGCAGGTGTCTGGAAGCTTCCGTCTTATAATAATATTACTACATTTGAATGGGATGTAGTGGAAATTCCGCATGATCCCGTAACGGGAAAGAGAGTATCCTCCAGCAACGTGCTGGGACTATTCGTCAATCCCAATGCCAAAAATTATGAGGCGGCAATTGCTTTGCTGGAAGAGCTGGTACAGCCGGAATGTCAGAAGATTTTAGCGGATACCCATACGTATATTCCGGCTTTAGAAGAAGTCAGAGACGGATATTTTGAGGGGGATGTACCGGATAATATCATTGCATATCAAAACGCTTTAAACTATATTCATCCCAATACACTGACCCAGTATATTCCTTATGGGCAGTTTAATGAGGAAGTAAGCAACGCATTGAAGAAAGCTTATAGCAAAGAAGCGACTATAGAAGAATCAATGAAAGAACTGAACACGAAAATCAACGGAATAATGGAAGAAAATAAAGCTCAGTTTGAATAATCGCATTAGAACGAAGGAGGAATTTATTATGGGGAAATGGAGTAAAAAAGAAAGAAAACAACTGAGGACGGGACTGCTTGTCATTTCCCCATGGTTGATTGGGCTGTTTGCTTTTACTGTAATTCCCTTGGCGCTTGCCATAGGCATGAGCCTGACCAATTACAGCTTTTTATCACCGCCTAAATTTGTTGGCTTGGACAATTATATCACAATGTTTACTCGGGATCCGATGATTTGGAAGTCCTTGGGAATTACGCTTTTATATGCCGTTTTTACGGTTCCGCTTCAGTTGATATTTGGATTTTTGCTGGCAAATCTTTTAAATCAAAAATTAAAAGGAATTGTCATATTTCGTACCATTTTTTATATCCCATGCCTTATCGTTGTCGTTTCGTCAACACTCTTGTGGAAACAGATGCTGGATACGGATTTTGGTATTGTGAATTATCTTTTAACAAGTCTGGGACTTAATAAAATTCCCTGGCTTGCAGGGACGGGAACGATTATAGCCAGTACAGTCTTTATCAATATCTGGCAGTCGGGAAAAATGATGATCATTAATTTGTCGGGACTTCAGAGCATTCCCACATCCCTTTATGAAGCGGCGGATTTGGACGGCTGCAGTAAATATAAACAGGTATTTCATATTACGCTGCCTTTGATGACGCCGGTGCTGTTTATGAACTTGTTAATCGGTTTGATTGGCGCTTTTAAATCCTTTACGCTGTTTAAAATTTTGACAGATGGCGGCCCTAATAATGCCAGTCTGGTATATATGCTATATTTGTATAAAAATGCATTCGCAAACTTTAAGCTGGGTTATGCCAATGCTATGTCTGTATTCCTTTTTGTGATTGTAGGCGCATTGACAATTTTAATATACAAAACATCTAAGAAATGGGTATATTATGGGGGTGAATGATGGAAAAGAAAAAAAACGGGAAGATGATCCGAAAAATATTATGCTATTTGGCCTTGATTGTATTGTCAATTGTTTTTATGTTTCCGCTTTACTGGTTTTTCCTGAATTCTGTAAAAAACTATGAGCAGATTTTTCAATACCCTCCGAAATTCTTTGTCTGGCCTATGAGATTTCAGAACTATGTGGAAGCATATCAGTATTCTGCTTTGGACTTTGGCAAAATGCTGAAGAATTCAGCGATGATTACCATTTTATCTGTACTGGGAGCCATGATTTCTTCCTCCATAGTAGCGTTTGGATTCTCTCAGATAAAATGGAGAGGAAGAGATCAGGTTTTTATGTTGGTAATCCTGACCATGATTATTCCGACAGAAGTAGTATTAACTCCACTATATTTTATCTACAGGCAGTTAAATCTTTTAGATACTTGGGTTCCGCTGATTGCGCCCTTCTTTTTTGCAAAACCGTTTTATACATTTATGATGCGGCAGAGTATGATGGGAATTCCTTTAGAATTAAGCGAATCGGCTATGATCGACGGATGCAACGTTTGGAAAAGATTTATTTATATTGTTCTTCCCCAAAGCAAGCCGGCCTTATTGGCAGTAATGATCATGGCGATGCAGGATCAGTGGAATAATTATCTGGAGCCTTTGATCTACATTAATTCAAATTCAAAGCAGACAATTTCCGTAGGGCTGACGTTTTTTAGCGGGATGTACAATATTCAGTGGAACTTAGTATTTGCCGCTGCGGTAATTGTAGCGCTTCCTATTTTGTTGGTATTTATCTTTATGCAGAAATATTTTATTCAGGGAGTTGTTGTATCGGGGGTTAAAGGATAATGGAATCATATAAGTTTGATATGCATGTTCATACCAGTGAGACCAGCAAATGCGGAAAGCTGTCCGGAAAGGATGTGGCATGGTGTTATCGAATGGCCGGTTATCAGGGAATTATGATTACAGACCATTACCATAAAGAATATTTTGACAGTCTAGGGCAGATGAATCCGGAGGAGAAGATAGAATGTTATCTTTCCGGTTATCATGCCGCAAAAAGCGAAGGGGATAAAATAGGGCTGGACGTTGTTCTCGGCATTGAGTTTCGGAATGTCGAGACGGAGGATGATTTTCTGATTGTCGGCATTACGGAGGAGTTTTTGCATCAATATCCGGCTATTTATGAACTGCCCTTAAGGCAGGCGTTCAAGCTTTTTCATGACCAGGGAATGTTGGTAATTCAGGCTCATCCCATTCGATTTACGATTGCGGCTAACAGCAGGGAAAATGAGTTCAGAACGTATTGCAATCACGAGCTGACTGCTATGGTGCAGCAACATCCGGAGATAGAAGAGATTTCCTTTTCAGAATGGAAGGAGGCAAAGAAGCAGAATCAGGCAGAACAGTTTTCTTATCCTCTTCTGTTAAGAATTTGCAGGCTGCAATGCGAGGATGTGCTGGACGGAATAGAAATCTATAACGGAAATATTCAATGGGCCCAGGAACCGGATAAAATTAAGATGATTCTAAGGAAGCATCCGGAATACATAAAAGTTTCAGCATCCGACTTTCACGAAGCAGCCCATTTAGGGCGGGGCGGAATAATTTTAAATCAGAGAATAACCGACTCCGGGGAACTAAAACAGGTATTATCCGGTCAAAAGATAATGGACTGGATTCGGCGGTAAGGAAGAAAAAGGAGAAAACAGACATGAAAATACATTTTTATGGAACAGGAGCGTCGGAAGGCGTTCCGGGATTCTTTTGCGAGTGTGAATATTGCAGGGAGGCAAGAAGGCTGGGAGGAAAAAATATAAGGACAAGAACCTGTGCACAGCTGGATGAAGAAATATTAATTGATTTTTCTATGGATACATATGCTCAAACATTATTCAGGCAGCTGGACATGACGAAAATCAACTATGTATTGGTGACCCATTCCCATGATGATCACTTGTATGCCCCCGGGCTGATGCAGGTGAAGCCGCCTATGGCATTTTATAAAAGGCCGCGCAGCCTCCGGGTTTTTGGAAATGAAAAAGTAAAAGAAGCTGTTCAGTATGAAATGGGTAAATACGGGAGAAGCCGGACTGAAATAGAAGGATATTTAAAGGTTCAGGTGCTCTCTCCTTTTGAAGAGACAACAATCGGAAACTATAAGATACAAGCGCTTCCGGCAAATCATGATGCGGATGAGAACTGCTTTATTTATGCTGTTGCAAGGGGAGGGAAAACGCTTCTCTACGGTCATGATACAGCAATGTTCAGTGAAGAAACATGGGCGGAATTAAAAAAATATTGCTTTGATTGCGTGATTTTGGATTGCACCATGGTAGAAGAAACCGGAATTTTTAAAGAGCATATGGGTCTTCCTGATAATATTGTGATCAGGGAGAGAATGCTAAAAGAAGGGATGGCAACAGCAGATACAAAATTTGTATCTACTCACTTTACTCATATTTATAATCCGGCTCATGAACGAATTACCCCCATATTTGCAGAAAAAGGATTCTTGGCCGCTTATGACGGAATGGAAGTGGAGTTTTAGCCCATTGGAGGATAAGATGAAAAGTGCAGTTTTTTATGGAAGACAGGATTTAAGAGTAGAAGAATCAGATATGCCCCAGTTGAGAGATGAGGAAGTATTAATTCAGATAAAGGCCTGCGGCGTCTGCGGAACGGATGTTCACATTTATGAAGGAGATCCGGGAGCAGCAAAAGTGTTCCCACCTATTATTTTAGGGCATGAATTTTCCGGAATAGTTGCTCAGACAGGAAAGAACGTAAGGAATTTTCATGTGGGAGACAGGGTTTGTGTAGATCCCAACTGCTATTGCGGAAGCTGTGAGCCCTGCAGAAATGGAGCAGTTCATTATTGTCAGCATATGATTGGATACGGAACCACGGTTAACGGCGGATTTGCGGAGTACTGTGCAGTAAATGAGCGGCAGGTCTATTTGCTGGGAGAACATATGACCTATGAACAAGGAGCTATGACAGAGCCCGCAGCCTGCTGCCTGCATGGAATTGATTTGTGCCGGATTCGGCCGGGCCATCAGGTGGCAGTCATAGGCGGCGGTATGATTGGCCTTCTGATGGTGCAGCTTGCCAGACTGGCCGGAGCTGCCAGGGTAGCCTTGATAGAGCCGGTAGAACAGAAAAGAGAGATGGGGCTCCGGCTGGGGGCGGATATAGGCATCGATCCCTTCCGCGAGAATGTGAAGGAACAGCTGGAAAAACAGGGAATGGGATGGATTCATACCGTAATTGAGTGCGTAGGGCATCCCGCTACCATTGAACAGGCAATAGAGATAGCAGGAAATAAGGCGGTTGTGATGATGTTTGGCTTAACAAAGCCGGAGGAAACCATTTCAGTAAAACCGTTTCAGATTTTTCAGAAGGAATTGGAATTAAAGGCTTCTTATATTAATCCATATACTCAGAAAAGGGCGTTGGATCTGATTGATTCAGGGAGATTAGATGTGAGCAGTATGGTTTGCCCGGTATGCGGACTGGAGCAGCTGGAAGATATTCTGAAAAATCCAAAGCAACGGGAGAAGGGAAAATATATTATTTGTCCTGAAAAATAAAATCAAAAATTTTTTCTGCCAGCAGCTGAAAATCTGTTGGCAGTTTTTTGCTTTAAGGGATACAAGCTTTATAAATATTATATTTCGAATATTGACATAATACGCGCAAATTACTATACTGAAACAAACAGATCGGAGAAGGAGAGATTGCAAAAATGAGAAAAAGTAAGATTGCCGTATTGTTTGCCGCCGCGGTTATCGGCACCTATATTCCGGAGGCCGTACCTTTTGCGGGGAATCCCATGGAAGCCCAGGCCCATAGCGGGCGCACCGACAGCCAAGGCGGACACCGGGACAATAAAAATAAAAGCGGGCTGGGGAGCTACCATTACCATTGCGGCGGCTATGAGGCTCACCTCCATCCAGGCGGCGTATGCCCTTACAGCGGAGGGACCGCCGGCGCCAACACATCCAACTCCACTGGCAGCACAACTTCTTCTGCCGGCAGTGAGACAGGTTCGCCAGAGTCTGCTGCAGTACCGGACAACATTTCGCTGGTATTTGACGCCGCCTATTATGGGGAACACAATAAGGACATTAGCGACGCAATTGGCTGGGACAGTAATCAGCTGCTGGAAAATTTTCTTACCATCGGGATGAGAGAGGGCCGTACCGGAATTGAAAGCTTTCAGGTTTTCATATATAAAGATAAAAATCCGGATTTGGCAGAGGCATTTGGAGAAGATTTGCCGTCCTATTATTATCACTACATGAACGGCGGATATTTAGAAGGACGTACTGCATATTAATTGCATAAACATCAATGGAATAATGGTTCAAAAAGAGGAAAAATCTATGAGAATACTGTTTGCGTCAGATTCTTTTAAAGGAACCATCTCATCAGAAGAGAGCATTGCTATGTTAAGCGAGGCGGCAGAGAAAATATTTCCGGGCTGCGAGACAATTGGTGTGCCGGTGGCCGACGGCGGAGAAGGAACGGTAAAAGCCGTGGTTGAGGCTGCAAAAGGAACCTACCGCCAGCGGAAGGTATATGGCCCGTTGATGGAGGAAATTCAGGCTTTTTACGGTGTGATTCATGAAGAAGCAGCGGTAATTGAAATGGCTGCGGCGTCAGGGCTTCCCCTTGTGCCGGTTAATTTGCGAAATCCGCTGAATACCAGCACCTATGGAACCGGGCAGCTAATCCAGGATGCCTTGGATCAGGGATTAAAAAAATTGTCTATTGCTATTGGCGGAAGCGCAACCAATGACGGCGGTATGGGCGCTATGAGAGCATTGGGAATCCGGTTTCTGGATAAAAACGGGAGAGAGCTGCCGGGAATGGGCAGGGATCTGGAAAAGGTGGCTGACATTGATATGAGCGGCCTGAATCCTGCTGTAAAGAAAGCGGAAATTACTGTAATGTGCGACGTAAGGAACCCTTTGACAGGGCCTGACGGCGCCGCCTACACTTTTGGCAGGCAGAAAGGCGGTACTCCGGAAATATTAGACCGGCTGGAAGCCGGCATGAAAAATTACGCATCTGTTATGAAAACAAAGTTAGGCATTGATGTGGAAAAGACAGCGGGCGCAGGTGCGGCAGGCGGCTTGGGCGCCGCCCTCTGCGGATTTTTAAACGCCGATTTAAGACCTGGCATTGAGACTGTGCTGGACTTAATTGATTTTGACCGCCTGCTGGAAGGAACTGATCTGGTAATAACCGGCGAAGGGTGTATGGATGGGCAGTCCGTTTTTGGGAAGGCGCCCAGCGGTATCGGACAGCGCTGCAAAGCCAGAGGAATTCCGGCGGTAGCCATTGTGGGTGCAATGGATAAAGGAGCGGAAGGAATTTATAATTTTGGCATTGAAAGTATTCTGACTGCCGTCAATAAACCCATGGACACAGATCAGGCCTGCGCCAGAGCCAGGGAGCTGTATATCGGTGCGGCGGAGAGGACCTTCCGCATGATTCGGGTGGGAATGAGAATGGCTCAGCCTGGTGCAGGGGATCTTCCTAATTAATGTTTGGGCCGGTATATAATCTCATTAACTGTATAAACGGTTACGAAGGCCTCAGGGTCGGTTTTGGAAATAAAATTCATCAAAAGGGAATATTCATTTTTATCTACAATGGTAATAATTTCTGTTTTGGGCTGATTATCATAGGCGCCAAACCCCTGATAAATAGTAGCTCCGCTGCCCAGGCGGCGGAGGATAAATTCCCGGATTTCCTCCTGATGCCGGGAAATAATGCAGACCCGCTTTTTTAAGTTCATTCCAAAGATAAAATGATCCAGTGCCAGCCCGTTTAAATAGGTACCCAGGATACTTAAAACCACCAGCTTTTTGTCATAGAAAAACGCAGAGGACAGGGCCACGCACATTCCGGACAGGGCCATGGCTTTGCCAAGCTCCATATGCAGGTATTTATTCAGCAGCTTTGCTACAATATCCAGGCCCCCGGAGGAAGCATTCTGTTTAAAAAGGATGGCAAGACCAATGCTTACAGTAAAAATGTAGCAGATCATATCCAGGAATGCATCCCCGGTAAAGGAAGCGTTATCAGGAAAAAGAACTTCAAACACTCCTAAAAATACAGGCAGAAGAATGGAAGTATACACTGTTTTTACTCCGAATTCCCGGCCAATCAGCAGAAATCCAATAACCAGCAAAGCGGCATTTAAAACAAAAGTAATGACGGATAGCTTTAGAGGGATCACATTGCCAAGAATCATGGCCAAACCGGATATGCTTCCTACAGATACCTGACTGGGGATTAAAAAGAAAAATACGGCGGCAGTTACAATCAATGCCCCAAAAGTAATGATAAAAAATTCTTTTATTGAGTTTAAACTCTTCATCGCAAATCTCTCCTGTAACAAATTTCTCTGATAGATTACTTCATAGGAGTAAAGATTGCAAGAGAAAAGTATAAGTTTTTTAGAAAAGCATCCGCTAAGAGCGGGAAACCGAGGACAAACGAGATGGAAAAGACCAACAAGAGAACTATAAATCTAACCAGCATGAAAGCAGTGCTGCTTTTGGCAGGCTTCTGCTGCTTTTTGTGGGGAAGCGCCACTCCTGCAATCAAGACAGGCTACAGCCTGTTTCAGATTGACAGCAGCGACACCTTCTCCATTCTTATGTTTGCCGGAATCCGGTTTTTGCTGGCAGGATTTCTGGTAATCCTGTACCACAGTATGATAAAAGGCAGATGGATCCTGCCGGCTAAGGGCTCCGGAATTAAGCTGTGCAATCTGGCTCTGTCGCAGACCATCCTGCAGTATTTCTTCTTTTACGTAGGGCTGTCCCATGCAACCGGAGTTCACGGGGCAATTATTACAGGAACCAATGTGTTTATTTCCATCTTGTTTGCAAGCCTGATTTTCCGCTACGAAAGGCTGACGGCTCAAAAGCTTGCCGGCTGTATATTGGGATTTGCAGGGATCGTCATTATGAATCTGGCAGGAGCCGGGACGGATAAGCTTTTTGAAATGTCTTTTCTGGGAGAAGGCTTTGTTCTTCTGGCTCAGGTTTTCTACGCCATCTCCGGCGCCCTGATCAAAAAGTATTCCCGGGAATATGATGTGGTAACCATGTCCGGCTACCAGTTTATGCTGGGAGGAGCCGCCTTGACGGCTATAGGCTTCTTAGGCGGAGGGACTCTGGCCAGGGCCCCGGGAATTTTGGCGGCGGTTCTGCTTTTGTATCTGAGCTTTATCTCTGCGGCGGCCTATACCATATGGGGAATCCTGCTAAAATACAATCCGGTAAGCCGGGTAACCGTATTCGGATTTATGAACCCGCTCTTTGGCGTGGTTTTATCCGCCGCTTTTTTAGGGGAGAAGGAGCAGGCGTTTTCCGTCAATGCTCTGGCGGCTCTGGTTTTGGTGTGCTTGGGGATTTATGTGGTAAACAAAGAAAAACAGGTGATACCCAATAGCTGACGAATGTTGTAAAAGAACTTATTAAGAAGAAAGCAAAGCTTTCGTGTTGTAATTAAAAAGGGCGGACAAGAAAATTCACTTGCTGCGCTTAATGAAGGGGTTGTCGCTCAATCATCTAATTTGATGGTTTTGCGACAACCCCTCTATCCATGGATCCCGCTGCCCTATCGGCAGAATATCTGTTCGTCTTAAATGTCTAGTATGGCTCCGTTGCTCTTTATAACTTTTTGATACCAATAAAAAGATTTTTTCTTTTTTCTGGAAAAGGTGCCGCTTCCGTCATCCTCTTTATCCACATAAATAAATCCATAACGCTTGCCCATCTCTCCGGTTGAAGCAGAAACCAGATCCAGACAGCTCCAAGCTATATATCCCATTAGCTCCACGCCGTCTTCCACAGCATCCTTCATAGCCTCAATATGCCTTTTTAGATAGTCAATGCGGTAATTATCATAGATTTCACCGTTTTCCTCTGGTACATCTTTGGCTCCCAATCCGTTTTCTACAAGAAACAACGGTTTCTGATACCGGTCATATAACTGGTTCATAGTGATCCGAAGCCCCAGAGGATCAATTGCCCATCCCCAGTCGCTTGTTTTTAGATAGGGATTTTTAACAGATCGAACTACATTTCCGTCATTTATGACCTTATTGTTCATATCAGAGGAAACGCACCGGCTGGCATAATAACTGAAAGAAATAAAATCAACCGTTGTCTTGAGCGTATCAAGATCCCCATCCTCTATTATTAGACGGACGCCTTTTTTGGCAAACAATTTTTGGGCATAAGAAGGGTAATATCCCCGTACCTGCACATCGATAAAAAAGAGATTTTCCTGTTCTTTTTCCACCGATTCCCAGACATCCCGGGGATTGCAGGAATAAGGATAAAAGCTTCCGCCTGCTAACATGCAGCCTACCTGATTCTCTGAGCTGTATCGGTGCGCCAGCTTTACGGCCATCGCACTTGCCAGCAGCATGTGGTGTGCGGCCTGATAAATGGTCTGATTTTTATTCTCTCCTTCTTCAAAGGCGATTCCGGCGCCGGAAAACGGGCTGTGTAATACAATATTGATTTCATTAAATGTAAGCCAGTATTTAACCAGGCCGGAAAACTCCCGGAAGCAGGTGTCTGCGTACCGGACAAAGCAGTCGATCACGTTTCTGCTTCTCCAGGAGCCATACTGCGTAATCAGACCCATGGGAACATCAAAATGGCAGAGGGTTACCAAAGGTTCAATTCCGTATTTTTTACACTCTGTAAAGACATTCCGGTAAAAAGCAATTCCTCTGGGATTAGCCGCCGTTTCATCCCCGTTAGGGAAGAGGCGGGACCAGGAAATGGATGTACGGAATACCTTTAGTCCCAATTCGGCCATCAGGGCAATATCTTCCTTGTAATGGTGATAGAAATCAATGCCGTCATGGCTGGGATAATACTCGCCGGGGAGGATTTTAGGATGGGAGGTATTTCCCAGCTTGACAGCCATTCGCTGAGGGCCATGGGGAATCAGATCAATATTGCTGATTCCCCGGCCATCCTCCTGAAAGGCCCCTTCTGCCTGATTGGCGGAAATGGCGGCGCCCCACAAAAAGTTTTCAGGTAATTTGAAATCCTTTATCATTATTATTCTCCCTCTGGAATATCTTTAAAACCGATTACAAGCGTTAATACAAAGGAAAGGACAATGGAAAGAATGGAAATACCTGCAATCCACATAATGCTTCTTCCGGGACTAGCCGGATCAATAAACTGCACACCCGTAAGGACGCTGGGAGATATCATGGAGCGGCTGGCAAGACCGGCAATACCTGCCAGACATCCGCATACGAAACCGGTGATCAGAGAGGCCAGCAGCGGACGTTTCAGGCGTACGGCGACTCCATAAAGCGCCGGTTCGGTAGTTCCTGCGATTAGGGCGGAGGAAGCGGCTGCAAGAGCAGTCTGACGAAGCTCCACATTTTTGGTTTTGAAAGCTACAGCAAGCGAAACGCCTCCTAAAGACAGGTTCGCGCCAATTTCGGATGGCATTACGGTTCCTTCCATTCCGGTATCGGAAATGGTTTGAAGAATTGTAGGAGTAAAGACGCGGTGCATACCTGTAATAACCAGCAGAGGCCAGATGGCGCCCATAATTCCAACGGCAAGGAAACCAAGCTTTGACTGAACAAAAAATACAAAAGAAGAGATCCCTTCTCCCACAAAAATACCGGCAGGCCCGATAATTAAAATCGCAATAGGGGCAGCGATAAGGAAGATTAGCATAGGCTTTAAAAAGTTCTTGGTAACGGCAGGAGTGATTTTATCAATGGCCCGCTCAATATAGGAAAGAATCCATGTCATACAGAGCGCGGGGATAACGGTGTATGTATATTTTACCGATGCGATAGGGATTCCCATAAAATGGGCCGCTGTCTCACCTACGGTTACGGCTTCCATCAGAGAGCGGAAATCCGGATGAATTAAAACGCCTCCAATGGCAATGGCAATAAACATATCGGTTTTAAACTTCTTTGAAGCAGATGCGGCAACCATGACGGGAAGGAAATAAAAGGCTCCGTCGCCAATCGTATTGATGATTTTATAGGTTTCTCCGTCTGCCGGCAGAATTCCGGCTATTCCTAGCAGCATAACAAGCAGTTTTACCATAGAAGCGCCGATAATTGCGGGAATAAGAGGGGACATAGTCCCAACAATTGCGTCAAGGATATTGTTTCCGATTTTTTTCAGTGTAAGGGGTTCTTTTTTCTCTCCCTTTGCTATCTCGCTTGCTTCACCGAAATTTCCAAGCTTTAAGACTTCCTGATATGCAGTTTCCACGTGATTTCCGATGATGATCTGATACTGTCCGCCTTGCTTTACCACCCCGATTACTCCGTCAATCCCTTTGACGGCATCATCATTTACCATGTTCTCATCATTGAGAACAAAGCGCAGACGGGTCATACAGTGGGTTACACTGGCGATATTATCGACTCCGCCAATGTGTTCTACAATCTTTTTTGCTGCTGCGGCATAATCTTTAGCCATGTTTACTTACCTCCTGTTTATTTTAATCGTGTTGTTTTTGCTGTCTCTGATTGTATGAATTTAAGAGGTAATTGTCAACGAATTGGAAAGCAAAAGGAACAAGTGACAGAAAGTAGTCGCTTGTTCCTTTTAAGTAACAGTGTGTTTCATACAATTTCTAAATGTCCGCCGGTTCGCCGGTATATTTTTTTGCCTAAACGTTCCGCAATGCTCATTGCGGGAATCTGAGAGGTTATGTCATAATCTGCAATTTTCATATAGGTGATATAGTAGGCGATATTATAATCGGATATTTTTGCGATTGTACAGTTTTCCGTATTGGTAATACTTAAGATTTGACAATTTTGTTCTTTAAATCGTGTAGTATGGCGAATGGTATCACGAGACTCGCCTGAAACGGAAAACACAATTGCAAGAGAATTTTCCAGAAAACGAATTTCTGTAGGATAATGCGGTTCGTCAATATAAAGACTGAATTTTCCCATACTGGAAAAATTACGCGCCCCATATTTTGCTACAATACCGGACATACCGCTTCCGATAAAAAAGATATGTTTCGCTTTCATAATGACATCTGTCAGCATTTCCAATCTTTGTTCGAATTCATCAGTCGATGTCTTTTTTAGAAAATCAATTACCTCTGTGACATCATCGGTAATGCGGCTTTGGGCAAGATTTGAGGAATATTCCTTCATTTTCAGCTTAAATTCGCTATAACCGTCACAGCCCATTTTCTGGCAAAAACGGAGAATTGTAGAAGTTGAAGCATGCACTTCCAAAGCCAGTTCACGGATTCGCATATACTTTACTTTGTTCGGATTTTTAATTACATATTCATAGATTTCCAGTTCAAGATTATTTAAGGTTTTAATTTGTTCAACAGAAAACATATATTGTCCTCCTATGCTGGAACGCCCTTCTTCTGAATATAAATCCCGGATTTCCTGTGAGTTCAGTATATATCAATTTACAGACCTCCGTCAAGCGCTTCCGAGGGCGGATGGGCGAGAAAATACCCCGTCTGACCGGATACAAATTCCATTAATTGTAACAGTTCAGCCTTCAATGTCATTAAAGAAAAGTTAATATTTGACATTTTCCTGTATAGTTTGTAAAATAGGACTAAGAGCGGAAAATGCCGCTTTATGGAATGTATGGAGAGGAGAATATCATATGGGATTATTTGGAAATCTTTTTGGAGGGAAAGGAAAACAGGAGGAGCAGGCAGGCGGATCCGGATGTAAGCCCAAGACCATATACAGCCCTATGGCAGGAACCGCAATTCCTTTGGCAGACGTGGAAGATCCGGTATTTTCCCAGGGCATGATGGGCCTTGGCGTAGGGATTATTCCTTCTGAAGGCAAGTTATTTGCTCCTACAGACGGAACGGTTGCCGCCGTATTCCCCACAGGACACGCAGTGGGAATGGAGACTAAGGACGGAATGGAGCTGCTCTTACATATCGGTATTGACACAGTCGAATTAAAGGGAAAGGGCTTTAAAGCAGTGGTACAGCAAGGAGCAAAGGTAAAGGCCGGTGATCTGCTGGTAGAGTTTGAACCGGATGTTATTAAAGAGGCTGGTTATAAGGACACCACCATGGTGCTGGTATCCAATGCGGCAATGATGGGGAAAATGTCCCAACCGGTTCTTGGAACGGTAAAGCCTATGGATGAATTGTTCTCTTTCCATTAATCACCAGAGGTAAAAAGAACGGAGCTGTTGCAAAAGCAGATGAATAATCTGCAGGAGCAACGGCTCCGTTTTTATATATGCAAAAATGCTGACAGCACAGGGCGGCCGGCTTTCTCAAAAGGCGTCTCAAGTAAAGTAGATGGATAACTTGATAAGAAATATAAAATTATTAGATATTTTTGGATGATATGGGGATATTAAAGAAAATACAATATTTTTAGATGAAAAACAGTACAAACAATAGAAGTGTTGTATATAGTGAAACAACTCGGGAGAAACCGGGTGAAATGACGATTTTTTTATGATATAGTGAAAACACAAAAGGGGAAAGGAAAGACAAAAAATGGAGGAGGAAAAAATATGCTTCTGAATGAACAACTCATGCTGGAAGTAGGAAACAAAATCCTGAAGGAAGCCGTAACAGAAGCGGATTTAGATGCGGTATTCCAGGCATTTGAAAGCATCTGTGCCAGTGATGACATCCTTTTGTTTACCCTAAAGGATTACACGGAAAGCTTCCAATTTGTATTTGATGAGTATTCCTATGGTATTGCTTTTGAAAAAGGGGTATGCAAAACGGTGAAGGGAACCATTCAATTTCCGGATGTCACTTACCGGATTCATAAGGAAGTTGCCCTGGACATTATTAACGGACGGGTTTACTCGGCAGTTGCTCATATGAACGGAGATGTGGATTACATTGGCTATAAGGACGGCGCAATCCGGTTTATTGCGATTTTAGAAAACGCTCTGGATGGAATTACAGGCATAGCCAAGGAGAAAGGAGCATCATGAGAAAAGTAAAATTTGGAGTAGTCGGCGGGGGCGGAGCATTTTATTTTCATGCAAACGGTATCCGCAATTCGGAAATTTTAGAATATACCGCTATTTATGATGTAAATTACGAGAACGCAAAGCGCATGGCAAGAAAATATAAGAATAACCCTATGACGGCTTATGAAACTCTGGACGAGATGCTGGACAGTGACATTGACGCCGTGCTGGTTATGGTTCCCCATGTTTTCCATGATGATATTGTAGTGCGATGTGCAGAAAAGAAAAAGCATGTCCTTTGCGAGAAGCCTATGGGGACGACCCTGGAGGGCTGTCAGAGGATGATTGATGCCTGCGAGAAAAACGGCGTGCTGTTTATGATTGCAGAGAACCACCGATTCCTCCCGGCCCATAATTGTGTTCATGATTTGATTGCATCCGGCGCTATCGGGAGAGTGCTGATGATTCGGGCATATGAGGGAGTAAATGAGATTCCGGGCCTGAGCATGAGCGGCTTCTGGAAAGGGGATCCCATAAAGGCAGGAGGCGGTTCTCTCATGGATATGGCGGCCCATAAATTTGCTACAATTGAGTATATTATGGGAAGCCGGTGTGAAGAGGTTACTGCAGTAGCAGCCAAGCAGATGATCAATTTACCGGAGAAAGCGGAGGACAATGCGGTAGCCATTGCAAGATATGAGAATGGAGCCATTGCGGATGTAATGGTCAGCTTTACCCAGATGACGCCTCCTTTTAACAGTTTAGAGGTATATGGAACAGAAGGAACCATTTTTGAGAATCATGCGTGGGAAAAGCCGGTAAGGGTATATTCCATGACTTCCAGAGATGAAAAGATGCGCCAGAAATGGTATGAGCCGGACTGTGAACACGCTCCCTTCCCGAAATATTATCCCATTTCCGTAAAGCGGGAGGATGAGCATTTTGCCATGTGCGTACTGGAGAATAAGCAGCCGGAGTTTACTCCTTATCAGGCTATGCACGCAATCGAAGCGATTTTGGCCGGATATTTGTCTCATATAGAGAAACGTCCGGTAAGATGTGAGGAGATCCGTCAGATGGGAAAGGAAGGAAAAACCTATCAGATTTTGGAAAAACTGGCGGAATCGATTCCTGTTAATAAGAATTTAAAGGAGATTAAAATGCCAGAGCCAATTGGATACAGCAAAGAAAAAGCAGCAGCGGTGATGAAAAAGTATAATTTGGATCTTCTTATCGCAACATCCCCCATTCATACTTATTACACAACCGGCCTTCCGGTGCTTCACAGCGCACCCAACCCCATTTTGGCGGCGCTGGCAAACCAGTATCCTTATATGGGCCTTATCCGGTCCCGCGGAGAAAATACGGTTGTTCACTGGAATGTATTTGAAAGTGCAGAAGATATGTGCTGGGCAGCAGACAACATCGGAATTGAAAGCCCCTTAGACGTACAGAGGGCTTTAAAGTGGAAAATGAAGCAGTGGGGCATGGAAGGAAAACGGGTAGGCGTGGAGTCCACCGCACCCAAGTATGTAATGGATGTATTAATGGATCCGAAGCTGAACCTTGAAATTGTAGAAGCAGATCAGGCGTTTCGGGATATGTGCCTGGTAAAATCCGACAGGGAAATGGAATACATCTTAAAGGCGACCGAAATTACCGAGACAGCCCTTCGCCGGTGTATTGACGCCTGCGCCGCAGGGGTTACGGACAATGAACTGCTGGCTTTGGGAAAAAAAGCCATGTTGGAGGCCGGAGCCTCTGACTGGGATCATCTGACCATGACTATCGGAGACTCTGATCCGGAAGCCCCGGGAACCGGAAGAGCAATCAAAGAGGGGGAGATTATTCGTCTGGATTTTGGCGCCAACTATAAGGGCTACGTAGCGGATGTAAACTGTCATGTGATTGTGGGAAAGACTCCGGATGAAGCGAAAAAGCATATCGATGCCCTTCTGGATTTTCAGCACTATATTGAAGAAAGAGTGAAACCCGGAACCAACATGAAGTCTTTAGGAGAAGAAGCAAGAGCTTATTATACTGCGAAGTACCCGGACAGCCTGGCATTCTCCATCGGCCACAGCATGGGGCTGGAGTGTGAAGATGTCCACATTTTAGGAACTTTAGGCGCTATTGACGGCCCCTTTGAGAAAAACATGGTATTTGAGATTGAGGCCTGGGAGAGCTTTGGCGGTGCGTTAATCGGCGTAGAAGATACTTATGTGGTAACCGACGACGGCTGTAAAAAGGTAACTACCATTTCCAAGCATATTATTGAAAAATAGTATAAAAATGATTAAGGAGGATAGGAAAATGAGAAAGAAAGACCCGTTAATTATTGTGGCAACCCCCAACATCTGCTGGCTCCATCCGGAGGTAAAGTATCCTGTGAATGCTCAGGAAATCGGCGAAGAGGCAGCCCTTTGCAGAGAGGCGGGAGCAACAGTCCTTCATACCCATGCAGAAGGGCAGTGGAAAGAGGTTTACGATTCTGTAAAGGCGAAATCTGATATTCTTTTACAGGGAGGAATGTCCAGTATTCCGCTGCAGGAGAGGATTGAACTGTTTGAATTAAAGTATGATATGGTTTCCATCATTGCAAACCATCATGCAGAAGCCTTTAAAGACGTGACCTGCGATATGGTTCACCCACTGGCGGAACTAGAAGAATATGCTCATGCCTGCCGCAAGTACGGGGTAAAGCCGGAGTTTGAGATCTGGCATACCGGTTCCATTTGGAACTTAAATCAGTTAATTCAAAAGAATCTGTTAGACGGCCCCTACATTACCACCTTATTCTTCGGCTGGCCCGGCGGAACCTGGTCTCCCGCGACATTAGAAGAGTATGTATACAGGCGCAGAATGATGCCGGACCACTGTGCGTGCACGGTTACCATCATGTGTGAGGAGCAGATGGATATCCTGGCGGCCGCTGTGGTAAACGGCGACAATGTGCGGGTGGGAACGGAAGACTATCCCTTTAATCAGGCAGGAAAGACCTGTACAACCCATGAGCTGGTAAAGGAGATCGCCGATATTTCCAGGAGTCTTGGCCGCGAGGTTGCAACCGTAACCCAGGCAAAAGAAATGCTTGGTTTATAAAATGACCGATAAGAAGGATGGGTACATAATATGGGAAAAAGTAGCGATTGTCACCGGAGCCGCCAATGGCATAGGCCGGGCATCCGCATTAAAGTTTGCAGAGGAAGGCTATACAGTAGGCATGATTGATGTAAATCCGATTCTTTCTGACACAGAAGAAAAGATTCGCAGTATGGGCGGAGAGTGCTTAAGCTGTGTGGGAGATGTTCAGGATGAAGCGGTGATGGAAACGTTTATCCAAAAGGTAATTGAGAACTATGGAGCTATTAACGTGCTGAACAATAATGCGGGGATCGTTGTGGTAAAGCCTTTGGAAGACACCAAATATGAAGAATTTGAACGGGTTGCCAAGGTGAATATCGGCGGCACCTTCATTCTTACTAAATTGGTGCTTCCGGTTATGAAGAACCAGAAAAGCGGAGCAATTGTAAATTTGGGTTCCATCTCCGGGCATGTAGGACAGACCGAGCACGCGATTTACGGCGCCACGAAAGGAGCGGTTATTGCTTTTACCAGAGCGGTTGCCTGGGAAGTAGCAGAATATAACATCCGGGTAAATTCCGTAAGCCCCGGCTCCGTAGACACCCCGATGCTCCGTTCAGACATCCGGCTGGAGGCTGCCAGAACCGGAATGTCTTTTGATGAAGTGAAAAAAATCAGAGAAGCGGAGCAGGCATTTAACCGATGGGCTGACCCGTCTGAGATTGCGGAGGCAATTTATTTTCTGGCAAGTGAAAAAGCATCCTTTATTACAGGAACCGATTTGCTGGTGGACTGCGGATGGGCGGCAAAATAAAGGAACCAGGAGAAGGCGGAAATTTTATACAAATTGAGGAGGAGTATACAATGAAGTTAAGACGTTTCGCAGCAACTATAATGGCAGGTCTCATGATATTATCTGCAGCCGGATGCAGCAAACCTGCCGAGACTACAACCACTGCGGCAACTACCGCAGCACCGGCAGCCGCCGGGACAAAAGCAGAGGAGCCGGCAACAGAAGGTGAAGGTTCGAAAGAACAGCTCCATATCGGCATTATCATGCAGGGCAATCAGAGAGGATTTGTACAGTACTTTACTTCCGCTATGTATGAGTACCAAGCAACCAAGGCTCCTGATATTAACATGGAAGTAGTATTTGCAGATGACGATCCTTCTAAGCAGTTCAGCCAGGTAGAGACTTTTGTAAGCAAAAAGGTGGATGCCATTATTATGCAGCCGGTTGATAAGGTTCAGGGGGCAGCGGCAGTAGATTTGGCCTATGAGGCAGGTATCCCCTTAATTACCATTAACACCATTACCGACAGCACGAATAATACTGCTCATGTAGGATGCGACGACGTACAGTCCGGTGTACTGCAGATGCAGAGAATCATTGATGTATGCGGGGAGAACGCAAAAGTGGGATATGTAGACGCGGTGCTGGGACATTCCGCTCAGGTACAGCGTGCAGAAGGATATCAGAAGGTTCTTTCCGAAAACCCCGGAGTAGAACTTGTAGTACATGATACCGGAAACTGGTCTCCGGAAGAATCCATGAGGCTGGTGGAAAACTGGATTCAGTCCGGCAAGGAATTTGACGCTATCCTCTGTATGGCGGACTGCCAGCTTACCGGAGTTCTTACCGCTGTTGAAAACGCAGGCAAGCTGGATAACATCAAATTAGCAGGCATGGACTGCGACCCGGTAATCATGCAGGCCATTAAAGACGGGAAAGTAGACTGCTCCATTTGGCAGGATGGTCTGGCACAGGGCGAAATGGCTTTGAAGACTGCCATCAAGGCGGCCAAAGGGGAAGAAGTTTCGGATATTATCATTGATTATGAAGTATGCACCAAAGACAACATTGAGAAATATGAGAAGCTGGCTGAGGAAAGAGACGCTTTGGCAAAGAAATATTTCTAAAACCAGGAAGCTATGGAACAAAAGGAAGAGGGCGTCAAATCACCCTCTTCCAGTCAGCCAGAAAGAAAGGGGTGTGCCATGTCAAAAGAAAACGAGATTATCGTTGAGATGAAACACATTGATATGCGGTTTCAGGGGGTACATGCATTAGATGATGTCTCCATCACCCTGAGAAGAGGAGAGGTTCATGCGCTGATGGGGGAAAACGGCGCAGGAAAATCAACATTGATGAAAATCCTGGTAGGCCTTTACACGCCTACGGGAGGAGAGATTTATTATAAGGGTGAAAAGGTACGTTTCAAATCGGTTATGGATACCAAAAAGCTGGGAATCAGCATGATTTTCCAGGAATTTAACCAGGTAAAATATATGACGGTTATGGAAAACATTTATCTGGGACGGGAACCGAAAACCAAGACCGGATGTGTAGATTACCAGAAAATGTACGATGACTCTAAACGTCTTTTGGAAAGTCTGGGCGTAGACTTAGAACCCAGGACAAAGATGGCGGAGCTGACAGTGGCAAAATTCCAATTGGTGGAGATTGTAAAGGCCATTTCTTATGACGCGGATGTGATCATTATGGATGAGCCTACTTCTGCCCTCAGCCAAGCGGAAATAGAGTATCTGTTAAAAACCGTAAATCTTTTGTGCAGTCAGGGAAAGGCTATCGTATTTATCTCCCATAAGCTGGAGGAAGTATATGGCGTATGCAATCGTGTTACCATTTTAAGAGACGGTCATTTTATCCATACCGGTCTGGTAAAAGACATCACCCAGCAGCAGATGATTAAATATATGGTTGACCGGGAAGTTTCCGAGCTGTTCCCTAAACAGTATGGGGAAATTGGCGATGTGGTTCTGGAAGTAAAAGGGCTGACCAGAAAAGGGGAGTTCCAGAATGTAAGCTTTACGCTGAGAAAAGGAGAAATCTTAGGGCTGGCAGGCCTTATGGGAGCAGGCCGTACCGAGCTGGTGGAGACGATTATGGGTCTTCGTACACCGGAAAGCGGCGAGATTTACTTAAACGGCGAAAAAATTGTGAACCGGATTCCTGAGGACGCTATTAAGCGGGGAATTATTATGGTTCCTGAAGATAGAAAGAAAAACGGGCTTGTGCTGAAGCTGGGAATCAGGGATAATATTCTTATGTCCTCCATCGGCAAATGCGTAAGAAACGGCGTGATCCGAAAATCACTGGAAAAGGAACTGTGTAAAAAATTCGGAGATATGCTGGAGATTAAGAGAAGCAGCGATGAGCAGCTCTGCGGCAATCTTTCCGGCGGAAACCAGCAGAAGGTGGTAGTGGCCAGAGTTCTCAATGCGGATCCGGATATTATTATCCTGGACGAGCCTACCCGGGGAATTGATATCAAGACCAAGTCGGATATCCACAGGCTGATGTCACAGCTTGCCTGCTCCGGCAAATCCATTATTATGGTATCCTCCGAACTTCCTGAGGTTTTAGGGATCAGCGACAGGATTATGGTGCTTCATGAGGGAACCGTAACCGGTATTTTAGACCGCAGTGAAGCGGATCCCAATATCATAATGCAGTACGCGGTAAAGCTTGGAAGTAAAGATGAAGATGGGGGGAACAAAAGATGTCAGCAAAATCAATAACGAAAAAAGATGTGCGGTATTTTCTCAATAATAATGGTATTCTTATCGGGGTTGCAATTATTTTTATATTCTTGTCTCTGTTTGCGCCTAATTTTTTTAAGCGCAGACAATATGGTAAATATTCTAAAGCAGATATCCTGTATCGGAATTGCCACCATCGGCGTGGGAATTTTAATCATCATGAACAACAACGACCTTTCCATCGGTTCCATGTTTGGTCTGGGAGGCGTTGCGGCCGGATTGATGGTTTCCACCAGCGTTGCAGGCTTTGGCCTTCCTGCTCCGGTAGGATTTTTGGCCGGTATCGGCACAGGCCTTTTGTTCGGACTGTTTAACGGCATAGTAGTTGCCAAGGGACATATCCCGGCGTTTATCGTAACCATGGGCACCCAGTCTATTGCCAGGGGCCTGGCCCTGGTTTTGGCTCACGGCATGCCTATCGGAAGCTTTCCCGATTCCTTTAACTATCTGGGAACGGCTTCTTTATTTGGAGTGATCCCTTATACGGTTGTTATCTTTATCATAGTGATATTTGTGATGAATTTTATCATGAAAAAACGCCCTATCGGACGATATATTTATGCTGTAGGCGGTAATGAAGATGCAGCCAAAGCCGCCGGTATCAATGTGGATAAGATTAAGATTCAGGCGTATTTAATTGAGGGCGCTCTTTTAGGATTAGCGGCGACTTTAATGGCTTCCCGATTAAAATCAGCATCTCCGAACTTGGGAACCGGGTACGAGCTGGATGCCATTGCAGGCTGTATTATCGGCGGCGTCAGCTTTACCGGCGGTATCGGAAATGTATTTGATATGGTATTAGGAGCTCTGATTATCGGCGTAATTAACAACGGTATGGATCTGATGGGAGTAGAGGCCTTTTATAAGCAGATTGTAAAGGGAAGTATCATTATTATTGCGGTATTGCTGGACAGAAAACGTTCTGGAAGGGGATAATTTTATGATATTACAATCACTTGACCGAGGGCTTCAGGCTTTAAATTTATTGGCAAACAAGGACTCTGTTTCCGTAACAGAGCTGGCGGAGGCACTGGAGATTAATAAGAGCACGGCTTCCCGAATTATGGAAACCTTAAGGCAGCACGATATGGTCCAGATGGATAAGACAACCAGAAAGTATAAACTGGGTTTTCGGATTCTATATCTGGGGGAGCGGCTTAGCAGCTATTTGGAGGTAATTGACATTGCCAGGCCCATCCTTATGGAAGTCAGCGGCTATCTGGGCCAGAGCGTGCACCTGTGCGCCTACAGCCACAGCATGGTCTATGTGATTGATCAAATTGTAAGTAATCTTCCTTACACTATGTCAGCCAGGGTGGGAATGATCGAACCAATCCATTCGTCTTCAGTGGGAAAATGCATCATGGCTTATCAGACCAGGAAAAAGGTAAATGAACTTCTTGACGGTTATGAAATGTATTCCTATACAGAAAAAACGATTACAGATAAAATGAGGCTGTTAGAAGAGTTTGAACATATCCGGGAGCAGGGATATGCCATAGACGATGAAGAAATGTTTTTAAGTGTCCGGTGTATTGCGGTTCCTATTTTCGATTATCACAACAATGTCCGTTATGCAATCGGCATTTCCGGCCCCATTGGATTGATGTCCACGGAGAAAATGGAGCTATACAAAAGGAAGCTGGAGAGTGCGGCAAAGAAGATTGGAGTTAAGCTTAAATAAAGGAGGGTGTGTAAATGTTTCATTTTACAGATAAAGCAGTGCTGCTTACCGGAGCAGGAGTAGGAATCGGAGCCTCAGCAGCCAAGGCCTATGCCAGAGACGGGGCCAAGGTGGCGGTTAATTCCGTTTCTGATTCCGGAAAAAAGCTGGTGGAGGAAATACAGAAGGAAGGCGGAACAGCCTTGTTTGTCCAGGGTGATGTAAGCAAACCTGAGGAAGCAGAGTCCATGGTAAAGGCGGCCGCAGAACAATTCGGAAAGCTGGATATTGTGGTAAACTGTGCGGGAATCGTCTGCGGAGGAAACGTAGAAGAGATGGATTTGGATCTGTGGAACCATGTGATGGATGTAAATGTCACCGGAACTTTTTTGGTCTGTAAATATGCAATTCCTTATCTTAAGAAAACCAAAGGAGTGATTGTCAATGTGGCCTCCCTGGTAGCCGTAAAAGGGATTGCCAACCGGGCGGTTTACAGCGCTTCTAAGGGGGCTGTCCTGGCTTTGTCTAAAGCTATGGCGGCGGACTACATGAAAGACGGAATACGGGTCAATATAGTGTCTCCGGGAACGGTTCTCTCTCCCTCGCTGGAACAGAGAATCCAGTCGGAACCGGATCCGGCGGCGGCTATGAACAATTATGTGTCCAGACAGCCATTGGGACGGCTGGGAAAGCCGGAGGAAATTGCCGCCGCCATTTTGTTTGCCTCCAGTGAAGAAGCAGGATTTTTGGACGGAGCCAATATCTGCATTGACGGAGCCGGATCGCTGTAGGAGATTGTAAAAAGAGGGTGATGCAAAATAGCAGTAGCCGTTTCCTACGGGTAACCACGGCACAATATTGTGCTTACTTTACAGTTGAAACCTGCCTGCGTATAATACAGACAAGAGCCAAGGAGAACGGCCGCTCCGAAGCCAACGAAAAAACAATTATCCGACATATTTAGGAGGTATGTAAAATGAAAATCGCAGTGATTTGTGCAAACGGAAAAGCAGGTAAATTCATTGTAAAGGAAGCGGTAAACAGAGGCTTGGATGTAACTGCTGTTGTCCGCGGAGACAATGCTACCGCAGCGCAGAAGGTTTTAAAAAAGGATTTGTTCGACCTGACGTCTGCCGATCTGGAAGGATTTGACGCGGTAGTTGATGCCTTCGGCGCCTGGACAGAGGATACGCTCCCACAGCACAGTACCTCTCTGAAACACTTGTGTGAGATTCTTTCCGGCACGAATACCCGACTGCTAGTTGTCGGCGGCGCTGGCAGCCTGTATGTGAACTCTGAACACACGGTCTGCGTAGCTGACGGCCCGGACTTCCCCGACATCTTCAAACCTCTGGCGGCCGCTATGGCAAAGGCTCTGGGCGAGCTTCGCGAGAGGAAGGATGTCAAGTGGACATATATCAGCCCTGCCGGTGATTTCCAGGCAGACGGTGATCGCACTGGTAAGTATATTCTTGGAGGAGAGGAATTAACTCTCAATTCCAGGGGCGAGAGCATCATCAGCTATGCTGATTACGCCATCGCAATGGTTGATGAAGCCGTAGCCGGAAATAACATTCAGAAGCGTATCAGCGTGGTAAGAGAATAGCAGTACTTCTGAAATATCCGGCATTCCGAGATGGGAGGTGATTTTCGTGAAAAAGCGGGAGGAAATTCTGGATTTTGGCTTAACCTTTCCGGATGTATATGTGGATACCCCGTTTCATGATGATAACTGGGTTCTTCTGCGGTACAGGAAGAATAAGAAGGCCTTTGTGTGGACCTATGAAAGAGACGGGCATATATGGGTGAACGTAAAGGTGGATCCGGAGTGGCGGGATTTTTGGAGAAATACATATCCTTCTGTGCTGCCGGGATATCACCAGAACAAAGAGCATTGGAATTCCATCATACTGGACGGGACGATACCGGATGAAGATATCAGAAGGATGGTGGCGGAAAGCTATGACCTGATTACTATAAAAGTCCGTCGGCAGACAAAATAAGGATCTGAAATAACGAAAAAGCGGTATGAGGAGACCAGGGGGTTTTACACGTTGGCCTGGTTTCCTCATACCGCTTTGCTATGGAGCGGGGATTGGGGAACAAAGACCCGCTTAATCGTTCATAGCCCTCCGTATTCCTTCCATCAATTGGTCAAAAGTTTCAAAAGCAGGCAGGTCCGGGTTATCCTCTTTAATTTTTTCCGTACTTCTAAATAAAAATCCGGCCTTGCCTGCCCGGATCATGTCCAGGTCGTTGTAGCTGTCTCCGGCGGCGATGGTTTGGAAGCCTACAGACTGAAGGGCTTTGACCGTGGACAGCTTTGAGTGCTCAATCCGCATTTTATATCCGGTGATTTCTCCATTCGAGGCGATTTCCAGAGAATTGCAGAAAAGAGTGGGCCGTCCCAGCTTCTCCATCAGAGGAGCGGCAAACTGGGTAAACGTGTCGCTGATAATAATAACTTGGGAAAAGGAGCGCAGCTGATCTAAAAATTCCTTTGCACCCGGAAGAGGATCGATTCCGGCGATAACCTTTTGAATCTCCTGAATCCCCAATCCATGTTCTTTTAAAATACTCAGACGCCATTTCATTAATTTATCATAATCCGGCTCATCCCGAGTAGTACGTTTCAATTCAGGAATGCCGCTTGCCTCAGAAAAGGCAATCCAAATCTCCGGAACCAATACGCCTTCCAAATCTAAACAAGTAATATACATAAATAGACCCCCTTTAATTTTTTTAAATTTTAGCATAGGGGTACCGGACTGTCAAATCCTCAAATCCTAAATAGTCCTTGAACCGGTATCTGGCGGAGTATATAATAGAAATATGGATATGATTCCACAAATAAGGCAGAGTATGGAGGGGAATAGAGATGGCGGATAAAAACACGGCCACAATCGGTTTTGAAAAGCAAATATGGGATGCCGCCTGCGTACTGCGGGGAAATATGGATGCATCCGAATATAAAAACGTAGTTCTTGGTCTTATTTTTTTAAAATATATTTCTGATCGGTTTGAGGATAAATACCAGGCATTGGTAGCGGAAGGCGATGGTTTTGAAGAGGATATAGATGAATATACATCTGAGGGTATTTTTTTTGTCCCTGCCGGGGCCCGATGGAATGAAATCGCGGCAAAGGCGCACACTCTGGAAATTGGCACAGTGATTGATGATGCCATGCGGGCCATTGAAAAAGAGAATAAGCGTCTTAAGGATATTCTTCCAAAAAATTTTGCCCGGCCGGAGTTGGACAAGCGTCGCTTGGGAGATGTCGTGGATCTGTTTACCAATATTCAGATGATCGAGCATGGCAGTGAGAAGGATATTCTGGGCCGTACTTATGAATACTGTTTATCTATGTTTGCAGAACAGGAGGGCAAGCGGGGTGGAGAATTTTTTACGCCTTCCTGTGTTGTCCGAACCCTTGTGGAAGTACTCCAGCCGTTTAGTGGGCGGGTATATGATCCCTGCTGTGGATCCGGGGGCATGTTCGTGCAGTCGGCCCGTTTTGTCGAAAATCATTGCGGAAACATCAATGATATTTCTATTTACGGCCAGGACTCCAATCCCACTACATGGAAGATGGCCCAGATGAATTTGGCAATCCGCGGGATTGAGCCGGATCTGGGAGCTTATGCAGCGGATACATTTTTGGACGATCGCCATCCTACCATGCGCGCGGAATATATTATGGCAAATCCTCCGTTTAACCTCTCTGACTGGGGAGCGGGCAAGCTGAAAGAAGACGCACGTTGGCAATATGGGATGCCTCCGGCAGGTAACGCTAACTTTGCATGGATGCAGCATATGATTTATCATCTGGCTCCTGCCGGGAGAATTGGTATGGTGCTGGCTAATGGTTCTCTTTCCTCTCAGTCCGGCGGAGAGGGCGATATCCGCCGAAATATTATTAACGCAGATCTGGTGGAGTGTATCGTGGCGATGCCTGCACAACTTTTTTATACTACCCAGATTCCGGTATCTCTGTGGTTTTTGAATAAGCACAAGAAGCAGCCCGGAAAGACACTGTTTATTGATGGGCGGAAGATGGGAACGATGGTCAGCCGGAAGCTTCGCGAGTTGACGGATGAGGATATTAAGAAAATTGCTGATACCTACAAGGCATATGCAGCCGGAATGCTGGAAGATGTGAAAGGATTCTGTGCTGTCGCGGATATAGAAGATATGGCAAAGCAGGATTATATCCTGACTCCAGGGCGGTATGTGGGAATTGAGGAGCAGAAAGATGATGGCGAGCCCTTTGAAGAGAAGATGAGCCGTCTGACTGCAGAATTATCCGGCCTGTTCGCAAAATCCCATGAGTTGGAGAATGAGATCCGGGAGAAGTTGGAGGCAATTGGATATGAAATCTAAGTGGACAATAAAAAAACTGTCGGAAATTGCAGAATTTAATCCTCAAGAAAGTCTGCCTAAAGGAGTCATGGCAAAGAAAGTAGCCATGGATAAACTGGAGCCTTTTTGCAGAGATATTCCATCATATGTGCTGGAAAAATTCTATGGCGGTACAAAATTTCGAAATGGCGACACTATCATGGCCCGCATTACTCCTTGTTTAGAGAATGGAAAGATTGCAAAGGTAACAATACTGGATGATGGTGAAATAGGATTTGGTTCAACGGAGTACATTGTTTTTCGGGCGAAAGAAAATATAGATGAGGATTATCTGTACTATTTGATTTGTAGCTCAATTGTACGGGAACCGGCAATTAAATCAATGGTAGGTTCATCTGGGCGCCAGCGAGTCCAGACTGATGTTGTGAAAAATTTGGAAATAGCTGTGCCTCCTGTAGCAGAACAGAAAGAAATTGGAAGTATTCTGCGGACATTAGATGATAAGATTACATTGAATGTAGCGATAAACGATAATTTAGAGCAACAAGCTATGGCCTTATTTAAATCGTGGTTTATTGACTATGAACCCTTTGACGGACAAATTCCCACCGACTGGCAAAATGGCGTTCTCGGTGATTTTGTAGAAATAAAGCGAGGAGGTTCCCCTCGTCCCATTCAGAATTTTTTATCCGAAAGTGGGGTGCATTGGTTGAAAATATCCGATGCAACTGGTATCAGCTCCCCTTTTATCAATGAAATTAAAGAATATATCATTGAAGAAGGCTTGAAGAAAACAGTTTATCTTAAAGCGGGGAATTTGGTTTTATCAAATAGTGCGACACCTGGTTTGCCTAAAATTCTTGATGTAGATACCTGCATACACGATGGTTGGTTACATTTTCCTTCATCCAAATTCTCAAATGAATATTTGTACTTATATTTCAGTCACATTCGTAATAAGTTGGTTGCGCTTGGAAACGGAAGCGTTTTTACAAATCTCAAAACGGATATTCTCAAAAATTATCCAACATATTTGCCAACGGTCAATGTGCTGAATGGGTTTGACAACATTGTAAAACCTATTTTTTCTATGATTCTATCAAAAACAAGAGAATCAAAGAAATTAGTAGATATTAGGGATAGCCTTTTGCCATGTCTCATGTCTGGTAAACTTGATGTTTCCAACATCGATATTTAAGCCAGTAAATTGCAAAAAATGATTGCTAGCCACTTACCACTTTGCTATAATACCGATATGGGTACTGCCATAACGGTAGGCGGTTAGTCCTTCTACAGAGAACTGTGATCTCTGATTACATAGAAATCTGTTTTCAGAAATCTTACTAAGGAGGACATTGCGTATGCTCACCATCGAAGGCTTAATTGCAGTCATTAGTTTATGTGTGGCTTGTTTTGGTCTTGGCTATTCGATTGGTAAGGATAGTAAGACAAAAAAATAACCGCCCCAGTCTACCAAACTTAGCGGTTATTTTTAACAACTATTAAGTGGACTAGCCGTCTATCGGCAGTACCTTTTATATTGTTATTTTACCACTGTTTTGTAGATATGTCAAAGTATTTGATTGTTTGAACCGCTTTTTGCTCTGGTCTAAGCCGCCAGGCTACGCTCACGGCCTAAAGGCCGTGAGCTATCGGGCATTCGCCCGATGAAACAACGCCGATATTCAGCCTTACGTGAGCAAGCTCCCGACGGCTGATACCGCCGCTGTTTCGCCTGGCTCATTGTGTACGTTAAATTATCGTTTATCAAAAAAACTAACCTCGGCTTGGATACATCAACGACAATCTTTGATTTTTTGAATGCATCAGTAGGAAAAGCGAGCATTCCATTTTCTGTACAACATAAAACAATTCCAAATTCTCTTCAACAGGTTATCTACGACAGCAGATTCAGCAGAAATTTGAAAGGGCCTTTTGATAATACAAAGGCTGCTGTTGCTTCCATATTAGAGGATTAGCTTATATAAAATTGTTTATACGAATCGTATGAAGAAAACAGGAGGCAAAACATGTCAGGTTTATTTACGGAAGATACCTATGAACATGCCATTATAGAGCTGTTTGAGAGTATGGGCTATACTTATCTTTACGCCCCGGATTTAGACAGAGACTATACCAGCCCTTTTTTGGATGCTGTTCTTCGGGACAGCCTGGCTTACGTTAACCGTGGTTTGCCTGTAGAAGCTATGGACGAGGCTATTGCAAAATTAAGAAACCTGGATACCGGCAGTCTGATCCAGAAGAATATTATATTCATGGACTATTTACAGAACGGCATTACGGTTAAATTCTTCATTGAAGGAGAGGAACATTCCTCTATTGTACGTCTGATTGATTATGGAAAGGTAAAAAATAATACGTTCTATGTAGTAAATCAATTTACATTCTTGGAAAACGGTAATAACCGCCGCCCGGATATTATCGTTTTTATCAACGGTCTGCCATTAGTGCTGATGGAACTGAAAAGTCCATCTAAGGATGAAGCGGGGGTAGAGAATGCTTATAACCAGATCCGAAATTATATGCAGGATATTCCCTCTATATTTTATTATAACGCTATCTGTGTTATCAGCAACCTTTCTACAAATAAAGCAGGGACTATTACCTCTGGCCTGGATCGCTTTATGGAGTGGAAGATGAAAGACAGCAATTATGAAGACACTGCTTATGCATCATTTGACACTTTTTATGAAGGAATATTTCAGAAGGAGAGGCTTCTGGATATTTTGAAGAATTTTATCCTCTTTTCCGGGAGCGGGCAGGGACGCTTTAAGGTATTGGCAGGCTATCATCAGTATTTTGCCGTTAAGAAGGCTGTGGAAAAGGCCAAGATTGCCACTGCCACAGACGGAAAAGGCGGTGTGTTCTGGCACACCCAGGGCTCTGGAAAGTCTCTGTCCATGGTGTTCTATGCCCATTTGCTGCAGGATGCGTTGAACAGCCCCACCATCGTAGTGATGACGGACAGAATTGATTTGGACGACCAGCTTTATGCCCAATTCTCCCAATGCGCGGATTTCCTGCGGCAGACTCCGGTTCAGGCCGAGAGTAAGGAACATTTGAAATTTCTGCTAGACGGACGCAACGCTAATGGTATTATTTTTACGACTATGTTCAAATTTGAGCGCAGCGAAGGTCCGCTGTCAGAACGACGGAATATTGTTGTTATGGCAGATGAAGCTCATCGCGGCCAGTATGGCTTTGATGAAAAGATCGTTATAACGGAGAATGAACTGGGAGAAAAGGAAGCGCGCACAGTAACCGGCAATGCCCGTATCATTCACGATGCGCTGCCCAATGCGACCTTTATTGGGTTTACCGGTACTCCGATTTCTGCAAAAGATAGAAACACCCGGGAGGTATTCGGTGACTATATTGATATTTATGATATGACACAGGCCGTGGAGGATGGCGCCACTCGTCCGGTTTACTATGAGAGCCGTGTAGTACACCTGAAGCTGGATCAGAATACACTGTCCCTGATTGACTCTACCTATGACATATTAGAACAGCAATCTGACGCAGCAATGATTGAAAAAAGCAAGAAGATGCTGGGGCAGATGGAAAGCATTTTGGGTGCGGATGCTACGATTGAATCTCTATGTAAGGATATCGTAGAACATTATGAGAAATACCGGGCAGGTCTTCTCACTGGTAAAGCCATGATTGTAGCTTATTCCCGTTCCATTGCCATGAAAATCTATGGCCGTATTCTGGAAATGCGTCCCGGGTGGAAGGAAAAAGTTGGCGTTGTTATGACAGGCAGCAACAATGATCCAGAGAATTGGAAAGAGATTATTGGAACGAGAGTCTATAAGGAGGAGTTGGCCAGAAAATTCAAAGACAATGATGACCCTATGAAGATTGCCATTGTGGTAGATATGTGGCTGACGGGATTTGATGTTCCATCGCTGGCTACCATGTATATATATAAACCAATGCATGGCTATAATCTAATGCAGGCCATTGCCCGTGTTAATCGTGTGTTTAAAGACAAAGAAGGTGGACTTATTATTGACTATGTGGGGATTGCTTCGGCACTGAAAGCGGCAATGAAGGAATATACAAAACGGGATCAGTCTAAGTACGGCGATATGGATATCGCTAAAATTGCGTATCCCAAGTTTCAAGAAAAACTGCAGGTCTGCAGGGATTTGTTGCATGGATTTGATTTCAGCAGATTTATGGGCGGTTCCCCGCTCGCTATGGCAAAACTCATCACTGGCGGCGTGAACTTTGTTCTGGACACAAAAGCACCGAACCGAAAAGATTTATTTTTGAAAGAAGCCATGCTTTTGAAACAGTCTCATTCTCTCTGCTCTAGTATGACAACGGAGGAGGAACGGCATGGGGCGGCCTATATGGAAGCAATACGTTCTGCGACGGTTAAAATCACTTACGAAGGCAGCGGTGGAAAGACGCTCTCTCTTAAAGAGATCAACCAGCAGATCAATGATTTGTTAAAGGCGGCGGTCCAGAGCCAGGGCGTCATCAATTTATTTGACAGCAGTAAAAACGGTGGGGAGAATTTCAGCCTGTTTGATCCGGCAGTGCTGGAAGAGATTTCCCAGATGAAGGAAAAAAATATAGCAGTTGGAATCCTGAAGAAACTGATAGCGGAGCAAGTATTCTTATATAAGCGTACCAATGTAGTACAATCCCAGAAGTTCTCGGAGAAGATTTCACAGCTGATGAATTCTTATTACAACGGCCTGATTACCAATGAAGAGGTTATCAAGGAGCTTTTAAAAACGGCGGAGGAGATTGCCGCTCTCTATAAAAAGGGTCAGAAGCTGGGCTTGTCACAGGAAGAACTTGCCTTCTATGATGCTCTTACCAAGCCGGAACACATCAAGGATTTCTACCAGAATGATCAGCTTGTGGCCCTTACGAAAGAGCTGACGGAGATGCTTCGCAGGAACCGCACTATTGATTGGCAGAAAAAAGAAACTGCCAGGGCTGCCATGCGTAAGATGGTTAAACGGCTACTTAAGAAATATAAATATCCGCCGGAAGACTATGAGTTTGCGATCAGCACAGTAATCAGCCAGTGTGAACTCTGGACGGATAATGCTGATGTTATGCAGTTGGAAACAAAACCGGAACATAAGGCGGCAACCTATTCTTTCCGGCCGGACAGGGAGCTGAGCATGGCTGCTGAGGCATCTGTGCCTTATGGAAGCAAATAATGAGGAGAGGCAGCATGGAGATTAAAGTTCCTCAAGGCGGGTATTTGCTTTTTCATATCGAGCAATGAGAAAGGGCTATCTATTTTAGGACAGTCCCTTTGTTAAGGGGGGACTAATATAGATTGAAATGATAAAAAGAACGATGTATGGTCGTTGCGGAAAGCGTCTGCTGTTTTCATATCGTAAGCGCTTAAATATAGCCCGAATAGAATAATCCTTAAAAATCTTTCATAATGGAGTTAGTGTTGTAGCCTTTTCCTACGACTCGAAACTCAAGTGTTCTGCAAGTCAGACACTTTTACTACGATTATGGAGGATTCTATTATGGCAAGATTTCAAAGCCTCCGTCGTTCTGATGAAGAATGGTTTAAACTCATTAACGAATGGCGTCGAAGCGGCTTGCCTGATTCCTTATGGTGTAAGCAGCAAGGCATTCCCGCTTCTTCCTTTTTCTGTGCAGTGCACAGATTACGAGAAAAGGCATATGCGCTCCCGGAGCGTGAACATTCCATTGATGTCGTTTCGAATCCGCGTCCTTGTCAGGATGTGGTACGAACTGATATAGAACCGAATCCTTTAGCAATAAAGGAACCGGAAACTCTGCAGGTAATTCCTTCAGTGCACCTTGCTACGAGTTATATTTTCGTAGCAAGGTGCCTTGGCCATAGAAATATGGCCAGGTATTTTTATTTAAAGAACCTGAAGTTCATTAGAATCAGAAAAATGGTACTAAACAGCCAAACGGCTAAATTTTAAGCGCTTACAATGAATGTAACCAAAGATGGGTTTAATATACAAGAATTGGCAAACGGATTGAAATACTTTAAGAAAGCAATCACAAAAATTATTTGCCCTTATGTAATTAATCGTTTATAATGAGGAAAAAAGTAAAACCACGAAAGGAAATGAAATGATACTCTGTATTGCAATAGCTCCATGCAGAGTCTGAGGAGACTGCATGGAGGAACAGCATTGTGCTGATATCCTCAGGCTTTGCTTCTGTTTTGAGAAATACCTAACGCGAAAAGGAGCAAAGAAATGAAAAATATTAAGAAGAATGAATTATTTGAGTTGAGAGACTTTTTGATTCTTTGGAGTACCCAGAGCGTATCTCAGCTCGGCAGCAGTATTACAGCATTTGCATTAACTTTATGGCTGTATGAGAAAACCGGTTCTTCCTTAAGCACGGCGGCACTTACCATATGCTCTTATGCGCCATATGTATTAATGAGCATATTTGCCGGAGCATTGACAGACCGATTTAACAAAAAGAAGACGATGCTTGGCTGCGATGTGTTTGCGGCAATATGTACAATCATTGTATTTGCATTATTTAGGACAAATCGCTTGGCAGTATGGCATTTATATGTTCTGAATGCCATTTCAGGATTAATGAATACCGTACAACAGCCTGCTTCAGAGGTTGCTATGACTCTTATTATTTCTGAAAAGTATTATCAGAAGACAAGCGGGCTGCGCTCTTTGTCAGGAGCGCTGATATCCATATTGAATCCTTTGATTGCTACAGCGTTATACTCATTTGTAGGACTTAATGGTGTAGTAGCAGTTGACATTGGAAGCTTTATAGTTGCATTTGCGGCATTATTGCTTTTTATTAGAATCCCGGAAAACAAGAGCGATAAGAGAGAAAGCGTACTCAATCTTGCAAAAGAAGGCCTTGTGTTTTTAAAAGAAAATCCACTGATCATGACACTGATATTATTTATGTCAGGGGTTAATCTGACAGCTTCCGCTTTTGATGCGACTTTGCCTGGCTATGTGCTTCCTAATTTGAAAGGCGGTTCATCTGTTTTAGGAATTGTTACATCTTGTTCCGGTGTTGCTATGATTATTGGCAGCCTGATTGCGTCAGCCTTACCGAAACCTAAGGACAGGGTAAAAGTCATCTATCTGACAATGTTGTTTTCGCTGGGAACAGAAAATTTTTTGTTAGCATTTTCCAGAGAACCGGTATTATGGTGCATTGGACAGATTATCGGATGGGTTCTTGTACCGATTATGAGTGCAAATTTGGATGTGATTCTTAGGACTACTATTCCGATGGAACTGCAAGGGCGCGTTTATGCATGCCGCAATACGCTTCAATTTTTTACGATTCCCATAGGATTGTTTATAGGTGGTTTTATGGTAGATAATGTATGCGAACCATTTATGAGCAAATATGGCGATTTATCAATTCTAAAAACACTCTTTGGCGCGGGCAAGGGATCTGGCGCTGCACTTATGATGTTTGTACTCGGCGTAAGCGGAAGCTTAATTTGTATCATCACAGGCAGAAAATTGAAGAAGTATCAATATAATGAAACGTAACTTTATTTACCAGGGGCGATTATCTCGCCCCTTTATCTTTGCCGGTAAATCCGTTTTGTATGTTGTTCAGACAGGCTTTCTGACCGCGTTATCATAGAAACGGAAATAGTCCGGGCGGTGCCGGGATTGGGTATATTCAAACATTACTCCGTCGCTGTTGTAGGTCTGACTGCTGACCACGGCCACGCAATTATAATCCTCAGCGTCCATCTTCAGATATTTTTCATCAATTTGCGTCATTTTTTCAACAGTCATGACCCGTTTACTGTTTACAATGGTCATACACAGTATATTTTCTAAATATTCATAAATGGAATTTTCCGCAATTTCCTTTGTAAGGCCGGGGACTGCCTCCTTTAAGAAATAATTGTGGTTCAGAATTAATGGCATATCATCTAAATAGTGGAGGCGCTGGATATAATAAATATCCGTTCCAACAGGAAAACCTGTATATAGAGCTTGCTTTTCGTTAATAGCAAACTCAGTAAATAAAAGGACTTTTGTAAAGGAATGGTGGCCATTCCGCGCGGCAGATTCCCGAAAACTTTCAATTTCTCCAATTGTAAAGGCAGTTTGGGCAATAGGCTGATAGATATTGCGTACTCCTTTTCCCTGCATTGTCTGTACATAGCCGTCGGCCACCAAGCGGCTGACGGCCCGGCGGAGAGTATTGCGGGAGCAGTTATAAGTTTGAATTAATGTATTTTCTGAGGGTAAAAGTTCCTGATAAGCGAAAACATCCGTTTCGATTTTCTTTTTTAAGTCTTTATAAATAGTTTCGTAGATTGCTTTTGGCATTTTCCTTCACCTCTAACCGGAAATGCGGCAAAATGAAAGTACCCGTATTTCCTATAAAATCTTCTCTGCTTATATTATAGAAATGAAGGACAAAAAAGTCAACAACTTGTTTAAACAAATTTTGAAAAAGGTATTGACATGTTTAAACAAGTATGATATAACATAATCATCAAACATGTTTAAACAAGTTAAAAACAGATGGAGGTATGAAAAGATGGGAAAATATGCAGAAGACGCAAAACAGTTGCTGCATCTGGTAGGCGGAAAAGAGAACATTGCAGCGGTTTCGCATTGTATGACAAGAATGCGGTTTGCCTTGGCAGATCCGGAAAAAGCTGATGTAAAAGAGATTGAAGCAATGAAGGCTGTAAAAGGAAGCTTTACACAGTCCGGGCAGTTTCAGGTCATTATCGGGAATACGGTAGGTGACTTTTACAATGACTTTGTAAAAGAGGCCGGGATTGAAGGGGTATCAAAGGATGCGGTAAAGCAGGCGGCAAAGAAAAATCAGAATGTGCTGCAGAGAGTGATTACTGCGCTGGCAGAGATTTTTGCACCGCTTATTCCGGCAATTATTACAGGCGGTTTGATCCTTGGATTTAGAAACTGTATTGACAGCTTATATTTGTTTGAAAACGGAACGAAAACCTTATGTGACATCAGCCAGTTCTGGGCAGGCATTGACAGCTTTCTATGGCTGATTGGGGAAGCGGTATTCCATATGCTTCCGGTTGGCATCTGCTGGTCAGTGACAAAGAAAATGGGTACAACTCAGATGCTGGGCATTGTACTTGGCCTGACGTTAGTATCCGGACAGCTATTGAACGCATATGCGGTTGCGGGAACAGCGGCGGCAGATATTCCTCAGTGGAACTTTGGCGGCTTCCAGGTTAATATGATCGGTTATCAGGGACAGGTGATTCCTGCCATTTTAGCAGCATTTACGCTGGTGTATCTGGAGAAATTTTTCCGAAAGATTACGCCCCAGGTTATTTCCATGATTGTGGTTCCTTTTTGCAGTTTGTTATTGTCGGTAATGGCCGCGCATTTTGTATTGGGGCCTGTTGGCTGGAAGATTGGAGCGGCAATTTCCGCAGTTGTATTTGCCGGAATTACCGGAACATTTAAGGTTGTATTTGGCGCTGTATTTGGTGTGATTTATGCTCCGCTTGTAATTACAGGACTTCATCATATGTCTAATGCAATTGATTTACAGTTGATCGCAGACTACGGCGGAACCATGCTGTGGCCCATGATCGCATTATCCAATATTGCACAGGGATCTGCAGTTCTGGGAATGATCTGGCTCCAGAGAAAGGATCCGGAAGCACAGGAAGTAAATATTCCGGCATGTATTTCCTGTTACCTCGGCGTTACAGAGCCCGCAATTTTCGGTGTGAACTTAAAAAGGGGATTCCCGTTTATTTGCGGAATGATTGGTTCCGGCATTGCGGCAGTTGTCTGTGTAGCCACAGGAACAACGGCAAATGCCATCGGCGTAGGCGGGATTCCCGGTATCTTATCCATTCAGCCCAGGTTTATGGCTTCCTTTGCAATTTGTATGGCAATTGCCTTTGCTGTTCCGTTCTTATTGACAACAATTGTGGGAAAGAAGCGCCTGTAGGAAAATAAAAGAGGCACAAAATGACAGACTTCAGCAATAAAGTAGTTTATCAGATATACCCGAAATCTTTTCGGGATACCAACGGGGATGGCTTTGGAGACATCCCCGGAGTAATTGAAAAATTAGATTATCTGCAGGATTTAGGAGTGGATTATCTATGGCTGACACCGTTTTTTATCTCACCTCAGAGAGATAATGGATATGATGTAGCAGATTACCGGAGAATCAATCCTCTGTTTGGAACGATGGAGGATCTGGAAAATTTGGTCAGTGAGAGTGAAAAACGAGGTATGGGTATTATGCTGGATATGGTATTTAACCATACGTCTACCCAGCATGAATGGTTTCAGAAAGCTCTGGCAGGAGACGAGAAATACCAGAAGTATTATATTTTCAAAGAGGGGACGCCGGATCACGCTCCCACTAACTGGAAATCGAAATTTGGCGGCTCTGCATGGGAATATGTCCCAGGATTAAAAAAATGGTATCTCCGGTTATTCGATGTGACGCAGGCAGATTTAAACTGGGATAACCGGGAAGTCCGGGACGAATTAAAAGAAATCCTCCGGTTCTGGAAAGGAAAAGGCATTAAGGGGTTTCGATTTGATGTGATTAATCTGGTTTCCAAGCCGGAGCAGATGAAAGATGATTTTGAGGGAGACGGACGTAAGTTTTACAGTGACGGTCCCCATATCCACGAGTATTTGAAAGAGCTGGTAAGAGATGCAGGTATCGAGGATTTTGTAACGGTAGGGGAGATGTCCTCTACATCCCTGGAACATTGTATCCGATATTCTGCGCCAAAGGAAAAAGAACTTTCCATGTGCTTTAACTTTCACCATCTGAAAGCAGATTATAAAGATGGGGACAAATGGGCGCTTATGGCTACGGATTATAAGAAATTAAAGGAACTTTTTACCCAGTGGCAGATGGGGATGCAAAAAGGAGACGGATGGAATGCACTGTTTTGGTGCAACCATGACCAGCCTCGTATTGTAAGCAGGATGGGAGATGAAAAGGCTTATTGGAAAGAGTCGGCGAAAATGCTGGCAGGCATGATTCATTTCATGCGTGGAACACCCTACATCTATCAAGGAGAAGAGATTGGGATGCTCAACGCCCATTTCCCTTCCATAGAACAATACAGGGATGTAGAAAGCCTTAATTATTATCAGATTTTGCTAGAAGAGGGAAAGACAAAAGAAGAAGCACTTGAGATTTTATCGGCCAGATCCCGGGACAACAGCAGAACTCCCATGCAGTGGGGGGAAGGGATATACGGCGGTTTTTCAGAAGCAGAGCCGTGGATTCCTTTATCCACTGAATTTAGAAAAGAAATTACGGTAGAAGCGCAGCAAAAGGACAAGGATTCTATTCTGGCTTTTTATAAGAAGCTGATAGCGATGAGGAAAAGGTATCCGGTGATTGCAAAGGGAGAAATTTCTTTTTTAGATACAGGAACGGATATGGCGCTGGCATACCAGAGGGTGCTGGGGGAGCAGAAGATAGTGGTTCTCTGTAACCTGGGAGAAAAGAAGCAGAGCATTAAGACGGCTAAGGAGTGGAGCGGTTATCAGGTACTGTTGGAAAATGGAAGCAGGGAAATAAATTTGAAAGAAGAAACATATACAATGGAACCCTATGAATTTATGGTTCTTGGAGTTGTCTAAAGAATTAAGAGAAGAGCGAAATACCAGAGAAGCTCGTGAAATCAGAAAATCACTCCGCTTTAATGCTCCCCAATAAGATATCTGCTGTAAGAGTCGAGAAATCGGCTCTTTTATTTCTTTATTGCGGGCAACAAACTAAACAGACATAAATTTGCAAAAGACTATTGCACACGTTTGGATCTATCAGCGGTTCCTCTATTGCGGCTACCGTTGCCATCGGAGGCATTATGGCTCCCCTGGAAGAAGAGGAAGGCTATGATCCTGCGTATTCCGCGGCAGTAAATATTTCATCCGCTCCTACCGGTATTTTGATTCCGCCCAGCGGTCCTCTGATTTTATTTTCTCTGGTCAGCGGCGGAACCTCTATAGCAGCTCTGTTTATGGCGGGCTATATTCCCGGATTTATTATGGGACTCTCAGTAACTGTAGACGGCAGAGAAATAAAGCAGTTTTTACATAGGGACAAGTGGGAGGCCGCAGAAGAGGGTTGGTATTACAGCCATACTTTAAAGTCTGTACAGGTAAAATATAAAGCTGCTTCTAAAGATTATCAGGTTGTGGTCTCAATGCTTTTTTGCTTAGCGCCGACTTGGCTACTCTTTTTACCGGACGTTATATCTTGTGCAGAAATACGCTTTACCGGATACTTTGGTTTTACAATGTCTGAGTGAGTTCCTTATGGATAATATCAGCAATCTGACTTCTTCGAATAAAGTTAGTCAGCTGTTGACGGCAAACGAAATACCAACCAATCATGTAACCGTAGGCAAGTATATCAAATATTTGTGCAATGCTTTCGTGTTTTATGATATTCTATCAAAAGAAAATTGATTTTGTTGCACAAAAGGGCAGTGAAAAAATTTATATTCAGGTAAGCGATAACATTTCCGGACAGGAAACTTTTGAAAGAGAATGTTCACCACTGCTTCAAATTAGAGATGCATATCCCAAAATGATTATCGCCCGAACCAAACATCCAAAATACAGCTATGAAGGAATCAAAGTTCACGATATCGCTGATTGGCTGTTGCAGGAATAAAAGCAAACCTGTCAACATTGAAAAATAAAGAAAAGTATGGCATAATGGAAGCAAAATTACGGCAAAAAGCTAGGAGGCGTGATAATGATGAGACCAGAATTTTTAGAGCGGGCCTTTACCTTTACCATAGGAGGAGCTGATGGCCCTACCAGTGTATTTCTTGCGGGAAAAATTGGCGGGTTTGAGATTTTTCTTAGGGTGTGCATCGTATTGACGGTGGCTCTGGCGGTATTTTGTTTTGCCAGAAAACGCCGCCGGTAAGTTTGAAAAGCGGAAGTGATATAATGATTTTAAGCGTTAGCCGTAGAACAGATATTCCCAATTATTATTCCGAATGGTTTTTGAATAGAATAAGGGAAGGATATGTATATGTCCGCAATCCGATGAATGCACATCAGATTAGTAAAATTATTTTGTCGCCGGAAGTTGTAGACTGCATTGTTTTTTGGACGAAAAATCCGGAACCAATGTTTTCAAGGCTGGATGAACTAGATAATTATAAATATTATTTTCAATTTACGCTTACCGGTTATGGCAATGACATAGAATGTAATGTTCCGCATAAGAAGAAATCAATGATTCCAATATTTCAAAAATTGTCGCATAAAATCGGAAAAGAAAAGGTGGTATGGAGATACGATCCAATTATCTTTACTGATAAATACAATATTGAATACCACTTAAAAGCATTTGAACAAATTGCGAAAGAATTGCATGGATATACATGTAAATGTGTCATAAGTTTCGTGGATATATATGCTAAAAACAAAAAAAGCATGAAAGCATGGAATCCCTTTTTTCTAACAGAAAATGATTTAGTTTCGTTTGGAAAAGAAATTGCATTAATTGCGGGCAACTATAATATCAAGGTTGCGTCATGTGCGGAAACCGTTGATTTGTCATGCTGTGGAATAGAACATAATTGCTGTATTGACAAAGAATTAGTCGAAAAGATTATCGGGTGTAAAATTCAGGCAGATAAGGATAAGAATCAAAGGAAAGAGTGCGGTTGTATTGAAAGTATTGAAATAGGCACATACAATACATGCAAAAACGGATGTCAATATTGCTATGCAAACTATAGCCAGGAAAGTGTTTCTCAAAGCTGCAGATTATATGATGTTCATTCTCCGCTTTTATGCGGAAAAATCACAGAAAATGATAAAATTACCGAGAGAAAAGTAAAATCAGTAATTGGAGGAACAAAATGAAAAGGCAATTGCAACACTATTTCGGAAGTGCTGCAATTGCAGGAGCGTACGGATTACCGGCTGCTTAATCGATAACATTCTGTCTCCGGTACTCCCTGGGCGTTAAGCCCAGCCGCTTACGAAACTCTTTTCCAAAATAGCTGGTAGCGGTAAAGCCGCAGGCCAGGCCAACCTGAGTGACAGAGAGATCCGTGTATCTTAAAAAATCACAGGCCTTTCGGAGCCGGTAGTCCATAAGATAGGAAAAGGGAGACATTCCCAGGCTGTCTTTAAAGCATCGGTTGCATTCCCTGACGCTGACGAATCCGGAACCGGCAATTTGTTCCAGTGTAAGCCGCTCCGGGTAATGCTGGGAGATAAAGGCCATCATGGTCTTTAGCCGTTTACTGTTGTCCTTTTTATGGGCGGCTTCACCAGAATTTAGCTGATGCTGTTCCTTCAGACGGAGGAACAGCTTTTTCCATATTCGGGTCATATTCTCCCGAATGTCAAATTCGTAGAAAAGCGGCTTCCTGCTATAAAGCTCATAGGAATTCTGAAATAGGGAAAGAAGTTTTGGATATTCCGGAAGCTGCTTATCAAACCGAAAGATTTCAAGACCGGTTTGACTTATAACGGGTCGAATGTAATTTTCGTAAAAAATGCTTTCTTCCGGTCCGCCGATAAAGCTTGGAAGAAAGATGTGCTCTTCCTGAATGCAGGGAAGGGATTCTTCACAGACTGTCATATGAAGAACATTGGCATTAATAAACGCCATTTCTCCCTCATGAAAGCGATGCCGCCCTCCCGGAAGCAGATAATCCAGCTGGCCTTTCCTCATATAGAAAAATTCCACCTCGTTGTGCCAGTGCCAGGGAAAAGAATTTTCCGGAAAGCCGTGGAGATCGCACAGGTTAGTCATATAGGGGAATTCTAAAGTTACATGGTCTACGGTTTCTTCCAGAGTAAGAACATTAATATTGACGGACATCCTCATTCCTTTCTGTGACAGAACGTATTGCGGCAAGATAATCATAATTTTTGGCGGATTTTTGATAGAATTCTACTGGATTTATGCACTATTATAATATCCGAATCAAGAATACGCAAGAGGTGGACTATGATTTTCTTATTGGCGATTACTTATTTGGCTTTTATCAGTCTGGGACTTCCCGATGCCATGCTGGGCTCCGCATGGCCCAGTATGCACCAGCAGCTTCAGGCGCCGGTTTCCTATGCCGGCATAATTTCTATGGTTATTTCCATAGGGACGGTGATTTCCAGTCTCCTTAGCGACAGGCTTACCAGAAAATGGGGTACCGGCCTGGTGACAGCGGTAAGCGTAGGCCTGACGGCAGCGGCCCTGCTGGGCTTTTCTGCAGCGCCCTCTTTCTGGGTGCTGTGCCTTTTGGCAATTCCCTATGGCTTAGGCGCAGGAGCAGTGGATGCAGCATTAAATAACTATGCAGCCATCCATTTTAAAGCCAGCCACATGAGCTGGCTCCATTGCTGCTGGGGAGTGGGGGCATCCCTGGGGCCTTATATTATGGGGGCTTGTCTTACCGGCGGCCTTACCTGGCATAGCGGTTACCGGATTGTGGGATTTTTGCAGATCGCCCTGACAGCCTTTCTGTTTGCCAGCCTGTCCGCGTGGAAGGAGAAGCGGCGGGAAGGCGAAAGGGACGCAGAAGGAAAGCCAAGGGCAAAAGATCTCAAAACCGCAGCAGGACCGGCTCCTTCTATAAAGAAGCTTCTCGGGATTTCCGGGGTTAAGGCAGAGATGGCCGCTTTTTTCTTTTACTGTGCTTTGGAGCAGACGGCAGGGCTTTGGGGAGCCAGCTACATGGTAATGGCCCGGGGAATGTCGGAAGAGACTGCCGCAAAATGGGCGGCGCTTTTCTATTTGGGAATCACGGCAGGAAGATTTGCCAGCGGCTTTCTTGCCATTAAACTGAATGATAAAGCTATGGTGCGGCTGGGACAGATTGTCGGGCTTATTGGGATTTTGCTGGTGATAGCGCCTGCGGGAGCTCTGGTCATGTGCTTGGGCCTGATTGTTGTCGGTCTGGGCTGTGCGCCGGTTTATCCCAGCCTGATGCATCAGACGCCAAAAAATTTCGGGGAAGATCTTTCCCAGGCAATTGTAGGGCTTCAGATGGCATTTGCCTATTTGGGAATTACCTTGATGCCTCCGCTGTTTGGCCTGATAGCCCAGCATATCAGCATCCGGTGGTATCCTTTTTATCTGCTGCTACTGCTGGGAGCCATGGCCTTTTCATCTGAAAAACTGAACCGTAAGGCAGACAGGGGATATCAGGCGTAAGATTAACAGAGCGCAAAACCGCCTATGATACAGTACAGAAAATATAGCCCAAAAGGAGGAGACAGATATGTTGGCAGATTATCATTTGCATACCAGCTTCAGCGATGACTCGGAGTATCCTATGGAGGATGCGGTGAGACGGGCCATTGCTCTGGGCCTTGATGAAATTTGTTTTACAGAGCATATTGATTACGGGGTAAAAACAGATACAAACTGCGACTGTGCAGCCTATCAAAAAGAGATAGAGCGGTGCCGGGAGCATTTTGGGAGTGATATTACCATCCGCATGGGAATCGAGTTTGGGATGCAGGTGCACACCATCCCTCAGTATGAAGAAACGTTTAAACAGTATCCCTTTGATTTCGTGATCCTGTCTTGCCACCAAGTGGAGGATCAGGAGTTTTGGAACCAGACTTTTCAGCCGGGACGGACGCAGGAGGAATATAACCGGCGCTATTATGAAGAAATCCTTCATGTAATCAGGCGCTATGAGAATTACAGCGTCCTGGGCCATCTGGATATGATCCGCCGGTATGACAAAGCGGGAGAGTACCCGTTTGAGAAGGTGCGGGATCTGGTGGAGGAAATCTTAAAAACGGTGATTTCCCAGGGAAAGGGGATTGAACTTAATACCTCCTGTTTCCGCTATGGACTGCCGGATCTGACGCCCAGCCGGGAGATTTTGACCTTGTACCGAAACATGGGGGGAAAGATTTTGACCATAGGATCTGACAGCCACCAGGAGGCCCACTTGGGAACCAAGATAGAAGAAATACATGAAGAGTTAAAGGCTCTGGGCTTTGACCAGGTCTATACCTTTGAGAAGATGAAGCCCATTGCCCACCGGCTTTAGGAAAAACTTTCCTTTGCGGAAAAATTGTGATAAAATAGATTGATAATCAAAGGAAAGCTGGTGAATCAATTGGGACATTTGACGACTAGAGATGCGTACAAAAGCTTAGAAGAGCGGATAAACTGGTTTACGCAAGGGGCGCCGCCGTCAGAAACCCTGTATAAGATCCTGCAGGTGCTGTACTCGGAAAAAGAGGCGAAATGGGTAGCCCTTCTGCCTGTTCGCCCCTTTACTTTAAAAAAGGCGGCAAAGATCTGGGGAACCACAGAGGCCAAGGCGGAGAAGCTTCTTGACCATTTGTGTGAAAAGGCCCTTTTGGTGGATTCTTATTACCAGGGTGAGCGGAGATTTGTTATGCCGCCTCCTATGGCTGGTTTTATCGAGTTTGCCCTTATGCGGACCAGAGGAGATATTGATCAGAAATATTTGAGCGAGCTTTACTATCAATACATGAATGTGGAAGAGGACTTTGTAAAGGATTTATTCTTTGCTACGGAAACCAGGCTGGGGAGGGTGTTTGTTCAGGAACCGGTGCTGACCAATGACAAGATGAATCACATTCTGGACTTTGAACGGGCTACCCACATTGTGGAAGAAGCGAAATATATTGGCCTTGGAACCTGCTACTGCCGCCATAAAGCCTATCATGCAGGACATCCCTGTGAGATCGACGCTCCTTGGGATGTGTGCCTTACCTTTGACAACGTGGCCCGCTCTCTTTCTGAGCATGGGGGCTATGCAAGACTGATTTCCAAAGAAGAGGCGAAGGAGGTGCTGGAGCTTTCTTATGAGAGTAATCTGGTGCAGATTGGGGAAAACGTAAGAGAACACCCGGCATTTATCTGCAACTGCTGCGGATGCTGTTGCGAGGCTTTGCAGGCCGCCAGAAAATTCAGCCCTATGCAGCCGGTAGCCACTACTAATTATATTCCAAAGGTAAGCGAAGACACCTGTATCGGATGCGGAAAATGTGCGAAGGTTTGCCCGATCTTTGCTATTTCTATAAAGGAAGAAGCACAGGCAGAAGGAGGAAAAAAGAGAAAATGGGCTGATGTGGATGCGGAAATCTGCTTAGGATGCGGTGTCTGCGCCAGAAATTGCCCGACTAAGGCAATCCGGCTGGAGCGCCGGCCTGTTCAGATTATTACGCCGGTTAACAGTACTCACCGGTTTGTACTCCAGGCCATTGAAAAGGGAACCTTGCAGAATCTGATTTTTGACAATCAGGCATTTGCTAATCACAGGGCTATGGCGGCGGTATTTTCCACTATCCTGAAGCTTCCGCCCTTAAAGCAGGCTCTGGCCAGCAAGCAGTTTAAATCGGTTTATCTGGACAAGCTTTTGTCTATGCAGGAGAAGAGAAAAGAAAGATAAGACAGATTTGACAAAGGGAGCCAAAAGAGATGGATTTTTATAAACGGGTAAGCCTGGTATGCCGGGCAATCCCGGAGGGAAGGGCATCTACTTACGGGCAGATAGCCCTTCTCTGCGGGATGCCCAATTATTCCAGACAGGTGGGATTTGCCTTAAACCGGGGGCTTGCCGTGGATGCGCCTGCCCATCGGATAGTCAATCATCAGGGATATCTTACAGGAGCTCAGGCTTTTGATACGCCGGATTTACAGAGGAAGCTTTTGGAGGCAGAGGGCGTGGATGTCTATGAGGCCAGGCCGGGCCGGTTTCGGGTAGACTTGAAAAAATCCGGCTGGAAGAACACCATGGAGGAAGCGAAGGAGCTTCAGAGAAAATTTGCAGAGTTGGGAATATAAAGAAAAAGGTGAAGACGCCGTTTTCTTTTGAGACATAATGCCCTCAGCAGACAAGAACCGAGTACCTCTTTGTCCGCTGAGGGTATCATTAATTTTGCCCTTCCTGAAACCAGGTAAGGGTGTCGCCGTCTGAGAGAATTGTGATAGATCCTTGTGTATCCGTGCGGTATACGGGGATTTCCATATCCGAAAACTTTTCCAGAGTCGTGTCATGGGGATGACCGTAGGAATTGTCTCTGCCGCAGCTGATAACTGCATATTCCGGAATCGCGTTTTCCAAAAGAGTCCAGGAAGAAGAGCTTCCGCTTCCATGATGCCCTACAACGTAAACGGTGCTTAAAAGAGAACGTCCCCAGGATTCGCACATATCTTCCTCCTCCTCATGCTCTGCATCCCCTGTGAGAAGAAAGCTGGTGTTCCCGTAAACAATCCGGATTGCCAGAGAGTTATTGTTAAAATTTTCCGGATCCATAGCCGAAGGTCCCAAAACAGTAAAGGAGGCCCCGCCAAGTGAAAAATTGTCCCCTACAGCCGGATAAAGAGGAGTAAGATTCTTATCTGAGAGAACCTGCTGATAAGAGCGGAAGATAGCAGTGGAAGCTTTATAATCCGGGGCCAGGACATGGCTGGCAGGAAAACGGTTTAAAACTCCTACCACCCCGCTTAAATGATCCGAGTCATAATGGGAAATTGTCACATAATCCAGACGTTCAAGCCCCTGGCGCTCCAGGTAGCTGACCACAAAGGAAGAAGCTTCCCTGTCTCCTCCGTCATAAAGCATGGTCTCGCCGTCCGACTGGACGAAAACAGACAGCCCCTGGCCTACGTCCAGCACCGTAAGCCGGAATGGAGCGTCCCGAAAAATTTCCGGGGAAGTTTCGTCCGCCAGGGGAAACCGGGTTTCTGTCTGGCTGTCAGGAGAAGCCTGCTCATAATAGGATTCCACTGCTTCCCAAAAAGAATCCGGCACATAGGGGGTAAGATCCACGTTAAAAACAAGACCTATGAGGAATAAAAGGGTAAAAAGCAGAATAGGGAAGGAGGCCACAGGCGAAGGCCTTCCTGATTTATTTCTTTTTGTTGATTTTTTGCCCGTGTTTTTTTTCAGAGGCGAAGGGTTATCGAAAAGTTTCATAGCTTGGCATTCTTTCTTTCATAATATGATTGCGGGAGCATACAGTGCGGGGTAATCTGTGGTGCCATAGATATTCAGCTTTTATTATACGAGATTTTACAGATAATATCAAATTCATTTTTTCATGGCAATCACGCATAAGAGAAACTTGGCACAGTATTGCTGAGTCATAGAAGAATTAGCTTGGTTCTTTACATAGAAAAAGATACAGCAATCTTTGGATGATACCGCCGCAGCCAAAAATCGATCTGGATCAGGTAAGCCATCATCTGAGGAGCTGCCATAAGCTGGCCATACCAGGGCTTCCCGTAGTCGGAAGGGCTGGACAAAAAGGTCAGAACCTTTTTCTTATCAATAAACGGGAGAACAGGAGAAGAAGAGTCCTCTAAGATCTCCCTTACCCGGGCGGAAAGCAGAGCCTCATAAGCGGTATCGTAAGTCTTGGGATAGGGCGACTTTTTGCGGAACAAAATTTCATCCGGCAGCAGTCCCCGGCCTGCCTGACGCAGCAGGTTTTTTACAACGCCGTCACGGGCCTTCATCTCCCACGGAACATTCCACAGATATTCGATAATCCGGTAATCCGCAAAGGGTACCCTGGCTTTTAAGCCGGAGTGCATGCTGGCTCTGTCCATTCTGTCCAGCAAGGTCTGCATAAACCAGCGAAGATTCAGATAGGAAATTTCCCTTCTGCGGGCTTCGTCAGGAGATTCTCCCGGGAGTGCGGGAACCTGGGCCAGGGAGGCTTCATAGCGGTTTTGTACGTACTCTTCCATTTTCAGTTCACTTAGAAAATCATCATTTAAAAGAACTTGCCGGGCTTTTAGATCCATGGTCCAGGGAAAGGTGGAAGCCTGAAAACAGTCCTCCTTGTGGAACCAGGGATAGCCTCCGAAAATTTCATCTGCACATTCTCCGGTCAGGGCTGCCGGAGAGTAGGGCGCCACCTGAGAACAGAAATACATAAGGGAAGAGTCAACGTCCGCCATAGCGGGAAGATCATGGGCCAAAACCGAGGCTTCCAGCCGATCAAACTGTTCCTTGGCGGAACATTCTAAAAAGTGGTGGTCAGAATTTAAATAGGCTGCCATCATTTTTACATAAGGCTTATCCAGGGAAGGTTGGAAGGAATTGGCCTTAAAGTTTTTATCATTACCGGTAAAATCAAAGGAAAAGGTGGTAAGCTGCCGGTTTTTCTTTTTCAGCTCTTTCGCGCAGATGGCGGAAACCAGGGAAGAATCAACGCCGCCGGATAAAAGAGCGCATACAGGGGAGTCAGGCTTCATCTGTCTGCGGACAGCATCTTCTAAAAGCCAGGAAGTCTTTTCAATGGTTTCAGGATAACTGTCCTCATGGGGAAGGCTTTTTAATTCCCAGTAGGAGCAAATTCTGATACCGTTTAAGGAACAAGAAAGAAAGTGGCCGGGAAGGACTTCATCAATTCCTTTAAATACGCCGTTTCCGCTGGTTTTTGCCGGTCCAAGGCTAAAGATTTCATTAAGTCCTTCTAAGGTAAGCTCCGGCTTTAAACCGGGCCAGGTAAAAAGCCCTTTTAGCTCAGATGCAAAGACGACTGTTTTGTCCCGGACAGAATAAAAAAGAGGCTTTATTCCGGAGCGATCTCGATAAAGAAGCAGCTGATCCTTAGGACTGTCGGCAATGGCAAAAGCAAATGCGCCGTTTAGCTTTTTTACAAAGTCCGGCCCGTATTCTAAGTAGGCCTCCAATATGATTCGGGCATCCTCTGAGCTTTTGAAGACATGGCCCAGATCTTCCAGTTCTTTTTTCAGTTCCGAAGCATTGTAAAGCTCCCCGTCCCAGAGAACTGCAAAGGCGCCGCCTTCTATGACTTCTGCTATAGGGAGGGATCCCACGCCATTGTCAGGTGTGTCCGGATGCTCCGCAGCCGGGGGATCCAGAGATACCTGGGCCAGACCGAAATGGTTAAGAATGCAGGTGCCCTGACAGCGGGGCCCCCGATGCTTTAAAGCAAGGTTCATAGAATCCAATATAGTTTGATAATAAGCTCTTTTTTCGATAAAGTCCTGTTCTGGATGGAAAAATCCGGAGATTCCGCACATAGTTTATGCTCCTTTCAAAATATTTTTTATAAAAACAGACAGGCAGCGGCAAAAGTACAGACAAAACCGATAAGAACCGGCAGGAAATTTTTTCTGGCAAGCTCTAAGGGGTTTACATTGCAGATGGCGGCTACCGGGATTAATCCCCAGGGAACAAGGGTGCCTCCGCCTACAAAGATAGCGGTAATCTGACCCAATGCCGCAAGAACCGGAACGGAGGCCCCTACAGCAGTGCCGAAGGTGTTTGCCAGAGCGCCGGTTAAAGGAAGGCCGGAAAAGCCGGAACCGTCTAATCCGGTTAAGGCGCCAACCGTCATCTGAATCGCCGCAATAAGATATTTGTTTAGAGGGGCATGGGATGCCAGCCAAACCGCCCAGTCATTCATAATGCCGCCTGAGAAAGAGTCTCCCATAATCGTAGAAATTCCTTCCCCGCCTAAAAAGAAGAATGCGCCGATGGCAATTACCGGGGCAAAGATACGGATAGCAAAAAGAAAACCATCCGTGAGGTAGCCGGTAATTTTTTCCAGAGAATCTTTTGGGGAAGCTAAGATCGCCCCCAGGCACATGAGAAGAACGGCAGTGCCGGATACAATGCTGGTGGCATCCCCGCCTCTAAGATCAAAAGCCAGCATAGCGGCAATATCGGCAAAAAAGGCCAGAGGGGTAGCGACGGCCAGGATTTTTGCCGGACGGGAAAGCGGTCCGGAAGGAGAAAAAGAAGAGGAGCTTTGAAACTCCGGGGATTCCCGGACGGTTTTCCCTGCAGGGGAAAAGGACAGGGCCCTTCGGTTTAGCAGGAAGGCGGACACGGCGGTGGTAATCCCCATAACCCAGAATACCAGACGGCCCTGGGTAAGAATCTGGCTGGTCTGGATTCCTGCAGCAGAGGCGGAGATAGCCGGGGCGCCCTGAACCACCAGATCATAGCTTAGAGCAATGCCGTGGCCAAACAGATTCATAGCCATAGCGGCGGCCAAAGGCGTAAGCCCGGCCCGGATAGCAAAAGGAAGCATAATGGCTCCCACCAGAGCCACAGAGGGGGAGGGCCATAAAAACAGGGAGAAAGTCAACATGGTAAAGCCTAAAATCCACCAGGTCAGAGCCGGGGTTTTCATAACCCGGGACATGGGTTTCATCAGCAGGTAGTCGCTTCCGAGATCGCTTAAAGCTTTGGACAGGGCACTGACCAGAGCAATGGTGGCGATGATTTCCATAAACTCTCTTCCGGCGTATAGCATTGCGTTAAATACGGTCTGAATGCCGCCGATAACGCTTCCACGGCCTGCCAGGCCAAGGAGAAAGAGAAAACCGATGCAGACAGCCGGTGTGTCTTTCCGCATAACCATAACGCCGAGAATTACGATGACCCCTGCAAGGTAGAGAAAGTGAAGCGGAGTCAGGACAGTTGCGGTTTCTAACATAGATACACTCCTGATTTTAAATTATAGTCTACAATATGTGGTCCATGGGAAGGGGGTGCGGCTTGACAGAAGAGAAAAAGCAGGTTACAATATGCCGATATAACTGAGAGAGAGGAATGGAGATGAAACAGAAGAAATGGATCCGGGATGTGCTGCTGATATTGGCGGCCAATACAATTTACGCTTTGGGAGTGGTAATGTTTTTACTTCCCAATGGGTTTATTATGGGCGGCACTACAGGCCTTGCGCTGGCCGCCAAGAACTATTTCGGGATCCCCATTACAGGTTTTGTCTCGGTATTCAATATCGGAATGTTTCTTTTGGGAGCCGGGATTCTTGGAAAAAAGTTTGCTATGACCACGATTTTAAGTACCTTTTATTATCCGTTTATTTTGGGAGTGCTTCAGAATATTCCGGAACTGGCTCAGACCGGAGAAGATATGATGCTTTTTGCGGTATTTGGCGGAGGAATGATTGGAATCGGCATTGGAATCGTCATCCGGTGCGGAGCTTCCACCGGCGGAATGGATATTCCGCCGCTGCTGGCAAGACATTTTTTCGGAGTGCCGGTGTCTGTGACCATGTATGCTCTGGACGTGGTGATTTTGCTTTTGCAGGCATCTTTTTCTGACAGAGTTCAAATCCTTTATGGTATTTTTCTGGTACTTTTGTACACGGTGGTATTGGAAGAAGTGCTGGTTATGGGAGAGTCTAAAATCCAGGTAAAGGTGATCAGCACCAAATATGAAGAGATCAATGAGATGATTATCCGGGATTTAGATCGGGGCTCTACCCTGCTTCACGGAGAAACCGGATTTTTAAGAGAAGAAAGGCCGGTACTTTTAACTGTGATTTCCAATCGAGAGCTTCCCAGACTCAGCCGGGCAGTGCAGGAGATGGACCCGGAGGCTTTTTTCATTATCAGTCAGGTGAAGGAAGTACGGGGCCGGGGCTTTTCCCTGCAGAAAATGTGGGGAGACAGAGAAAACCGCCCTCTTTAAAAAGAGCGGCTTCCGGATTCATCATCAATGCACTGCAGTAAGTGCATTAGGCTTCTGTACAAAAGATCACAATGTCCTCCGGCACCGTTAGGGCAGGAATACTTCTGGTGGTGGAAGAAAAGATTACCAGAAGAAGGTTTCCGCCGGGGATTTGGCGGATTTTCTGTCCGTTTGGAGTCAGGATGTCCGTGTCCCTGTCCGGAGTTAAGCGCAAGGTTCCGTCAGAACTGGTCAGGGTGTGGTCAAATACATCCAAAACCGCCTGGGAGCCTTTTTCTGTTTCCGCAATCACCAGAGCAGTGTAGCGGGGAGGATAAATAAGGGGAACCGGGGCATTGGGATCATAAAAGGCGGTAATTCTATCCCCTGGCTTTAACGATTCGTTTTCGTGGACATAGGTATTTGGCGTAAGGACAAAAGAAACAGGTCCCTGACTGGTCTGGAGTTCCAGAAGGAAGGAACACAGGCCTTGGGAGCCGCCCTCCCTGGCCAGATTATGGATAGCGGTAATGGTTCCTGCAATAGATGGAAAAGAATTCATGTAGGTTCTCCAAAAAATAGATTTACTGTAGGATATGACAGTTTGAAGGCGGAAGGTTACGAAATTCTTGCAAACTTCAGCGGAGAATGTTATGATACATTTGTTTATCCTTGGCCGATATCATTGATGGACAAGGGCAGTGCAAGTGAGAAAAGAAAACGAGAGAAAAACCAGGAGGAAATACCCTGCGGGCATACCTGTATGCCCAAAAAACAGGGCAAGAAGGAGGAAATACCCTGCGGGCATACCTGATGCCCAAAAAGCAAGGCGAGAAGGAGGAAATACAATGACGACTCATATTACCAGACAGCAGGCCTTTGACCTGTTAAAAAAGTACAACCAGGAACCTTTCCATATTCTCCATGCTCTGACGGTAGAAGGAGTCATGAGCTGGTATGCCAATGAATTGGGATATGGTGAGGAATCCGGCTTTTGGGCGGCGGCAGGTCTGCTTCATGACGTGGATTTTGAAAAGTACCCGGAGGAACACTGTAAAAAAGCTCCGGAACTGCTGGAGGAGATTGATGCCGAACCGGAGCTTGTCCATGCTGTATGCAGCCATGGTTACGGATTGTGTTCCGATGTAGAGCCGGAGCACATGATGGAAAAGGTACTGTTTGCGGCAGACGAACTGACAGGGTTGATCGGCGCCGCAGCCCGGATGCGTCCTTCTAAAAGCGTGATGGATATGGAGGTTTCCAGCTTAAAAAAGAAATTTAAGGATAAACGGTTTGCGGCAGGCTGTTCCAGAGATGTGATTCAGACAGGGGCAGAGCGCTTGGGCTGGTCTCTGGAAGAATTAATGGAAAAGACCATTCTGGCTATGCGTTCCTGTGAGGCGGCTGTTAATCAGGAGATGGAAAGAGGAGAATGGTAATGAAAAAGGTGGTAAAGTTTGGCGGAAGTTCTTTAGCCAGTGCAAGACAGTTTAAAAAGGTAGGAGACATTATCCATGCGGACAAAGCAAGGCGGTACGTGATCCCGTCCGCTCCCGGAAAGAGGGACAGCAAAGACGAAAAGGTGACGGATTTGCTGTATCAGTGTTATGAAGCCGCTTCTACAGGAGCCGCTTATAAGAAGATTTTGGAAAAGATTAAGAAGCGCTATACGGATATTATTGACGGCCTGGATTTAAACCTGAACCTGGATCATGAATTTGACAGAATTGAGGAAAATTTTATCGCCGGAATTGGAAAGGACTATGCGGCTTCCAGAGGAGAGTATTTAAACGGACTGGTTATGGCAGAGTATCTGGGCTTTGAGTTTATTGATGCCGCCGAAGTGATTTTCTTTGATGAAAAGGGAAGTCTGGACGCAGAGGCTACCAACCGGGAGCTTTCTGAACGTCTGGCTCACTGTGAGAGAGCCGTAATCCCCGGATTTTACGGAGCAAAGGCTGACGGCAGTATTAAAACTTTTTCCAGAGGCGGATCCGATGTTACCGGATCTATTGTAGCCAGGGCCATTCATGCGGATTTATATGAGAATTGGACGGATGTTTCCGGATTTTTGGTGGCGGACCCCAGAATCATTGACAAGCCGGAGGTCATTGAAACCATTACCTACCGGGAACTTCGGGAGCTTTCCTATATGGGAGCCAGTGTTCTCCATGAAGATGCCATTTTCCCGGTCCGCAAGGAGGGAATTCCTATTAACATCCGCAATACCAATAAGCCGGAGGATAAAGGAACTTTGATTGTAGAAAGCACCTGCCGTAAACCCCGGTATGTCATTACCGGAATTGCAGGAAAAAAGGGCTTCTGTTCCATTAATATTGAAAAGGCCATGATGAATGCAGAGGTAGGCTTTTGCCGGAAGGTATTATCTGTATTTGAAAAACAGGACATTTCCATCGAACATATGCCTTCCGGAATTGACACCATGACGGTGTTTGTACATCAGGATGAGTTTGAAGAGCATGAGCAGTCGGTCATTGCCGGAATCCATCGGGCTGTAGAGCCGGATTTGGTGGATTTGGAGGCTGACCTTGCCCTTATTGCTGTAGTGGGTCGTGGAATGAAGGCTACCAGAGGTACTGCAGGCCGGATTTTCTCTGCTTTGGCCCATGCGCGGATCAATGTTAAGATGATTGACCAGGGTTCCAGTGAGTTTAATATTATTATCGGGGTCAAAAACGGAGATTTCGAGCCTGCCATCAAGGCCATCTATGACATTTTCGTTACGGCGGCAGTGTAATCGTTTTGAGTTTAGAGAGATTCACCGGAATGGTTGGTGGGCCTCTCTTTTTTTGGCTTTTGATGCTGTTTGCAAAGATCCTTTATAAGCGGTGGTGAATTTTACCGTATACACTTATTCTTCGAGTTTATTAAAATTTTCTTTTCAGATAAAGAAATATAGGGTATACTAAAGCTAAAAGCGGGGCAATGTGTACAAGTATAAAATAAAGGAGGAGTATTATGCTGGAAAAAATTGATTTATCCAAGACCGTAGACAAAGAGCAGTATAAAGCAGTCCGGGATGAGATTGGGGCAAAGCTGGGGGTATTGCAGAGAGAGTGCAAGGCCGCCGGAATTCCGGTGGTTATTGTATTTGAAGGCATGGGGGCCGCCGGAAAAGGGGTGCAGATTAACCGTCTGATCCAGAATTTGGATCCCAGAGGCTTCTCTGTATATGCTTCCAGCCGGGAGACAGAAGAGGAAGCCCTGCGTCCCTTCCTGTGGCGCTATTGGACTAAGACTCCGGCCGACGGCCGTATCGCCGTCTTTGACAGAAGCTGGTACTGCCGGGTTCAAAAAGACCGGTTTGACGGCAAGATAGAAGAGCAGGAGCTGGCGGGGGCCTTTCAGGATATCCTTTCCTTTGAGCGCCAGCTTACGGACGGGGGAGCCGTTATCATTAAGCTGTTTTTATATATATCCAGGGAAGAGCAGAAGAAGCGCTTTAAAAAGCTGGACGATTCCAAGGAAACTTCCTGGAGGGTGAGCCAGGCGGATTGGGAGAGAAATGAGCATTATAATCGGTATCTTCAAATCAATGAAGAGATGCTGGAGCGGACCGATACCGAGGACGCTCCCTGGACGATTATCGAGTCTACAGATAAAAATTACGCGGCGATGAAGATTTTATCCACTGTAGCGGATCGGCTGGAATACGAGCTTTTAAAACGCCGGGAAAAGGCAGGGGACAAAAAGAAAAAAAATACTGCGGTTTTGGCGGAGAAGTTTAAAACCGGAGTATTATCCGGGGTGGACTTAAGCAAATCCCTGACCAGAGAGGAATACAGAGAAAAGCTGGATAAGCTCCAGAAAAAGCTGGAGGTATTGCACAGTGAGATCTACCGTCTGAGAATCCCGTTAGTCATCGGATTTGAAGGCTGGGATGCAGGAGGAAAGGGAGGCGCTATCAAACGTCTTACCAGCCATCTGGATCCTAGAGGTTATCAGGTAAATCCCACCGCATCTCCCAATGATATTGAAAAAGTTCACCATTACCTGTGGCGGTTCTGGAACAACGTGCCTAAGGCCGGCCACATTGCCATTTTTGACAGAACCTGGTACGGAAGGGTAATGGTAGAGAGAATAGAAGGGTTCTGCAGCGAAGCCGACTGGAAACGGGCTTACCAGGAGATTAACGAGATGGAAGCTCACATGGCAAACGCAGGAGCCATTGTTTTAAAATTCTGGCTTCATATTGACAAAGACGAACAGGAGCGCAGATTTAAAGAGAGGATGGAAGACCCGGCCAAGCAGTGGAAGATTACGGATGAAGACTGGCGCAACCGGGAAAAATGGGATCAATATGAGGAAGCGGTAAATGAGATGCTGGTCCGCACCTCTACCACCTATGCCCCCTGGATTGTAGTGGAAGGCAATGATAAATATTACGCCAGAGTCAAGGTACTGGAGACTGTGGTGGACGCTATGGAGAAGAAGATTAAAGAGCATCATAAAAAGAAAAAAGGAAAGAACTAAAGAATTTATGAGCAAGGTCATCATTGCAGGCGGCGGAGCCGCCGGTATGGCTGCCGGTATTGCGGCAGCCAGGAAGGGACATCAGGTCCATATTTACGAGAAAAATGAAAAGCTGGGGAAAAAAGTCTATATTACCGGAAAAGGCCGGTGCAATGTGACCAATGCCTGCGAAATAGAAGAACTCTTAAAAGGGGTGGTAAGCAACAGCCGTTTCCTCTACAGCAGTTTTTACGGTTTTACCAATCAGGATATCATGGATATGCTTGAAAAGGCCGGCTGTCCCTTGAAAATAGAACGGGGCGGCCGGGTATTTCCGGTTTCCGATAAATCTTCTGATGTGTTAAAGGCTCTCACCGGTATTTTGCGCCGGCTCAATGTGGAAATCCATCTGAACCAACCGGTAGAAGGGCTTATAGTGGAAAAAGATCCACAAAAGGGGGACATACTGTGCAGAGGGATACGCCTGCCGGGCCGATCTGAAAAAGAAGGGGATGCGGTGATTGTGGCTACCGGAGGACTGTCCTACCCTTCTACCGGCTCTACCGGGGATGGATATGCCTGGGCCCAAAAGGCCGGCCATAAAATTACCGCCCTCTCCCCGGCCCTGACGCCTTTTGAGACAGAAGGGAATAAGGCCGGAATGCTTCAGGGGCTGGCCCTTAAAAATGTCCGGGTATCCATCCGGAGCGGAAAAAAAGAATTATACCAGGATTTCGGGGAAATGCTGTTTACCCATTTCGGAGTCAGCGGACCGGTTCTTTTAAGTGCCAGCAGCTACTGTGCCAAGGCTATCCGGAAAGGTCCTCTGACTCTGGTTATCGATTTGAAGCCTGCGCTGACTCCAAGGCAGCTGGATCAGAGGATTCTTCGGGATTTTGAGGAAGCTAAAAACAGGCAGTTTAAAAATTCTTTGAATCACCTTCTACCGGCCAGACTTATCCCTATTATTATAGAAGAAAGCGGCATCCATCCGGATAAGCAGGTTAATGAGATTACCAAACAGGAGCGCAGCCAGCTGGCGGAGGCGATTAAGAATTTTTCTTTTATCCTTACAGGGCTTCGGGGCTATCAGGAGGCGATTATTACTCAGGGAGGTGTGGAGGTAAAAGAAATCAATCCTGCCACCATGGAATCCAAATTGGTAAAAGGCCTTTACTTTGCCGGAGAAGTGTTAGATCTGGACGCTGTGACCGGAGGTTATAACCTGCAGATTGCCTGGTCCACAGGCTGGGCCGCCGGAATGGGAATTTAAATTGTTACAACATAAGACGGAGGAAATCAATATGGCTTATTTCAGTATTGCAGTAGACGGCCCTGCAGGGGCGGGAAAGAGTACCATCGCCAGGGCGGCGGCGGCAAAACTGGGCTTTATCTATGTGGATACAGGGGCAATGTACCGCGCTATGGCCTTGTATCTCCTGGAACAGGGGATTGGAAGAGAGGAAGAAGCAGCCATAAAAGACGCATGCAGCCGGGCGGAGATTACCATTTGCTATGAGGAAGGAGCCCAGCAGGTTATATTAAACGGGGAAAATGTCTCTTCCAAAATCCGTACGGAAGAGGTGGGAAATATGGCTTCCGCTGTCAGCGTTTATCTGCCGGTAAGGGAGAAGCTGGTACAGCTTCAGCAGAAGCTGGCAGAAAGCGCTGATGTGATTATGGACGGCCGGGATATCGGCACCTGCGTTTTGCCCAAGGCTCAGGCGAAAATTTATCTGACTGCCAGCCCGGCGGTGCGGGCCAAGAGGCGGTATAATGAGCTAAAAGAAAAAGGAATGGCGTGTAATTTAGAAGAAATTGAACAAGATATTATAGAGAGGGATTACCGGGATATGCACAGGGAACACTCGCCCTTAGTTCAGGCGGAGGATGCAGTCTTAGTGGACAGTTCTTCTATGACCGTTGATCAGGTGATTGAAGCCATTATCCAAATCGCCCGGGGAAAGGGGCTGGATGCCGGATGAAGGTGATCGTGGCTAAAACCGCAGGCTTCTGTTTCGGAGTGGAACGGGCGGTAGAACAGGTATATGAACAGATTGAGAAAAAAGACGGCCGCCCTATTTACACTTATGGCCCTATTATTCATAATGAAGAAGTGGTAAAGGACTTAGAGAAAAAGGGAGTCCGGGTCATTGAGACAGAGGAGGAGTTAAAGACTTTAAAAGACTGCGTGGTGATTATCCGCTCTCACGGAGTGGGAAAGCACATTTATGATTTGCTCCGTCAGCAGGGAATCCGGATTGTAGATGCCACCTGCCCCTTTGTAAAAAAGATCCACCGGATTGTAAAAGAAGAAAATGAGAAAGGCCGCCGGGTTATTATTATCGGAAATGAGCGCCACCCGGAAGTGGAAGGAATCAAAGGCTGGGCAAATGAAGATACCATTGTGGTGGAAAATGAAGAGCAAATAGAAAAACTATCCTTTGGGACGAAGGAAAAGCTAAGCATTGTTTCACAGACGACATTTAATTACAAGAAATTTCAAGATTTAGTTGAAAAATTTTTAAAAAAGGGTTATGATAGTAGTGTTTTAAATACGATTTGCAATGCAACACAGGAAAGGCAGTCGGAAGCGCGGAAGATTGCATCTGAGGTAGACGCTATGATTGTGATAGGCGGGAAGAGCAGTTCCAATACTCAGAAATTATATGAAATCTGCCGCAGGGAGTGTGAGAACACGTATTACATCCAGACATTTGACGATTTGGAACCTGAAAGTGTAAGTTCTGTGCGAAGCGTAGGTATTACAGCGGGAGCGTCCACTCCCAAAAACATTATTAAGGAGGTTCATACTAGTGTCAGAGTTAAGTTTTGAACAAATGTTGGAGGAATCATTAAAAACAATACGTACAGGAGAGGTTGTCACTGGTAAGGTTATCGATGTCAAAGAAGATGAAGTGGTTTTAAATATAGGTTACAAGTCTGATGGCATTATTCCAAGAAACGAATATACCAACGAACCGGGTGCAGATTTGACTACTCTTGTACACGTAGGTGACGAGATGGAAGCAAAGGTTATTAAGGTAAACGACGGCGAGGGCCAGGTGGCTCTCTCCTATAAGAGACTGGCAGCGGACAGAGGCAATAAGAGATTGGAGGAGGCTTTCAATAATCAGGAGGTTCTCACTGCAAAGGTTACCCAGGTTTTGGACGGCGGCTTAAGCGTGGTAGTGGAAGAGGCCAGAGTATTTATTCCGGCAAGTTTGGTATCGGATACCTATGAGAAGGATTTATCCAAGTATGCCGGACAGGAAATTGAGTTTGTTATCACAGAGTTTAATCCGAAGAGAAGAAGAATCATCGGCGACAGAAAGCAGCTTATGGTCGAGAGAAAGGCTGCTATGCAGAAGGAGCTATTTGAGAGAATTCAGGTTGGCGATACCGTGGATGGTACGGTTAAGAACGTAACGGATTTCGGTGCATTTATTGACTTGGGCGGGGCTGACGGCCTCTTACACATCTCTGAGATGAGCTGGGGCAGAGTAGAGAATCCCAAGAAAGTATTTAAGACCGGCGATCAGGTTCGGGTTTTGATTAAGGATATTCAGGGCGAGAAGATTGCGCTCAGTTTAAAGTTCCCGGAGACCAACCCATGGGCAGATGCAGCTGAAAAGTATGCAGCCGGCAACATCGTTTATGGCCGTGTGGCACGTATGACGGATTTCGGTGCATTCGTAGAACTGGAGCCAGGTGTTGATGCTTTGCTTCATGTATCCCAGATTGCAAGAGAGCATATTGAAAAGCCTTCTGATGTATTAAAGATTGGCCAGGAAATAGAGGCAAAAGTAGTAGACTTCAACGAAGCTGACAGAAAGATCAGCTTGAGCATAAAGGCATTACTGGTTCCGGAGCAGAAAGAAACTTCTGTTCAGGACGCAGATATTGCAGATGTTGATATTAATGCGTATACAGATGCAGAATAATCGAATATTCGGATCCCCCTTTGTTTGAAACAGAGGGGGATTTTTATATCATAGGAAAGGCTAAAGTGCTCTTAGATTTTACGTTTGGGAAAAAGAGGAGACAGAGCAAAATGAAAATTATTGTAAAAACAAGCGCTATCCTAATAGGAGTCGGAGCCTTGCTGACATTTTCCGCCAAGCCGGTTCAGGCCAGAACCATCCGCCCTCCCCAGATCTCTATTCCTATGGTAACCCCTTATGATGAAGTTATGGTAAGCCGAATTTGCACAGAAAGAGGGGCCGAAGAACTGCACATTGTAGTATCTCTAAAGACCCGTACTCTGTTTTTATGCTATGGGAGCCAGATTATTGATAAATTTATTGCTCAGGTGGGAATGAATTCGGCAGAAGGGGATAAGCAGCGCCAGGGGGATAAGCGGACTCCCAGAGGGGAATACTATATATGCTTAAAGAACGAAAACAGCCGATATTACCGGGCATTGGGCCTTTCCTATCCCAACGAGAAGGATGCAAAGAGAGGATATGAAGCAGGGCTGATCTCCTTGGCAAAGCGGGATGAGATCGTCCGAACTGTCAGCCAGGGCGGTTTGCCGGATTGGAGTACAGCATTAGGGGGTTACATTGAAATCCACGGGGAAAAGGGAGGTCCGACCGACGGCTGTATAGCGGTGGGGAATCCGGTGATGGACTGTCTCTGGCCGGTTGTGGAACCGGGGTGCAGGGTACGGATTTATTAAAGGAAAAAGTTTAACGGCAACAGCCCAGTAAAGCGATAACTGCCTTGCAGGTCTGCCGGCTTATTTTTTTTTATTCTGTGTTGACAAACAATATTATATAATATATAATATTGTTGGAAATGATAATATACAATATATAATATTATATTAATTAATTATATTATATGACAGAAAGTATAAAAGAAAGGAGCAGGATTATGGTATTTAATACAGGGGCCGCTTTGCTGGATGCCATTGTATTGGCGGTGGTTTCCAAAGATGCGGAAGGCACCTATGGATATAAGATCACCCAGGATGTCCGTCAGGCTATTGAGATTTCAGAGTCAACCCTATATCCGGTTTTGCGGAGACTTCAAAAGGAAGCCTGTCTGGAAGTTTATGATTTGGCAATTGATGGAAGAAACCGGCGCTATTACCGGATAACGGAACAGGGAAGGGTACAACTGAATCTTTACCGGGGAGAATGGGCAAATTATTCTAAGAAGATATCCCGCATTTTTGAGGAGGCTTGTATATGAATCGAGAAACATTTATGAAAGAGCTGGAATATCTTCTGCAGGATATTTCGGAGGAGGAGAAGGCAAATGCCTTAAGTTATTATGCAGATTACCTGGAGGAAGCGGGGACAGACAACGAGGAGCAGGTATTGAGGGAATTTGGGAGCCCAGAGCGCATTGCCGCCATGATCCGCGCCGATTTAACCGGTAATCTGGAAGAGGGCGGAGGCTTTACGGAAAGAGGATTTGAAGATGAGCGCTTTCGGGATCCCGGCTATCAGGTAGTGAAGAGAGAAACTTCTTCTCAAAGGGAAACCGGCCCCCAAGCCGAAGGAGAAACCTATGGGAGAACCGGCGCAGAAGCTGATAGAGGCGCAGAAGGCCAGAGGCGGAGAGACAGTAAAGTCTCCGGATTTTGGAAAGAGAAGACCGGAGAGAAGGAGACCAACGGATGGAAGATTGCATTTCTGGTTTTGGCACTGCTTCTTGCGTCGCCCCTTATCTTAGCGGTATTTGGAGTAGGTCTAGGCCTGGCCGGAGGTCTGCTGGGGCTCTTAATCGGGGTTGTAGCGGTTCTGGCAGCCTTTTTTCTGGCAGCGGCTTTATGGACCGTGGCGTGGATTGCTGTCGGGATTATTGTAATTTTTGCCGGCGTGGCAGTGGCCATGACGTCTTTTAACCTTTTAAACGGCATCTGGTGTGTGGGAATGGGAGTAGCCTTTTTGGGAATAGGTCTGATTTCTCTGGCAGTCAGCGTATTATTTTATGGAAAACTGATCCCCTGGCTGTTTCGTGGAGCTGTAAATCTGACAAAAAAATTGGTTCACCATATAAGGAGGATTTCATGAAAAAGTGGATAAAAATCATCGTTGTTACCGGCGTGATTATGTTGGTATTAGGGAGTATTACGGCGCTGGCAGCTATGGGCTTGGGGGCCAGGCCGGGGGTGGTAAACTTTTCCAGGGGAAGAGTGAACTACATCAGTACAGATGATTGGGATAGCTGGGAAGAGAGCTGGGAAGGCTGGAGAGACAGACGGGAAAGAAGGAGAGACGGAGAAGGATCCGAAGAGGATTCTTTCTCTGCCGCAGCTCAAAAGGTGGAGGCAGAGCATATCCGGAAGGTAGATGTAGAGCTGTACGGAGGCGAAGTGGAAATTATTTCCGCTGAGGAGGCGCAGATTCAATTTTCCGTGGAAGAACAGGCCGAAAAAAGGGGAGTTTATGTATACCAGGAAGACGGCGAACTGAAGGTTCGCCAGCGCAGGGAAGAGTTTAAACGTTTTTCCGGCGAACCCTACGGGCTGGTACAGATTAAGATTCCGGAAACCATGATGTTGGATAAACTGGAGTGTGAAATGGATACAGGGGTGTGTATGATAGAAAACATAAGCGCCCGTTCTATGGATTTGAGCACGGATGTAGGAGAGATAGAGGTGAAAGGAGCCAGCGCCGGAGAATTGGATGCCAGTGTTGAGGTAGGTACACTTTTTTATGAGGGAAACGTAGACATGCGATTGGAAGGAGAGTGCGGAATCGGTCAGCTGACCTTTCGATTGAAAGGAGAAGAGACAGATTTCAGCTATTCCATAGAAACCGGTATGGGTACGGTAAAAATCGGTCAGTCCCAATATGACGGAATCGGCGTACATGTAAATGAAAGCTTTAATGCGGGAAAACAGATGGAGTTAGAAAACGGAACCGGGTCTATTGAAGTAGAGTTTTATCAATAAGCCCCAATCTGGTATAGGATTAGGGAAAAATGGGAATAATTTGGGTGCATAGGAAAAAAGGAGGCACCCGATATGGCAAAAACAAAAAATCAGGTTCCGGTTAATCCGGCGGATTTAAGTCCGGAAGAAAAATTAAAATTCGAAATTGCAGAGGAACTGGGACTGGGAGATAAAGTAATAAAAGGCGGTTGGAGAAGCCTGACCGCCAAGGAAAGCGGCCGGATTGGAGGCCTGATAACAAAGAAGAGAAGAGAACAGAAAAATACTTAAGGGTAAAAGCAGCGGCAGAAACCAGGGGTGTACCTGGAGTTACCGCTGCTTTGAAGAATTATGTTACAGAACGTAAGGTAACTGCCTCCGGGGCGGCAACCCTTTTAGACGGCTGTAGTATAATGTGAACACTGGAGGAGGAAAGTCGTGAAAATAGGAATTATCAGTTTTACGGAAAAAGGAAAAGAACAGGCCCAAAAAGCCGCCGGTGCTCTTGAAAGAACAGGCCACAGCTGTGATATAACTCCCTGGGAAAAAGGAATGAGCTTATCTGACTGGACAGGCAGTCAGTGGCAGAACAAAGATGGAATTTTGTTTATCGGAGCGGCAGGAATCGCCGTCCGGGCCATAGCGCCTTTTTTAAAAGATAAATTTACCGATCCGGCTGTAGTGGTTATGGATGAAAAGGGCCGGTTTGCAATCCCTTTGGTGTCCGGTCACATAGGCGGCGCCAATGCTTTGGCGGCAGCTCTGGGACAGGATTTAGGAAGTATTCCGGTTATCACTACGGCCACAGATGTAAACGGAGTATTTGCCGTAGATACTTTCGCAAAAGAAAACAGTCTCTATCTGTCAGACCGGCTTCTGGCAAAACGGGTTTCCGCATATCTTTTGTCAGGCCGGTCTGTGGGATGGTGTGGGGACTGGGGAAGCTTCCCGGTGCCGGAAGGCTTTGTTCCAATTAGCGGGGAAACGGATTCGGGAGAAGAATATACATACCGAAAGGAAGAAAAACTGCCGGAAGGTCCGGAGCTTACCGTCTGGATTACCATATCTTCCAGGGAACGTCCAGGGTGGCTGAAACTGATCCCTAAGGCGGTTATTGTAGGGATCGGATGCAGGAAGAATATTCCGTTTCAGAATTTAAGCCAAGCTGTGGATCAAATTCTTGTAGATTACCATATCAGCCGTCGGGCGGTGAAGGGAGTAGCTACCATAGATCGAAAAGCACAGGAACCGGCTGTTTTAGAGCTAATAAAAAAACGGAACTGGAGCCTGTTTTCCTATACGGCAGAAGAACTGGAGGGGGCGTCGGGAGCCTTTCCTGAATCAGAGTTTGTCCGCGAAACCGTAGGCACAGGCAATGTGTGCCAAAGGGCAGCCGCTTTGTCGGGAGACCGCCTTCTGGCAGAAAAAACCAGGTTTCCGGGAATTACCATAGCTTTGGCGCTTCTTGAGGGGGCTTCCATAGCGGGAAGAAAAAATAGTCATGCTTTCTAGCGGCAGATATCATGAAAGTGCATCCTCCGAATTTGAATAATTTTTTTGATTATGTGATATAGAATAACAGGGAATTTCGATCTGTACAATATAATCCTCAATCCGGTCAATGACGTTTTCATTTATGCCCATCTCATAGGAAAATCCATGAAGCTTCAGTTTGTGCTTTTTTGCATAATCAAGAATTTCCTGATACCGCTTTGAAATTCCGCCCCATTCACCTTTATGAAAAGCCCGAAGATATTTTCCGCTGGGCATGATATGCAGACCGGCATGATATGGAAGAAACGGAATTTCAATAAAAAGTTTGGAATAATTTATGGAAAACTTAAATGTATACGAAAAACCTGTAACGTTAAAAAATATTTTGAAATTTGCCGTACCAACAATTGCAGCTGCTAACGGATGTTCGGAGATGGCGACTGCGCTTGTTACCGGGATTATCACAATGATGTTTAACTGGACTATGCTGCATTATGTCGGCGAGGACGGAGTAGCGGCAGTAACTATTATAATGTATGTACTGATGTTTGCAAGCTCTTTATATACAGGATATTCTTACGGGGTAGCGCCTATGCTCAGCTACTATTATGGAGAGAAGAATCAGGAAAAGCTGAAAAAAATGGTTGCGGTTAGTTTGAGAGTGATTGCAAAAATTTCCCTTATAACAGTTGCGGCTTCTTTCCTGCTGACAAGACCGCTGGTTTCCGTTTTTGTCCGCCCGGATAATCCGGTGCATGATCTGGCGGTGACTGGAAACAGGATCTGTACAATTGCGCTTTTCTTTATCGGTTTTAATATATTTGCAAGCGGGATGTTTACCGCATTATCCAACGGAGTGGTTTCGGCTGTCCTGGCATTCTCGAGGTCATTTGTGTTTATGCTGGTCACGATGATTGTGCTTCCGCTTATTTTGGGTGTGAGCGGGATTTGGCTGGCAACACCTGCAGCGGAATCAATGGCATTTGCATTATCTGTTTTCATGTTTCTAAAATATAGACGGAGATATGGATACATTTTCTGATAAAGATGCGGAACCTTATAGGAGGGATGGAATGAACCATACATTTTATGAACTTGCCATGCTCTTTTTTACATATTCTTTTTTGGCATGGCTTGCTGAGACGGCAGTTGCAACGGTAAAAGTAAGGAACTTCAGGAACCGTGGTTTTGCATCGGGACCATTTTGCTTCCTCTATGGGTTTACCGGGATGATTTTGACGGTTTTTCTGCAGGAGTTAAAAGATGACACTCTGTTCCTTTTTCTGGGAAGCATGGCGGTGTCTACTGCCGTAGAGTGGTTTGCCGGGAAAATACTGGAAAGGATGAAACAGAAAAAGTGGTGGGATTATTCCGGTAAAAGATGGAATTTTGACGGATATATCTGTCTACAATATTCTGTGCTTTGGGGACTGCTTGGATTTTTGGCCGTACAATATGGGAACGAGGTTATTTTAGGATTTTACCATAGCTTGCCGGACATCGTGGGAAAAGCAGTGATCTGGGGGCTTACAGCAGTGGGAGTGGCAGATTTTATGGGTTCTTTCCTGTTCATTTGCCATATGGAGGAAAAGCTGCCGCGGCTGCTTGGATGGAACCATAAGATACAGAGATGGACATTCCGGCTTGCCGCAAAGATTTCAGAGCATATTGAAAAAAGGATAGTCAGGTCGTATCCCGCCATCCTGCAGGAAAAAGAAGAAAAGGAAAAGAGCCAGGAGCGGTGCGGCTTTTTACAGGTGTTCTGGTTGTTTCTGATCGGGGCCTTTGCTGGAGATGTTGTAGAAACGATATTCTGCCGGGTTACCGCAGGTGTGTGGATGAGCAGGAGCAGTCTGATTTGGGGACCATTCAGTGTTGTATGGGGGCTTGCAATAGCTCTTGTAACAGTGCTGCTTTATAAGGATAGGGATAAAGCGGAGCACCATATTTTCTGGGTTGGGGTTTTCCTTGGCGGCGCCTATGAATATATCTGCAGTGTCTTTACGGAGATTGTGTTTGGAAAGGTTTTCTGGGATTACAGCGCCATGCCTTTCAATCTTGGAGGAAGGATTAACCTGCTTTACTGCTTTTTCTGGGGAATTGCGGCTGTTGTATGGATTAAGGGGATTTATCCAAAAGCGGCGCGGCTGATTGATATTATTTTAAAGAAAACAGGGCGGGTGTTGACCGGGATTATAATGGGATTCATGGTATGCAATATTCTGGTATCTATGTTTGCACTTGTCAGGTATGACACAAGAGCAGATGGAAAAGCAGCGGTATACAGATGGGAGCAGATAATGGACGAGCATTATGGGGATGCCAGAATGGAAAGAATCTATCCAAATGCCATAAGGCAGGAAGGCAGCTTTGGAAGACAATAAGGATAACGAGGATATTCCCTAATAAAAAAGAAACAAGGGGCTGTCGGAAAATAGATAGTCATACACAGGGGCAGGTGTGATCTATGCGGATCACACCTGCCCCCGAAATTTATCTATTAAAAAGAAAAAAGATGGCTAACGACAACCATC
>JAETNT010000098.1 GCA_021772025.1 Enterocloster bolteae | reverse complement strand
AAAACACTCCTTTGTTTTGTTGTTTTGTGGTGATTCAATTATAACAAAGGTTCTGTGTTTTTGCATTTTTATTTTAAGTAGGAAAGCATGTTTGAAAAAATGGGGAAACTCAAAATATAAATTGAATTAACCTCTATTCATTGGAAAATTGTAGGGTGGTCTGCTTTGTTCTCCTTATTTTTGTAAGTTGTTCTTACGAGGTCGCACCAGAGCAGAAAGCCAGAGTCACCTACGACAATATCCTGCGTTTGGTAAAAGACCCGGAGGTAGCAGATCCCATTCGCTTCCTGAGAAAGAGGGAGGTAGTTCATTATCAAAGGTTCGGTGAAGCACTCCGCATAGTCACCGACAACCTGGACTCCAAAAATTTCTACGCATTCAATCCTGCCTTTGATATGCAAAAACCCGGAGACTGCGGCTGCAGACCAGATCCCGGAATTTGCCAGAAATAAGAAAATGCTTATGCCTGCAGCATTTCAGGAAGAATATTCTGATATTGCCTGACGGCTGCAGGCGTTTATTAAGCAGGCTTATTCTATTAATAAGCATAAAGAGAAGGAGGGACAATATTCCTGCAAATTCGCTTACGGGTTGCTTGACATCCCATAGGAAAGCCGATACAATTAAGCCGTTGTCTTGAAATAAGAGAAGAACTAAGGAGAAAAAGCAGTATGAAAGAGCAGAATTCTTTAAAAGAGGCTTATGATTTTTACGGTAAGCTTCCACTTAAGCATGCCATTCCTTTGGGACTCCAGCATGTTTTGGCAATGTTCGTAGGAAATTTAACCCCTATTTTAGTTATTACCGGAGCATGTGGCCTTGGGGCGGGCAGTGAATTTGCTGATTTGCAGGTGATCCTTTTACAGAATGCCATGCTGATTGCAGGAATTGTAACTCTGGTACAGCTGTACGCCATTGGTCCGGTGGGAGGAAAGGTACCGATTATCATGGGTACCAGTTCCGGATTCATTGGGGTATTTAACAGCGTTGCAGTTACTCTGGGCAGCGGTATTTTAACCTATGGGGCTATGATGGGAGCCTCCATTGTGGGGGGCGTTTTTGAAGGAATTTTGGGATTCTTTTTAAAACCTTTAAGAAAATTCTTCCCGGCAGTAGTTACCGGCACGGTTGTACTTTCTATCGGACTTTCCCTTATTGCTATCGGTGTAAATTCCTTTGGAGGCGGAGATAAGGCTATTGATTTCGGTTCTTATGAAAATCTGTTTTTAGGAGCTGTTGTGTTAGTGGTAATTATTGTTTTAAAACACGGCACCAAAGGATTGACCAGCTATTCTTCTATTTTGATTGGTATTATTGCAGGTTACATAGCGGCAGGAATTATGGGAATGATCCTTCCTCGCACGGCAGTTAATGCAGAAGGTGTCGAATATGTAAAGGCTTGGGTACTAAATTGGGACAAAGTAGCGGCTGCGGATTGGTTTGCTATTCCGAAATTGATGCCGGTAAAACCGGTATTTGACTGGAGAGCCATCCTGCCGGTAGGGATTATGTTTATTGTTACCGCAGTAGAGACAGTAGGAGATATTTCCGGTGTTACTGAGGGCGGCATGGGCCGCGAGGCTACAGACAGCGAACTGTCCGGCGGCGTTATCTGCGATGGTTTAGGTTCTTCCTTTGCAGCGTTGTTTGGAGTTCTGCCTAACACCTCTTTTAGCCAGAATGTAGGCCTGGTTGCCATGACTAAGGTAGTAAATAGGGGAGCTCTGGCTTTTGGCGGCCTATTTTTAATTTTCTGCGGGCTGTTCCCCAAACTGGCGGCATTGATTTCTATCATGCCTCAAAGCGTTTTGGGAGGAGCCGCCGTTATGATGTTTTCTTCTATTGTAATTAGCGGTATCCAGTTGGTTACCAAGACCCCCATTACCGGGAGAAACATTACCATCGTTTCTGTTGCATTAGGGCTTGGCTATGGAATCGGCGCAAACGGCAATATTCTTGCCATGCTTCCGGAAGCGGTCCGCTTGATTTTCGGCGGTTCGGGTATTGTTCCTGCAGCACTGGTAGCAATAGTATTAAATATTTTGCTGCCCCGTGAGGAAGCGGGAGGCGAGCTTTCACAAGAATAGAGAAATACCGGTTTTAAGGTTCAGGAGAATTTAAAATTATGAAAAAATTTTGGAGAAAATCCGTTAGTATCTTGCTGACAGGAGCTATTGCGGCCTCCGTCCTGGCAGGCTGCAGGAATCCCGGCCAGCCGGCAGTTTCAATAGAATCAGAAGAGTCTTTGGCCGGAAGCCCTCAGAAAGAGACATCAGCTTCCGAAAGCTCTATTACCGTAACGGATCAAATGGGAAGAGAGGTAATTCTGGATGCTCCGGCTGAAAATTTGGTTTCTTCGTATTATATTTCCACCGCTCTTTTAATTGCACTGGGATGTGAGGATAATCTGGTGGGCATTGAGATGAAAGGCGACACCAGAGAGCTTTACCGTCTGGCGGCGCCAAACCTTTTAGATCTTCCGGCAGTGGGATCCGGTAAGGGAATCAATGTGGAGGAGACTGCTGCGCTGGAACCGGATGTGGTGATTATTCCTAAGCGGCTGGAGGACAGCGTGGAAAGTTTTGAGGCTCTGGGGATTCCGGTCGTTGTGGTAAATCCTGAAACTCAGGAAGAGTTTGAGGCCTGCATTGAACTGCTGGCTCAGATTACCGGTACAGAGAAAAAGGGGGAGGAGCTTCTTGCTTATTATCATGAGAAGATGGAGTTTGCCAGAGAGCTTACCAAGGATGCAGACAAGCCCAAAGTATATTTGTCCTCCGGCTCAGATTATTTAAGTACCTGCACCTTTCATATGTACCAAAATGATCTGATTGCCATGGCAGGCGGACAGAATGTGTCCGAGGAACTGACAGAGGGCTACTGGACTGCTGTTTCCGCCGAACAGCTTGCTACCTGGAATCCGGAGTATATTTTTGGCGTCAGCTATGCAGAGTACGGTTTGGAAAGCTTTACCGATAATGAAGCGTTATCTCAGGTGGAAGCAGTAAAAAGCGGCAGAGTGTTTACTTTCCCATCCCCGATTGAGGCTTGGGATTATCCCACTCCGTCTTCTGTATTGGGGGTTCTGTGGCTTACCAGCATTCTCCATCCGGACTTATATTCGGCGGAGGAATATAAGAAAGAGGCAGAAGAATTTTACCGGAAATTTTTTGACATTCAAGTATCTGATGAGGCTTTGGGGCTTTAAGCAGAAAAAGAGAAAAACGTGCATAGAAAAGAGGAAAAAATGAAACAGAAAAAGTTCTGGATTCTAGCCGGAATCTTGTTTGGCACCGTGATGCTGTCCATTTATGTGGGCAGATACCCGCTGACTTTACAGAACCTTTGGGCAATTTTTATGGGGACTGAGAAAGGCATGGGGCAGAGGGTGTTTCTGCAGATCCGCCTGCCCAGAACTTTTTTAGTATTGTTCTGCGGAGCTGCCCTGTCACTTTCCGGAATAATCTACCAGCACGTTTTCCGCAATCCGCTGGTATCTCCGGATGTCCTGGGAGTTACCGGCGGAGCATCGGCAGGAGCTGCCCTGGCCATTTTGCTGGGAGGTACGGCAGGAGTAATCGAAACCTTTGCTTTTGTAGCCGGACTTCTGGCAGTCCTTTTTACCGTAGCCCTTGCCAAAGCGGCAGGAGGGCAGCCCAAAGTGTCCCTTTTGATTTCCGGAATTGTCACCGGAGCCATGTCAGAGGCTTTTTTGATGATTATGAAATATGCTGCGGATCCGGCGGATCAGCTTCCTTCTATAGATTATTGGCTTATGGGAAGCTTTCACACTGCAGATTGGAAGGATGTAAAGTTAACGGTTCCGGCGGTTTGCCTGTCAACGGCTGTTTTGTGGGCCATGCGCTGGAAACTGGGGATTTTGGCCTTGGGAGATGAGGAAGCGAAAACTTTGGGGCTTGCAGTAGAAAAAGTGCGGATTGGAGCAACTCTGTCGGCAACCCTTTTGGCGGCATCTGTGGTTTCTGTGGCCGGCACAGTTTCCTGGGTGGGTCTGATTGTTCCCCATCTGATCCGCCGGATTTGGGGCGGAGATTTGAGAGATAGCTTCGGTCCCTGCGTATTAGGAGGAGCTGTTTTTCTTCTTATAGCGGATTTGGCTGCCCGATCCCTTACGGCGGCTGAAATTCCTGTCAGCATCCTGACTTCTTTGTCCGGGGCTTTTCTGCTTACGGCATTTCTTATCCGCTCACAACGGGAGGGGGAATGGCTGTGAAACTGGAGATAACAAATCTTTCCCTCAGTTTATCAGGAAGAAAGATTTTAGATAAAATCTGCTTTTCTACAGAAAATACCGTGACGGCAATCCTGGGAGAAAATGGCGCCGGTAAAACTACGCTGTTAAAAACCATTGTCGGGCTTTACAAGCCGGATGAAGGCGGAATTTTGTTAGATGGGAGGAATCTGGGGACTCTTACAGACAGGCAGCGGGCCGGACTTTTTTCCTATGCTCCCCAGGACTGCCAGGCGGCCGGATGTTCGGTATTGGACTTTGTGGTTATGGGGAGAAATCCTCATTTGAAATTTTGGCAGATGCCTGGCAGAAAAGAATATGCAGACGGGCAGGCGGCCTTACAGGAATTAGGAATTGCTCATCTGGCAAAACGCTCCATGGAGCATTTAAGCGGCGGCGAGCGCCGTCTCTGCTATCTGGCCCGGGCCCGGGTTCAGGAGGCGGAGTGGATGATTCTGGACGAGCCGGAAAGCGCTTTGGATTTTGGCCGCCGCCATAAATTTTTTATTCAGCTAAAGGAGTATCTGAAAAGAAACAAAAAATATGCTATAATGAGCGTACATGACCCGACTCTGGCAGACACCTATGGAGACGGGATCCTGCTTATGAAAAACGGAAAGGTAATTTCCTTTATCTGCAAACAGGAAAAAAACTACGAAGAACAGATGGCAGAAGGCATAAAAAGGCTGTATGGCAATAATGCCTGCCTGATTCGGGAAGGAAAACACAGGGCGGTTATCTGGAAAGGAGAAAAAGATGCTGACCATTGAGAACTATATGAAAGCGGGGAGTTTAGAAGAGGCCTATGAACGGAATCAGAAAAAAACCAGCCGAATTATCGGCGGCATGCTTTGGCTGAAAATGACTCGGATGCAGGTGCAGACGGCTATTGATTTATCCGCCTTAGGTCTAGGCACCATTGAAGAGAATGACAAGGAATTCTCTATGGGAGCTATGGTAACTTTGCGGCAGTTGGAGACTCATCCCGGGCTTTTGGCTTATACAGAAGGAAGTATAAAAGAGAGCTTACGCCATATTGTAGGCGTTCAATTCCGCAATTTAGCAACCGTAGGGGGGAGTATTTTCGGCCGTTTTGGCTTCTCTGATGTCCTTACAGAATTCCTGGCTCTGGGAGCGGAGGTAGAACTTTATAAGGCAGGACGTATGACTCTGGAGAAATTTTCTGAAATGCCGATGGATCGGGATATTTTAGTCCGGGTGATTCTGCCGAAAAAAGCGGAAAAAAGTACATATTTATCTCTTCGCAATACCAGCACCGATTTTCCGGTATTAGCATGCGGAGTATCTATGTTTCCTGACGGGGCCGTACAGGCGGCTGTTGGAGCGAGGCCGGGCCGGGCTGTGCTGATACGGGATGCAAAAGGAATGTTAAAGAACGGTATTACAGAAGCTACAGCCAGAGCTTTCGGGGAATATGTTTCCGGTCAGATCGTTACCGGATCCAACATGCGGGCCTCTGCCGGATACCGGAAGCATTTGGCCGAGGTATTGACCAGGCGGTGCATTTTGAAAATAGGGGGTGGGCAGGAATGAGAATCGCTGTCATAGTAAATGGAAAGCGGATAGAAGAAGATGCAGCCTGCGATTTGCTGCTCATTGATTTTCTCCGGGCTCACGGCTGCTGCAGTGTAAAGAGGGGCTGTGAAACCTCTAACTGCGGTCTGTGCACGGTGATGCTAAACGGTCTTCCGGTGCTGTCCTGTTCCGTCCTGGCAGTGAGGGCAGACGGCTGCAGGGTGGAGACTCTGGAAGGGTTGACAGAGGAGGCGGCCCAGTTTGGAGCGTTTATTGCAGATCAGGGGGCAGAGCAGTGCGGCTTCTGCAATCCGGGACTGATGATGAACGCCATTGCCCTGTTCCGGGAGAATCCGGATCCGGATGAAGAAACCATCCGGGAATATCTGGCAGGAAATCTTTGCCGCTGCTCCGGTTATGAAGGCCAGCTTCGGGGAATCCAGGCATTTTTACAGTGGAAAAAGGAGGGGCGGGGATGAATTTAAAAGCAGTCAGCAAGCCGGTCCGCAAGAAAGACGCTATGGCACTGGTAACGGGACAGCCGGTTTATATGGAAGATGTAATTCCGGGAAACTGCCTGATTGTCAAGGTGCTTAGGAGTCCTCACGCCAATGCCGTAATTGAAGACATTGAATTTGACAGGGCCCTTAAGATTCCGGGGATTGAGGCGGTTTACACCTGGAAGGATGTTCCGGACAAACGGTTTACCATGGCCGGACAGACCTATCCGGAGCCCAGTCCCTATGATCGCCTGATTTTAGACCGCCATGTGCGGTATGTAGGGGATCCGGTTGCCATTGTGGCAGGAGATACAGAAAAGGCTGTAGATCAGGCTCTGAAAATTATTAAGGTGCGCTATACCGTACTGGAACCTTTGCTGGATTTTCGGACAGCCAAAGATAATGCAATTCTGGTGCATCCCGAGGAAAACTGGAAATCTTTGTGTCCGGTAGGGGCAGACAATAAGCGGAATTTGTGTGCCAGTCAAATCAGCGGCCACGGGGATGTAGAGCAGGTGTTGTCTCAGTGCGATGTGGTGGTGGATCGAACTTACCATACCAGGGCATGTCAGCAGGCCATGATGGAAACCTTTCGGACTTACTGTTCCATTGATCAGTATGGACGGCTGAATATTTTAAGCTCTACTCAAATCGTGTTTCATGTGCGGCGGATTATTTCCAACGCATTAGGGATTCCCAAATCCCGGATCCGGGTAACCAAGCCCAGAATCGGCGGGGGATTCGGAGCCAAGCAGACAGTAGTTGCCGAGATTTTTCCGGCTTTTGTCACTTGGAAAACCGGAAAGCCCTCTAAAATGGTTTTTACCCGTGAGGAAAGCCAGACCGCTTCCAGCCCCCGCCACGAGATGGAGGTGCATGTAAAAGTAGGCGCAATGAGGGACGGCAGGATACGGGCGGTAGATCTGTATACCCTGTCCAATACCGGCGCTTACGGAGAACACGGCCCTACAACCGTGGGACTTTCCGGTCATAAATCCATTCCTCTGTATGGCTTGGCGGAGGCCCACCGGTTTGCTTATGATGTAGTTTACAGCAATGTTATGTCCGCAGGGGCTTATCGGGGCTATGGGGCTACTCAGGGAATCTTTGCGCTGGAATCTGCAGTGAATGAGCTGGCGGTTAAACTTTCTATGGATCCGGTGAAGCTGCGGATGATGAATATGGTCAAGGAAGGTCAGGTGATGCCTGCTTATTATGGGGAGACGGCGGCAAGCTGCAGCTTAAACCGCTGCATGGAGCGGGCCGGAAAAATGATTGGCTGGGAGGAGAAATATCCCTGCCGGGACTTGGGAAACGGTAAGGTTCGCAGTGTGGGAGTTGCTATGGCCATGCAGGGATCCGGTATTTCCGGTGTGGACGTGGGTTCCGCCACTATTAAAATGAACGAGGAGGGCTACTATACGTTATCCATCGGCGCTGCCGATATGGGAACCGGTTGTGATACTATTTTGGCTCAGATGGCGGCGGAATGTATGGAGTGCCCGGTAGACAATATCTCAGTTCTTGGGGCGGACACTGATTCCTCTCCTTATGACTCCGGATCCTATGCATCCAGCACAACATATGTAACCGGAAAGGCAGTAGAGAAAGCATGTGGGAAGTTGAAGGAACAGATTATGGCAGTGGGGGCAGAACTGCTGGATGCTGCTTTGGAAGAAGTCCAGTTTGAGGGAGACGGAGTCCGCCGCTTGTCAGACGGAAAGCTGGTTACCCTTCAGGATATCGGAACCAGGAGTATGTGCGGCAATAATCAATCCCTGACTGTTACCGAGAGCAACAGCTCATCAACCTCCCCTCCGCCTTTTATGGTAGGAATGGTGGAAATCGAGTTGGATAAAGAGACCGGCCACGTGGAGATCGTAGATTATGTGGCAGTAGTAGACTGCGGAACTGTCATAAATCCCAATCTGGCCAGAGTCCAGACAGAGGGCGGTCTGGCTCAGGGAATCGGCATGGCTCTTTATGAAAATATTCAGTATAGCCATAAAGGCCGCCTTTACGAAAATTCCCTGATGCAGTACAAGATTCCCACCCGGCTGGATATAGGAAAGCTTCGGGTAGAGTTCGAAAGCAGTTATGAGCCTACCGGACCATTTGGCGCTAAATCCATCGGAGAGGTTGTAATCAATACCCCGCCTCCGGCTTTGGCTCACGCTATCTATAACGCTACGGGAAAATGGTTTCGGGAACTTCCGATTACCCCGGAAAAAATTGTTATGGGAGATAAGGACGGGAAGATTTTGTCATGATATATGTGATTTTACTGGCGGCTGGAAACAGCCGCCGTTTTCAAGGGGAAGGTTCCAACCGGCCCGTAAACAAACTGCTGCATCCCTTTTTAGGAAAGCCATTGTTTCTTCACGGATTTGAGAAATGGCGTCAGGCGGCGGACGCTGAGGGGGAGTGTCAGGTGATAGCTGTCGCCAGAGAGCCGGAGATTTTAAAGACAGCCGAATTGCTGGGCTTTTTTCCTGTGGAAAGCAGGGAAAGCGAAAAGGGAGTTTCTTATTCTATCCGGGCAGGGATTAATGCCGCGGTTTCCATGAAGGCATCAGGAAAGACGGAAAAAGTCAAAGAGGCTCTTTTTCCTGCTGTTTTTAACCCGTGGGATCGCCTGGTCTTTTCAGTTTCTGACCAGCCCCTTCTAAAGGTCCGTACCCTTACTGCCTTTTTAAAAGCCGCAAAAGAAAACCGGTATACTTGTATCAGCTGGAAAGGGGAGCGGTACAATCCGGTATCCTTTCCTCCGGAAGCTGTTTTAGAGCTTTTAGAGCTAAAAGGGGATCAGGGAGGCAAAAAGGTTTTGAAAAACCATCAGGAGGAAATCAGGCAGGTAAAAGCCTGCCGGGAGGAAGAGATAAAAGATGTGGATTCCTTTAAAGATATGGACG
>JAETNT010000193.1 GCA_021772025.1 Enterocloster bolteae | reverse complement strand
TCTATAAAGACGCAGAGCGGAGAGGTGATACAGCCGTTATGGAACGGGCAATGGGATATGTCGGTGAATTTGCAGATAAAGCGGAGGATTATCAGAAGAAAGCCGAAAAAGGAATGGAGGAGGATGCAAAGGAGGCGAGGGAAAAAGCGAAGACGGAGCAGGAAAATGCCATCAGGAAGCGCAAGGAAGAGCGCGAGGAGCAGGAAAAGAGAATTGCGGAAAGCCGGAATGGGGATACGGATACCGTCAGCATCAGCGAAAGTGGGAAGGCTGCATTGGACGGGAAGACCGATTCGGTTCAGGCTGGTGCAGACAACGGCATCTCTATCGAAGAAACAGCGGATGCTATTAAGATGGAACCTGTAATCTATACGAAAACCGGGGAAGCATTGAAATCGGAATCTGGCACAAATATTTCTGTTTCAGTATAGATGCTGTCATCGGGTTATTTTGAATTATAGAAGATAATCCCTGGCAGCTTTGCTGCCAGGGTGCCTGATTACCAGTAAAATGGGGACATATCTGCGGTGAGAAACGCTGACATTAAGAAAGCGCAGTCACCAATGGTATTCGTATTAGGTGGAGATAAACGGTTGGAATGGATCCGGCCGTTTGGATTGTTTAGATTGGAGAAGAAAATGAATAAGAAAAAGTGGATTCGTATCGTATCGATTTACTCGGTTATATATACAGTAATAACATTGTTGAACAGCGCTTTGTACCTTTGTAATGGTATTTATGAAGATCCAAGCGGTAACTGGCATGAATTAGACAGGGCTATGATCCTCCTGAGTGGGATAGCGGCATTTGAACTGTGCACAAATCTGCCTGTTAAGCCTTTGGTTCTCAGATATTTGATTGCCTATATTCCCTCTCAGCTGCTGGCGTTCGCGTATGTTTGGTTTAGCGGACTGCGGGAACCTCTGGCGAAGACTGCATACCGAGATATTTGGATTAACTTTACGGGCCTTTTTGTGCTGTTATGTATCATCAATACTGTCGTTTATGTTTTTAAGAAAAAAAGAGGGCAGGAGTCATCATGTTCGTAACCGTGTTTTTTCAGGTTCTGTAAAGCGGGACATAGATTCAGAAAGTTCTGAATTTTG
>JAETNT010000097.1 GCA_021772025.1 Enterocloster bolteae | reverse complement strand
CTGCCATGCAGCATAGAATAGAGGCCACTCTCTGGTCCTCTCATGAACCTGATCCTGATCCGTTTCGATATCGATCTGTACATGCAGTTTCCCGTCATAGTAATGATCCATCATGGCATCCGCCATCTCCAAAACCAGTTTCTTCGCTTTAGGGGAGCCGTTGTACCGCACCAGCATATAGGTAGGGTGCAGCACATGAAAGGAATCCGATGCCGAATAGTGCCATGCCTGCTCTAAAGCCATGCGAGTTCCGGAATAGTAGCCGGACAGCATATGCCGATGGCCTTTGGCATTGTAACCGGTGACGTAATGCAGGCCTCTGGCATTTTCCATGGCCCGCTCCAAATATTGGGGAGAATCCGGCATAAGCGTCAGGCACTGGCCCAGGCACTGGATCCCTTCTTCTAACGTATGAAGCTGATCGGTCTGGATGGCGCAAAGACCATTAGAGAACATTCCCTGATCGTAGAAAGCCTCCAGCTCCGTCTCCAATGAATGTTTGATCTTTTCCGGCATACATCCGGTCATAGCCGGTCCCGGCCACCAGGCGGTCAGATCCCCGTCATCTGACAGACCGCCGCCAAACTCGCCGTTTTCGATCTGGCGTTTGTCGATCCACCAGCGGATATAGCGCTTTACATATCCCATATACTCCGTCTGACGCCACGCCCACTCCGGTACGCCCTCCGGGCAGGGAGACAAGCGGAATGTTGGTTTGTTGGTTTTAAATTTGTCATACCAGTATTCCTGAGCCAGTCTATGCTCCGGACACACGGTCAAAAGATCGGTGATATCCCTTTTAAACCGATTAAACATATTGAAATGCTCATTGGAAGGATTCTCTTCCACCAGATTGGCATAGTTATCCTTCACCTGAATCCAGCGATCCGCAATATGTTCTTTTTTTCCCTCCTCACGGTCTTTGTATACAACCTCCGCCCAGGACGCCGCCATCTCCTCCTGACTTACCTCTGCAGAAAATGCCGCTGACACATACAGCAGGCCTCCATCCGGCAAAATCCGGTCTCTCATATCCAGCCAGATATCCTTCTCATATCCCCGACGCACCGCAAAGGTAAACTGGATCAGATTCCGGTAGAGCCATAAAGGATCCTTTACCTGAATGTTGACCAGAATATAATCTTCGTGAGTGGGCGCCGCAGATAGTGCCGGAAGATGGAACACCAGGCCGTCCATAGCCTCATCTTCCTGCTGCCCGTAAGGCAGGAGCATGTGATAGACCGGCAGATAACTGCCATGATCCTCTGCCGCCGCTTCTTTCGGCTCCTCTAAGGTTCCATAGAAGGTTTGCCGTTCATCCTCCATATAGCGTCCTTTTAAAAACCTCTCCGCCTCTAAAAGGGCATCCTTCTTTTCCTTAGATTCTATCGGCTTTCTGCTAAGATAAAACCGCTCTTTCCTGGCTTCTTTTGGACAGCATCCCGGCTCTACCAAAAGCAGGGTAATGTCCCCGATAGGCTCCTCTATCACATCATTGGTAAACGTCACTTCCACATTCCGCACCGGTTCCGGCAGGCGCAGTACACTGCGCTCACCAGACAGTCTCCGCCCTTTATACTGCTCTTCCATCCGTCCATGGATTCGCAGGGTTCCTTCTGCGGAACCGCTGATCTCCACCTGATTAAAATATTCGTCTGCCAGGGGAACAAAGGTAATCTCTTTTCCGGAAACGGAATAGCAATCCCAGTCCGGAAGCACAAAGTAGTCGCACCGCCCCAAAAGACCGGATCGGTTATAAACGCCGGGCCATGTAGTCTCGCGGATTCCGTCACAGCCTTTCCACCACCAACGTTTTTGATCCCAAGCATCATGGATCTCTACCTTGCGGACTTTGGTATGCCGGTGGGAAATGGGAGCCGGGAGCACCTCAGAGTCAAAACCATACCGTCTCTGCCAGCGGTCATTCTGGTCCCTGTCTTTTAAGTCTCTTTCAGGCAATGAGGAAAGCGCAGGCTCTTCTGCCCTGCTCAGCGCTTCCACCTGTTTTTCATCAAGCATCCGGTCATAAATACGGATCTCATCGAAATCGCCGGTACGCATATAGTTATAGCTGGATTGCACCTGGGCGTTGCTGATGATACGGGAATGGGTTCCAAACTGGTCAAGGCCGGCATAGAGAAGGGCCGTCTCATCGATGGATCCTACTTTCTTTCCGTCAATATAAAGTCTCACACCCACAGTCTCATCCCAGGTAAAGGCAATATGGAACCACTGATCCGGCGACGGCAGGGTCTCAAATTTGTGAGAGATCCGAAGGCGGCTCAAATTGATATCCGTAACAAAAGCATCGATGCCGCCGCCATTGTAATCAATCCGAATAAACAAAGCATCCCAGCTGCTATGATCTGCAAAAGACACCCGAAACAGAGGAAATTCCGTTTCTCCCAGAGGCGTGCGGCTCCTCCAGAAAAAAGATACGGTGCCTTGCTGTGAATAAATATTGCCCGGCGCCCAGTAAGCCAGAAGCTGCGTCGGAAGGCAGCGAAGGGCTTTTCCTTTTACACCATCGTCGATGATCTCTACATCTTTAAAAAAATTAGGAACCGGATTTCCTCCGGCTGTCTCCGGGCAGCTTCCCTGCTCACCGGACAGCCGGAATAATAAACCTTCCTGTTTCTCCATATTCTTAATCCTCCTCTTTTCTTCTATATTCTTATCCGTAACAGCCCAGACAGCGTCTGAACCCTTACTCTTATCCTTTCAAACCGGATGTGGCAATGCCGTCAACAAAGTATTTCTGTGCACAGAAAAACAAAATAAATAACGGTATCACAGAACAAACCGACATAGCCATAACCTCATTCCACTTGACTGCCTCCGTAGACGCATCAATAGAAAGCCGCAGGCCCAAAGACAGTGTAAATTTCGCCGGAGTATTGATAAAAATAAACTGGTTGTAGAAGTCATTCCAGGTCCACAAAAACTGGAATAAGCCTGCGGAAAAAATAGCCGGCTTTAAGATGGGCAGCAGGATATGGAGCAGGATCTGGAAGGAATTACAGCCGTCCATCTTGGCAGATTCATCCAACTCAGACGGTACGCCCCGCAAAAACTGAATGATCATGAAGATGAAAAATGGATAGGCGGCAAAAAGAGCAGGCACGAAAAACGGCAGATAGCTGTCCAGCCACCCCAATTTCTTAAAAAGCATGAAGCGAGGGATGATGATGACTGTATTGGGAAGCATCAGAGTGGCAATTAACACTGGAAACAGAATTTTCTTAAAGGGAAAATCGAACCTTCCGAATCCATATGCCACCAGGGTACAGCTGATTACCGTAGCCGCCACCACCGGGATTACCAAAAGAAAGGTATTAATAAAAAAATTTGTAAAGGTAATGGCGCCGGTAGCGCCGCTTGACCAACCGTTTCGATAATTTTCAAAGAGCCACTTCTCCGGCAGGAGATTTCGGGAAGCAAAGATCTCATTGCTGCTTTTAAAGGAAGCAAACACCATAAAGATCACTGGATACAGGAGAAAAAATCCCACGCCAATCAGGATGATGTGACGCCACAGATTTTGTTTTTGTTCGCGTTTCATTTACTTTCCTCCTAAATATAATAATGAATCGGCACGCGACGCTTAGCGTCACCTGCCATATCGTCGGAAGGTATCCTGAAAATGCTTCGCATTTACCTTCCTCCTTCATCTGCGTAGTATACCCATGCGCTGGAAGAGCGGAACACCAACAGGGTCAGAGCCAGGATCACCAAGAAGAGAATCCAGGATTCCGCACAGGCATATCCCACTTTGTAGTATTTAAATGCGTCATCGTAGAGTTTCATACCGATGATGTAGGTCTTCTTCATAGGGCCGCCTCCGGTAATAACGAATGCAGAGGTGAAATTTTGAAGCGCCTGGATAGACTGCATGATCAGGTTGAAGAACAGAACGGAACTGATCTGAGGCAGGGTGATGTTGAAAAACTTTCGGAATCTTCCTGCTCCATCCATTTCCGCCGCCTCATAAAGATCGGAAGGGATTTGCTTTAAAGCAGCCAAAAAAATCACCATAGCGGAACCGAACTGCCATATCTGAAGCATGCTTAAAGTAAAGAGCGCAATATCCGGATCCGTCAGCCAGTTTACTGCCGGAAGTCCGAAAATCCCGATAAACCGGTTGATAGCCCCGTCTTTCATAAACAATACGCGCCACAGTACAGATACCGCCACGCTGCCGCCCAGGATGGAAGGCAGATAATAAAGGCTTCTGTAGATGCCAATTCCCTTTACTTTGGCATTTAATATACTGGCGATGAACAGTGCGAAAGCCAGCTTTAACGGCACCGACATAAGGGCATAAGCGCCTGTAATTTTCATCGTCTCAAGAAACTGCTTATCAGCAGTAAATAAGGTTATGTAATTGCTAAGTCCCACAAACCGGGGGGTATTCAACAGGGTGTAGTTGGTAAATGAGTAGTAAAAAGATGCAATAAAAGGATACAGCTGAAAGCACCCAAATCCCAGCACCCACGGCAATATGTAAAAAAAACCGGTCCACTTTTTCGCTTTTTTCATTGCCGGATTACGCTTTTTGCTCATAAAAGTCCTCCGTTTTCTGAAAGCAAACGCCTGTATCATTGGACAATACAGGCGTTTGACTAATTATATTTGGATAACCAGATTTACGAGGGATTCGCCGCTGCAATCTGTGCAATGCGATCCATCACTTCCTGTGCTGCCTCGTCCATGGTGTTATACTGTTTGTAAGCAATCTTCTGCATAATTTCGGTCATCATAGCTTCCACCTCTGCGTTGTTGGACCATGCGTTTACTACATTTCCGGAATTCTCCAGAGAGTAGTTTACGTTCTCAACTGCAGATGCGTCCAAAAGCTCCTTCTCCTCGCAAAATGCTCTCAGGTCTTCTCTTGCCGGTACAGAATAGGTATCCAGAAGGTTCTCTGCTCCTTTCTCAGAGTTGAAGATAAATGCCAGGAACTTGGCCGCCACGTCCGGATTGGCGCAATTCTTGTTTATTGCAAAGAGGCAAGAGGGACGAACTTCGATGCCGGACTCTTTTCCGCCTTCGATTTGAGGCAGCACAAAGCCGGTGGTGGTGTAAGCGCCGTTTTCGTCTGCACGCCGTGCAGACATATCCGTCATAACAGAAGTACGGCCCAAGATCAAGAACATATCCCGGTCAATCCAGGCAGGATTCTGAGTCATGGTATTATCATAGATACCGCTCTCTTCAATAGGCTGGAAGATTTGCTTCTCGTACAGCGTGTTGACAAGGGAAAGCGCCTCTGCCAGTTCCTCCTTTGTCACCCCTACGGTACCGTCATCATTGATGAACTGCTTCCCGGTCAGCTGGCGCAGGTAAGTTCTCATGTAGTACAGGCCGCACTGCTTGCTGTCCGTACATGCCAAGTACTGTTTGGGATTTGCTGCGTGAACAGCCTCTCCCAGCGCAATCAGATCATCCCAGGTGAAATCCTTGTTGTTAATATCAAAACCAAACTCAGCAAGCTTCTCCGTATCTACCAGAGACCCCATACCGTTTACTCCTGCCGGAAGGAAGATGGTACCCTGATCAAACTTGCAGAAGTTATCCATCAGGTAGGAATCGAAACCGTTCAGATCCAGTAGCTCATCATATGCACTCAAATCTACGAAGAACTCACCCTGGCTGATAATGCTGGACACCCACGGCTGGTCTACTGCCATAATATCTGCCGCTGCGCCGGAAGTCAGCTGCATGGTAAATTTATCTCTGTAATCGGCAAATGCAGAATACTCCGGCTCAATGTTTACTCCGGGATTTTCCTTCTCAAATTCATCAATCAGAGCCAGCAGCCTCTCATGTCTGGAGTCACCGCCCCACCAGGACATACGAAGGGTCACTTCCTCTCCGCTTGCTTCTGTCTCAGTTTCTTTTTCAGCTGCAGCCGTGTCCGCTGCCGGAGCAGCTGTGGTGGCCGGAGCCTGCTCTGTACGGCTGCTGCAGCCTGCCAGCAAAGATGCCGCCATCATTGCCGCCATCACGCCGCCTGTCATCTGTTTCCACTTTCTCATCACAATTCCTCCTCTTCTGAATATGATTGATTCTTTTGATGATGTATTTATGCTACCATGTTCCGGCCTTTCCCTCAATGTGTCTCCAAAACAAAAAGGTATCACCAGACGACCTTACGAAAAGAGTTTTGATTATCCTCTGTATTTTTCTCTTTCAGAAGTTTGGGAGCATACAAAAGGCCTGGAGAGCGGTATTCCGCCTGACTGAGTACTGCCGCACTGTATTATATTCCCTTTTATCGCTAAGAATATCCACATCTAGAATAAAGGTATCATCTTCAGTGAAAGTGAACCGTGTCTCTTGACACAGGGAGCTTTAGCGGTTTAAAATCTACGAAGAGAACAATACATTTTCCTATATAGGAGGTTTTTATATGGAACAGCAGAACACAGTACAGACCACTTTGAACAGCGGTATCCAGATCGCAGACGCTCCTTTGGATGGCTTTCATCCCATCATTGATTTCGGCTGCTGGCGGACTGCTATCACCACCGGCGGTCCCCGCCAGACCCTTAAGGCCATCAGCAATCTCTCCCGCCACCTGGAGACAGACGAGGTGTTTGTACTTCTGAAGGGAAACTGTACCCTGTTTGCGGCCGGAAACGGCGAAGAGTTCTCTGACATCACCGCAATCCCCATGGAACCCTGCCGCGTCTACAATGTCACTAAGGGCACCTGGCATGCTCGGGCGCTGGATGAGGGCAGTGTTATCTTTATCGTAGAAAACCGAAATACGGGAACAGAGAATTCAGAGTCCCGAATGTTGACCAAAGAGCAGAAGAGGCAGATTTTGGGCTATCAATAGTATTTTTCCTTGTACCGAAAAAAGAAGGGCGCTTTAGGGGTTATTTTTCTAAAGCTTCCCTTCTTTTTTCATTGCAAGAGCACTATTCAATCACTGCCGCTATTCTCTTGTTCCTTTGGAATCATATCCATAAAATATTGCCCTGTCAGTTTCTTTTTTCCCGGTTGTTTTCTTCCTGATCACCTCCGTCATCCGCCTCATCTGGCAGGGAATTCTTTTCCTGGTAGGAGACTGCCAAAAAGGCAGGACTTTCTTCTTTGTCTTCTGCCCGTGCCTGGCTGATGGCTTCGGAAAGGTTTTTCTTTACCCTTTTTAAAAGGTTTTCCTGAAAGGCCCTGTCAACCTGGGATTCTTCCGGGAGAAGCCCGGGAATCATCTGGGTAAGGGTTTTCTGCCGGGAGATCCGCGCCAGCTCTTTCAAATGTTTTATCACCTGTTCCGGGGATACCTGGATATCCTCCTTCCACACTATAGCGCTGTCCTCTTTATGATGGCTGTCTGTGTACCCTGCAGTGCCTCTTAAACGTACAGGGGATATATGCCCATGCTCCAGTTCCTTTTGATCCTCCCTCAGCCCCTCTTCCTCATAGGCAGTTTGACGGGCAACGGTAATCTTAATCTCTTTTTTATCGTCAATATCAAAAGAAATTCTCCCGTAAGCATTTTCAAGCTGTTTCAGGCATCTCTTTGGGGATCCGGTCTTTTTCTCCTCTTCCTTTAATCCCTCTGTTTCCCGAATACTGGCTCCGGACTGGCTCCAAAAAGATTTCTCATTGGTTTTCCAAATAGGCCCCATAAGGCTCCGCCTCCTGTCTGGTAAGGGTTTTTCCTCCCTTTTCGTATTCATTGCGAAGGGCTTTTATTAAGTCTCCCATTTCAAGCCCTCTTCCCTGCCCGGCAGCCAGAAAAGCCCCGTGGTATACAATGTTGCGGATATTGCTTCCGGAAAGTTCAAAATGTTCCGCCAGAAATTCCAGATCCAGCTCATCCTCTACCGGAAGCTTCCCGGGAATAGCCCGCTTCCACAGCTGAAGCCTCTCCTGCTTTCCCGGAAAAGGAAAGTCCACAATAAATTTCATCCGGCGCTTAAAGGCCTCGTCCACATTGTGAAGAAGATTGGTAGCCAGGATAGACACTCCCGTATATTCCTCCATTTTCTGTAAAAGGAAGGCTGCCTCCATATTGCTGTACTTGTCGTTGGAATCCCGGACTTCTGTCCGTTTGCTAAACAGCGCGTCTGCCTCGTCAAAAAACAGCACCACCTGACTCTTTTGGGCTGCCTGAAAAATCTGTTCCAGGTTTTTCTCTGTCTCCCCGATATATTTGCTGACTATAGCCGCCAGCTCCACTTTGTAAAGCTCCATCCCCAGCTTTCCGGTTAAAATCTGGGCAGCCATGGTTTTTCCCGTTCCCGGAGGGCCTGCAAAAATAAGAGAAATCCCTGTGCCATAGGTCATCTTTTCCCCCAACCCCCACTGTTCCAGCACCTGATGGCGGCAGGCTGCCTGGTTCACGGCAGCCAAAAGCTTTTCTTTCTGGTAAGGAGGAAGGATTAAATCTTCCCAGGAGTATCTGGGCGCAACAGAAACGGCCCGGCTTCCAAAATCCTCCCTTAAAAGGCTGTGGCAGCAGGTTTCAATGTCTCGTAAGAAAATCTGATCCCGGCCCTGATACCCGGCCTGACGCTGGGCCATGGCAAAAACCTTTTGTATCTGCCCGGCTGTCAGGCTATATTGATTGGCAATCCGGCTAAAAGAAATCCGGGGTTCCAGAAGGTACTTCCCTGCAGCATAAGCCCATATGCGGCTGCGCTCCAGCATATCCGGTACCGGCAGGCGGATGTGAAGGATCTCTTTATGGAAACGCAAAAGCAAGGACTCTGTCTCTTTCTCACACCGTGACAGGGTAAAAATAAGCAGGGAACCCCGATCCCTTAACCAGCTTCCCCACTGGCGCCAGGACGACCACCGGAAAGGATCCGAATCCTGGATACATAAAAGTGCATTGTTTAACACTGCACTGACTGCATAAGAAAAAACGGTTTCCTTTTTTTCCCGGGACTGGCAGAGGCAGGCATCTATTGTAAGCAGTTTCTTTTCCCAAAGGCCGGCCAAATACCCGGCGCAGGCTTTTTTCCCTGCCCCCTCCGGCCCGGTAATGCATACCGCCTCTATCCGGGAGCTGTCCCTGTTTCCGGTGTTAAAATAGGTAAAAAGGCGCAGCGCTTCTTCCTTAGCGCCAGAATAAATGGGATCCGGCTCCTTATAGGAAAGGGAAATTTCCGCCTCTTTTTGCCGGGGATCCGGCAGGTGCCGGATAATACCGGTATCCCAATCCCGGATAGAAAGTCTGTGATTTTCCCACAGCAACCCCTTCACCAGACGGATATCCGGATATCCGTCCTGCTGTTCATGGGAAAGAAAATCCGGATCCAAAAGAGAAAACGCCTCTTTAAAATCCGGAAATGTTTGAAAAAGCC
>JAETNT010000192.1 GCA_021772025.1 Enterocloster bolteae | reverse complement strand
GATCGCTTGGATACAGGACTTGGTAATTTGAGCGTTGAAGATATCAGCGTGGAAAAGATAGAAGAAAAGGCCAACAGGGTGTACGAATATTTACAGAAACAGCTTCCGTCCATCATTGGTTTTGGTGTGAGGGTTGTGCTGGCAATTGTGGTCTTTTTGATTGCCCGCAGGCTGATTACGTGGCTCATAAAACTGATAAAGAAATCTCTGGAAAAAGCCAATGTGGATAAAGGAGTAGTGCAGTTTGCCTGCTCGGGGGCTCGGATCGTTCTCTATATCCTGCTGATTTTTAACATATTTGTCAGCTTCGGGGTGAAGGAGTCTTCTGCTGCCGCACTCCTTGGAACTGCAGGTGTAACGGTTGGCCTGGCATTGCAGGGCGGGCTTGCGAATGTGGCAGGGGGTGTGATGCTTCTTCTTTTTAAGCCGTTCCAGGTAGGGGATTACATTATCCAGGATCAGGTGAACGGATGGGAGGGAACTGTTTCCAAGGTGGATATGTATTACACCACGCTTCTTTCCATGGATAATAAAAATGTGGTCATTCCCAACGGAACCCTGGCTAACAGTACGATCATCAATGTTACGGCCAAAGAACACCGGAAACTGGAGATCAAGGTAGGAATCTCTTATGAATCTGATATCAAAAAGGCGAAGGAAATCCTGGAGGAGATTTTAAAAGCTGACCCGGATACAAGGACGGACAAAGAGATGGTGGTCTTTGTAGATGAGCTTGGGGACAGCGCAGTGGTCCTTGGCCTGCGTGTCTGGGTGCCGACAGACAGCTTCTGGTCTGTAAAGTGGCGGTTAAATCAGAAAATTAAGGAAGCATTTGACGAACAGGGGATAAAGATTCCTTACCGGCAGCTGGATGTGCATGTGGTATAAGCTTGCAGTTTTGGGCCGGGGCGTGGGAAAAGGCTTTGCATTGGCGGGATGTTTGGATTATAATAAACATACTTAAAACTTTGTGATGAACCATTCATATAAGAAGGTAGTGTCAAGTAAGTTATGAAAAAAACGAGCCAAAAAAATAGGCTCACTTGAACCTTGAAAATTGCAGATATTTATTCAGATAAGCTCTCCGAGGGCTCAGGGCGTTGCCTTA
>JAETNT010000191.1 GCA_021772025.1 Enterocloster bolteae | reverse complement strand
ACCACTATGGCAAGCAAAAAAGAAGTAGAAGCCATTATGGGAGGCGCTGGCGCGCGGGTACAGCGGTAAGGTGTGCCAAATGGGATGAGGAAAAGGATTTGCGGCCAGCTGCACCGCAAGTCCTTTTTTATTTTAAGTAGGAATTGCTATATCACTGTGAATTGCTAAAATCCATAGCCACCCTCAGAAAACCCTCCAGAAGGATATCCTAGTGCGCTGAGCCCCCTGCGCTGGCCTGTAAACGCTCTCTGGATAAAATCCTCCAGAAGGATACCCTAGCGTGCTGAAAGGTACAGGGATTTTTAGCTGCTAAAAGTATTTTGCACCATGCATTTGGTAAGGTACAGGGTCTATTTTTGCCTGCCAATTGTATTTTACATCATTTCTGTTACAGTACATATTTTGCCAAATATCTTTGCCATTTCAGGTATTTCTTACCATTATCCAGCTATTCCCCGAAAAAGCCAATTGCAATCTCCAACTACAGTGCTATAATAGTACCAAGGCATATTTAAAAAGTTTAGGTTAGGAGTGGGACAAATGGTTATTACAATTGGCAGGGAATTTGGGAGCTATGGGCACGTCATTGGGCGTGAACTGGCAAAGAAGATGGGAATTAAATATTACGATAAGGAAACCTTGGCGGAGGAGGCAAAAAAAACGGGCAAGTATGAGGAATTGCGGGATTTTTATGAAGAGCAGCCCATTAACAGCCTGCTGTACGTAATTGCCACGGACAGCAGGGCGCAGGGGCAGAGGAAAGTCCCGTTCCAATTTATACGGGACGTAGCAGGGCAGGGGGACTGCGTAATCGTAGGGAGGTGCGGGAACTATATCCTCAAAGACAACCCGGACATGACAAGCGTGTTTGTCCATGCCCCTAAGGAATACCGCATTGACAAAACTGCGGCAGACCGGAAAATCAGCCCGGACAAAGCACGGCGGCTGGTGGAAAAAGAGGACAAGGCAAGGGCTGGGTTCCATACTTATTATGCAGATGAAAAATGGAATGAAGCAGACAGCTACCAGCTTACCATTGACAGCAGCGTGCTCAGCATAGCGGATGCCGTGGATTTAATCATAGACTTCATCCACAGGAAGGAACAGTTAAAAAATAA
>JAETNT010000190.1 GCA_021772025.1 Enterocloster bolteae | reverse complement strand
ATTTCACATTGTTTTAAATAATTGTCCCTAATATGTAATCTTGGGTAATCCGGATTTCCTCTATATCCTGTCCTCGCTGCTATCTTCTCCCATGTCATTCCGTCCTTGTAAAACATTCGGAATACACATCTTGCCTGTCCATCCTCAATCGCATCAATCCACTTCTCAACAGCTTTACACTTAGCCTTCTTAGTATCTAACTGCCTCTGCCTACGCTCATACAGCGCCCAATCAAAACCTACTACACTTTGCGGCCTGGGTTCTCCGGTACGGTAATCAAAAATAGTACTATTCCCTAACCCATTATCGCCTCGTGTCATTTCAACTAATTCCATCTCCAGAACTGGAATCTCCCGCTTCAACTTCCGGTAACTATCCAGCAGTTTCCGCGTAATTTTAATCTCCACAGATATCACCTCTCAACCTTGATTAGCACTGTTACCATCAATGTGAACCAAGTCAAAAAATATTGCATCTTACCTATATCAGGCCCCGTCAAAATCAAAATTCCATCTATTAACCAAACTAAAATTCCAAGTTTCAAAAGCATTACCACCGCCGCCCTTTCTCATCCACCACTGTCACCTTCCCCAGGATGCGTACATGGCAGATGATACACATCAGTTTCATTGCCTGGCGGAAATGCCGCACGCTCTCCGGCGGCCTGTCTGCGTTCCGGATAGCCTCTGCCGCCACAGCATCACGGATTCCACTGCCGTTTCTTTCGTAGTCTCTCATGGTTCCCTCCCCTCTGCCTCCTGGCTCATCCGCGGCTTGTACGTCCTCTCACTGGCCAGATATTCCTCTTCCTTCCTCTGCTGGCCTAAAAGCTGGCGCATCCGGTTTAATATTTCCCGATTCTTTTGTTCCTCGAAGAATTTTACAAGCTTTTCATTCTTCTTTACCATGTCCTTGTATTCCCGACGGCGCCTGCGACTCTGCTTCATTTACGGCATCATAAGCGTACTGGTATTCCTGTTTACTTGCCGCTACGGCATTTAAAAACTCTTCCAGGGCTTTTGCAGGACTGCTTTCTTTTCCCATCAAATCGCCTCCTGCTTGTTACTCATTTTTAAAGCGCACAAGGTGCAAAGCTTTCCAGTAAAAAAGTCTTCCGGAAATCCTTTTGGTAACGGCCTGTCCCAGCACTCCTGGCCGCATGAAGGACAGGTGGTAAGCTTCCAGGTCTTATCTGTTGGCCAGGGGACATTTTGACGTAATGGCATTGTTAAAATTCCGCCCTGGTCTGTCTGTTTTCTTGATCCTATTTTCATGTCCATCCCTTTCATTCAAATCTCAAGCTCCATCTAAATCCCTAATACTATTGTATAGGATTTTTGAAAAGGTGCTGCGTTAATTTTATATTGATTGTTTTCTATCCCTTAATCTCTTCTGATGTAACCATTCCGGTTCACAACCTAATCCATACGGCTCTATTCTCCTCGAATCAAAGATATGTTGATTGTTTTCTAAAAACCGAATTAATTCATCATGGCGAACCATTACATACAGTGTCCTATTTTTCCCAGTGATCCTCCTATGCGGCAACCCTAATTTTTTTATCCAATAATCCGTTACCGCATGGACATCAACGCCCATAACTCGTGCAATTTCTCTTGCACAAATATAATCTGACGCATCCTTTAC
>JAETNT010000189.1 GCA_021772025.1 Enterocloster bolteae | reverse complement strand
GGTCTGTCCCCCGGTCAATATGCCTGATATACCCGGCAACGCCGCCATGCCCAGTCCGGTTTGTCTTGGTGCTGGTGCCTGCCAGAATAATGGATTTTAACGCTGGCGTCGAAGGACAGGTAGCCCATTCCCACCGCCCCCTTTCTCCCCTTGATTATAGTTAAATTATACCACTTTGTTAAATTTTTGTCAATCTTTTTGGGGAAAGTTTGTGAAATAATTAACAATCTTTTTATCAGGATTTATGGGGGAATATGAGGTCTTCTTTCTTATATTATAGAGGCAGTATTGGGCTGCCTGTTTATTCTTTTTCCCATTGTAAATATGTATTGGCTACCCGCTCATTCTCCTTCTCCGGTGGCGTATTGGCTACCCGGCAATCTTTCTCCCATTGTAAATATGCGCTGGCTACCCGTGAATCTTTCTCCCCGGTAAAATCAATGCTGGCTACCCGTGAATCTTTCTCAATCCGCAATGGCTGTAGCAAAATACAGCGATACCAAAGACTTGTTATCGCCATATTTTGCAAGGGGGCGTTGCACCCCCCTTAACTCCCTGCTTTTTTCCGCCTTGCGGCGGTAATTGCTGCCCCAGTTCCGCATCATTGGAAGCCTGCTCTATATCTGGTATGCCAAGCTGTGAAAGCGGGCGCTCCACCTGTTGGCATTCACGGGAATAATGAGACGATCCGTCTTCCCATATTTGACATAAGCAGATGCTAGGCAGGCTTCCAGAGGCAGCGTTTACGGGCTGTTTTACGAGCAGAATAGAACAAGCATAGGAAGGCATAGGGAAGCCCCTGCAAGGCTCCCAGAAGGCTCATATGAGGGCTTTGAAGGCGCATATGCGGGAAATAAGGCAAGGTTGGAGAAAACAGCTTAAAATATAAAATATGGCTTCACGGAAACGTCTGGAAAAGGATACCCGGATAATAAATATAAGGTTTACGCCGGGGAATCAGGCATATATGCGTCAGCCCATGCCCCCTTTTTACAGGTATATGAGGTCACAATTGCTTTCCATCATAGAATCATGGCAGCTTCTTCATATACTCGAACTGGTGTTTCCGTGACAGTTGTACCCTTTTTTTCAGAATTCTTTTTTTACAATACAACACATAATGAA
>JAETNT010000096.1 GCA_021772025.1 Enterocloster bolteae | reverse complement strand
AAAGAGCGGCCCCTTCGGGGCCTTAAAGAGAAAGTCACCTCCCCCTTTCCCCCCTCGCTCCGGCTATGGAAATGATGGAAAACCCTACGGGTTTACCACATTCCCACAGCCTCCGCACACCCCCCTATTCCCCTCCGACTTTCTCCCTTTCCGAGAGAGAAAAAGAGTAACGTTTTTAAGGCTTAGGGGGGCGTTTATTATCAATGAGTTTTTCCCTATTTTTTGCTATTATTATAGCCTGTCCTGCCTGGCTTTTCAAGCCCTCTGGACAGGCTATTTTAGCAGACCCTCATATCCTTTGGAACCACACCCAGGGGCTTTGTATGGAGACAGACAACCTCCCAATAGCCCGCTCTAAAATTCGCCCGAAATTTCGGCTTCAGCATAATGTTGAACCGCTCAGGCTCTGCACACCATTCCCGATCTTCGATCATGCTGCCATACCCTTTGCCGTAATACCCATTGATCCCCAGCCTATCAATCAGCCGGTATCCATCTTCATCCTTCCGAAGCAGCTCCTCCAGGATTTGCTTGCGAATCTGCACCTCCGGAAAATCCACCACATACGGACTTTGTATCACCGTCTCCCAGAGCAACACCCTTTTCACACGTCTATTCCCGTCTTTGAATTGGTGTTCTTTTTCTCCAGAGAACACAACCAGGTAACCCGTATGCTCTTTCTTAGGCTTTAGTTTCCTGTCAGCGTTTGCCCTTTCCTTGGCAATCCGCAGCAAATTGGCGTTCAGCGCCCGCTGATGGGCGCTCTCAGCCCTTTCAGCAGCCAGGTCGGCCTCCATAGCCTCCACCTTCTTCTGGGCCTCAGCAGCGGCTTGTTGGGCCGTATACTGGGCTCCTCGTCTTGCGTCGTTTATCGCCCTCTCAGCCTCATATTTTGTACTACTGACTTCTCGCTCTGCCTTTGCCTTCTCACTATAAATCTGGTCATACTCTTTCTTGGTCAAGATTACATGAGTACACTCCGGATCAGACTGGCCACCAGGAACATCCTTATAACCCCCAAGAGTTCCCAGCTTGACATATCTGGCCATGACATCTCCCCTCCTCTCACAAACCCCGGATGTAGTTGTCGGCCACAACGCTGATCCGGTTATGGCCCAGGGCCTTGCTGCACACCAGCATGGCAGCCTTGTCCAGCTTCTTCCCGGCCTCATCCTTCCGACAGGTATAGACCTCACTCTGATACCGCCGCCCGGTGCCTTTATTTACTCTGTCATAGGGGATATCCTGGATTGCCCTGGCATGGGCTTTATAGATGGCCGTGGCATACTCGGCCCGGTAGGAATGGATATCCGCACTCTTATGAACGTGCTGCCATACCTTTTCCTCTGCCGGTGTCTCCTTCATCCTGGCCACGATCTGCTCCATGTTCTTCCCGATAATGGGGCTCACCCGTTCCCGGCCACCTTTGCCCTGGCGGACAAACGTGAAATACTCCCCCGGAAACATCCTGGTATCCTTCAGCATATCCAGCCGCTTCGATTCCTGGGACGTCCGTTTGTCAACGGGGATTGCTTCGATCCTGGCGATACCGGCCTCGATCTGCGCCCTGGTCACCAGGTCTTTCCCCTTCAGGGCCTCCAGTTCACTCCGCCGCAGCCCTGTTCCCCGGCAAAACTTAATCAGCTCGTCATTGTTCGTTTTGGAGAAGTGACGATCCCGCACCCGGTCGCCGCGGCTCCGTTTGATGTCCTGTCGGTTTCTCTTGGGCGGCTTAAAGTAACTATCATCGTCTGGAGCAATCCCGTACAACTTACCCAGGGCCTTCGCCTCAAGCTGGACAGTCCAGGCAGACAAGCCCTGGTCAACCCGTGTTTGAAGCCATTCGTTGGCATACTTCTTTGCGCTTTTCAGCGTGGTACACTCTGGATGGTTTTCCTTGATGTACTTAATGAAATATTTTGTGTGTTTCCAATACCCCTTGTAGGTGCTGATGGAGAAAATCTTATCTCTGTCCGTCCCAGCGGCCACCGCCGCCTTCTTGCTTTCGCCAAAGGCCAGCATACCTGTGAGCCGGTCATAGGCTTGCTGGTGAAGGTCTTTCGAGTATGATTTGTTTCTCCGCCCCATCTCGGCCCCTTTCCTCTGTATGTAGAATAATATTTATCTATAAATATAAATTTCTATTTTTACAGATAAATATAAAACTACATTTCTATAACTCTTGTTTTCTATAACTCGTTAAAGCCAAGCCGCCTCCTGCCAGCTCCCATCGGAGACTCGACAATCGGCAAAGTACACTTTTTAACGTCTTATGTGTGACGGGTTTGGGAAAACTCCCTACACTTTTTTCTTGCTTATGTGTGCAGCCCTATTTATTAAACATCTACGGCAGTTAGGATTCTGTCGGCTCCTCGATCCGAGGGAGCAGCTCTCCGGTCATCTTATACAGTGCAACCGGCCACGTTCAGAGGGTGGGAAGGGACATGATACGTTTTACTTACCTGAGCTTTCAAAAGGATTACTCACATCAGGGTCAATGGTACGCTTTCCATTTCACAAAGGTTACTACGGCAAGCCCACGTACCACATAGGTGTATCAGACCTAAACGGCTTCTGATTAGCAAACTGCTAAACCCCCGGCCATGAGCCGGGACGCTCTGGGCCTAATTAGCTGTTTATCCTCGCCCAGACGAGTAGCGGGGGAGAGACGTCACATCGGGATCGACCGGCAGCGGCCCCAGAAAAGCCGCTATCAGGGGGGCGTCTCATCTCCCACGTTCAGTATAGCATAAGTTTCCGGGGCAGTCAACATATTTCTAAAAATACAGTCATAGCGGTTTACCCGTTCATTATATAAACGGGTAAACCGCTAAAGCTCCTTGACACATCACCGCTCACACTGTATAATAACTATAGTCTATCCTTAATCCCATTGCACACATCAAGGAGAAAAATACTGTATGAAACAATCTCTGCATGGTATATGTTGTATTCTACTGTTATTTATAAATCTCTCCGCATGTCAAATACAATCTAATAGCACATCCCTTCCTGAACCAAACTCTTCTGCTGATGCTTGGCGTGATGTTTATTTCAGTGAAACGCACAACCTGTCAGGGCTTAACCCCTGTGGATTCTATGATGTAACAGTTAATAAGGTGTTTTCTGGAACTTTTTCCAAATCTTCTTCTAAAGAATGCCTATTAATTGAATGCAAAATTAAACATATTTTCTTTCAATCTTTTTCTACAAACTCTAACCTTGATTTTATTTCAATAGACGATTCAATCTTGCTTTGGATTGATGTAAGTGAGTATAATTCAGACACAGTTTCTCTATTAACTTCGCTTTTTGAATCTGTCGATTCAGTCATTATATATGGATATCAATTTACTCCTTATGTAACTCAAAACTCTGCGCTATGTAAAAAATTGGAGGCCGAATTAGGGGAAGAATGTATCAACTATTTCTACCACGATGGATTAACCCTTTTGAAATTACCCCCCTGTGTTATAGTTTATAATTTAGGAAAATGGCCAATTCTTCCTATCATTGACGGTAATTTTTCTGCTGATAGTATAACGTCTATTTTGGGTGCAGAGAATATGGCTTTTTCTCTCGATTTAGAAAATCCAGATGGGCTTCAATACTTTAAGGATGGAGATGATATATGTATAATATATGACGCAATAAACCAATTCATATCAGAAACCACATAAGAAGATTGGAGGTTTTTATGAAAACTCTGCAAAAATTCATCTGTTCATTACTATCGCTTTCATTGTTGCTCTCCATTTCAAACGTCGCAGCTGCCAATGTTGAATCTTCATTCTCTGGAAAAATAGAGGTTGATTCTACTTCCGAGTCCATTGATTTAACCAATATAAATATCAATGTTTACCAGTCTATACCCAGAGAGGAAACCGCAACAGAGTGGGTTACTGAATATGACGAAACCCTTGCATTTACGGTTCATCCGAATCACGACGGCGTGTTTACATTCACTCCCCCATCCTCTGTCTTTTCTTTGACTGTTCAAATGGATACGTTGCCCATAGGATTCGGCATTGATAAACATACCGAACTATATTACGGTATTAACAACGACCAAAATGTATTCACACTCTCTCAAATCAGCGATGTGGAGTTGACCTCTTCTTCTCTCTATGACTATCCAAATATTACTATCTTGAATGAGGGTAACGAGGAAATCTATGCCGATTTTGATTTTTCACCTACATATAGCCAAGACGTATATAATTCAAACCGAGTAGAGATTTCTGGAGCAGTAAAAATCAATGGTGGAATTGAATTTACCCCTTCCACAACAGTTGATCTATCAGGCACTGATCCATTTGATAGAATCAATCAACTTTTTAGTGTTGGCATAATTACTGAAGATGAATATTTGGAAAAATGTATGCAGATGATGGAGGATGATGGTACATTTGACTTCTGCGGTGTCCCTTTGAGTAGTGACGTATCCACCTATGGCCTCGAAACTCTTCCTGAAGAGGTACAAGAATCTATAGCAACTCTTACCTCTGAGGTACATAACAACTACTTCAAGGTTCATTATAACGCAAAAAAAACAACTAAAACCAGTGCAGAAGCAGTTGCAAGTTTTCTATTAGATATGAGAAGCAAAAGCCTCAGTGCAGGGTTCAAAGCTCCTATATCTGATGCTGGTGGCAATCAAATAAACGTGTACTTATCCACCGAAAAATGTGCTGATCCAAATCCAAAGTTCAATCCTTTGACAAGAGGCATAACTTATCCGACTGGATCTGGTTCTAGCGTGATTACTATATGGAATTTCAGTACATTGAGTAGCCAAGAAAAGGAAACTGTTGCACATGAATATTTCCACACTGTTCAATTTGCGTATCAAGCAGGAAACACTCCTTCATGGTTTGTAGAAGCAACTGCGGTATGGTTTGCCGCAAGATATTCCGGGTCTATTGAGCGTGCTAAAGGACACTTCGATAAATACTTTGAGAATTGTCGGCAGTCAGTTTTTAATGCCAATCTTCAATATGGTGCAGGAGTGTTGCCAATGGCGATTGATGTTGCTTATGGTGGCCCGGCCACAATACGCAACATATATATTCGCATTGGCTCTATCAAACCAACAAATGAAACAAGTTTAGAAAGTTGCATCACATATGGAATTCAGCAATATGACAAATCTGGTTCATTCGCTGAGGCATTTAAAAAATTAGGAGCCTATATTACTCTTCCAAAGCATTTTTTTCAAAAAACAATTCCCAGCGGAGCTACCTGGGTCAATGACTATATGTTTGAAACTACACCTTCCACGGCAGGCGGGAGTAAATCCGTTCTACTCTACAGCTATGGACTACAGCCCTATAGCTTCGAGGCCCAGCGCAGCGATGCAACATTTCTAAGTATTGTTGTAGGCTTTAATGACAAGGCAAAAGGGAATGCCTCTGTACGAGTTGTGACAAAGACCTCTTCTAATGTAATTACTCCATTTGGGGGAGATGTTCCCAGCAATAGATATTCCACCATAATCAAATTTTTTGCAAATACCCCTTCTCATGGGTCTAACAACGTGACGAACGCATACGTTTCCCCCATATATACTGGCTCCAGTTCTTGCCCTGTTACGATAACCTATTCTCTATCTACTGTCATTACAAGTTAAAGAACTCTCTAAAATTGGATTCCGCAGGAATTTTTCCTGCGGAATCCTTCGCTAAAGTAATATAGTATCTATAAATATTTTTGAAGCCCCACCCTCAAAATCTCATTCACCACCTCTGTCAACTTCTTATCCTCTTCCAGCCCCATCTTCCGTAAAGCCTTATCCAAATCACGATCTATAAAATAAGACCTCTGTACCCGGTCTTTGTTCTTCCCTCCGCCCGCTACCGGCCGACTGGCGGCACTTGGCTCCTGCGCTGACTGATGATCCGCACCGACAATGGCCTTAAACGCTGCCTCCTGGTCAAACTTCGCTTTCCCTGCCATCACGCATCTACTCCTTTCAGAAATTCCTCAATGAACGTCCGGTAGTCCTCGGCTACGGTGGACTTCCCCGCATAGTTAAATATATCGGCTTTGTTGGCCTGGGCCTCCTCCACCACCACACCCGCCCGGATGTAAGTCTGATAAATCGGCGCCGATATGTACTCACTCAGTTGCTCCGTCAGTTCCTTGATCTGCCGGCTGATATTCGCCCTGGGATTGAACCTGGTAAACAGGATGCCCCGTATCTTCACGCCAGGGTTACAATACTTCTGGACGCTGCTCACTGTCTCGTTCAACTGTGAAATCCCCGCCGTGGCAAAAATTCCCGCCGTAGTCGGTATCAGGATATCAGTTGCACAGGTAAAGGCGTTCACCGTCAGCACACCCAACGAGGGCGGCGTATCGATCACGATGAAGTCATACTCCCCGGCCACAACGGAAACCGCCTCCTTCAGCCGGTGTTCCTTCCCGGTCTGGGAAAGCTCTTGCTCCGCCCCAGCCAGCATGATGTTCGCTGGAACCACATCATAGCCGCCCTTCATGTGCTGGATGGCCTCCCTGATATCTGCCCCCCGCTTCATCACCTCATAGACCGTCAGCACGTTGTAGTTCTCCGCACCACAGGCCGTTGAGAAATTCCCCTGGGGGTCAAGATCGATGCCCAGCACCCGGTACTTCCGCTCTGCCAGTCCCGCAGCCAGAGCCTGGGCAGTAGTGGTCTTACCCACGCCGCCCTTTTGATTGGCCACTGCTACAATCACATTCTTCACGCTCCCTTTCTACAAATCTTCAAAAATATTTTTCTGTATTTCTATATTGCTATTTTACTACAATTATATAAATCTATCAATACAGAAAACAAGAAATCTATAAAAGTATTTTACTGTTTTTCTATTTTTATAGATATGTATGAAAATACATCCCCGGCCATAACGTGGCCGGGGATTCTTTTACACCTTCACGAATAACCCAATAGGGCAGATATCTCTAAATCCAGGCGTAGAGATGTACCAGCAGCCAGGGCCGGTCGGCTCCCAGCTCACCTCCAGGGTAATGTCGTGCCACCCATCCGGGAACAGGGCGGTGAACCCCTTCCCAGCATGGATGCCCCGCCCCTCCAGGAGTAGCCGGGGGTGCGGATCGGCGTCTGCCGGGTCTGGTAACTGAAGCTGAGCAATCCTATCATCAAACATACTTATCATTCCTTTCTCAATGACCTTTCAATCATAATGGCCCCGGCAAGAAACTATATAGATAATCCCATCCCGCTCATAGTAAACAATCCGATCAATATCATCAATCCGCCTGCTCCACCATCCGCTAAGATTATGCTTCAGAGGCTCCGGCTTTCCAATCCCGTCAAAGGGACTTCTACGAATGTCCTTAATAAGCAGATTGACCCGCTTCAGTATTTTCCTATCCTGCGTCTGCCAGTAAAGGTAATCCTCCCACGCATCATCTTCCCACACCAGACGCATCAATCGGCCTCCTCTATCAAGTCATGCTCCGCAAAATGCGCCTTTCCTTCATCAATCTCCCTCTTTTTCTGTTCCAGATAACGAATATTACTTTCAGAGTAAAACGGATCAGCAGAAACCTCAAAAGGAATACGGCACTCTCTGCCGACCTTCTTCGCAAAAATTGTAAACGCAGCACTCATGGAAAGCCCCAATTCAGAGCAAGCCCACTCCATCCTCTTTTTCACATCTGCATCCAACTTAAAATTTACATTCACAGGCTGAGCCATATACAACACTCCCTTCACATCCATAGTATACGCCAAAGTAAAGAAAAAATCAAGAATTTTTCTTTATATGATTGTGATACTAAATCAACCTGGTTCATCCTGGGCCAGAGCCGCCGTCAGCCATATAGCCATCCTCAAACCGCAGCGGCGTAGGTGGACAGTCCCACCACTTTCGTATAGTCTTAGGGTCAAGACCAGTATCTCGGTGACAGTCGGCCTTACGCCTATTCGGATGCTGCCGCCGCCATTGATAGACCTGCTCTTGCGCTGACGGTCGCCCACCATTCGTACACTCCCCTGATGCTACTTTAAACTGCCTATTAAGGTTCATAAACTGAATGTGAAGCCCCCGTTTCCTCCAATTTCTCTTATTAACCGGCATAGTCATCCCGGAAAGCCTTGCTATATCATCCCTGGGAAACGTCACATAGTCCTCATTGAACATCGAGAGAGCAGCCTCTACATCCTCCCTGGTGAAGCGGTTGACTTCCTCGATGCTCATTTCATCATAGGGCAGAAGCAGAGAATAGGCGTCCTGGCGTAGTTCGTCCTCCTCGATACCGCACTTCTTAGCGTAGATCGCCAGGGTCATTACCCCATGATAGCGGTGGCCCACCCGGATCTCGTCCCGGATGCGGCGCAGCCACCAATCATAGAGATCTCTTTTCACCGTCCAGCGGCCCCGCCGCTCCCCTTTTACTACCCGCCGTTCATACCAATCTGGATACTTCGCCTTTGCTTCGGCCAGCGGCATCGTGGTCTTTCTCAAAATCCCCTGCAACTTCTGCCGCTCCCCGTTCGATGCCGGTATGTAGTCCAAAAGGTCGTCCAGCTCCACCCGACCACCAAACCGGTAGGCCACCACAGGATAGCCCTTGCCCAGCTTCGACCAGGAGCCGACCACCCGGAACCCCTGCATAAGCCCCTGCATCTGCGGCTGCTTAATGGAGGACGTAAACCTGTTCCAAATCTGCCGGGTGAGGGAATACTTCAGCTCCTTCAGATAATGCTGGTTCTGCGGGTACATAGGAACCGGCTCAGACAGGATATAATACAAGTGCAACCCCGTCCCGCTGTTCACTACAAAGCTGGCCTTGGGCAAAATATCTTTGTTCATCTGATGCAGCACATCCCGAAGCTGAGGCATCCCCACCCCGTCCAGGTCAAAGGCCAGAGCATAAAGAAACCGGGCCATCTTGCCAGACCTCTTTCTTCCATAATAAGAAATAGGGGCCATAATGGTAAAGTCCGTATCGATCAACTCGTCCAGCTTCTCCAGATCGTCCGTGATAATATACCGCTTCGCCTTACCGTCCCCCTCAATCTCCAGAGCAATCCCATTAACAGAGCCACCCTTACCAGGTAGAGAAACAGCGATCCCGTTAGGCCGACCGTCCTCATAATGCCCCTTCCGCTCAAAAGACCCCTCCGGGAAAATCTCCCGATAAAATTCGTATGGTTTAACCTGCTCTAAAAACTGATCCACATTGGAATTCTTCTATATATACAAGGCTTGATATACAGCAACAGTACCCCGAAACTCACTCGACATAGACGCACCTCCTACAAAAAAAAGAAAAAGAAGCAAAAACAAAAAATCCGCTGCGGCGGGGACGGGGGAAGCCGCCCTACGGGCGGCAGGGGGGAAAGGGGGAGCCAAAGAGCGGCCCCTTCGGGGCCTTAAAGAGACAGTCCCCTCCCCCTGTCCCCCCTCGCTCCGGCTATGGAAATGATGGCAAACCCTCCGGGTTTACCACAGTCCCACCGCCTCCGCACACCCCCCTAGTCCCCTCCGACTTTCTCCCTGTCCGAGCGAGAAAAAGTGTAACGTTTTTAAGGCTTAGGGGGGCGTTTATTATCAATGAG
>JAETNT010000014.1 GCA_021772025.1 Enterocloster bolteae | reverse complement strand
TTCAATCAAATAGAATCCATAATTCAGAAAATCCACCAGAACTCAATCTGAGACTGGTGGATTTCTTATGCCCTTAAAAATAAAAATTGAAAAAACTGTGTTTTTCAGTGTCCTCGATTGAGGGGCAGGGGAGTTGAATAGGCGAAGCCTATTTTTTATGTGGGACGACATGAAGCAGATATCGAATAAGGAATATGAAGCCTACCAGCAGTACCAGACAGATAAGCTGCATGGCCGGATACTGACACCGGACGGCCTCCGTCTCATCTGCGCTGGTCTGGATAATGACCCTGAGAAGATCGGCATCCACATGTTAGAGATGCTGGCAAAGTTCAGGAATGAAGGAATCATACAATAGAAGAAGTAATCAGTGGGGTATAACAAATGTATATAGACACACGGTCAAAAGAAGGGATGGAAAGCAGTATGTCGACATACTTGGACATCTCGGTGGACGAGTTGTACCAGTACATTGATTATGCTGCTGGGAGGGCTCACAAGGATCAGTGGGCATTTAATACAGATATTTTTCGTGATGAGTTGGAGAACATTATTTCTGACTTGCGACCTGAAGAACAAATAGATGAGTTTCTGCTTTTCCATTTATCACGAAGACTACACGGAACAGAAAATGATGTTGCAGGCCGAAATTTGGAGAATCTCCTTACTACGAGAAATGCTCTTAGTGACTTCTTGAGAAAGTATCAAATTGAATTTGTAAAGGGAGAACAAAACATTATTACTTATTACAATGGTCAAGAAGTAGATTGGGATAAGTGTTGGGACGGCAATAGTAGTTATATGAAGGTCAGACTTGGATATTTCAAAGGTCGAGAGGATTACTGCTTTAATGGATTTGCGTTCAGGGATCTCCTGTATAAAAACAGCTATGCCAGAGCATTATCCGGGGTTCCAGAAATAATCGGTCAACTGATAGAGCGTTTAGGATGCAAAAAAATGGGTTACGACTTTATGGAAAACAGCACATACTACTGTTATGAATATAAGGTTCCTATTGAACGAGTGATGTTTGACGGTCATGACACCTATTCACGTTCCCAAAAACAAAGGTATATCGTTCACTGTGTTTTAGAAAGGCTGTTGCAATACAGTGGAGAAAAGGATACTCGATATATGTCTGATCATGATAATCCAATATTAAGACTGAACGACCATGATATCCTGCCAGCAGAATTTTTTATTCAGAAGGAGCTTGTTACAGCAGACATGCTCAGATAGGAAAAGACAAAAATGCTCCCGGTCACCGGCAACAATCCGATGATCGGGAGCGTGCTTTCTGTCTGGCTCAGCCCTCGAAGGTAGAGCCGTTTTTGAAGGTGAAGATCAGTCGGCCATCCGCATATGCCGTGGCGTAGTCCAACAGGCCGCACCAGAGCTTTTCGCTAAAGCCGGTGACCTCGCCGTCCTGCTGCTTCAGGATGCGGAGGAAGTCCTCCATTGTGCCGCGCCGGTCAAGGATGTTGCTGATCTGTTGGGCGACCGCATCTTTCTTGGCTTCGGCATTCTTGAACTTCTGGCTGAGAAAATCGAAACGCTGCTTGTACTCTGTCTGGTCCTGCGCCACCGCAGCATTCTGCCGGATGAGCTGCTGGATCATCCCGTTCAGGACATCCATTTCATCGAGGAGAGCCTGTTGCTGGGCCTCCAGCTCCGTGGTGTCGAGGGCTTGTGCCATTCCGTACTCGTAGGCGGCAATGGCAGCATCTCGTCCAGCCAACAGTTGGTTGACCGCAACCATGAAACGCTCCTTCACCGAGGCCTCATCGAGGTACGGCGTGGTGCAGCGGACCTCGTTTTTGTACTTCTGGTTGCACTGCCAGATGATCCGCTTGCACTTCTCCGGCGAATGCCACACCTTGGAGCCGTACCATCCGCCGCAATCACCGCACTTGATCCTGCCGGAAAGCAGGTGTGATACCCTTGATTCTGTTCGCCACGGCGGATACCTCCATTCATAAAAAGTTCAGAAATTTCTGCTTGCAATAGCTTGCATTTGCTTTCATAGTCGGGTATAATATAGGCAAAGGAGCGTGATAAACATGGCAAACACATCAGCGGTTTATGCAAGAATCGATAACGGACTGAAGGAAAATGCCGAAAGCATCCTGAGCCAGCTTGGCATTTCCCCGTCCAGCGCCATTCAGATGTTTTACAGTCAGATCGTTCTGACAAAAGGTCTTCCCCTGAATCTGCGTCTCCCGTCTGCGGGGCCGACGGCAATCGGCAATATGAGCCGCGCCGAGTTGGATGCGGAACTGATGAAGGGCGTGGAGTCCCTGCAATCCGGCAGAACCTATACGGTGGACGAGGTTGACGCGGAGCTTGCGAGGGATTATGGCATATGAACGATTCCTATTCTGTTGTCTACTCTCCACAGGCGAAGGATGATTTAAAGGAGATTTACTCCCACATTGCCTTTACACTTTTAGTTCCGGACACCGCCGAAGGCCAGGTGGGACGAATCCGAAAAGAGATCCGTTCCCTTGATTTCATGCCTTTCAGAAACCCCGTTGTGGACTGGGAACCGTGGAAAAGCATGGAGATGCATAAATTCCCGGTTGGCAACTTTGTCGTTTTTTACACCGTGGACAAAAGCGCAATGACCGTAACAATCATCCGAATCGTCTATGGCGGGCGGGATATTGCCGGCCTTGCAAATTCAGAAACTTAAAATAGCATGAAAGAAGGAACGACTGCTGCCGTTCCTTCTTTCATGTTAAAGTTAAAATAAATCGAAATCCTTTTGCGTGGCAATCTCCTTGTAGCCTTTGTAGTCATCGTTCCCGCTCTCTGCGTACATATCGTTGACCATCCCAATCGTGAGCAGGTCAAGGTCACGGATGGAGATGCCAAGCTGTACGCAGCGGAGCAAGAACAGTGGAGTGGTCATTTCCCGGTCAGTCGGGCGGCGTTTTTTTAGACTGCACATCGGTCTGCACATTCAGGCCCCACAGTTCAATGAGCTGCGGCAGCACCTGGTAGATGGATATCCACGCAAAAAAGCCGCCCGTTTTTTCATGCTGGACGGCTTTTTGCGTAATGTGATAGCTCTGATTAAATTTTTTTGTGGGTGTAGGCTCCGAAAAGCCTTGATATTACAGCGTTCCTAATAGGAGACATTCATAAGAAGAGTCGGAGGAGAATAGATGGATGGCAAAAATGAAATAATAGAAACGAATCAGTCTTTAGATATGTTGATTGCAGATTCCATTGAACTGATCCAATATGCGCGACAGATTACTGCAAAACAGGTTAATCTGGTGCAGTTAATGACATACTATTCACTTGGAAAATGGATTGTTGAAGTACAGCAGGAAGGGAAAGAACGAGCAAAATATGGAAAGCAGGTTTTGAAAAAATTATCAGAAAGTCTTACAAAAGAATTTGGAAGAGGATTTTCGGAAACAAACTTGGAGTATGCTAGAAAATTTTATTTCACATATGCAGACCGAATTTCCCAAACACTGTTTGAGGAATTGGATAAGGAACAACCTTTTCTTGTTTCATGGTCGCATTATTTGCAGCTCATGCGGATAGAAAATGCGGATGAACGAAAATTCTATGAGATAGAATCAGCGAAATCCGGCTGGGGAATACGTACATTACAAAGACAGTATAATTCGAGTCTATACGAGAGGTTGGCGCTGAGCAGAGATAAGGATGAGGTGATGAGGCTAGCTAAAGAGGGCAATGTCATTACAAAACCGCAGGATATTGTGAAACAACCCACTGTGCTTGAATTTCTTGGGTTAGATGAAAAAGCAAAATACGTGGAGTCTGATTTGGAAACTGCAATTATCAATAAACTGCAAAAATTTTTGTTAGAATTGGGCAAAGGCTACTTATTTGAAGCAAGGCAGAAGCGGTTTACATTTAAAGAAGATGACTATTATGTGGATCTTGTGTTTTATAACAGACTTTTACGGTGCTATGTGTTGATAGATTTGAAGATTGATAAACTTACGCATCAGGATTTGGGGCAGATGCTGATGTATGTACACTATTATGATAGATATGAGAAGTTGCCGGAGGAAAATCCAACGGTAGGTATTCTGTTGTGTAAAGAAAAGGATGATGCTCTTGTAGAAATTACATTGCCGGAAGATGCCAATATTTATGCATCAGAATATCAATTGTATTTGCCTGATAAGAAAGAGTTGCAGAAGAAATTAAAGGAGTGGATAGAAGAAGGGACGGATTTGTAGATAATTTTATTGTAGACACAACTTTTGAAACATACTTAAAAAGGGGCTGTGAAAAATCCCTACGAAAAAAGGGGGGTGTCGCAAAACCATCAAATTAGATGATTGAGCGACAACCTCGCTCTGTATACATAAAAATCCGGAAGGAATCCTTTGGACTGTGGATTCTTTGAGACTGTTTCAAGTTTTGTGTAAACTCAAAAACTGATATAGAGAACTGCTGAAATTCAACGATGGTGCTGTCTAATCACATACCCTATAACAATAATAAAAAGGCCGCAGAGAAATCTGTATGGCCTTTTTACTGTTTTCCAACAAAAACAAATTTTTACCGAACCAGCGCTCCGGAAGCATCTACGTAATGTCCGTCCGCCGTTGTAACATCAGCGGCCATTACGCCGTTGTTATAGAAATAATACATTTTGCCGTCAATGGAATACCAGCCGTTGGTTTGCATGGCTCCGGAAGCATCCATGTGATACCAGAGACCGTTAATATAATTCCAGCCGGTTACCATAGCCCCGTCAGGATTTAAATAATACCACTTACCGTTCAAATTGCGCCAGCCGGTTGCCATTATTCCGTTGGTTTCCATATAGTACCAGACGCCGTTTATCAGCTGCCAACCGGTAGTCATAGCACCGTCGCTTCCTAGATAGTACCAGCCATTGTCCAGGCGGAGCCATCCGGTCATCATATACCCGGCATTATTAAAGAAATAGTATTTTCCGTTAATTAACTGCCATCCGTTGTAAGCATAGCTGCCGGTTCCAAAGCGATAGCGCCATCCTTGAGAAGTGGGAACCCAGGCGTTGCCATTGGTGGGAGTGATACCGGGATAGTTGGGATTATAATTTCCGTTGGTGCCGGGGCCATTGCTGTAATAATCCGTGCGGTCATAGTAATCATCATAAAAATCTGCGCTGTCCCTGTTATCACGGGCTTCCTCAGAGTCCACATAAATATCCTCCGAATAGCTGGACCAGGAACCGATGAAATCATCGTCTCCTATGGCGCGGACACGGAATCGGTAGTAGCCCTTGGAAGTCATCCGCCCGGTAAAATCGTAAAAGTCGGAATCGGTTCTGGCAGTGGCAATCAGGGTACTGCCGCGATAAAGCCGGACCTCATAACGGTCTGCGCCGGAAACATCCGTCCAGGAAGCGGTATAGCCGTCCCAATGCATGCTTTGGGAATCGTAAAGATTGCCGGGAATCCGTTTTAAATTAATATACACGGAATAGTAAGCATTATCATAGGAATCCCGTTTGCCCTTGCTATAGGTAGCGCCGTAATCGCTTCCGGAAGTGATTTTAACTTTGCTTTTGCTAATGCTGGAAGGAAAAATGTAGCCGTCATTGGCGACTAAATCCACCTGAATCTGAGGCGTGACACCTCCAAGCCAGGTGTCCCCGCCGTTAAGAAACTGGACATTATCAATGGTGTATTCCGTAGAGGAAGTACTGGCACTTACACTGCCGATGGGAGCGCCGGCACTTAAATCTCCTGCACTGTCTATGGAAATCTGGATTGTAGAAATCCGGGTATCAGCGGCTAATGCGGTGACAGTCGCTGACATAGTAAAAAGCGCGGCGGCAACAGCCAGCCAAATTTTTTTCATCATGGTAAAGCCCCCTATCCTATATAGCAAATATGAAATTCTGATAATTTATTATAGCAAGTTATAGATTGCCAGTCAAACAAGATAAGTATACGAATTTCTGACAATTTTCTTACCGAAGCGGCTTACTGCCCCCAACCCATGGCGGCTCCCACGTTAAGGATGCCTCCGGAAAGGATCTTGCCGTTTAGGGATTCCAGGGGAGTGGCTGTGGCCAAAAGTACAGTTTTTACATCCGCCAGACTGAAATCAGTCCGGTAAGAATATAAAAGGGCCGCGCCTCCGGTCACCATAGGGGCCGCCATGGAAGTACCGCTGAAAAACGCGTAGCGCTGGCCGGGGACTGTGCTCAGAATATAAGATCCCGGGGCGGCTATGTCTACGGAAGTAAGCCCGTAGTTGGAGCTTTTGACTAAAGTTCCGTCCCAGCTTACGCCTGCTACAGAAATAATATTGTCAAAGGGAAAAGCCGCCGGATATACAGGAGAAAGGTCAGTGTCGAGTCCGTTTCCCGCATTGTCCCCGTTCCCGGAAGCAATGACAAAAAGCATTTTGGAATTTTGTATGGTCTGAGCCAGATTTTCAAAGTAACGGCTGGTCCCAAAGCTTAAATTGCAGATAGAAGCCCCGTTAGCCTCTGCGTACTGAATGGCTTTGATGACAGACTCAGGAGAGCCGATTCCCATGGGGCCGCCGAGAACTTTAAGAACCATAACCTTGACCTGAGTATTTCCTGCAATGCCTGCGACACCGCCGTCACCCCGTCCGGCGGCGATAATACCGGCTGTGTGGGTGCCATGGCTGTCTTCATTGCCGCTGCACAAAGAGGGTTGATCCATGTAGAAGTTCCAACCATTTATGTCATCCACATATCCGTTTCCGTCATTATCAATACCGTCACCGGGGATTTCACCGGGATTGACCCAAAGAGAATTTGCCAGATCCGGATGAACCGTGTCCGCTCCTGTATCAATCAGAGCAACGATTACGTCTCTTTTAGGCGTTTCTGAGCTGTCATACTGCTCCCATGCAGAAACAATATTAATATCAACTCCGGAAACCGATTTTCTGGAGGTGTCTTCAGTAGAAAAAATGCTGGAGATAGGAAGATACACGGCATCCTTAGAGCTTTGCGGAAAGCCCTTGGCAAAATTGATAGAAAGAAACTCCTTCGTTAAATCCGATACCTGAAAAGAGCCGTTATTTTGCAGGGACCACTGGTATGAGGAATAAGGATCCCGAGGGGATGTCTGGGAAGTACCCGGTCCGGCAGCTGCTTTTACAGGGCTGGCCGTTATGGTAAAAGCCAGAGACAAAATGGCCGCAGAAGAATAAAAGCGAATCATGAAAACCTCCTTTATGTAAATAAGTGTTCCTATTATACCAAAGATATCCTGGAATTGACAGGGCTTTTTTCGGACTTTATAATAATAGCGTAACAGCAAATAATCTAATGCAAACTTAGGAGGTCTATGAAAGAAGCGGAGTTTCGAAAAAAGATCATATGGTTCACCTTTGGGTTCAGTATTCTGGTAGTTTGGGCCCATTCTTTTAATGCGGAGCTTTTTATGGGACCTACTGAGGCGGGAGAACGGCTTTATCAGATAGAGTATCTATTTGGAGAAATAGGGGCTCAGATTGCAGTACCGGGATTTTTTATGATTTCCGGATATTTATTTTACCGGAATTTTTGCTGGAAAAAACTGGGAAGCAAATGGAAATCCAGAATCCGAAGTGTACTGATCCCATATATTGTATGGAACGGTCTGTACTATCTGGGGTATGTAATAGGAAGCAGGCTGCCGGGGATAGGAGGGCTGATGGGAAAAGGGGTAATCCCCTTTAGATTGAGTGCTCTGATAGACGCAGTGCTGCATCATACATATTTACATGTGTTTTGGTATTTGTATCAGCTGATTTTCCTTATTGCATTAGCGCCGGCTTTATACGGGATTTTAAAACGGACATGGAGCGGATGGATTTATCTTGGGATTTTGCTGGCGTTACTTTGGAGCGGGCAGGATCTTCCGGTTATTAATGAGGATGCCTTATTCTATTATTCGGCTGCAGGATTTGCCGCTTTACAACAGGAAAAACAGATGGAAAAAGCATGGTCTAAAAGGCGTATGGCCGTCGGTATCTTGATTCTGACAGCAGCGGCAGGGTGCTTTTTTGCGGCGGAAAAAACCGCAGAGCCTTTTTATGTGGTTCAGTACCGCTTTCTGGCTGTAACCGGGCTGTGGCTGATAGTAAATGAAGATAAGCTGGGGCAAATCAGACAGTGGATGGAATATAATTTCTTTCTTTATGCCCTGCATTTTGCATTTGTACGGCTCATTAACAAGGGATGTGCATTTATTTTTCATTGTTTTTTTTCGGCAGCAGGCGGCGGGGAGACAGGTCTGTGGCCTGCCGGGGCCATTCCCTTGGCCCTTTACCTGATTATGCCGGCAGCCATGGTGGCTTTAAGCTCATGGATAGGGAAAATCATAAAAAAAATCGCTCCGAAAATTTTCTTCCTGCTCAACGGAGGGCGTTAGGGGACAGAGGGATCCCGCATACCATAGACCCGTTTCCATTCCTTAGTGCCTTCTACTTTTTGCGTTTCAGATTGGTGTTGGCGGAGAAATTTTGATAACTCATAACAATTGATCCAGATCTCGTTATTTCCTTCCTTTTGAGATTCATCAAAAATTAATTGGATGCCGAAATGGAGATGGGATTCATCAATATTGTTGGTGTTCTCCGTGGCGCTATAGCCTGTACGGCCCAAATATCCGATGACGTCCCCTGCCTGCACAATGGAACCTTCCTGCAGGTTGGATTGATAAGGATAATTTTTCCGAAGGTGGGCGTAATAGTAATACCGCTTTTGGTCAAAGCTTCGGATTCCCAACCGCCAGCCGCCGTATTGATTCCAGCCAATAGCTTCAACGGTACCGGATTCTACGGCAATAATGGGGGTTCCCGTCTGGCCTAAAAAGTCATGGCCCAGATGCTGCCTGCGGTAGCCGTAGTCTCTGGCAGCGCCGAAATCGTCATAATCACTGTAAGGAAAGTTCTTAGCGATGGGAGAAAACGCTTTCAGTCCATATTGATATGCCCAAACTTTCCCGGTATTGTTTTCCGTATCTGGGGAAAGAAGAGCTTCAGGGGCGCTGGAAGCGGGGATTTCTGCCTCAAATTCTCCTACCATGCCGCCAAGAACAGCTTCATAAGCTTCCAGATAGTAGGGATAATAGCTGAGATTTTTGGTCAGCTCTTCCATAGCAGCCCCATCTGTAAGCTGAGCCGCCAGGCTGTCCATGTCTGACTTTTTATAGCGGGAAAAATCGCCGCCATATTTGGCGCCTAAATAAGCCAGAAGTTCAATCCAGTTTAAATGGACAGGAGCCTGAAAGGTGTCTACATCATAGCGAAAGGCCTGATTTAAAGCCTGTGAGGTTACGTCAAAATCCACCCACTTAATATAGGACTCCTCTGCTGGGGCGGCAGCGATGCCGGTTCCCTCCATACCTGCGGCTTTGGGAGGCCACGGCAGCCCGCTCCGTATGGATTGAATGAAAAGAGAAACCCCCAAAATGCACAGAATAACAGTCTCGGCGCATATGAGGGTGCTGGACGAGAAAAGCCTGGAAAGGCGCTGGGATTTCCAGGGAAGTTTCATAGGCTTGTACCTTCCTTCCTAAAATCATTTTTCATCAAAGAATATGATTTTAGGAAGGAAAATAGAACGGAATTTACAGCCCTAAAATGGTCTGATCCTCAGGAACATACAGATTGCCGGTGTAGTAGCCGGTGCCCTCCGCCATGTAAAGTTTTTGACGCTGTGCGCCATGATCTTCTTCTGTATGCCAGAGAACCAGATTGGGAATCTCCAAGGATTGGGCCAATTCGCAGGCATCCTTTACGGTGCTGTGATGCTTTTCGTAGGGCTTATAGCGTTCTCTTTCCCCGTATAAGCAAAATGCTTCATGGAGAAGCCAACAGCTGCCTTCTACGTAGGGCCGGCACAGAGGATTGTAGGGTTCATCTCCGGCGCAGGTCAGATACCGTCCGTCTCTTAAAGTAAAACGGTAGCCAAATTGTTTGGCTTTGGTGGAGTGAATGTCAAAAAAGGTAACGGAATGCCCAAGAATTTCCAGGGCTTCTCCGGAGCTTACGGCAATCAGATGAATACGGGAGCCGAAAAGCTTTACTACGCTTCCCATAACCGTCAGGCGGCACAGGGTATGAATGGTATCGGTCAGCTCTTGGTGACAATAGATGTGAAGATCTCCCTGGTATTTTCCTGCCAGGATCCGGCTGCCGATCATGCGGACCATCCAGACAATGCCTAAAATGTGATCCGTATGTTCATGGGTTACAAATATATGGTGAATCCGATCCAGGGAAACATCCATATCCTGAAGGATTCCTAAAATTCGGTTGCCGCCGCCGGCATCCGTCATAAAAAATTCTTCGCCGTCACGGATGGCGAAACAGGTGTTATAATTGCGGGTAACGGCAGCATGGCCGGTTCCGAATACGTATAATTGTTCCATTTGAGGTTCCTGCTTTCTGTTAGGGATAGATATTGGGGTAAGTGTTCCCATTATACCATATCCGCTAAGCTCGTGGAAGACCTCGCTAAGCGGCTAGGTATGTGTTCTCACTAGACTCGGGAAATACCTCGTCAAGTGTTCACATTATACCATATATTTCCTGAAAAATATAGATGGTGTATTTTAGCAAATTCAAGGCCGCTGCAGGTTGCACGGAACCATAAATCTATGGTACTATAAATCCAGATAAGCGGCAGCGCACAGCTGGCGGAAATGAGAGAGGGTTATGATTATGAGGGATTTGGAGTATTTAAAATTAATGTCAAGGGAATACCCATCTATTCGATCTGCTTCGGGGGAAATGATCAATTTGATGGCAATTCAGGGGCTTCCAAAAGGAACAGAATACTTTTTCAGCGATCTTCATGGAGAACATGAGGCATTTATACATCTGCTGCGTTCTTCCTCCGGTATTATTCGGGAGAAGATCAAGGCAACTTTTGGCTACATTATTCCGGAAGAGGAGCAGATAGAGCTGGCCAACCTGATTTACTATCCGGATCGGAACATCCGCTGCATGACGGCAGAGGGGCGAAACACGGAGGACTGGCAGAGGATCACTATTTACCGCCTGGTTAACATCTGTAAAGAGGTTTCTTCTAAATACAGCCGTTCTAAAGTTCGGAAAAAAATGCCGCCGTCTTTTGCCTACATTATTGACGAATTGATTCATGTTGATTATAATGACGAGAATAAGAAGGTCTACTATAGTGAAATTATCCGTTCTATTATTGATATCCAGATTGCGGATCAGTTTATTATTGCTTTGTGCGAATTGATTCAGAATCTCACCATTGACAGCCTCCATATTATCGGAGATATTTTTGACAGAGGTCCCCGGGCAGACTTGATTATGAATGAATTGATGCAGTTCCATGATGTGGATATCCAGTGGGGCAATCATGACATAGACTGGATGGGCGCTTCTACAGGCAACCTGGCCTGTATTTGCAACGTTTTGCGGATCGCTATCAGTTACAATAATTTTGACGCCTTAGAGGAGGGGTATGGGATTAATCTCCGCCCCCTGTCCATGTTTGCGGCCAAGGTATACCGGGACGATCCCTGTGAGCGGTTTGCCCCCCATATTCTGGACGAAAATATTTACGATGCGGTAGATCCGGGACTGGCAGCTAAAATGCATAAGGCTATCGCTGTGATGCAGTTTAAGATAGAGGGTCAGATTATTAAACGCCATCCCGAGTATCAGATGGATGATAGGATTCTTCTGCAGCGTATTGATTTTGAGAAGGGTATGGTAAGAGTGGGAAATAAAGAATACTCCATGATGGATATGAGATTTCCTACCGTAAATCCGGAAGCGCCTCTAAAACTCACCAAGGAGGAGGAAGAACTGCTCCATACGCTCCAGATGTCCTTCCAGCATAATACGCTGCTTCATAAACACGTGAAATTTTTGTACTCCCATGGGAGCATGTACAAGTGTTATAATTCTAACCTGCTTTATCATGGCTGTATTCCCATGACCAGGGAGGGCAACTTTCAGGTTGTAAAATTTGGTGAAGAGGAATATTCCGGAAAAGCGTTATTAGATTATGTGGACAAGATGGCCCAGGATGCCTATTTCCTGCCGGAAGGCGCGCCGGGGAAGGATACTGCCAGAGATTTCATGTGGTACCTTTGGTGCGGAGCAAAATCCCCGGTATTCGGAAAGGATAAGATGACCACATTTGAGCATTATTTTATTGAAGACAAGACTACCCACAAAGAAGTCTATAACCCGTATTACCAGCTGAGTCAGAAGGAAGAATACTGTGATAAGATTTTAGAGGAATTTGGGCTGCCAAGGGAAGGCTCTCATATTATCAACGGCCATGTACCGGTTAAGATCAAAGACGGGGAGAAGCCGGTAAAGGGAGGCGGAAAGCTGTTTATTATTGACGGCGGACTTTCAAAAGCTTACCAGTCCAAAACAGGAATCGCTGGCTATACCTTGATTTACAATTCCCACCATCTGGCTTTGGCGGAACATAAGCCCTTTGATCCTACCCGGGAAAGCACGCCAACGGTTCATATTGTGGAAAAGACAAAGAAACGGATTATGGTTGCCGATACGGACAAAGGAGCTGAACTGGCAGTACAGATCAGTGACTTAAAGGAATTGATTGCCGCTTACCGTAAAGGCAGTCTGAAGGAAAGGATTGAATTGACAAAATGAACCGAGAAGAGTTTTTGAGCCGGCTGGCCTCCTCCCTTAATGGGGAGGTACATCCCTCCGTGATTCAGGAGAACTTAAAGTACTACGATGAATATATTCGAGGAGAAGCCGCAAAAGGACGATCAGAGGCTGAGGTGATTGACGAGATCGGAGGATACCGGCTGATTGCCAAGACCATCATTGAGGCTAATGGAGGCGGGGACAGTCAGGAAGCTTACGGCGGACAAACCTATGATCAGAACGATTTTTACGGCAGCGGGGAAAACTCAAGAGATTACCAGAGCTATGACAACAGTGACCCTGTAGGCGGAAGCTTCCACATGTATGATTTTAGCCGGGGATGGAGGAGGTTTATTATCCCAGTGGCTCTGGTGCTTATCATAATCGTGGTATTTAGCATTATTGGCGGGCTCTTTTCTCTTTTAAGCCCCATCATCGGGCCCTTGATTGTTGTATGGTTTTTATATAGTATATTTAAGAGGAACCAATAAATAAGACCAGGCAGAAGCAGTTTTGGAAAGAAGCTTCCGCCTGGTTTTTATTTCCGCGAGCAACGAGCCAAGTAGGCATGCTCGCATGCCCATCTGGCGACTGCCGCAAGGAGTGTTAAGGGATGACGGATGTTCACCAGGTTACGATTTGATCGATAGCCTGCCTCTGCTCACTGGTAGAATGAGTAAGATAGATTCGTGTAGTCTCGATGCTTTCATGTCCCATGAGATCCGCTAACAGTGAAATATCATTAAATTTTTTAAGAAAATTTTTGGCAAAACGGTGGCGGAAGGAATGAGGATACACAGTATCAGGATTGATGCCGTAGCGGACAGCCAAAACTTTTAAATAAGAATGAATCCAGCGGGGAGTCAGGGGCTTCCCGCTTTTATTTGTAAATAGAAATCCGCTTTTTTTGCCCTGAGAAGTATACCAGGGCAGCGCCTCTTTACATAGTCTGTCAGGGAAATAAATCCGGCGTACCTTGCCGCCCTTGGAATAAAGATCCATGTAGCCCAGGCGAAGATGCTCTACTTTAATCTGAATCAGCTCTCCTACACGAACTCCCGTAGAACCAAGAAAATGAATGAGAAAATACCAGCTCATATTATGGTCGGCCAGCAGTCCGGCTTTTAGATGTTCGTAGTCTTCCTGGGAAATAATAGAGTCTAGATAGGACCTTTGCTGCATACGGACAGCATAAAGGCGGTAAGAATCAGGCAAAGGGGCGGCTTGGGGAAGAGGGGGTGGGGAGGAAACGGTCATATCTTCCCCTTGAGCATTAATAAAAGACAGATACCGATTAATGGCGCTGATTCTCGCGTTAACCGTAGAAGGGCGGTAATGATCCATAAGCCGGCGGCGAAAATCCTGAAGGGCTTCTATAGTAAGCACAGAAGAATGGGCATAAAACTGCCGAACAGCAGTCAGATAAGAAGCAATCGTGTTCGGGGACATTCCCTGACGGCTTAAATCATTCTGAAAATCTGAGAGCGTTTTTTCTAAATTCATATTATCACTCCATTACCAATCCACAATTTCATTTACCAGACGGGCTTGTTCACTGCTGGAACGGCGCAGATAGATCCGGGTGGTTTCAATACTTTCATGGCCTAAAAGATCAGAGAGCATGGCAATATCCCCGCCGTGCTCAATAAAACTCTTGGCAAACCGGTGCCGGAAGGAATGGGGATATATGACAGAGGCATCCATGCCGTAGCGGGCGGCAAATTTTTTTAGCTGGCTGCGGATTCCGGCAGGGGTAATCCGATCTCCGAAGCGATTTAAGAAAATATCTCCTTCCGGTCTTTTTTCACGTGCCAGCCAGAGCATGGTAGCATCACGAAGGCAGGAAGGAATGTAGATGCGCCGGGATTTATTGTCTTTGGAAAACAGATCTTTGTATCCGCGGTATACATCTACGGTGGCAAGCTGGATCAGCTCACTTACCCTCATTCCGGTAGCTCCCATATAGCGGACTGCAAAATAATAAAGATGTTCTCCATCCCGCTGCAGGCAGGCTTTCAGATATTCATAATCAGCCTCACTGATTATCCGATCCAGGTAAGTTTTCTGCTGCATCCGAATCATGGAAAGCCGTATATCGGAAATTCCCAGATGCTCCAGATAACAGTTGACAGCCCGAATCCGAAGATTGACGGTCTGGGGCTTATAATGCTCCAGGAGATATAGCTTGTACAGCTGAAGGTTGGAGGCATTAAGGGAGCGGAAGAGAGAGTGGAACTGCCGGACGGCATAGAGATACACATGGACAGTATTTTCCGCCATGTTACGGCAGGAAAGATAATCACGGAAAGGGGACAAATCTTCCTGGATCTCAGAGAGATCCGGAAGCGGTCTGGCAGTTCCTTTTCTCATAACTCCCTCCCCTTTCAAAACATACTTTAAATCAATATTATACCTGATAAAACTAAAAAAGACATAAAAAATTTCCGAAAAAAATATGAAATCTCTCCATATCAGTCTTTGGTAAGAGGTTGTTTCTATCTGCAACTTTCGATAATTTCTCCTATTGGAAGTATAATTGCCTCGTAATGCAAAAAGGATTTCGAGAGAGATTCAAAAAGAAAAAGGAGAGTGCATTTATTATGAGAAAGCAGACAAAATTAGCAGTAGTATTATCTGCAGCAACATTGTTCGCTATCGGTGCATCCATGACCTCCTTCGCTGCAACCGCTCACTGGGAGCAGGAAGGCGAGGATTGGGTATATCTGGACAGCGACGGTGACCGTGTAACTGATACTTGGAAAAAGAGCGGAAACAACTGGTTCTACTTAGACAGCGATGGTTACATGGCTAAGGATACGATAGTAGTTTCCGGATCTAATGATGACAAGTATTATGTAGACGCTAACGGTGTAAAGGTCACCAATACCTGGGTGTCTGTAGACAATGAAGGAGATAACGAGTGCTCCGACCAGGACGATATCTCTACAGTATGGTATTTCTTTGGGTCTGACGGAAAGGCTAAGAGAGGAGATGGTAAGAAGGTAGTAAAAACAGGTATTCCTTATGGGGCAAATATGGAAAATAAGGGAACCTTCGGCTTTGATGAGGACGGTCACATGTTAAGCGGCTGGCAGGATATTGAGCTGAGTGTAGGGGAAAAGACCTATTACTTTGGCGATGAGAATGAAGGCTGGGCAGCTCTGGGTTGGAAATATTTAGAAAAGCCGGATACCGCCATTGACGAGGATGATCCTTATGAAGATGAGGCGTGGTTTTGGTTTGGAACTAACGGCCGTGCAGTAAAAAATTCCACAAAATATATTAACGGACGGTATTATACCTTTGACGAAGACGGCGCCATGGATGATACCTGGGTAACCGGAACTCCCGGCGTGTCCGATTCAACTGCATCTGTTGCAAGCGGAGCCAGCGCATTCTATACCGAGGACATCGGACATAGAAGAACCGGATGGATTTACACCTACGCTCCCGGTGATGAAGATGAGGAAGGAGACGAGGATTGGTATTACTTAAATACCAAGGGCGAGGCCTTCAACAGCGCTGCTAAAGACTCTAAGGATTATGGCGCAGGGGCTGAGGATATGTTTGACAACGACAGCTATGACGATGTAGCGGCAAGAGTTATCAAGAACAAAACTTACCTGTTTGACGGAGACGGTAAGATGATTACCGGCGTTATGCAGATTACCGATCATAATGTGAACCGCGTAGGCGGAACCGAGCTGATGCAGGGAGGTATTTACTACTTCAGTGAGGACAGCGGCTCATCCAAGGGCCAGATGGAAACCGGCAAAGTCACTTATGATGACGACGGTGAAGAGGTTCACTTCTACTTTAAGAAAAACGGTCAAGCCTACATTAACGCTTACGTAAAGGGCTGCATTTATGATGAAAACGGTAAGAGAGTGGACGCAGAGGATGGCAGCAAGTATATGCTGTACACGACAAGAGAAAATATTTATGCAGATGGCAACACTGCAGCAGCTCCGACAATCGCAGCTGGTACACAGGTTGTAGTAAATACCAGCGGTACTGTGAAAAAGAGCGGTACTGTAGAGGTTGACGGAATTAAATATGAAATCGGCAAAGCAAATGCTTATGAGGCTACAGTTAAGCCGAATCAGGACTAATTTTTGAGACAGAATAGAATCTAATTGCTAAAATAAGTGAGCTGATCCTTGACAAATCTGGCGGCGGATTTGCCAAGGGCAGCTCCTTTTTTGCAGAAATAATAGTTGACAAAAGACCTTCTTTCGTCTATACTCGATTTTGTAACAATATTTAATAGTTTTGTAATATATGAAATAATTTGTAACAAAAAGTAGAGATAAGTCGAGGAGGAATTTTCCATGAAATCGTATAAAGCAGTAAAAAAAACAGGCCGCGTTCTAATCGCAGCCGCAGTCGTCAGCGCCTTTTTTTTATTTCTGCCTGCAGGAGGAGAGAATCGTTACATAACGGCATATGGCGCTCCTATACAGGCGGATCCGGAACGAGAGGTTAGCGTTCAGACCAGGATTCAGTATGTGTGCCAAATAGAAGGTCAGGAAGTGCCTGTTTACAGTAAGGCTAGTGATGCGCTTTCTTCTATATATATGGCGGTTAGAGGAGAAGAATTTCCCGTGTCCGGGCAGGCTGAAAACGGATGGGTTCAGGTAGAGACTCCAGCCGGAACCGGATATCTGAAATTAGACGGACAGGCCTGTGTGATGGAAACTGCTGTGGAAATGGTAGATCAGAGCGCAGAAACCAGGAACAGAGTGGTAGACTATGCCCTCCAGTTTGTCGGCAACCGGTACGTGTACGGGGGAAACGATCCCAATACAGGGGTGGATTGCTCCGGATTTACCAGATATGTAATGCAAAGGGCCGCCGGAGTGGATATCAGCCGGACTGCAGCCAGCCAGGCTACTCAGGGGAGAACCGTGAGCTCCGGACAGATGCGCCCGGGAGATCTGGTGTTTTATGCCAAGGGAAGCCGGGTAAACCATGTGGCTTTATATATTGGAAATGGTCAGGTGGTTCACGCCTCATCTCCTAAAAGCGGAATTAAGATTTCCAACTGGACTTACCGCACTCCGGTTCGGATTGCCAGTTTCTTATAAAATTCAGAACGGATGCAAAATAAAAATTTTCAGATAGGTAGTTGTGATGAATAAAAATCCATGATAAACTGGGAGCAGCAGTTTTATTTCCGCGTTTTGTAGAAGGAATATCCGGATTTGGCTATATGATTCTGGCGCTTCCTGCAGTGCCGGCGTTCTAAAAAATGCAGTCGCTATGCTCCCGTTTTTGGCCCCGGAATATCTATGTTCAGAAACAGTCAATTCAGACCCGGATATCTATAACTTCAATTTATAAAGAAGATTCCAAATTTCTATATGGCAAATCCAAGAAATCCCTTAAGAACAGTTGAAAGTGCTGAATAAATGAGGTATTATGAAAAGAAACATCCCTGCAGCGGACAGGGATATCGAAAATACGACATAAGGGCGGAGGAGAAAAATTATGGAATGTAAGATCACGCTAATCCCCGGCGACGGCATTGGCCCGGAGATTGTCCGGGAGGCAGTAAAAGTATTGGATAAGGCAGGAACGGTCTATGGCCACACTTTTCAGTATACAGAGGTTTTAATGGGCGGGTGCTCTATTGATGCTTATGGAGTCCCCTTGACAGACCAGGCTCTCCGTACCGCCAAGGCTGGCGATGCAGTTCTTTTAGGAGCAGTAGGCGGTGATGTGGGTAACTCCAGATGGTATGATGTGGCTCCGGATTTGCGGCCGGAAGCAGGGCTCTTGGCAATCCGCAAAGGCTTAAACTTGTTTGCGAATATTCGTCCTGCATACCTGTACAGCCAGCTGGCAGATGCCTGCCCTTTGAAGAGAGAGATTATCGGAGACGGCTTTGACATGGTGATTATGAGAGAGCTGACCGGTGGGCTGTATTTCGGCAAACGCTACACCAGAGAGGTGGACGGCGTTATGACCGCAGTAGATACATTGACCTACAATGAAAATGAAATTCGCCGGATTGCCGTTAAAGCATTTGACATTGCCATGAAACGCCGTAAGAAAGTCACCAGTGTTGATAAAGCAAATGTATTGGATTCCTCCAGACTTTGGAGAAAAGTGGTAGAGGAAGTGGCAAAGGATTACCCGGAAGTAACCTTAACCCATATGCTGGTGGATAATTGCGCCATGCAGCTGGTAATGAACCCGGGACAGTTTGACGTAGTTCTTACCGAGAATATGTTTGGCGATATTCTTTCTGATGAAGCCAGTATGATCACCGGCTCTATCGGAATGTTGTCCTCTGCCAGCTTAAACGAAAGTAAATTTGGTATGTATGAGCCCAGCCACGGCTCGGCTCCGGATATTGCGGGTAAAGATATCGCCAACCCGATTGCAACGATTCTTTCGGCGGCTATGATGCTCCGTTATTCTTTTGATTTGGATAAGGAGGCGTCTGCTATAGAGGAGGCCGTCAAGAAAGTCTTAACCGAAGGCTACCGCACTGCGGATATAATGGCGGAAGGATGTAAAAAAATCGGTACTGTTCAGATGGGAAATCTGATTGCGGAAAGAATTTAAGGAGGAAGCCATATGAAAAGTGATGCAGTAAAAACCGGAATGCAGCAGGCGCCCCACCGCTCCCTGTTTAATGCTTTGGGAATTACAGAAGAAGAGCTGAAAAAGCCTTTGGTAGGCATTGTTAGTTCCTATAATGAGATTGTTCCGGGCCACATGAATCTGGATAAGATTGTAGAGGCTGTAAAATTGGGCGTTGCTATGGCAGGCGGTACTCCTGTCGTCTTCCCGGCCATTGCAGTCTGTGATGGTATTGCCATGGGACATATAGGCATGAAATATTCTCTGGTAACCAGAGACCTGATTGCAGATTCCACCGAATGTATGGCTTTGGCCCATCAATTTGACGCCCTGGTTATGGTGCCGAACTGTGATAAGAATGTTCCCGGGCTTTTGATGGCGGCGGCAAGGGTTAATATTCCCACGGTCTTTGTCAGCGGAGGTCCTATGCTGGCCGGTCATGTAAAGGGACAGAAGCGCAGCCTTTCCAGCATGTTTGAGGCAGTTGGAGCCTATGCGGCAGATGTTATGACGGAGGAAGAAGTTCGGGAGTTTGAAGAGAAGACCTGCCCCACCTGCGGTTCCTGCTCCGGTATGTACACGGCCAACAGCATGAACTGCTTGACTGAGGTTCTGGGCATGGGCCTGAGAGGAAACGGCACAATTCCGGCAGTTTATTCCGAGAGAATCAAGCTGGCCAAGCATGCCGGAATGGCGGTTATGGAGATGTACCGACGGAATATCCGTCCCAGAGATATTATGACGGAGGAAGCATTCCGTAATGCTTTGACCATGGATATGGCTCTGGGCTGCTCTACCAACAGTATGCTTCACCTTCCGGCTATTGCCCATGAGGCCGGAGTGGATTTAAATGTAGATATAGCCAATGAAATCAGTGCAAAAACTCCCAATCTGTGCCATTTGGCACCGGCAGGTCCTACCTACATGGAGGATTTAAATGAGGCAGGAGGTATTTATGCGGTAATGAACGAAATCAGCAAGCTGGGGCTTCTGAATCTGGATTGCATTACCGTTACCGGAAAGACCGTAGGCGAAAATATCAGAGGATGGGAAAATCGTAATCCGGAAGTGATTCGGCCTGTGGAAAATCCCTACAGCCAGACCGGAGGCATTGCCATATTAAGAGGCAATTTGGCCCCGGATTCCTGTGTGGTAAAGAGATCCGCCGTTGCACCTGAAATGCTGAAGCACCAGGGCCCAGCCAGAGTCTTTGACTGTGAAGAAGAAGCCATTGCCGCTATCAAAGGAGGAAAGATTGTAGCGGGGGACGTAGTAGTGATCCGATATGAAGGCCCTAAGGGAGGCCCGGGCATGAGGGAGATGCTGAATCCTACTTCCGCTATTGCCGGAATGGGATTGGGCTCCACTGTGGCTCTGATTACAGATGGGCGGTTCTCCGGCGCTTCCAGAGGAGCTTCTATTGGCCATGTTTCCCCGGAAGCCGCCATAGGCGGTCCCATTGCGTTAGTAGAAGAGGGGGATATTATCTCCATTGATATTGATAACCACCAGCTTAATGTACAGGTTTCTGATCAGGAGCTGGCTGCCAGAAGAGCCAAATGGCAGCCCAGGACTCCTCAGGTCACTACCGGCTATCTGGCCCGGTATGCCAGCCTTGTTACCTCAGCGGATAAGGGAGCGGTGCTGAAATCAAAATAAATCCAGAAAGGAACCAGCTAATGAGTAAATTAACAGGTGCAGAGATTGTAATCCAATGTTTAAAAGAGCAGGGCGTGGATACGGTGTTCGGCTATCCGGGCGGCGCGATTTTAAATATCTATGATGCATTATATAAACACCAGGATGAGATTACCCATATCCTGACTTCCCATGAACAGGGGGCATCCCATGCAGCGGACGGCTATGCCAGAGCTACCGGAAAGGTGGGGGTATGCTTGGCTACTTCCGGCCCCGGCGCAACGAATCTGGTTACCGGAATCGCTACGGCCCAGATGGACTCCGTTCCCGTGGTTGCCATTACCTGCAACGTAGGGGTAAGCCTTTTGGGAAAGGACAGCTTCCAGGAGATTGACATTGCCGGAGTGACCATGCCCATTACCAAGTATAACTTTATTGTAAAGGATGTAAATAAGCTTGCCGGTGTCATCCGGCGCGCCTTTACGATTGCCCGTACCGGTCGGCCGGGCCCGGTTCTTGTAGACATTACCAAGGATGTAACCGCAGCGGAATGTGAGTACGAATATAAAGAAATGGAAGTGGTAGGGCCTCAGGTGGATACCATCAGTGAGGATGCCATGGAGCAGGCTGTAGAACTTATCCGAAACAGCCAGAAGCCTTTTATCTTTGCAGGAGGCGGCGCGGTAATTGCCGGAGCGTCCGACGAGCTGAAGGCCTTTGCCCACAAAATCCAGGCTCCGGTAGCAGACAGCCTTATGGGGAAGGGGGCCTTTGACGGTACTGATCCCCTGTATACCGGCATGGTAGGAATGCACGGTACCAAGGCTTCCAACTTTGGATTTACCGAGTGTGACCTTCTGGTGGTAGTGGGCGCCCGGTTCAGCGACCGTGTAACCGGAAATGCCTCCAAATTTGCCCCCAACGCAAAGATTCTGCAGATTGATGTGGATTCTGCGGAGATCAATAAGAATATTAAGACCTACGCCCATATTATCGGCGATGCCAAGGTGGTGCTGCGAAGGCTCAATGCCCGGCTGGATCCCATGAACCATGATGAGTGGGTTATGCATATTGACAGGTTAAAGGATATGTACCCGCTCCGCTACGACAAGAGCTGTCTCACCGGTCCTTTTATTATGGAGAAGATTTATGAGATTACCGGCGGCGATGCCATTATCACCACAGAAGTGGGACAGAACCAAATGTGGGCGGCCCAGTATTATCAATACAAGGCGCCCAGAACGCTGATTACTTCCGGCGGTCTGGGTACCATGGGATACGGACTTGGCGCAGCGCTAGGGGCCAAGATGGGGTGTAAAGATAAACTGGTGGTGAACATTGCAGGCGACGGATGTTTCCGCATGAATATGAATGAGCTGGCCACTGCTACCCGGTATAACATTCCTTTTATTGAAGTTATTATGAATAATCATGTTTTAGGTATGGTGCGCCAATGGCAGAATCTGTTCTATGGGAAACGGTATTCACATACTGTATTAAATGATACGGTAGATTTCGTCAAAGTGGCGGAGGCTATGGGAGCCAAAGGCTACCGGGTAGAGAAAAAAGAAGACTTTGAACCGGTATTTAAGGAAGCGGTTGCTCTTAATATTCCGGTTGTAATTGACTGCCAGATTCCAAGTGATGATAAGGTATTCCCCATGGTATCGCCGGGGGCGCCCATTTCTGACGTATTTGACGATGTGGATTTAAAAATTGAGTAATCACCCCAAGGGGGTTTTTATGAAAAAGCCTAAGGCAAAAGAAAGAGGAGGAAACAGGTTATGAGCAGAATATACAACTTTTCGGCTGGTCCGGCAGTTCTGCCGGAAGAGGTATTGAAGGAAGCGGCGGATGAAATGCTGGACTACCGAGGATGCGGCATGTCCGTTATGGAGATGAGTCACCGCTCCAAAATGTTTGAGGAGATCATCAACACTGCGGAAGCAGATTTAAGAGAGCTGATGGGCATTCCGGCTAACTATAAGGTATTATTCCTTCAGGGGGGAGCAAGCCAGCAGTTCGCCATGATTCCTATGAATTTTATGAAGAACAAAGTGGCAGACTACATTATTACCGGCCAGTGGGCAAAAAAAGCATTTAGCGAAGCCAAAATTTACGGTACTGCTAATGCAGTGGCATCCAGCGCTGACAAAACATTTTCTTACATACCGGATTGTTCAGACCTTCCGATTTCCGAAAATGCAGATTATGTATATATCTGCGAAAACAACACCATTTACGGAACCAAGTTTAAAACCCTGCCCAATACTAAGGGAAAACCATTGGTAGCGGATATTTCTTCCTGCTTCTTATCTGAGCCGGTAGATGTAGAGAAATATGCCATGCTTTACGGCGGCGCCCAGAAAAACGTAGGCCCGGCAGGCGTGGTAATCGCCATAATCCGTGAGGATATGATTACGGAGGAGGTTCTTCCGGGGACTCCCACCATGCTGCGTTACAAGACTCATGCAGATGCCGCATCTCTTTATAATACGCCGCCTGCATACGGTATTTATGTGTGCGGTAAGGTATTCCAGTGGCTGAAGAGAAAGGGCGGCTTAGAGGCGATGAAGGAATACAATGAGAAGAAGGCAAAGCTTCTCTATGACTTTTTAGACCAGAGTCAGATGTTTAAAGGCACTGTTGAGAAAAAGGATCGTTCCTTAATGAATGTCCCCTTCGTAACCGGAGATGCAGACTTAGATGCTCTGTTTGTAAAAGAGTCTAAGGCAGCGGGCCTTGAAAATCTAAAGGGGCACAGAACCGTAGGCGGCATGAGAGCCAGCATTTACAACGCAATGCCCATGGCCGGCGTAGAGAAGCTGGTAACCTTTATGGAGGACTTTGAGAAAAGAAATCGTAAATAATCTGTCAGAGGAGATAAGAACATTATGAAAAAGATTTATTGCCTGAATGCAATTTCCAAATATGGAACAGACCTTTTTACCGATAATTACCAGTTAACCGATAACTTGGATGACGCAAACGGCGTTCTGGTCCGCAGCGCCGCCATGCATGATATGGAGCTGCCGGAAGGGCTTTTGGCCATTGCAAGAGCCGGCGCAGGCGTCAATAACATTCCTTTAGATAAGTGTGCAGAAAAGGGGATTGTAGTATTTAACACCCCGGGGGCCAATGCCAATGCGGTAAAGGAGCTGGTAATCGGTGCGCTGATGCTGGCTTCCAGGGATATCTTGGGAGGCATTGACTGGGTAAGAGCCAATAAAGGCGATGAAAATATTGCCAAGTCTACGGAGAAAAGCAAAAAAGCTTTTGCCGGCGGCGAGATCAAGGGCAAAAAGCTGGGAGTTATCGGCTTGGGGGCTATCGGAGCAGAGATTGCCAATGCCGCCGCTGCCTTGGGTATGGATGTTATGGGCTATGATCCTTACATTTCTATCCGGGCGGCATGGATGCTGTCCAGGGAAGTGCGCCCGGTTAACTCCGTTGACGCTATCTATCAGGAGTGCGATTACATTACCATCCATGTCCCGGCATCCGGCGCTACTAAGGGCATGATTAACGACGAGGCCCTGGGTAAGATGAAGGACGGCGTGGTATTTTTAAACTTTTCCAGAGATGCCCTGGTAGACGAGGACGCGATGGAAAAAGCCCTGGCTTCCGGTAAGGTAAAGCATTATGTAACCGACTTCCCCAACCCTAAGGCAGTCAATATGGAAGGCGCCATCGTAATTCCGCATCTTGGCGCATCTACTGAGGAAGCCGAAGATAATTGCGCTAAGATGGCGGTGGAAGAAATCATGGATTACCTGGATAACGGTAATATCAAAAATTCCGTCAATTACCCCTCCTGCGATATGGGAGTCTGCCACGGCGCAGCCAGAGTGGCTGTATTCCACAAAAATATTCCCAACATGCTGGGGCAGATCACCGGAATTTTGGCGGCGCAGCATGTAAATATTTCCGATATGACCAATAAGAGCAAGGATAAATTCGCGTATACTCTGTTGGATCTGGAAAACGTTCCGGACGCAGACACTATGGAGAAACTAAATGCCATTGAAGGTGTTCTTCGGGTTCGCCTGGTAAAAGGTTGAGGAAAGGGTTATGGCCGTCGTAAAACCATTTTATTGCATCCGGCCTTCCGTTGATAAAGCGGCCCGAGTGGCCGCTTTGCCTTATGACGTGTACAGCAGGGCTGAGGCCCGGAAAGCCGTGACAGGGAAGGAACTGTCGTTTTTAAATATTGATCGTCCGGAAACCCAGTTTCCGGACGATGCGGACATGTACAGTGATAAAGTCTACGCTCAGGCTCGAAGGATGTTGGATGCGCGGATAGAGGATGGAACCTTTATAAGGGATCCGGAGGAGTGCTACTATATTTATCAGCTTACCATGGACGGCCGTAGCCAGACCGGCCTGGTTGCTTGCTGTTCTATTGATGATTATCTGTCCGGATCCATTAAAAAGCATGAAAACACCAGAGAGGAAAAGGAGCTGGATCGTATCCGCCATGTAGATGTGACAGATGCTCACACCGGCCCTATTTTTCTGGCCTACCGGGAAAATAAGGAGCTGAGCAGTATGGTGGAAAAGGCCATGGAAGAGGAGACTTTGTACGACTTTGTGTCAGAAGATGGCGTGGGCCATAGAGTATGGAAGCTTGCCAAAGTTCAGGCTGTGGAAGCTATAGAGCAAGCATTTGCAGCCATTCCGGCTACATACATCGCCGATGGCCATCACCGTGCCGCCAGCGCCGTAAAGGTAGGATTAAAGCGCCGGGCAGAAAATCCCGGCTATACGGGAAAGGAACCCTTTAACTATTTTTTGGCGGTACTGTTTCCTGACGATCAGTTAAAAATTCTTTCCTATAACCGGGTAGTAAAGGACTTAAACGGACTGAATAAAAAGGAATTTTTAGCGCAGGTAGGAGAAAAATTTGCAGTGGAAGAAAGGAAAACCAGCGTTTCTCCAACTGTAAAAGGCCAGTTTGGTATGTTTCTGGATGGCAGCTGGTATATGCTGACTGCCAAGCCTCAGATTCTTACCTCAGATCCAGTGGCAGGCCTGGATGTATCCGTCCTTCAGGATAACCTGTTAGGCCCTGTACTGGGTATCGGTGATCCCAGAACCGATAAACGCATTGACTTTATCGGAGGCATCCGAGGGCTAAAGGAACTGGAGCGCCGTGTAAACCTGGATATGGCCGTGGCATTTTCCATGTACCCCACTTCCATGGAAGAACTTTTGGCAGTGGCAGATGAAGGACTCCTGATGCCGCCTAAGTCCACCTGGTTTGAACCGAAGCTTCGAAGCGGAATTTTTATTCACCGGTTGACAAATACTTCCAGAGGTGTATAATAAAAAACACGAATAAATGAAAGGAGGCAGCACTGATGAAACGCAGCAACACATTCACAACTATCGCTCAATCATATATGGATCAACAGCCTGCCGGAACTTTCGGATTCTTTGAGATGGGCGGAGTTTAACACCGCGCCGTTTTGCACAGAATGAACTGCCGCAGTCTGTATGGACTGCGGTTTTTTAGTATCTGGAATGAGGCCGGATGCTTTGCGATTGCAGGGCATTGCGGCCTCTTTTTACGCAGTATCCGGGAAGACGCGCCGTGACATGTTTTTCGGGATTCAATGTGCAGACAGCGCAAAGAAGGGGGAATTTATGAAATATCTTTGGAATTATACCAAAAAATACCGGGGATTCTATTTCCTGGCAGTTATTGCCATGTGCATCAGCATTGGCTTGGATATGATGGTGCCTCAAATCATCCGCATGCTGATTGATGATGTTATTTCCGGCGGACGTATGGAACTGTTTGGAGGCCTTTTGCTGGGTTTAATCGGAATCGGGCTGGGCCGGGCAATATTTCAGTATGTAAAGGAATATACGTTTGACTGTATCGGAGCCAAGATTGGCTGCAGTATCCGGAAAGAATTATTCGATCATATCCAGACGTTATCAGTGGAATACTTTGACGGTCATAACACCGGAGAATTAATGGCCCGGGTTAAAGACGATGTGGAAAAAATATGGAATGCCATGGGGTTTGTGGGGATGTTGGCCATTGAGTGCTGTATCCATACGGCTCTGGTTATTATTCTCATGGCGAAAATCAGCCCTGCGCTGACCTTGCTGCCCCTTGTAATCATGCCGGTTATTGCCTGGTGCGCTATCCGTATGGAAAGCCGAATGGGTAAGATTTACGAGGAAATCAGTGAAGAGACCGCCAAGCTCAACACTGTGGCTCAGGAAAATCTGGCCGGGGTCCGGACTGTTAAAGCCTTTGCCAGAGAACGGTACGAGTTGAAAAAATTCCATCAGAGAAATGAACAGTATTACCAGCTTAATATGAAACAGGCCAGGATGATGGCTTTTTACCAGCCTTTGATTTCCGCCCTGGGCCAGGGATTTCTTATGGCAGTGGTGCTTTTGGGCGGAATCCTGGTTATCCGGGATTCCATGACTCTGGGGGAGCTGGGAGCTTTTCTGGACTATGCCAACAACATTATCTGGCCCATGGAGCTGGTAGGGTGGCTCAGCAATGATCTGGCGGCTGCAGCAGCGTCCAACCGAAAAATTCAAAAGGTTTTAAGAGAACCGCCTAAAGTAAGAGAACCGTTAAACCCGCAGGTTTTGCAGGAAGTGAAGGGAGAAATACGTTTTGAAAACGTGGGGCTGACTTTGGGAGAACGGGAAATTTTGACAGATATCAACGTAGACGTACAGCCGGGAAAAACCCTGGGAATTATGGGCATGACCGGTTCGGGAAAAACTTCCCTAATCAGTCTGCTTCAGAGGTTTTATGACGCGGATCGGGGCCGGATATTATTGGACGGCACAGACATCCGCAGCCTTTCTCTAAATCAGCTTCGCGGCAGCATGGCCGTGGTAATGCAGGATATATTCCTGTTTTCAGATTCCGTTAGTCAGAACATCCGTACCGGCCAGAAGGAAACCATGGCAGAGCCAACGGTAAGCTGGGCGGCAGATAAGGCCGGCGCCCATTCTTTCATTCAACGTTTAGGCTTGGGATATGAGACGGTTATAGGCGAGCGGGGAGTAGGGCTTTCCGGCGGCCAGAAGCAGCGAATCAGCATTGCCAGAGCTCTGGCCAAAAAAACACCCATCCTGATTCTGGATGATTCTACTTCCGCCTTGGATATGGAGACGGAACGGGAGATCCAGCGGAAATTAAAAACAATAGAAGGAGTTACTAAAATCATTATCGGTCACCGGATTTCATCAGTAAAGGATGCAGACGAGATTCTAATTATGGAAAATGGCAGAATTGCGGAAAGGGGAACCCACAAATCCCTGATGGAACAGAGAGGGCGATATTACGATACCTGGTGTGTCCAATATGGAGAGGAGGAGATAGCATGGCAATAAATTCCATTCGACAGGATGAAGAACAGCTTCATGTCAGCAAGCTTTCTATGATGAAACGGCTTTTTGCGTACCTTCTGTCCTATAAAAAAGATTTGGGTCTGGTAGCGGCGATTATGACGGTGACATTAACCATCAGCATGACCTGGCCTCTTTTAATGGAGCTGGCAGTGAATCGTTATGTGGCGGCAAAGGATATTCGGGGACTTTTAAGGCTGGGAGCAGGGGCCCTTTTGATGGCGGCGGTATTTGCCTGGGGCGGCCGGATGCGGATGATTATTATGGCAAAGCTGTCAAATCAGGTTTTGATGACTATCCGCCAGGAGTTGTACGCTCACATCCAGACCTTAAGCTTTCACTTCTTTGACAGCCGCCCTACGGGAAAGATTTTGGCCCGGATTATCGGGGATGTCAACTCCTTAAAAGATGTGCTGTCGGACAGCATTACCAAACTGGTACCGGATCTTTTGACTGTTGCCGGTGTGGCGATCATTATGGTTGGGAAAAATATATACCTGGCTATGGCGGCCCTTTTGACAATGCCGCTGTTAGCAGGGGGAATGTTCCTCATTCAAAAGAAGGCTTATCCCATGTGGCAGCTTTACCGTAGAAAAAATTCCAACTTAAATGCCTTTGTTCACGAGGATTTTTCCGGTATCCGGCTTGTCCAGAGCTTTGCTGCGGAGGAGGAAAGCCGGAAAGACTTCTACCAGCTTGCTGATGAACAGAGGGATTCCTTTTGCCAGGCAGTTAGGTGCGCTGACTGCTTTGGCCCGATAGTAGAGGTCACATGGGGCTTGGGATCCTTTTTCCTATACTTTATCGGGATCCGGTTTTTAGGCCGGGATGCAGTGGGGGTAGGGACGTATCTGGCATTTTCCACATACCTTGCCATGTTCTGGAGCCCCATCCGGAATCTGGCAAGCTTCTATAATAAATTGACTACCAATCTTTCGGCGGCGGAACGGGTTTTTGATATCCTGGATACTCCGGCGGAGATTACAGACAGGGAAGGAGCAGGTACACTTCCGCCTTTAACAGGAAGAGTAGAGTTTCGTCATGTAAGCTTTGCTTATGAAGATGAACCGGAGCGACTGATTTTAAAGGATGTGAACTTTACGGCAGATCCCGGCGAAACCATTGCCCTGGTCGGACCTACGGGGGCCGGAAAGACTACGATAGTCAATCTGATTGGCCGGTTTTATGAGGTGACAGACGGGGAGATTCTTCTGGATGGAATTCCTATTCAGGAGGTAACACTGGAAAGCCTTAGAAGCCAGATGGGCATTATGACCCAAGATAATTTTCTTTTTTCCGGAACAATCCGGGACAACATTCGCTACGGCCGTCTGAATGCCGCCGATGAGGAGATTGAGAAGGCGGCTAAAGCGGTCAATGCCCATGAATTTATTATGGGGCTGGAAAATGGTTACGAGACAGAGATCAGCGAGAGAGGAAGCAGGCTGTCCATTGGCCAGCGCCAGCTTTTGGCTTTTGCCAGAACCATGGTTTCCAATCCGGGAATTCTGATTTTAGATGAAGCTACTTCCAGTATTGATACTCATACAGAGCGGCTGGTACAGCAAGGAATTGAACACCTGCTGGCGGGACGAACCTCTTTTGTGGTGGCTCATCGGCTGTCCACTATCCGCAAGGCGGATCGGATTTTTGTCATTGACCAGGGAAATATCCTGGAACAAGGCAGCCATGAAGAGCTGATGGAAAAAAAGGGAGCCTATTATCAACTTTATAAAAGCCAGTTTGAATAATCAAAAAAGAGGAAACACATGGGAACCGCCAAAGCCGTCCAACTTAGAGAAAAGTTCAGTCAACCGGGTCAGACAGGCATCCAGCTCTGCTCTTTCCTCATCATCAAACACAGCCATGGCAGCAGAAGCGTTCTCCGCCATGGCTTTTTTTACCTCTTCCAGCATGGAGATGCCTTTTGGAGAGATGTGGATGTATACCTGGCGGCGATTAATGGGATTATGGACACGCTCCACCAGACCCTGGTTTTCCAGATCATTGACCAGGCGGGTAAGCTGCTGCTTGGTAATCATCATCTCTTTGGCCAGCTCTGACATGGTCAGCTCTTGTCTGGAAAGAATCTGTAGATTAATTAAAGCATGAAACGCCAGAGAGTCGGCCCGCAGCTCATTTTCTTTGCGGAAATGGGTTTTAGCAAAAGATAAAAATCGAATAGAAAATTCTAAAAAATGCTGGATTCCCGTATCTGAATACATGATTTCCTCCTGAGGTTTTAATGGAACGTATTAATTGTGTTTTATCATAGTTATAAATAAAAGTCAATAAAAGTAAAAAGTAAATAAATATTTACTATAATCTATTGACAAATGACAAAAAACGGTCTATTTTAAAGCTAATTCCAGAGAAAAGGAGACAAATTCATGGAGACAAAAGAACGCAAGCCGGGAAACGGCGGTTCGGGTAAAAACCCGATGAAAATGTTTTTGTACTACTATGTAATTATTATGGTAATTACATTTGTCATCAATGCAATGGGATTTTCTTCGCTATTTAAAACCCGGGTACAATTGGTGACCTATAATGAATTTAAAGAGCAGGTGTACGCAGGCAACGTTACCACTGTATCAAAAGAAAATGAAAACACTTTGATTTTTATTGCTAATGACAGTGACGGGGAGACCAGGATTTACAAAACCGGCATCTGGGTGTGGCCTGATGAGGAACTTAATGAGGAACTGCAGAAGCAGGGGGTTATTTTTGCTGCTGAGATTCCCACAGAGCCTAATCCGGTGGTGAATTTTATTCTGTCATGGGTAATGCCTATCCTCATGTTTGTAGTGATTGGCGCTGTCATGTCCAGAATTATGAATAAGCGCATGGGCGGAAACGCCATGACCTTTGGAAAGTCCAATGCCAAAATTTACGCGGAAAATGAGACTGGTAAGACTTTTGCGGATGTAGCCGGAGAGGAAGAAGCTAAGGAGGCATTAAAGGAGATTGTAGACTTTCTTCACAATCCCCAAAAATACTCTGATATTGGCGCTACCCTCCCCAAAGGCGCCTTGCTGGTGGGCCCTCCCGGAACCGGTAAAACTCTTCTAGCCAAGGCAGTGGCAGGGGAAGCTCATGTGCCCTTTTTCTCTATTTCCGGCTCCGAATTCGTGGAGATGTTTGTGGGAATGGGGGCGGCTAAGGTTCGGGATCTGTTTAAACAGGCCAATGAAAAAGCTCCCTGTATTGTTTTTATTGATGAGATAGATACTATCGGAAAGAAAAGGGACGGCGCAGGCGGTATGGGAGGCAATGACGAGAGAGAGCAAACTTTAAATCAGCTTCTTACGGAGATGGACGGCTTTGACGGCCGTAAAGGAGTGGTGATTCTGGCAGCTACCAACCGGCCGGAATCGTTAGATAAGGCGTTGCTGCGTCCCGGCCGGTTTGACCGCCGAATTCCGGTGGAACTGCCGGATATGAAGGGGCGTGAAGCGATTTTGCGGGTTCACGGCGGGAAGGTGAAGTTGTCAGACGATGTGGACTTTAACGCTGTAGCCCGGGCGACCTCCGGAGCCAGCGGCGCAGAACTTGCCAATATTGTCAACGAAGCGGCTTTAAGGGCGGTTCGGATGGGCCGGAGCGTGGTGCTTCAGGAAGATTTGGAGGAAAGCGTAGAGGTGGTTATTGCAGGATACCAGAGAAAGGATGCCGCTGTTTCGGAAAAGGAACGGAAGATCGTTGCATATCATGAGATTGGTCATGCCCTGGTGGCGGCCTGTCAGACCCATTCGGCCCCGGTGCATAAGATTACTATTATTCCCAGAACCTCGGGAGCCTTGGGCTATACCATGCAGGTGGAAGAAGGGGAGAGAGTATTGATGAGTCAGGAAGAGGCTTTAAATAAAATTGCCACCTTTACTGGCGGCCGGGCTGCTGAAGAGCTGATTTTCCATTCCATTACCACAGGCGCCAGCAATGACATTGAGCAGGCCACCAAGCTTGCCAGATCTATGGTGACTCGTTACGGTATGAGCGGCCGGTTTGGTATGGTCGCTTTGGAGACCGTAACAAACCAGTATCTGGGAGGTGATGCCTCTTTGGCGTGTTCGCCGGAGACTGCCAAGGAAATTGACGATGAGGTTATTGCTATCGTAAAAGAACAGTATAAGAAAGCTAAGGACATTCTTTCTCAAAATGAAGAAAAGCTTCATGAACTGGCGGCTTACCTGTTGGAGAAAGAAACGATTACCGGTCAGGAATTTATGAAGATTCTGACTGACTGATAACTATTTTTAACAAATAGAATTTGCTGGAACTGTTCTAAAAGAAAGAAGGAACCATGGGAACGGTTCCTTCTTTTTTGCTATAGTCCAGATGGAAAGGCCCAGCTTGGCGTGCAAAATTCCTGTCGAAATCCCCGCCATATGAACTGTTACGTCTGGATACTATGATTTTTTAAAATACTTGACACAAAATGGAATAAGAGTTATAATGTGCTCGTAATAAAGTTAATAATTATGTAACAAAATAAAACAAAACTGTAATTATTATTAGGAGTACATATGAAATATACATTAAGACAAACAACAGAGATTATTGCTTTTTGCTCAATATTTGCAGCTACATCTATAACATCATTTGCAGGGACTATTAGTCATACTACGGCGATCCAGCATGGGCCGGGGACAGAAGCCTCTCAGTATTTAGTTAAAGTAGTAGGAGAATCAGCTGCTATCAATACAGACCCCGTAAACGGAGAGCTCCTTATGAAAGCGGAAATGAATGACAGTTTCCCTCTGATGGAGGAAACAGCGGACGGCTGGTTAAAGATACAGGTCGGAGAGGAAGAGGGCTACCTTTCTCGGAAAGAAGCAGTAGAACTGGAAGCTGCCGGAGACGAAGAGATGGCGGCGGCAGCAGAAACTGCAGCAGCAAGCCTGGAAGAAGCCAGAGCCGGAGAAAATGTAGCAAACCGCAGACAGCAAGTAGTGGATTACTCCATGCAGTTTTTAGGATGCAGCTACCGTTATGGCGGCAGCAATCCTTTGACCGGCGTAGACTGCTCCGGATTTACCAGTTTTGTTATGCTCAATGGCGCAGGCGTTTCTGTTCCTAGAACTTCCGGCGGCCAGGCAAGTGCAGGAATAGCTGTTACGGCAGCTCAGATGCAGCCAGGTGATTTGGTTTGTTACGGCAGCGGCAGTTCTGTTAACCATGTTGGCATGTATATAGGAAATGGCCAGATTATTCACGCTTCCACGGAAAGGACCGGAGTAAAGCTTTCTCCCTGGAACTATCGGACCCCGGTAAGAATCGTTAACGTACTGGGATAATCCTGGCAATAGTTGAGACGGGCAAGAAAATTCGGGTTCAAAGAGTGTTTGCATATTTTTTGAAAGAAGAGCCATACTAACCTCGTAACAAAAATTAGTTAGGAGGTCATGACAATGAACAACAACTACCGTGACATGGAAGACAACACTTCTAAAAACTGCCGCAACAATACGGAGAACTCTAATAAGAATAACGCAGAGAACTCCGGCAAGAACAACAGCCAGAATTCCAGTAAGAATTCCAGCAAGAACAGCAGCAGAAACTAAGCCGGGTAATTAGCAGGCAAAGATTTTAGAAACACAGAAAAAATAGGAGAAGGGCTTGATGCGCGTATGCGTAACAGGCTCTTTTTCTATGTCGGATACCGGGTGAGGAGATGAAATGGACATTCTCGTTTTGCCTGAATATACTATCTTTATACAGGAAAGACAAGGAGATGAGTAGATGGGCGTAGGCATGATTTCCCTATGGGACTTGGAATACCGATTAAACGCCGGTATGCCCATGCAGCTTGTGGATTTAAGGACTCCGTCTGATTACCAGGCGTGTCATATTCGGGGGGCGGTAAATATCCCGTATTGCAATTTGGCCGGGCGGCTGCCGGAGTTGGCTTCCGGACCGGTGGTGGTTTTTTATTGTTCCAGGGGCGGCGTCAGCCTTCAAGCAGCCAGAATGGCTGCCCAGAGAGGAATTCCGGCAGTATCCGTAATGAGTGGAATTACCTATTACAGAGGCGCTCATATGGTTCGGAATTGAATTGACAAGATTAGGCCTTGGCTATAAAATAAAACCACGAGACAAAAAACAGATTAGGAGAACCACCAATGAAAGTACTGTTTGCTTCTGATATCCATGGATCCGCTTACTTTTGCGGAAAGCTTCTGGAAATATACCGGCAGTCCGGCGCGGACCGTCTGGTACTCCTTGGAGACATCCTGTACCACGGCCCGCGTAATGACTTGCCCAGGGACTATAACCCCAAGCAAGTGATTACTATGCTAAACCAGTACAAAGATCAAATTTATGCCATTCGGGGCAACTGCGACACCGAGGTGGATCAGATGGTGCTGGAATTTCCCATTTTAGCGGATTATGCACTTTTGTCCTTAAACGGCAAAACTTTTTATGCTACCCACGGTCATATATATAATCAGGATAATCTGCCTCCTGTAATGCCGGGGGATATTCTGATTCACGGTCACACTCACCTGCTAAAAGCGGAAAATACAGGAAAAATTACAGTGCTGAATCCCGGCTCTGTCTCCATTCCCAAAGGGGGAAACCCTAACACATATGCTCTTTTAGAGGGTGCCGTCTTTACTATTTTCACGTTGGACGGGGATGTGGTAAAACAAGTGAGACTGTAGAGAGCTGACCTTGGTGGAAAAGAGGATGAACCAGTTGAAGACAATAGAATTGATTGCACCCTGCCATTTTGGACTGGAGGCGGTGCTGAAAAAAGAAATCTATGATTTGGGATACGAGATTTCTCAGGTGGAGGACGGAAGAGTTACGTTTACCGGGGATGAAGAGGCAATTTGCCGGGCGAATGTATTTTTACGCACAGCAGAGCGTATTTTGTTAAAAGTAGGGAGTTTTCCTGCCGCCACTTTTGAAGAGCTGTTTCAGGGAACCAGGGCTATTGCTTGGGAGGATTACCTGCCTCAGGACGGCAGGTTTTGGGTGGCCAAGGCATCTTCCATTAAAAGCAAATTGTTCAGCCCTTCGGATATCCAGTCTATTATGAAGAAGGCCATAGTAGAGAGAATGAAATCCCACTACGGCATTACCTGGTTTCCGGAAACAGGGGCCAGTTTCCCTCTCAGGGTATTTTTGCTGAAAGACGTGGTTACTATCGGCATTGATACCAGCGGAGATTCCCTTCATAAGAGAGGTTACAGAACCTTAACCAGCAAAGCTCCTATTACAGAAACGTTGGCGGCTGCCCTTTTGATGCTGACTCCCTGGAATAAAGAACGGATTCTGGTGGATCCCTTTTGCGGAAGCGGTACCTTCCCTATTGAGGCGGCCCTGATGGCGGCGAATATTGCGCCGGGAATGGACAGGAGCTTTTTGGCGGAGGAATGGAAAGATCTGGTTCCAAGAAAGCACTGGTATCAGGCTATGGACGAAGCACGGGATCTGGCAGACAGATCGGTGGAGACGGATATACAGGGCTATGACATTGACGGAGATATTGTAAAGGCAGCCAGAGCCAATGCCCAGGCAGCCGGAGTGGATCATCTGATTCATTTCCAGCAGCGCCCTATAAGTGCCTTAAGCCATCCTAAAAAGTATGGTTTTCTTATTTCCAACCCGCCCTACGGGGAGAGAATTGAGGAAAAAGAGAATCTGCCGGCTTTGTACCGGGAGATTGGAGAGCGCTACAGGGCTTTGGACTCTTGGTCCATGTATCTGATTACGGCCTATACCGGCGCAGAGAGAGATATTGGCTGTAAGGCGGATAAAAACAGAAAGATTTATAATGGAATGATGAAGACATATTTTTATCAGTTTATGGGGCCCAGGCCTCCACGGCGGAACGGCAGCCCCGTAAAGAAAGCAGAAGGCGCCAGTGATTAAGAAGTATAGAAAAGCAGTAGTGATAGGCTTGTTTTTTCTCGTTTTAGCTTTTTTCGGAAAATTAACCGTAAGGAAAGAGGAAGGAGAAATCCGGCCGGGGCCTTTTATAGGAAAAGTACGGGCGGAATCCAGGATTACCTTGCCGTCTGCCTATGATTCCCGAAAGGAGGGGCGGGCTCCGAGGGTAGAAGATCAGCAAAACTTAGGGACTTGCTGGGCATTTGCCTCTCTTACCGCCATGGAGTCTGCACTATTGCCAGAGGAAAATTGGGACTTTTCGGAGGATCATATGTCCATCCGCAACAGCTTCCATATGGGGCAAAATGCCGGAGGAGACTATACCATGTCCCTTGCATATCTTCTGGCCTGGCAGGGGCCGGTAACAGAAGAAGAGGATCCTTATAATGACGGGATTTCTCCGGAAGGGCTGACCGCGGTTAAACACCTGCAGGAGGTTCAAATCCTTCCGGCCGGAGATCGGGAAGCTATTAAACAGGCGGTTTATGAAAACGGGGGTGTACAAAGTTCTTTATATACATCCTTAAAAAATTCTTATAGCCAGTCGGTTTATTACCAAAAGGAAAATCGGGCATATTATTATAACGGAGACGCCGAACCAAACCATGATGCGGTAATTATGGGGTGGGACGATGAGTATCCAAAAGAGAACTTTACCATTCTGCCGCCGGGGGACGGAGCCTTTCTCTGCGTCAGCAGTTGGGGGGAAGCTTTTGGGGACGGAGGGTATTTTTATGTATCCTATTATGATTCCAATATGGGTCAGATAAACCTGGCATATACCAGGATTGATGATAAAAATAATTATGACAAGATTTACCAAACCGATCTGTGCGGTTGGTCCGGCCAGGCAGGATATGGATCCGATACTGCTTACGGAGCCAATGTGTATCGGGCTGAGGAGAGGGAACTTTTGGCAGCAGCGGGTTTTTACGCCGTAGGGCCAGATACCCGGTACGAGATTTACGGAGCAACGGGAATTAAGGAGGCCGTGGAGTCTGGAGCCGGGGATTGGGCTGAGGCGCCGGATTTGGAAAACCGAAAGCTGCTGGCAGAAGGGGTTTTAAAACGTGCAGGCTATTATACCATTGATTTCAGGCAGCCTATGGAGATTGAAAAAGGTCAGCGCTTTGCGGTAATAGTGAAGCTAACCACCAAAGACAGTGTTCAGCCTATTGCCATTGAATACCAGGCTGACCAGGCTCGGGGAACAGTGGATATTACAGATGGGGAAGGATATTTAAGCTATGATGGCATTCATTTTCAGCGCACCGAGACTGCCATGGAAGGTAATGTTTGCTTAAAAGCATATACAAGGAGAAAACCATGAAACACACCATAGTTTTTGCCACAGGCAATGAAGGGAAAATGCGGGAAGTACGGATGATTCTGGCTGATTTGGGAATGAAGGTACTATCCATGAAAGAGGCAGGGGCAAATCCGGATATTCAGGAAGATGGCAGTACTTTTGCCCAAAATGCTGAGATAAAAGCCAGGGCGGTCTGGGAGTGCACCGGCGGTATTGTGTTGGCCGACGATTCCGGTCTGGTAGTGGACTATATCGGCGGGGAGCCGGGAGTCTATTCTGCAAGATATATGGGGGAGGACACCTCCTACCTTATTAAAAACCAAAACATTATCCAACGGCTGGAGGGAGCTGTGGGAAAAGAGCGGGCTGCCCGGTTTGTATGCGACATCGCTGCAATTCTCCCCACAGGAGAGGCAATTCATACGGAGGCTGTTATGGAGGGACTGATTGCCCTAAAGCCGGCAGGGCACGGAGGCTTTGGTTACGACCCGATTCTTTACATTCCGGAATTCGGCGTTACCAGTGCAGAGCTGACTCTGGAGCAGAAAAACCAGATCAGCCACAGGGGAAAGGCGCTACGGGCTATGAAGGAAGAGCTTTCTAAAAGGTACAAAGGAGAAAAGTGATGAAAATTTTAATTGTCAGTGATACCCACCGAAAGGATGATAACCTGAAAATGGTGTTGGAAAAGGTAAAACCCATTGATATGTTTATTCATTTGGGAGATGCGGAGGGCAGCGAGCAGTTTATTCCGGAATGGCTTAACCCGGAATGTGAGGTGCAGATGATACGGGGAAATAACGATTTTTTTTCTGATTTGGATAGAGAGAGAGAAATCTGCATCGGCGGGTATCATGTCCTTTTGACCCACGGTCATTATTATAATGTATCCCTGGGGACAGAGACTATTAAAAGGGAGGCGGCAGAGAGAAAGATGGATATGGTTATGTTTGGCCATACTCATAGGCCCTGCTACGAGGTAAAGGATGATTTGGTGGTGTTAAACCCGGGAAGTTTGTCGTTCCCGCGCCAGGAAGGCAGAAAGCCTTCTTATATGATTATGGAACTGGACGAAAACGGCCGCATTCATGTGGATCTTTGCTATGTAGGATCGGAATGGTGAAGGTGGTGGCGGGGATTAAAAAAGTGGATTAAAAAAGCCAAGACAAAAGATAAAAAAATAGTTGACTTTTAAGGACACATAGTATATAATAACTCTTGCGTCGCCGAAAGGCGAGAGGAAATCGCAGGTTCCCAAGTAAGACGGGGTGTGGCTCAGTTTGGCTAGAGCGCCTGGTTTGGGACCAGGAGGCCGCAGGTTCGAATCCTGTCACCCCGATGTGTTCCTTATTAAAAACTTCATATTTTTATCATGCGGGTGTAGTTCAATGGTAGAACACCAGCCTTCCAAGCTGGATACGTGGGTTCGATTCCCATCACCCGCTTTTTTTGATCTCCGGATAGAAAAGCCCGGAACCCTTTTAGTTGAAAGAGACGCAGAGCCGATAGTTTATAAGTCATTACAGCTTATAAGCTATCGGCTTATTTACACGGGAAATGGAGCCGGTTGTCCGCTATCTCTTTATATTTGTCAATAATGCTTCCTGCCTGCCGTTTCACCGCGTCGGCATTTGAAAGCCCTCAAGCGCCTTATTCAGATAATCATTAAACGGCTTCATCAGGCAGCAAAGCGTTGCCGCACGAACAAGAAACTGCTCTGCATTGTCAAATTCCGTATCCTTAATGGGATATTCCAGATACCAGCTCTTAAGCTTTAAGACCTCCGCCTGGGGATGGTTTTTGCTATATCCGGCGGGAACATTTTTGAGAGCTGTCCCCTGCACAGTGAAGTGCTTTTTAAAATCTGGAGCGTTTACGATTTGTTCCCATTCCGGGCCGTTGACAGAAATAAAATCCCGTACCATCGCTGTTGCGTCCTTGAACATATCTGCGAACAATCCGCCGCCTATAAAGGACTGATCGCCTGGCTTGATCATAAGGTAATATCCAACTGGAATGGGCAATTTCCCCATAGAGGAAATATGGGCGCGAAAGACAGGGTTATATGGAGATTTATCGTGACTAAATCGAGTGTCCCTATTCAATTTGAAAGTAAGTGTTTGCGGGGCATTGTGCAGAATGCTTGGATCAAATTTTCCGACACGGAAAATAAGTGCTTGAATCAGCGCTTCAAATTCCATATTTGCCGCTTTATATTCTGCTTTGTGTGCATGATACCACTCTCGAGTATTATTTTCACCTAAATCGGTCAAATATTTTAAAATGGTTGACAGATTCATAATGCTGATTTCCTTTCTACGCATTTTGGATAACAGATAAAGCCGTTCCGGCTAAAAACTTTCTAATAAACTTTTTCAAAACCTCTGGCGATTGATACGTTTTGCAGAAAGAAAACTCCTGGGACAAGTCATCAATGGTCTCCATAGCTTCTTTTACCTCCGCTATAGTTTTAGGAGATATTGGCGTGGCGGCGGCAAAATCCAGGTTGGTTGGAGAAATTCTGTGGTTTTGGATAGCGTAGTTAACCCGATTGATGCAATGACACTTTCCATATCCATATTCACCGCAATAGTCATTCAAAAACTTTGCCATTTTCTTTCTAATCCTGGACAATCTCTGCCGATATGCTTCTGGAGTGATACCCAAAATATCTCCCGCAATTCGACTATCTACCTTAAACATTGTTCCCAGAATAAAAATGCACCTGCTTTCCACATCAAGACACTGAAGCATGACATTCGTGCATGACATTTTCAGTTCTTCTGCCAAAATGGATTTTTCTACATCCTGTGACAAATCTGGCACATCATCAATTTTTCCGTTTAAAATATCATCCCCATAAAACTCAAAGCTGAGGGGAAACCTTGCAAACATATGCTTCTTGTAGTTTTTCAGGTAATTGATTGCAATTCGAAATACCCAAGTAGAAAAGGAGCTGTCTTGTTTGAATGAGGACAAGTGGGTAATGACCTTCAGCAAAATATCTTGCGATGCATCCTCCGCATCGGGAAAAGTCCCAAGAATTCGCAACGACAGGTTGAATACCAAATCCTGTACACTGAGAATGACGGTTTCCAACGCGTTTTTATCTCCGGCGGTGGCTTGCTCAATCAAAAGCTGCAGTTCTTCGTTTGTTATACAGTTCATATTTTTTACCTCCATATTTTATTAGACAATTTAAGTGAGAGCCTGTGACAAGAATTTCTGCTTTCGCTGCTAAATTTCGTTTTCTTTTCTTTCTTACCCTCAGTGGACAAGGATTATCCATTATTATAGAGTATTTAGCAAGAACTTTAATAGATATTAAATAGAAAAAATTCACCTATTTTGTTATAGACAGAAAAAATAACTTGTGTTATAATGTCCAAGGTTCGTTAAAATTTTCGCAAACTAAGAAAAGGGGAAAAGATGAAAGAGCAAACGAAAAAGACAGTAGTACAAGATGATGTAGTAGTAGCGGAAAAATTCCACATGTCCGATCTGCTGCACAAAGAAGACTGGTTATCCATCTGGGGGGCGTTTATTGTAATTGTAATTGCTTCCATTGGCGTAATCAGCGGCGCATTCCGATTTAAGGGAGTTACCTTTGGCAAATGGGGCGGAGAAAGCGGCTCTATTGCCCGCTTTTTTAACGGCAGCGAGGCTTGTGTGACCACCTGGACAGGCGTGATTGTGACCTTTGCAGCCCTGGCAATTATTTTTGCAGTGTGCAACCAGCTGATGGGAAAGGATGCAAAGAAATATTTAGTTGCATTCTTGGGTGTATTTGCCCTGACTGCTCTGGTCCGCTTGATTTCTTCCCAGGTAACATTCAGTAAATATTTAGAGTATGCATTCTGGGCGTTGCTGATTGGATTGCTGATTTCCAACATTTTAAAGGTGCCGGAATGGCTAAAGCCTGCTATTCAGACAGAGTTTTATATTAAGACAGGGCTGGTGTTAATGGGTGCCAGCGTTCTCTTTTCTAACATCCAGAAGTTTGGCCTTTACGGTTTGGGCATCGCATGGCTGGTAACTCCTGTTGTTATTATTTTTATGTGGATTCTTGGAACCAAGGTTTTAAAGATGGACAATAAGCCAATGGTTATGACTATCTCTGCGGCTACTTCAGTATGCGGCACTTCCGCGGCAATTGCAACTGCAGCCGCCTGCAAGGCAAAGAAAACCGACTTGACCTTTGCAGTTGGTATTTCACTGATTTTCACTGTTTTAATGATGGTAGGCATGCCGCTGTTCTGTAAAGTTATCGCTATGGATCCTATGGTAGGCGGCGCGTGGATTGGCGGAACCGTAGACTCTACCGGAGCTGTTGTTCTGGCAGGTAATGCATTAGGAGAGCTGGCAGGGCAGGTTGCTGCACTGGTAAAAATGATTCAGAATATTTTGATTGGTTTTGTTGCATTTGCAGTAGCGATTTTCTTTACTACAAAAGTAGACAAAACCAGCGGAACTACTGTAGGAGCTTCTGAGATTTGGCACAGATTTCCTAAATTTATTTTAGGATTTATCGGCGCATCTCTGTTTTTCTCTTTTATATTTCAGGGAACCATTGGGGTAGAACCTACTGCCGCCATTCTTTCTGATTTAAAGGAATTTCAGACTTGGTGCTTCGCGCTGGCATTTACCTGTATTGGTCTTGAGACAAACTTTAAGGAAATGTCCGAGCAATTCCAGGGAGGCAAACCCTTTGTACTTTATATCATAGGACAGACCTTTAACCTGGTTTTGACCTTCGTTGTAGCATGGATGTTGTTAAGCGGCCGTCTCTTCCCGATTCCCAACATTACTGTTTAATATTCCGGGGAATGTCCGGGCAGCCGTTCACCGCACAGAGAAAGCAGGTAAATAGAGATGACAGATAAAAAATCCGGAAAAGCAATGAAAACCGTGTGTGCCGTAGGAGTGATAATTTTCCTGGCGGCGGTTTTGACAGCCATATACATAATGGCAAAAGGTATGGGGCATGTACCGGGAATTGATTTTGGTCCGGGACAATATTACTATACCGATATACCTGGATGGCAGAAATACTTCCTTCCTGATCATTACGAAAATCATGTGCCTATGGCGGTGCTGATCGGATTGTTTTTCGCGTGGGGCTATCTGATGTACCGTCTCTGGGTATTTGTGGACAAAAAGTGGAACTAACGAAATTATAGAAGGAAAGGGGATGCCGCAAAAAGAGGGCGCCCCTTTTTCCATGAGAACTAATTGGTTCTCATGGAAAAATTGAAAAAGAAAAAAAGTGCTTGCCTTTTTAAATAAGCTATGGTAGAATAATGGACGTTGACAATAGTGGTGGTCAAATGTGAGTCTGTAGCTCAGCTGGATAGAGCAACGGCCTTCTAAGCCGTGGGTCGGGGGTTCGAATCCCTTCAGGCTCGCTCTCTGCAAAGCAGCGCAGAGCATATGGTGGGTATAGCGCAGTTGGTTAGCGCGCCAGATTGTGGCTCTGGAGGCCCAGGGTTCGAGTCCCTGTATCCACCCTTTAATTCCTTCGGGAATTTTTTTTTACTCTATTGCGACAGCCTGCCATGTATCTGCGGCAGGGTCGGTCAGTTTTTACATTAATGGGCTATCGCCAAGCGGTAAGGCACAGGACTTTGACTCCTGCATTCGTTGGTTCGAATCCAACTAGCCCAGCTATGAGAATTACTTTTATGCGGGTATGGCGGAATTGGCAGACGCGCCAGATTTAGGTTCTGGTGGGAGACCGTGCAGGTTCAAGTCCTGTTACCCGCACCAGATAATGACAATCCGAACTCGCTTTCAATGGGGCGGCTTCGGATTTTTAGTATATTTTGAGTGTGAAAGCAAAAGGGGCGGTATCGTGAATGGTACCGCTCCTTTTGGCATATCAATTTAAAACGAAATGAGGGAAAGCTATCATTATCTATCATTATAAACGAGAAATAGTCTAGTCTTTCCGTCCTGTTTTTGATATAATTTTAATATCGCAGAAATCATTTCTAAGGGAGAATGGATATGAAAACAAAAAGAAAAAATTCCGACATAGCCCGACGGGGCTGGAGCATTACCGGAAAAATGGCATCAGCTATCGTTGTAAGTGTTGTAATTGCTGTAGCTATTTTGCTTGCTGTGGTTTATTTACAAATGTCCCGTGCGCTGCTGGACAAAAGCGAGGCTTTGCTGCAAACCACTACCGAGCGCACACTTCAAGAGACCAAAGCGTGGATGAACAGTACGCTGGCTATGCTGGAGACTCAACGGGATACTATTGAATATGAAGACATGGATATTCCCGACATGATGAATTATATTAAGCACACGGTGAACCAAAATGATGCTTATCCTGCCGGATTATACGTAGCGCTGACGGACGGATCCCTCTATCATGCCTCTTTTGCGCCCGGTCCGGAATTCGATGCCACTGTAAAAAGCTGGTATCAAGATGGGCTAAAATCTGATGCCTTTATACTGGGGGACGTGTACTTTGATGAGGACAGTCAAGCCTATGTGGTAGGCGCATCCGGAGTGCTGAAAACTAAAAATGGTGCGGTGCGGGGCGTTGCCGCAGCAGATGTCTATCTGGATTCCATTTCCAAAATCGTCAGCGGGGTGCAGATTGAGGATACCGGCGGTATTTTTTTAGTTGATACCCGGACGGATACGATTATCGGACACAAAGACCCGGCGATTACCGGACAGCTCTTAAGCAAAATGAACGAGAGCATGTATGCATATGCCAATGAACAGATCAGAGGGCAAAAGACAGGATTGTCTCTTTATGACGATACATACATTCAGATAGAGCGTGTACCGGACAGTGACTGGATAGCGGTAGCTTATGTGTCACGGGGAGAGGTGCTGCAGGAACTGCAGCAATTGACTGTCAGCATGCTGCTGGTGGGGATTCTGGCAGTGCTGGTGCTGATCCTTCTGGTAGTAATCCAGGTTCGTCGGGTTATTGGCCGTCCGGTAAAAGAATTAAGCCTTGTAGCGACTCGAATCGCTGAAGGAGAGCTGGATCAGGCTATTAAATACCAGTCTAAAGACGAACTGGGTGTACTGGCAGACGATTTTAATCAAGTGACTCTACGGCTTCGGGACTATGTGACCTATATCAATGAAGTTTCGGAAACGCTGCGGGAGATTGCAAAAGGAAATTTGACTTTTACGCTGAAAAATGAGTATACCGGCGAATTTGAGAAAATAAAAACTGCCTTGGATGAAATATCCTATGCATTGAATAACACTATGGGACGTCTGCGTTCTGCTTCCCGAGATGTAGCCGCCGGGGCGGAACAGGTTTCCGATGGGGCCACAACGCTGTCACAAGGTTCTACAGAGCAGGCGGCCGAGGTGGAAACCCTGGCCGGACATATTACGGCCGTATCTGACAGCGTACACAAGATCGCCAAAGGAGCTGAGGAAGCGCGCAGCATTTCCCAGGAGGTCAAGAACGGGCTTTTACAGAGCAATGATAAGATGCAGAATATGACGGTAGTGATCCAGCGGATCAGTGAAAAGTCTGCTGAGATTCATAAAATCGTAAAAACTATTGAGGATATCGCGTTTCAGACCAATATTTTGGCCCTCAACGCCGCTGTAGAGGCCGCCAGGGCAGGAGCTGCAGGAAAAGGTTTTGCGGTAGTTGCAGATGAGGTTCGTGCATTGGCTGCAAAATCTTCTGAAGCGGCGCAGGAAACCACAGTTCTGCTGCGTCAGACAGTGGATTCCATGGATGAGGGAGTATTGGCGGCTCAGGATACGGCGAACTCCATGCTGGAGGTGGTGGCCCATGCAGACAAGATGAGCAAGCTTATTGACGGGATCGCGGACTATACCAAAGAACAGGATGCCAATGCAACGGAGATTACCCGAGGAGTTGAGCAGATTGCTATTGTTGTCCAGACCAATGTTGCTACAGCAGAAGGAAGCGCCGCTGCAAGCGAGCAGCTATCCGGTCAGGCTTCTATGCTTCGGGAGCTGGTAGCCAAGTTCCGGTTAAGGGAGTAATAAAAACCGGTTGAGGGGGTTGCTGCAAAAGCAGGCGGAAAACCTGCCGGGCAGCTGCTCCTTTTTACATTAAAAATTAATCCATATGCAGAGCGGACAGCTGGATTGAAAATCCAGAGAGTATATGCTAAAATAACATGTATTAGCTATGGAAAAGCAAAAGGAGGAAGTAGTTCCATGAATAAGGGGAGATTAACTAAAAGGATATGCCTTACGGCAGCATTAACTTTTTGCTTGACAGGATGCGGAAACAAGAAGCTCTTAGATCCCGGGGATCCGGTGACTTTAACAGTATGGCATTATTATAACGGCTCTCAACAGGCAGCCTTTGACTCTCTGGTAGAGGAGTTTAATAACACTGCGGGAAGAGAAAAAGGCATATATGTTCAAGGTTATTCCCAGGGTTCTGTTTCTGATCTGGAGACAGCGGTGCGAGATGCTATTGGGGGAAAAGTAGGGGCGGATCCAATGCCGGACATTTTTTCTTCTTATGCGGATACGGCCTATGAAGTGGAACAGGCGGGCGCTTTGGCGAATCTGTCGAATTACCTTGATGATAAAGAATTGGAAAAATATGTGGATTCCTATATTGAGGAAGGCCGTATTGCGTCTGACGGGACTCTTAGGATTTTTCCTACGGCAAAGTCTACGGAGATTATGATGATCAACAAAACAGACTGGGAGCCCTTTGCAGAGGCAGCTGGCTTTTCGCTTGAGGATTTGAAAACTATGGAAGGGGTAACAGCGGTTGCCCGGGCTTATTATGAGTGGACAGACGGTCAGACTCCTGATATACCGGAAGACGGAAAGGCTTTTTATGGAAGGGACGCCGTGGCAAATTATTTTGTGGTCGGTATGCAGCAGCTGGGAGTAGAAATCTTTCAGGTAGAGAATGGAAAGGTAACATTAAACACGCCAAAGGAGCAGCTGAGACATCTTTGGGAAAACTATTATGTACCCATGGTTAAGGGATATTTTGGAGCTTACGGTTCTTTCCGCTCCGATGATGTGAAGACAGGAGATCTTCTGGCCTACACGGGTTCCACCACTTCCGCTATGTATTTTCCTGATCAAGTGGAGGCTGATAACGGCAGTCATGCTATTGACTATATTGTGATGCCGGCTCCCGTATTTACGGATGGCCAGCGCTATGCTGTACAGCAGGGAGCAGGTATGGTGGTTGGAAAATCAGATGAAAAACATGAGTATGCTGCTGTGGAATTTTTAAAATGGTTTACAGAGGTGGAACACAATCTGCAATTTGGCTGTGTTTCTGGCTATCTGCCGGTAATGAAGGAAGCGGGCAGCCGGGAAAAGCTGGATCAGGTAATTAAAGAGCATAATTTGGAAGTGGCGCCTAAGACGTATGATTGTCTGACCACTATTTTTGACGAGATGGAAGGAATGACCCTGTATACAAATAAAAGCTTCAAAAACGGTTCTGCAGCCAGAAAGGTGTTGGAATATCATCTTGCAGATAAAGCAGCGGAGGATCGGGAGACAGTTGCAGAAGCCATTAATCAGGGAAAGAGCCTGGAAGAAGCATCTGCTCCCTTTGTGACAGACGAGGCTTTTGAGGGGTGGTATACTTCTTTTTGTGATGCACTGAATGATGCTGTAAGCAAGCAGGAATGAGATGGAAAATAAGAGGCAAAAAAAGAAAAAAACAACAATATTTAGAATGTTTCTGATTCCTTTGATTGCGATTATGCTGATGCAGAGCATGATCATTATCGGAACTCTAGTGGTCAAAAGAATCGGGGGAATGTTACAGGAATACTCCAGCGGCATGATGAGCAGGTTAGTAGAAAACAGAAAAGTGATCCTGCAAAATGATATGATCCAGCGATGGGCTTCTGTCCGTGTGAAGGAGGAACTTATCAACCGCCAGCTGGAAGAGTTTTTGGTGAGCAAGGGAGCAGGGCTGGAGGAGTTTTTCTCTTCGGAAGAAATGCAGATCGAATTTTTGGAGCAGCTTTTTCCGGAATGTCTCGATGTATTGCAGAGCAATTCTACCACAGGAATATTCTTCATTCTGACAGGGAAGGATATGGACAGCGCTGGAGACTATGCCGGATTTTTTATCAGAGATTCCGACCCCGATACGAACCCTGTAAACTATACGGATCTTCTGTTGGAGAGGGGAAGCAAATACCTTTCCCGAAAGTGGAACATCCCTCTTGATACAAATTGGACTACCAATTTTCAAATGGATGGGCAAGGTCAAAATGTTTCAGATAACTATTTTTATGAACCCTGGAGAGCAGGAGTAGAATATGTGGATGCAGACACGGAAGATCTGGGCTATTGGTCTTTGCCGTTCTTTCTTGAGAAGGAAACAGCCGACTCTTATGAGATGATTACATACTCTTTTCCCCTTCGGCATGGAGGGCAGGTATACGGCGTGTTAGGAGTAGAGATATCCATCAGGGAACTGTACGACTACTTTCCGGTTGCAGAACTAAATGAATCCCAGCAGTCGGGATACATGCTGGCAGTGAGGGAAAAAGACAGCTGCTATATGCCTCTGGCAGGAAAAGGGGTTCTCTATGATCGAATCCGCTCTATGAACAGTTCCTTTATTCTGGAAGAAACGGATTATGGCAATCTTTCTCTGGTACAGGATGTAAAACTTAATGGGCAGGGGACGTATGCAGTGGTTTGTCCTTTAAAGATTTACAGCAATAACGTGCCCTATAAAAATACGGAATGGGTGCTTCTTGGCCTGAATACAGAAGAAGAGTTATTTGGGATGGGGCACCAGCTTTACATTTGGGTAGTAGTGGCCGTGCTGATTGGATTGGCGTTTGGGGTGTTAGGGATTTATTTATTAGTGAAGCATCTGACAAAACCGGTTCAGAATCTGATGCAGAGTATCAGCAGAGGGAGAGAGGGGATTGAAGAATTTGAGATTTCCAATATTTTGGAAATCGATGCCCTGCATGATGTGGTGAGAGATCTGACAGAGCGTCAGAAAGAAGCGGAAAATATCCTTCTGGAGGAGAAGGAGCGTTATAGAATAGCCTTGGAATCTTCTAAAGATATATTTTTTTCTTATAATCTGCAAGATCATACTTTGGATATTGTGAACCATAAAACCATGAGCGGACAGTGGCAGTGCCAAGAGTTTGAGAATGGTTTTATCAGTCCGGATTATATTTATGAGGAGGATCGTATAGAAGCCGCTAAGGCAATGCGGGGCATAGAGGACAAGCTGTATGTGGAGTTTCGGCTGAAATGGCCAATGGATTCTGAATTTGTGTGGGTAGCCTTGGCAGGAAAGGTAGTTTATGATACGGACGGCAGAAGATGGAAAATAGTAGGAAGTATCCGGGATATCCAGGAACAGAAGGAAAGGGAGGCAGAGCAGCTTAAGAAAAATATTACAGACGGTGTTACCGGCCTTTATACATTCAGCGCCGGTATGGAGCATATCAGAGAATGCCGCAGAACTAAATGGGACGGAGCGATGGTCAGCCTGCTTTTGGATCATCTCAAGGAGACAAATGAAAAGAATGGCATTGTATTCGGAGACATGATCCTTGAAGAGATGGGGGTACTGATTCGCGAAAGTACTCAGGAGCTGACAAAAGTTACGGGATGGCGTACAGTGGCGCTTCGCCTTGACGGAGATGAGCTTGTTATGTGGCTGGAGGGCCACTCTGAACAGCAGGCGGAAGCTGCAGTAAAAGAACTGCTGGAAAAGATAGAGAAAAATTTTGAAGCCGGGAATTTTAGGATTGCCGTTTATGCCGGTTTGGCTTGCGGAGATAAGGGAACAGGCACGGAAGAACTGATCCGCATGGCGAAGCAGGCCAGAGACCAGGCAATCTCTGAGGGAATCAGCCGGTATAGCTTTTATAAAGATATCCCCGAAAAAGAACAAATAGAGCTGCCGGCCTTACAAGGACGCAGAATTAACACTCTCAGTTATGGAGAAGATGTGAGCTTGGTATCAACGGCTTTGAACCTGTTCGGCAGGGGAGATAATTTTCCGGCTCAGATGGTGCTGATGACACGTAAAATCGGTAGATTTTATCAGGCCGAGGATGTTCTGGTATCGATTTTAAGGGCAGATTTTAATTCCAACTATCTTCAATACCAGTGGCACAGGGACGGAAAAACTATCACAAAAAATGTGAGGAAATACAAAGAAGAAGAAAAAGACATTTTTTTCAATTGGCTGGGGCAGGAAGCTGTCCGGTATTTTTCGGAAAAGGACAGCAGCCAACACAGTATCAGATGTTTTTTAAGTGTTGCAGAAGGGCAGCAAGGTATTCTGCTTCCCATGTATGACAGCGGAAACTATATGGGAAACATCTGTATTCTCGGTATTGGGAAGGAGCTTTTGGAGGATCCGGAGGAGTATCAGAATCTTATAGAGCTTGGAAGTGTAATCCAGAGCCAGTTAAACCAGCAGCAATCAGATATTGCCAGCAGGGCTAAGTCAGAATTTCTCTCCCGCATGAGCCATGAGATCCGCACTCCTATGAATGGTATTATCGGTATGACGGCTATTGCTCTTCAGAAAAATCAGAATAAGGAGAGGATCATGGACTGCCTGCAGAAAATACAGTCTTCCTCCGATTATCTGCTGGGCTTGATCAATGATATTTTGGATATGTCTAAGATTGAGAGCGGTAAGATGAAGCTGGAGCCGTCTAATTTCAATATCCATGAGATGCTGGACACTATCAGGGAACTGATCGCGCCTCAGGCAGCAGGAAAAGACATTAATTTTGTCCGAGAGATAGAACTGACTCATAATTGGTTTGTAGCAGACAGGATGAGGATTAGTCAGGTGCTTATCAATCTACTGGGAAATGCGGTAAAATTTACTCCTGCCAAAGGCCGGGTGACATTGACAGTAAGAGAGATGGAAAGCCGTGGGGAGGAGATTCTTGTTTACTTTGCGGTGTCTGATACGGGGGTGGGAATTGCAAAAGAGGATCAGGACAGAGTATTCCGCTCTTTTGAGCAAGCTTCCGAAAGAAATCCGGCAAAACAGCAGGGAACAGGTCTGGGGCTTTCTATCAGCAGCCGGTTAATCCAAATAATGGGAAGCAATATCCGCCTTGACAGCGAGCTGGGCGAGGGAAGTACTTTCAGCTTTTCGATTCCTTTAAAGCAGGGAGAGAGCATGGAAATAGAGGAGCAGGAGGAGGAACTGTCCTTTGATGGCTGCCATATTTTGGTGGTAGAGGATAACGAACTAAATTCCGAGATTGCCAGAAGTCTGTTAGAGGAACGGAACTTCCAGGTGGATTGTGTTTATGACGGAGCCCAGGCGGTAGAGCGAATCCGCGCCACAGAGCCGGGAACCTATGATGTGATATTGATGGATATTATGATGCCGGTGATGAATGGATTAGACGCTACCCGTGCAATCCGAGGAATGGAGCGTGAAGACTGCCATACAATACCCATTGTTGCTATGTCGGCCAATGCTTTTGATGATGATCTGAAAAAATCCGTGGAATGTGGAATGAACGGACATTTGTCTAAACCTGTGGAGGTGGATAAACTCTATCAGACACTGGATAAGGTAATTCATAAAAAGAAGAAGTAAATTTTAAAGGACTTCTTGACATTATACCAACTATACGTACTTCTTCCCGGTTTGGGATTGTAGTCCATTGTAAAATGATTCACCAGGAGGATTATTTTACTCGAGGGATGACAGAAGAAAAGTACCGGAAATACAGAACGTTTTCATTGATTGCATTGCCGGTACTAATCTTTTTAATTGCGGATATGTGTTTTGTGTACTATTGTTATGGAAGAAATTTTTGGTGACAGGCAAGATCAGATCCATCCGCCGTCCAGGCCGATGACCTGACCGGTCAGATAAGAGTTTTTGTATCCAAGGTGGTAGACTAAGTCTGCCACCTCTTCTGCTTTTCCAAGCCGTCCGGCGGGAATTTCTTCTACTAGAGAGATAAACTCCGATTCATCCATCCATTGATTCATTTCTGTATCAATAGCGCCGCAGGCCACGGCATTGACCTGGATGCTGCTGGGAGCCAGTTCTTTTGCCAGAGCCTTGGTAAATGCATTAACAGCGCCTTTGGTAGCGGAATAGGCCACTTCACAGGAAGCGCCTACATTTCCCCAAACAGAAGAAATATTAATGATTTTTCCCTGCTTCCGGGTAATCATGCCTGGGATGGCCAGCTTGCAGCAATTAAATACAGAATTTAAATTGGTATGAATGACCCGATCCCAATCCTGGACAGACATATCCTGCAAAAGACCAATATAGGATACGCCGGCGTTGTTGACTAAAACATCCAGAGAACCAAATTGTTTGCGGATTAATTCAAACAATTCCTCACAGGCAGCCATATCTCCCATATCCCCTATGTAGGCTAGGCAGGGGACCTGATAAGATTCAATCTCCTTTTTGGCCTGCATGAGACGATCCTTACTGCGGACGCAGCTAATCGCCACATTGTAGCCTTTTTTTGCAAATTTAACCGCAATAGCTTTTCCGATTCCACGGGAAGCGCCGGTTACCAGTACCGTTTTTTGTGCCATAAATTGTCACCTCCTAAAAAGAGTATACCATATTTGATGGAACTTGTAACAGAATTGTAAGAAAATGTTTTGGATTATGACAGGGACTTGTGTTATACTGATTAAGAATAAAAGAGCGAATAAAAAGAATTAAGGAGGGAGGAACAGATATATGGCGCAGATATATGACTTAGTGATTGTGGGATCCGGTCCGGCAGGCTTGGCGGCGGCGATCTATGCGGAGAGAGCCAGAATCAATACTCTTGTAATAGAAAAAGGTATGGTAAGCGGAGGTCAGGTATTGACTACCTATGAAGTGGATAATTATCCGGGATTGCCTGGAGTAGGCGGATACGATTTAGGAACCAAATTCCGGGAACACGCAGACAACCTGGGAGCTCAGTTTGCGGAGGACGAAGTGATACGTATTGAGGATGGCGGCAGTGTGAAAAGGGTGATTTGCGACCATGAGACCTATGAAGCCAGAGCCGTGATTATCTCTACTGGCGCCAGCCACAGAAAGCTGGGAGTGGCAGGGGAGGAAGAATTGGCCGGTATGGGCGTTTCTTACTGCGCTACTTGTGACGGAGCATTTTTCCGCAAAAAGGTGGCGGCAGTTATCGGCGGCGGCGACGTAGCTCTGGAGGATGCGATTTTTCTTTCCCGCATGTGTGAAAGAGTATATTTAATTCACAGAAGAGACGAGTTCAGAGGGGCTAAGAGCCTGCAGGAGCAGGTTTTTGCCAAAGAGAACATTGAAGTGGTCTGGAATACGGTTGTGGATCGAATCGTCGGATCGGATCGAGTGGAAGCCCTGGCTGTAAAAAATGTAAAAAGCGGCGAGACCAGAGAAATTTTGATAAACGGAGTATTTATTGCAGTGGGGATTACTCCTGCCAGCCGGGCATTCGAGGGGCTGGTGGAGATGGATCACGGATACATTAAAGCTGGCGAGGACTGCCAGACTTCCTGTCCGGGTATTTTTGCGGCGGGAGATGTGCGGACCAAACCGCTGCGCCAGATTATTACCGCTGCAGCAGACGGGGCTAATGCCGTAACCAGTGTAGAACGTTACCTGATGGAAAGCTAGAACGAGGGAATAGGGATGAAAAATTGGAAAAGGGTACTGATCGCCGGCGTAATTTGCATAGCAAATATCGGTGTATTTCCTGCAATGGCCTCCATGAACCCGGATACGGAAGCACCTGTCGCCGGTATATCCGTAGCCTTGAACAATTACTATACAAGAAATGAAGAGCCGCAGAAAACCCTGGCGGAGGAGCTGGATAGCCGCGCTCAGAAGAAGGGGAACGGCTGGGAGGCGGCACCGGCAGTATCAGAGGAGACGCAGCCTTCATCAGAGGCAGCGCCAGCAGACGAGAATAATGAAGAAACGGCTCCTTTGGAGGAGCCTCAGGCAACTGTGACAGAAAAAGCGGTTCCTGCCGTTTCCGCAAAGGCCAGCCCTTATGAAAATGTGGCAGTTTCTCAAGTCAGCGGGTATGTTAATGTCCGCAGCGAGGCCAATACCAAGAGCCAGATTGTAGGTAAGATTTATAATAACTGCGCGGCAACGATTTTAGAGACTGTTTCCGGAGAAGGCGGCGACTGGTATCATATCCAGTCAGGAACCGTTTCCGGTTATATAAAAGCTCAGTATTTCGCAACCGGGGAGAAGGCGGAGAAGTTGGCTAAGGAGGTAGGTGTGGAATATGCCACCATCAATACCGCGTCTCTTCGCCTTCGGGCAGAGCCGAATTTAACCAGTCAAACCCTGACTTCCCTGAGTCAGGGAGCACGGTATGAAGTCCTGGGAGAGGAAAATAATTTTGCCAAACTGGCCATAGATACGGATCTCACCGGTTATGTGTCAATGGATTATATAAAGACTACGGTAGAATTCCGACAGGCAGTTTCTTTGGAAGAGGAAGCGGCCAGGAAGGCGGAGGAGGCGAAACGCAGGCAGGAGGCTGAAGCAGCAATCAATCAGCTTAACGCAGTTCTTAAGACAGAGTCAGACGGAGGTCAAAGTTCATCCTCCGGCCAGACCGGGACAGCCGCCGTTTCTAAACCGGCTTCCACTACAGCCCCGGTCGGAGTGAACGGTACCATTGCTGCAAATCCTGTCGGAAATGGAGCAGATGTATCAGCAGAAGCCCCTGCTGTTCAAACAGCGGCAAGAGAAACTTCTGCTGCCGTTCCGGTAGGAACGGCAGGCTCTAAAGACACAGGGAATGTACAGGGCCCCGGTGTTTCTTATGGTCCGGGAGGCAACGCATCCGATCAGGTGATATCTGCAACCAGAACTGCTATTGTAGCTTATGCAAAACAGTTTTTAGGTAATCCCTATGTGTATGGAGGCACCAGTCTGACAGAGGGTGCCGACTGTTCTGGCTTTACAATGAGTGTGTACAAGCATTTTGGGATTGATATTGGACGCAGTTCCAGAGATCAGGCGGCGAAAGGCCGGGAGATTTCCCAGTCCGCTATGCAGCCGGGGGATCTTCTGTTTTATGCCAGCGGAGATTATATTAATCATGTTGCCATGTACATAGGAGGGGGGCAGGTAATCCACTCCAGCACTCCGGCAACAGGTATTACGTTGTCTCCGGCTGATTATAGAACTCCCTGCAAAGTAGTGACGTTTTTGGATTAAAACTTTTTATAAAAACAATTATGGCTAAATGGGGCGGTAGATGCAGTCTATCGTCCCATTTATCTCGAAAGAAGAGACTAACTTTAAGGGAATAGGGGGCTTTAAGTCTGGAAACAGACGGATTCCCTGTCCAAGGAGAATCGGTATGATTGTAAGATGGTATTCGTCAATTGCTCCTGCTTCCATAAGCTGCCCGGCTACCTGAGCGCCGCCGCAGATCCAGATGTTTTTAGAGGATTGGCATTTTAACTGCCTTACTAATTCGGCGGCAGGCATATTTCGGAAAAAGATCCGCTCCTTATCACTTATATTTCTCCGAGTCAGTACATAGCTGTCTAAATCAGAATAAGGCCACTGATCCGGCGAAAGTTCTGTCATAACCTGGTAATAAGTAGTATAGCCCATAATCACGATATCCACAGTTTGGATGAATGCTTCGTACCCGCAGGAATCCGAAATGTTCTCGTGATCCGAGTTTACCTGATCCAGGAACGCCACGCTGCCATTCGGGCCGGCGATAAAGCCATCCAGACTTACTGCAATATAGAGAATGGCTTTGGGATTGCCGGGCTCTTTATTTCCGCCAGCTATTTGACTTGCTGAAATTTGAACATCAGAAAAATTCATGAAATATCAGTTCTCCTTATTACATTATATTACGCTTCCCAGCGCCCGGATGCCCCGCAGGGCAGGGTCAGCCCATTTCCGGAAACCGGAAGTCCCACCTCCCGGGCCTGGATTTGGCCGCCAAAGGCCGGAACGACCTCTATGCCGATAAGGTAAGAGAGGACAGAAGGGGCCAGCCCGGTGGTGTAGGAATTGATGAGGAAAAACAAAGGCTCTTGGGACAGAAGTTTTGAGCAGAGCTGAATGAAGGGGTGAATAGAATCCTCAATTTTCCAAATCTCACCCTTGGGGCCTCTGCCGTAGGACGGGGGATCCATGATAATAGCGTCATAGTGGTTCCCCCTGCGGATTTCCCGCTCTGCAAATTTTACACAATCATCAACGATCCAACGGATAGGAGCGTTTTCCAGACCGCTGGATTTGGCATTTTCTTTTGCCCAGCTTACCATGCCTTTAGAGGCGTCCACATGGGTAACAGCGGCTCCGGCGGCAGCGGCCGCCAAGGTAGCGCCTCCGGTGTAGGCAAAGAGGTTGAGAACCTTTACAGGCCGTCCGGCAGCGCGGATTTTGGCGCTGAACCAGTCCCAATTAGAGGCCTGCTCCGGAAAGAGACCGGTATGCTTAAAGCTGAATGGTTTTAAGTTGAAGGTTAAAGAGCCATAAGAAACGGTCCATTGCTGAGGCAAATCAAAAAATTCCCATTGACCGCCGCCTTTACTGCTGCGGTGGTAGTGGCCGTTGGGGTGTTTCCATCTCCGATCTTTTTTAGGGGTATCCCAGATTATCTGGGGATCGGGACGGATTAAAAGGTAATCTCCCCATTTTTCTAACTTTTCCCCTTTGGAACAGTCAATGACCTGATAATCTTTCCAATTATCTGCAATCCACATAGATATGTCCTCTTTCTTTGTTGGTATATTCACACTAGACTCGAAAAACCTGGTTAAGTGCTCATACTATACTATACCCAACGGGGCGGGGGCGTCAAGGAAATGGTATTTTTTGCTCTGTTTTAGAAAATGTTAAATGAAATGAAAGATTATAAAGGTTGAATATTTAGAAAATTCTTGATACAATAAATAAAAATGTTGCTATATATCAATATTTTTTGTACGATTCAGAGAAGGAGTGGTAGATTTGAAAAAGCGCAGGAGATTAGCAGTCTTAGGACTGGCGGCAGCCCTTACTGTGGGTGGCGCTTTGACCGTTTATGGAGCAGGATGGCAGCAGACATCTGGAGGTGCCTGGGAATATTATAATGAGTCCGGCAGGAGAGAGACCAATGTCTGGCGCAAAGGCGGAGACGGGCTTTGGCGCTATATTGACGGAAGAGGTTACATGGCTACAAATACCTGGGTAGATGACACTTACTACGTAGACGGAAATGGTATTATGGCTTCCGGCAAATGGATGAAATTAGAATCTTCATCCAGCTTTCATGACGGAGAAGTGTGGTATTACTTTAACACTGATGGTAAGCGAGTAGAAGAAATCTGGAAAAAGATTAATAACAAGTGGTATTACTTTGATGATGAAGGCGTGATGCTTACCGGCTGGCTGTTGAATGATATGTATTATACAGATGAGAACGGTGTTATGCTTACTGGCTGGCAGAAGCTGGCTCCGCCTGAGAACAATTATTATGAGGACTATTATAATCAGGCCAGAAATGAACCGGTTGATACCCAAAATGAAGATGGAACCTACTGGTACTATTTTGGAAGCAACGGAAAAAAAGTGATTCCGGAAAATATGTACGGTTCTGATTATCAAGAGAAAAAGATCAACGGATCTTATTATTGCTTTGACTCTAACGGACAGATGCAGACCGGTTGGTGCAACATAAAGGGGGATTCTTCTATAGACGGCTATAAGTACTATGATGAAAACGGAAAGGCTGTCGTCAATACCTGGCTGTCCCTGGAGGCTCCGGAGGAATTTGACAAGTACGGAGAAGTAGAGTGGTTTTACTTTACCAGCAACGGAACTCCCAAAGTTGGGCCGGAGGCAGGACAGGCAACGTCAAAGGATTTAATGCGAATTAAAGGATTGACATTTCTGTTTAATGAGAAAGGCAATCCGGTATATGGCCTTCAGAAAGTTGCCACAGGATCCGGCGGAGAGGAGTACACGGCATATTATTTCGGCAGCAACAAGCTGAATTGTGCAATGCTTACCGGCAAGCAGAAGGTGGAAGAAGCCGATGGATTTGTTTCAGAATACTTTTTCCTGGATTCCGGCAAAGGCTATACCGGTGTGAGAGACGGCAGCCTGTATTATATGGGTAAGCTTCAGGTTGCAGACAGCGGGATTAAGTATATGCCCGTTACCCTGACGAACGGCGGATCCAGCAAAAACTATCTGATAAATACCAGCGGACGTACTGTGAAAAACACTACGGTTCGCGATGCAGAGGGAACCAAATATAAGACCGGCACCAATGGCATTATTTTAAAGGTAAACGACGAAGACGTGTCCGGTGAGACCTTCAGCAGTCCGGTAGAACCCAATTGGTGGGACAACTAAGAAGATAATGGATATTTTACGTTGGATAAAGAAAATACCAGGGGGCCTTCTTTTGGTTCCTATGATGATTGCGGCGGTAATCAACACCTTCTGTCCGGAACTGGTGCGAATTGGCGGAGCTACGGAAGCGCTGTTTACCAATACCAATACCATGTATGCAGTAGGACTCATGCTGTTTTTTTCCGGAACCCAATGCATGGTGGGACAGGTGAAAGAGATGGTAAAGGTGGGTGGCCTTTTGTGCCTCTTGAAAATCTTAATTATGGCGGCAGCCTGCGCCATTGTGCAGAAATTTTTTGGCCCGGACGGCTTTTGGGGGATTTCCCTAGTAGCATTTCTGGCAGTGCTTGCCAGTACCAATCCGGGGCTTTATATTGCTTTGGTAGCAGATAACCCTACTGCGGTCAGTGTGTTTAGCTTGTTGAACCTGCTGGTAATGCCTATTGCACCGGTAATGGCGCTTAATTTGGCCTCCGGCTATGCCATGGATTGGAACAGCATTTTTTCTATATTAATACCGTTTCTTTTGGGAATGCTGTTGGGCAACCTGGACGGAGAGATCCGTCGGCTGTTTTCCAATGGCTGTACTCTGGTTCTTCCTTTTATGGGATTCTGCCTAGGAGGCAGTATCAATTTGATAGCAGCTATAAAGGCGGGGGCGGGAGGTATTCTGTGTGCAGGTTTATTTTATCTATTGACTTGGATTCCTTTGTACGCAGCAGAGAAGTTTGTTTTGAAACGAGACGGCCTGGTGGCTACGGCTATGAGCGCTATTGCCAGCTTTACCGCCACCGCGCCGGGGATGGCAGCGGCGGCAAATCCTTTTTTTGAGCCCTATGTGGAAACGGCAGTAGCTCAGATAGCCTTGGCGTCTCTGGTAACCAGTTTGATTACACCCGTGTTGGTGGGACGGATTCGAGGGAAGGAATAGTTCGGACGGCGTGGAATTCCACGCCGTCCAAACTATTGCGAAAATTTTGAAAAACTGCTTGCATTTTGGAGAAATCTGTGATATGCTAACGAGGCTGTGGCATGATAGCTGAGAAGCGTGAGGTTGCTGTCTGTATAAGGACAGGTTTTCCGTGGAGCGAATGTCAAGTTAGGAAACTGGCGACAAGTCACTGTACCAATTGAACATCTGCAACAGAAATGAGAGGCAGTATGAGTGTGAGTCTAAAAGGACACACACGGAAACGTGTACAGTCACCGCTTGTCGTACTTAGATGTAAAAGTGCGAAAAGGAGGCGACTTTTTTTATGGCAAGTCAAGTAATGAGAATCACATTGAAGGCTTATGATCATCAGTTAGTGGATCAGTCTGCCGGAAAAATCATCGAAACTGTAAAGAAAACCGGATCTAAGGTGAGCGGACCGGTGCCGCTGCCCACAAAGAAAGAGGTAGTTACGATTCTGCGTGCGGTACACAAGTACAAAGATTCCAGAGAGCAGTTTGAGCAGAGAACCCACAAAAGGCTGATTGATATCATCACTCCGAGCCAGAAAACTGTGGATGCATTATCCAGACTGGAGATGCCGGCTGGTGTCTATATCGACATCAAAATGAAAAACAAATAATTTTAAAGAAATATCCTGAAGGGTTTAGATAGATTCTGGACTGTTCTAGGATGAGCGCAGAGGCGCTCCGCTGTAGAAAAGAAACAGGAGGTTAGAAAATGAAGAAAGCGATTTTAGCAACCAAAGTCGGAATGACTCAGATCTTCGCCGAAGATGGCGTGTTGATTCCGGTAACCGTTCTTCAGGCAGGTCCTTGTGTAGTAACTCAGGTTAAAACTGTTGAGAATGACGGCTACAAAGCAGTGCAGGTTGGTTTTGTTGACAAGAGAGAGAAATTGGTTAACAAGCCGGTAAAAGGCCACTTTGACAAGGCTGGCGTATCTTATAAGAGATATGTAAGAGAATTCAGATTTGAAAATGCTGAAGAGTACAATATTAAGGATGAGATCAAGGCAGATGTATTCGCAGCAGGCGATAGGGTAGATGCAACCGCTATTTCCAAAGGCAAAGGCTTCCAGGGCGCTATTAAGAGACATGGCCAGCACAGAGGTCCTATGGCTCATGGCTCCAAGTTCCATCGCCACCAGGGCTCCAATGGCTCCGCAACTACTCCCGGCCGCGTGTTTAAGGGCAAGGGAATGCCTGGCCATATGGGCAATGTACAGGTGACGGTTCAGAATCTCGAAATTGTAAGCATCGATGCAGACAAGAACTTGATTCTGGTTAAGGGATCTGTACCGGGACCCAAGAAGTCCCTGGTAACTGTTAAGGAAACCGTAAAGGCTTCCAAGTAAGCTTTTGCATAGGAAAGGAGGAACACACAAATGGCAAATGTAGCTGTTTACAATATGGAAGGGAAAGAAGTTGGCACCTTAGAGTTAAACGACGCTGTGTTTGGTGTAAAGGTGAACGAGCACCTGGTACACATGGCAGTGGTAAGCCAGCTTGCAAATAAACGTCAGGGCACCCAGAAAGCGAAGACCCGCTCGGAAGTTTCCGGCGGCGGAAGAAAGCCCTGGAGACAGAAGGGTACCGGTCATGCAAGACAGGGCTCCATCAGAGCTCCCCAATGGACCGGCGGCGGCGTAGTATTCGCTCCGGTTCCCAGAGACTATACCATCAGACTGAACAAGAAAGAGAAGAGAGCAGCATTAAAGAGCGCTTTGACCAGCAGAGTAAACGACAACAAGTTCGTTGTTGTGGATGAGTTGAAATTTGATGCTATCAAGACCAAGAACTTTGTAAATGTTATGAACAACTTAAACCTTAAGAAAGCGTTGGTTGTTTTGGATTCCAATGATCAGAATGTAGTTCTGTCCGCTAGAAATGTAGAAGGCATTAAGACTGCTCAGGTTAACACCATCAACGTATTTGACATTCTCAAGTACAGCACTGTTGTTGCTACCAAGGCGGCAGTTGCAGCAATCGAGGAGGTGTATGCGTAATGGCAGATATCAAATATTATGACGTTATCCTCAAGCCGGTTATTACCGAGAAGAGTATGAACGCAATGGCAGATAAGAAGTACACCTTTATGGTGCATGTAGATGCCAATAAGGCAATGATTAAAGAAGCTGTTGAGAAGATGTTTCCCGGTACCAAGGTTGACAAGGTAAATACCATGAACATCGACGGTAAGAAGAAAAGAAGAGGCATGGTGGTTGGAAGAACCGCTAAGTCTAAAAAGGCGATTGTTAAGCTGACCGCTGATAGCAAGGATATCGAGATTTTTGAGGGACTGTAATTCAGAAACAGACAGGATAAGCATGGGAAAGCTCAGGCTGAAATTCCTCGGCCGCAGATAGGCACTTATGCGGTTCCGACTTCAAAATCTGCTTATGCGCCGGCGCAGTACGGTTTTTCGAAGCCGTTCCTATCTGGCTTGTCGCTGACGCGAATGTGCGATGAACATTATATCGTGATAAATTTAGTAAAAGGAGTAAAGTGTCATGGGAATTAAAAAGTATACAGCATATACACCTTCCAGAAGACATATGACCAGCTCTGATTTTTCCGAGATTACCAAAAAGACTCCGGAGAAATCCTTACTTGTTTCTTTAAAGAAACACGCTGGCCGTAATAATCAGGGTAAAATCACCGTAAGACATCACGGTGGCGGAAATAGACAGAAATACAGAATTATTGATTTCAAAAGAAATTCCAAAGATGGAATTCCTGCAACAGTTATCGGTATTGAGTACGATCCTAACAGAAGCGCCAATATTGCATTGATCTGCTATGCAGACGGAACGAAATCCTATATCTTAGCGCCGGCTGGCTTGACCGACGGCATGAAGGTAGTAAGCGGAGAACAGGCTGAGGCAAAAGTGGGAAACTGCTTACCGTTAAGTGCAATTCCGGTAGGTACTCAGATTCACAATATTGAATTATATCCTGGCAAGGGCGGCCAGCTGGTTCGCTCCGCCGGCAACTCTGCTCAGTTAATGGCAAAAGAAGGCAAATACGCAACCCTGCGTCTTCCCTCCGGTGAGATGAGAATGGTTCCGATTATCTGCCGCGCCACTATTGGTGTTGTAGGCAATGGAGAACATGCGTTGATTAACATTGGTAAGGCCGGCAGAAAGCGCCATATGGGCATTCGTCCTACTGTCAGAGGTTCCGTAATGAACCCCAACGACCATCCTCATGGCGGCGGTGAAGGTAAGACGGGTATCGGCCGTCCGGGTCCCAGCACTCCTTGGGGCAAACCGGCTCTTGGCTTAAAGACCAGAAAGAAAAACAAGCAGTCCAATAAGTTAATCGTAAGAAGACGCGATGGAAGAACCATCAAATAATTGAAGGAGGTTAGAACATGTCTCGCTCACTGAAAAAAGGACCATTCGCAGACGCGCATTTATTGAAGAAGGTAGAAGCGATGAACGCATCCGGACAGAAACAGGTTATTAAAACCTGGTCCCGCCGTTCTACCATCTTCCCTATTATGGTTGGTTATACGATTGCAGTACACGACGGAAGAAAACATGTTCCGGTATATATTACTGAGGATATGGTTGGTCATAAATTAGGCGAATTCGTTGCTACCAGAACCTACCGAGGACATGGTAAAGACGAGAAGAAGTCCGGTGTTCGTTAATCGAGAAGAACTGAAAGGAGGTTATTAAGTCATGGCAAAAGGACATAGATCCCAAATTAAGAGAGAAAGAAATGCTCAGAAAGATACCAGACCCAGCGCGAAGTTATCCTATGCCCGGGTATCTGTTCAGAAAGCATGCTTCGTTTTAGATGCCATCAGAGGCAAGGATGTGCAGACTGCACTTGGTATTGTAACTTACAATCCCAGATATGCTTCTAGTTTAATAAAGAAACTGTTAGAATCAGCGGTTGCTAATGCTGAGAACAACAACGGAATGAGTGTTGAGAAACTGTACGTAGAGGAATGTTACGCAAACCAGGCTCCTACCATGAAGAGAATTCATCCAAGGGCACAGGGCCGGGCTTACAGAATCGAAAAGAGAAACAGCCACATTACCGTTGTGCTGAATGAAAGATAAGGAGGCAAATCATGGGACAGAAAGTTAATCCGCACGGCCTTAGAGTCGGCGTAATTAAAGACTGGGATTCCAAATGGTACGCAGAAGCTGATTTTGCTGATTGCCTTATTGAGGATCACAAAATCAGAGTATTTCTGAAGAAGAAACTGTACAGCGCAGGCATCTCCAAAGTTGAGATTGAACGCGCATCCGATAGAGTTAAAATTATTATCTACACCGCAAAACCAGGTGTTGTTATCGGCAAGGGCGGCGCTGAGATCGAGAAGTTAAAAGCTGAGGTTCAGAAAATGACCTCCAAGAAAGTATTCATCGATATCAAGGAAATCAAGAGACCGGATCGGGATGCCCAGTTAGTAGCTGAGTCCATCGCGCAGCAGTTAGAGAACCGTGTTTCCTTCCGCCGTGCAATGAAATCCACTATGTCCAGATCCATGAAAGCTGGCGTTAAGGGCATTAAGGCAGCCTGTGCAGGACGCTTGGGCGGCGCTGATATGGCCCGTACCGAGTTCTACAGCGAGGGAACGATTCCGCTGCAGACTTTGAGAGCAGATATTGACTATGGATTCGCAGAGGCAGATACTACCTACGGCAAGGTTGGCGTTAAGGTTTGGATCTACAAAGGCGAAGTCCTTCCAACTAAGGGCAATAAGGAAGGGAGCGATAAATAATGTTAATGCCGAAGAGAGTAAAACGTCGTAAGCAGTTTCGCGGCTCCATGGCCGGAAAAGCATTGAGAGGCAATACCATCTCCAATGGTGAGTATGGTTTGGTGGCAACTGAGCCGTGCTGGATTAAGTCCAACCAGATTGAGGCAGCCCGTATTGCAATGACCCGTTACATTAAGCGTGGCGGTAAAGTTTGGATTAAGATTTTCCCGGATAAGCCTGTGACAGCTAAGCCGGCTGAAACCCGTATGGGTTCCGGTAAAGGTTCTGTAGAATACTGGGTAGCAGTAGTAAAGCCCGGTCGTGTTATGTTCGAGATTGCCGGTGTTCCGGAGGAAATTGCACGGGAGGCACTGCGTCTTGCTATGCACAAGTTACCCTGCAAGTGTAAGATCGTTGCGAAAGCAGATTTAGAAGGCGGTGATAACAGTGAAAAGTAATAAGTATGTAGAAAGTTTAAATGCGAAGACCGCAGCAGAGTTAAACGAGGAATTAGTTGCTGCTAAGAAAGAACTGTTCAATTTGAGATTCCAGAATGCAACCAATCAGTTAGATAACACCAGCAGAATCAAAGAGGTTCGCAAGAACATCGCACGTATTCAGACTGTTATCACTGCTAAGGCTGCTCACTAAGTGCAGAAAGGAGCATAATTACCGTGGAAAGAAATCTTAGAAAAGTGCGTACCGGTAAAGTCGTAAGCAATAAGATGGATAAGACTATTGTAGTTGCTATCGAGAACCATGTAAAGCATCCTGTAATCGGTAAGATTGTTAAGAGAACCTATAAATTAAAAGCACACGACGAGAACAACGAGTGTACGATTGGCGATACTGTTCGTGTAATGGAAACAAGACCGCTGTCCAAGGATAAGAGATGGAGACTTGTAGAGATTATCGAAAAGGCAAAATAATGAGGAAGGAGTAATCAGGCATGATTCAGCAGGAAACCAGACTTAAGGTTGCCGACAATACTGGTGCAAAGGAACTCCTGTGCATCCGCGTTATGGGCGGTTCAACCAGAAGATATGCGAACATTGGCGATATCATCGTTGCTTCCGTTAAAGATGCAACGCCAGGCGGTGTTGTAAAGAAGGGCGATGTTGTCAAGGCTGTAGTGGTACGTACCGTAAAAGGCGCTCGCCGTAAAGACGGTTCTTACATCAAGTTTGATGAGAACGCAGCCGTTATTATCAAGGACGACAAGACTCCGAGAGGAACTCGTATTTTTGGTCCGGTAGCAAGAGAGCTTCGTGAGAAGCAGTTCATGAAGATCGTTTCTCTGGCTCCGGAAGTATTATAAGAGGGGGTGTCCACTGTGCATAAAATCAAAAAAGACGATTTAGTAAAAATTATTACCGGTAAAGACAACGGCAAGCAGGGTAAGGTACTCCACGTGGATACCAAGAAGAATAAAGTAGTAGTAGAGGGCTGCAATATGGTAACCAAGCACTCTAAGCCCAACGCTGCCAACCCCAATGGCGGAATTGTAAACCAGGAAGCCGCTATCGATATTTCTAACGTTATGCTGGTAGTAGACGGCAAAGCAACCAGAGTTGGCTTCACCGTTAAGGACGGCAAGAAAGTCCGTGTTGCCAAGGCAACCGGTAAGGTAATCGAGTAATTACAGAGAGGAGGAACACAAATTGGCTAGATTAAAAGAGACATATCAGAACGAAATCGTAGCTGCTATGATCAAAAAATTTGGATATAAGAATATCATGGAAGTGCCGAAGCTAGACAAGATTGTCATCAACATGGGTGTCGGCGAAGCAAAAGACAATGCCAAGGTTTTAGACTCTGCTGTAAGAGATCTGGAGATTATTTCCGGACAGAAGGCTGTTACTACCAAGGCTAAGAAGTCTGTTGCAAACTTTAAGATCCGTGAAGGCATGGCTATCGGATGTAAGGTTACCCTGCGGGGAGAGAGAATGTATGAGTTTGCGGACCGCCTGATTAACTTGGCGCTTCCTCGCGTACGTGACTTCCGGGGTGTTAATCCCAATGCATTTGATGGCAGAGGCAACTATGCATTAGGTATTAAAGAGCAGTTGATCTTCCCTGAAATTGAATACGACAAGGTTGACAAGGTAAGAGGCATGGACATCATCTTCGTAACCACTGCTAAGACTGACGAAGAAGCTCGTGAACTGTTGACATTATTCAATATGCCATTTGCAAAATAATCAGGAGGAATCATCATGGCAAAGACTTCTATGAAGATTAAGCAGCAGCGCCCTGCAAAATTCTCTACCAGAGAGTACAACCGTTGCAGAATTTGCGGCCGTCCGCATGCTTATTTAAGAAAATATGGTATCTGCAGAATATGCTTCCGTGAATTAGCATACAAGGGCGAAATTCCGGGCGTAAAGAAAGCTAGCTGGTAAAAAGGGACATATCAAAGATGCGGCTGCTTGCAGACGGCAGACTTGACAGGGCACTTCTTTAGAAACTGCGAAGCAGTTTCAGGATCCCGCACAATTCTGCTCCCCCATACAGCCCCACGTCCGACAGAGAAAGAAAAGGAGGCAAATCAAAATGACTATGAGCGATCCGATTGCAGATATGCTTACAAGAATCCGTAACGCAAACACTGCAAAGCACGATACAGTAGACGTACCTTCTTCCAAGATGAAGCTGGCTATTGCTGACATTCTGGTAAGAGAAGGCTACATCAAGAAATATGATTTAGTTGAGGATGGCAGTTTCACGACTATCCGCATTGCATTAAAATACGGTAAAGACAAAAACGAAAAGATCATTACCGGATTAAAGAAAATCTCCAAGCCCGGTCTGCGAGTATACGCAGGTGCTGAGGATATGCCTAAGGTATTAGGTGGTTTGGGTATTGCTATCGTTTCCACCAACCAGGGCGTTATGACTGACAAAGAGGCCAGAAAGGCTAATATTGGCGGCGAAGTTTTGGCATTTATTTGGTAATTAGATGCAGATTTAGAATAATAATAGCGTTTACAGCGACTGAAAACAGAGAAGCCGCTTACGGCTTCTCCGAAAATCTAAGTAGGAGGAATTTAGGCATGTCACGTATAGGAAAAATGCCGGTTGCAATCCCAGCAGGCGTAACTGTAACGATTGCAGAAAACAATGAAGTGACTGTAAAAGGTCCCAAAGGCACACTGAGCAGAGTTCTGCCAGCAGAGATGTCCATCAAGGAAGAAGAGGGGCACATTGTAGTTACCAGACCGAATGATTTAAAGCAGATGAAGTCTTTACACGGTCTGACCAGAACTTTGATTAACAATATGGTTCATGGTGTTACGGAAGGCTATGAAAAAGTTCTGGAGATCAACGGTGTCGGTTACAGAGCTTCTAAGCAAGGAAAAAAGTTAACCCTGAATTTAGGCTACTCCCATCCCGTAGAGATGGAAGATCCGGAAGGCATTGAGACTGTGCTGGAAGGTCAGAACAAGATCACTGTAAAGGGTATCAACAAAGAACAAGTTGGCCAATATGCTGCTGAAATCAGAGACAAGAGAAGACCTGAACCCTATAAGGGCAAAGGTATCAAATATGCTGATGAAGTAATCAGACGTAAAGTTGGTAAGACTGGTAAGAAATAAGTAAGGAGAGTGTAAAAATGGTTAGCAAACAGTCAAGAACCGAAGTTCGCGAGAAAAAGCATGCTAGATTACGCAATCGTTTTTCCGGTACTACCGAGAGACCGCGTTTAGCAGTGTTCAGAAGTAATAATCATATGTATGCTCAAATTATTGACGATACAGTAGGCAACACTTTAGTTGCTGCTTCTACCGTGGAGAAGGCAGTAAAAGCTGAGCTGGAGAAGACCAACAACGTAGATGCAGCAGCACATGTAGGTACTGTAATTGCCAAGAGAGCATTAGAAAAGGGAATCACCGAGGTGGTATTTGACAGAGGCGGTTTTATTTACCATGGAAAAGTTCAGGCATTGGCAGAGGCAGCTCGTGAAGCTGGCCTGAAATTCTAATAGAGAGGAGAACAAGCATGAAGCGTACAATCATTGATGCCAGTCAGTTAGAGCTAAATGACAAAGTAGTGGCAATCAAACGTGTATCCAAGACCGTTAAAGGTGGACGTACCATGAGATTTTCCGCTCTGGTAGTTGTGGGAGATGGCAACGGACACGTTGGCGCTGGTTTAGGTAAGGCCGGCGAGGTTCCGGAGGCAATCCGCAAAGGAAAAGAAGCAGCAGTTAAGAACCTGGTAGAGATTCCGATTGATGAAAATAACAGTATTCCCCATGACTTTCTGGGTAAGTTCGGCAGTGCAACTGTTCTGCTGAAGAGAGCTCCCGAAGGTACCGGTGTTATCGCCGGCGGTCCGGCCCGTAATGTATTGGAGCTGGCAGGAATTAAGAATATTCGTACCAAGTCTTTAGGCTCTAATAACAAGACCAATGTTGTATTGGCTACTATTCAGGGATTAACCAGCTTAAAGACCCCGGAGGAAGTTGCCAGACTTCGCGGCAAATCTGTGGAAGAGATTACTGAGTAAGGAGGATATTGAACATGGCAGAGAAATTAAAAATCACATTAGTAAAATCCCCGATTGGTGCTGTTCCCAAGCAAAAGGCAACTGTTGAAGCCCTTGGTTTAAGGAAGCTTCACAAGACAGTTGAGATGCCGGATAATGGCGCTGTTAGAGGTATGATTCAGAGTGTACGCCACTTAGTAAAAGTGGAAGAGATTTAGTCAAAATAACCAAGCAAGGAGGTGCAAGTCATGGAGTTATCTAATTTAAGACCTGCTGAAGGCTCTAAGCACAGCGATAATTTCAGAAGAGGACGCGGACATGGTTCAGGCAACGGCAAGACTGCCGGCAAGGGCCATAAGGGACAGAAAGCTCGTTCCGGCGCTCCCAGAATCGGTTTTGAAGGCGGTCAGATGCCCTTATACAGAAGAATCCCCAAGAGAGGTTTCACCAATATCAATTCCAAGAATATCGTAGGCATTAATGTAAGCGCATTAGAGAGATTTGACAATGATGCAGTAGTTACTGTTGAAGAATTACTGGCTACGGGTGTCATCAAGAATCCTCGGGATGGCGTTAAGATCCTTGGAAATGGAGAATTAACCAAAAAGCTGAATGTAAAGGTCAACGCTTTTTCCGAAGGCGCTAAGGCTAAAATTGAGGCTTTAGGTGGAACCTGCGAGGTGATCTAATTTATGTTTCAAACACTGAAAAATGCATTCAAGATTAAAGAGATACGGACGAAACTTCTGTATACCTTTGGAATGCTGATCGTGATTCGGTTTGGTTCACAGCTCCCGGTACCGGGAGTGAACCCCACCTATCTGAAAGAATTTTTTCAGAATACCATTGGACAGAATATGGGTTTTTTCAATGCAATGACCGGAAACTCATTCGATAACCTGTCTGTGTTTGCACTGAGCATTACTCCCTATATTACATCTTCCATTATTATGCAGCTCCTTACGATTGCGATTCCTAAACTGGAGGAAATGCAGCGGGACGGAGAAGACGGAAGAAAGAAAATTATGGAGTATACCCGTTATCTGACCGTTGGACTGGCTTTGATAGAATCTATTGCTATGGCAGTAGGTTTTGGAGGAAGAGGCCTGCTGATTAATTACAATGCATGGAGCGTGATTGTAGCGGTTGTCACTATGACCACCGGCAGCGCCCTGCTTATGTGGATTGGCGAGAGAATTACAGAAAAGGGCGTGGGTAATGGTATTTCCATCGTCTTGCTGTTCAACATTATTTCCAGTGTGCCTAACGATATCAGGACTCTTTATACCCGTTTCATGCAGGGGAAGAGTGTGGCGGTAGCAGTGGTTATGGGACTTATTATACTAGCCGTGTTAGCCGCCATGGTAGTATTCGTTGTTATATTAAACAGCGGAGAGAGAAGGATCCCGGTCCAGTACTCCAAAAAGATGCAGGGACGCAGGATGATTGGGGGGCAATCCTCACACATCCCGTTAAAGGTAAATACTGCAAGCGTTATTCCGGTAATCTTTGCTTCTTCTTTAATGTCTATGCCAGTTATGATTGCTTCCTTCTTTAAGGTTGATTACAGCACCATTGGCGGAAAGATTTTGCTGGTATTAAGCTCATCTTCCTGGTTTAAGCCGGAGATGCCGTTTTATTCCATCGGTTTGGTTTTGTATATTGCGCTGATCATTGTGTTCGCGTATTTTTACACTTCCATTACCTTCAATCCGTTAGAGGTTGCAAACAATATGAAGAAGGCTGGCGGCTTTATTCCGGGTATCCGTCCCGGTAAGCCAACGTCTGAGTATCTGAATAAGATTCTGAACTATATTGTATTTATCGGCGCATGCGGGCTGACCATTGTTGCTGTGATTCCTATCATGGTATCCGGTCTGTTTACCGTAGGAAACATTGCTTTTGCGGGTACTTCTTTAATCATCATCGTAGGTGTTGTTTTAGAAACCGCCAAAGCTATTGAATCCAAGATGTTAGTACGGAATTATAAAGGATTTTTGAACGATTAAAGACTGCAGAGGAAGCACCCTGAAACGGGTGTTTCTTCTGGTATTACAGAGTATCCGGTCAAACGCGCGGATGACGGGTTGGGGCCGGCTTAAAAGGTAATCTAAAAAAGGGGGACTACAATATGAAACTTATCATGCTAGGCGCTCCTGGCGCTGGTAAAGGTACTCAGGCAAAAAAAATTTCTGCAAAGTACGGAATCCCGCACATCTCTACCGGTGATATCTTCCGGGCCAACATCAAGGGAGGAACCGAACTGGGCATGAAGGCGAAAGCATTTATGGATCAGGGACAATTAGTTCCGGACGAGATTACTATCGGCATGCTCCTTGACCGAATTAAACAGGGGGACTGTGTAAATGGCTATGTACTGGATGGTTTTCCCAGGACTATCCCTCAGGCGGAGAGCTTGACCAAGGCTCTTGCAGAGTTAGGGGACAAAATTGATTATGCTGTCAATGTAGATGTACCGGATGAGAACATTATTAACCGTATGTCCGGAAGAAGAGCCTGTTTATCTTGCGGTCAGACTTACCATATCGTATATAATGCCCCCAAAACGGAAGGCGTCTGCGATGCCTGCGGCGAGAGTTTGGTACTTCGTGATGATGACAAGCCGGAGACCGTTAAGAAGCGTCTGAATGTTTACCATCAGCAGACCCAGCCCTTGATTGACTACTATAAGAAAGCCGGCGTTTTGGCTGAGGTAGACGGCACTCAGGATTTGGAAAAGGTATTTCAGGACATTGTTAAGATTTTAGGAGCATAAACATTATGGTATCCATCAAATCTGAGAGAGAAATCAAACTGATGAGGGAAGCCGGACAGATCCTTGCCAAGGTTCACGACCAGTTGGGCAAGGCGATTGAACCGGGAATGAGCACTCTTGATATTGACCGTATTGGAGAACGTCTTATCAGAAGCTATGGATGTATTCCTTCTTTTAAAAACTATAACGGGTATCCGGCATCTATCTGCGTATCTGTCAATGATGAGGTGGTTCATGGAATCCCCAACAAGCGCCACATTCTTCGGGAGGGAGATATTGTCAGCCTGGATGCAGGAGTGATTTGGAACGGTTATCACTCAGATGCCGCCCGCACTCACGGGGTAGGCCAGATCTCTCCGGAAGCGGCAAAATTGATTGAGGTCACAAGGCAGAGCTTTTTTGAGGGAATTAAGTATGCAAAGCCAGGGAACCATCTCAATGACATCTCGTCGGCAGTCCAAAAATATGCTGAGAGCTTTGGATACGGTGTAGTCCGGGATTTAGTAGGCCACGGAATCGGCACCAAGCTTCATGAAGAGCCGGAGGTCCCTAACTTTTCCCAGAGAAGAAAAGGCATTCGTCTGGAGGCGGGAATGACCTTAGCCGTAGAACCTATGATTACTGCCGGTCGGTATGATGTAGCATGGATGGATGATAATTGGACAGTGGTAACGGATGATGGCTCTTTGGCTGCCCATTATGAGAACACCATTTTGATTACCGGTGGGGAACCGGAAATTCTGTCCCTGATTAACGGGGAATAGCAGTAGGTATAAAGCGAAACACTCTGCGGCAGCTGCCGAATATGCAAGCATGCTCGGCCTGCTGCCTGCGGGGATAAAAGGAGGAAGTGTAGAATGTCCAAAGCTGACGTTATAGAAATTGAAGGAATTGTAGTAGAAAAGCTGCCCAACGCCATGTTTCAGGTGGAACTGGAAAACGGCCATAAGGTGTTAGCGACCATCAGCGGCAAGCTTAGAATGAACTACATCCGGATCCTTCCCGGTGATAAGGTAACCCTGGAGATGTCCCCCTACGACCTATCCAAAGGCCGCATCATCTGGAGAGACAAATAAAGGCCAACGAAGTTGGCCGCTACTCAAACGTAGCAAAGCGGAGTGCTACCAATATTCCTACCAGGGTTGTTTCATGAAAAATAATTGAATAGCAAAAATTACTTGAATTTATCGGGGGTTATGGAAGCTATACAAATTTTCCGTAACCCTCGACTTTTTTGCCCAGTAGAGGTATA
>JAETNT010000188.1 GCA_021772025.1 Enterocloster bolteae | reverse complement strand
ACAGTCTTTGCGATAATCTTGGCATATTTCTCTGCTTTCGCTTTATAAGCTATATTTTCGGGGTTCTCTTTAAACAAGTCCATATATTTATTGACCAGATGCAGAAGATTGTTGCCATGACTTCTGGTGGGATTGCGCAAGTCAATCACCCCAATATGATACCCGTAGCATTTTTCCGCAATGCTTCCATACGTGCGGAATAGATCGCCCTTGGTATCGGTGCTGATAAAACTCATTCCCGCCGCGCAGGCATACTCCATGTTCGGATATAAAAAGTTGGCCGTTTTCCCCACACCGGCTGCCCCAATCATCAGCATGTGTACATCGCTCTCATCAATATAGGCAGTCACTTTATTTCTATGCCAGCTGCTGCCCACTAACAGTCCCTGCGCCCTGGGCAGATTTTTTCCTTCTCTCCATGCTTTGCTCTCATACGTCAGGGCAAGAAAGGTATCCCGGATTTCTTTTTCTGAGGCAAAACGGGCTGTCCCATATTGCCCATCTCCAACCTGCTTTGCTTTAATCCGATTTAGCGAATATTGATTTCCTGCCGCCATTATGGCAATTAGGATAACAAAAAATCCGCCTATCGGTAAGATATAAACAAACTGCTCCATATACGTTCATCCCTTTCCTACATCGAAAGTGCAACATCCTGCTCCCATTCCGCCTCCGCCACAGATAATGCTTTCAAATCGTCATTCCAGTCTTTTCGAATTGGCTGTTCAACCTCTACGGTATAATGTTTCTCCAATCTCTCCAGTTCTGTCATAAGCCTTTTTGTAGCCATACTTCCCGCTGTGTCATGGTCCAGACAAAACACAATGGTTTCTATATCAGGCCGGTCCTTTAAAAACTGCAGCATGGGCTTTGCCGATACACCCATCAGGGCAATGTAACTATTCTGCTGCCAGCCATCCGGATGTAAGGTCAGATAGGAGAATAAATCCACCGGCGCCTCAAACAAATACACCTTCTTGCCGTCTCCCCGATACTGAAAAGGATATTCAGGCCGGCTGCCCCGCTGATTTCCTTTATAATTTTTCTCACCGGAATATAATCCTTTTTTGTGAAGATGCTGAACCTTTCCATCCGGATCAATTCCGACAAAAATCGCATTATGATATTCCTTCCCCGTT
>JAETNT010000095.1 GCA_021772025.1 Enterocloster bolteae | reverse complement strand
ATACGGAAATGGACTTCCAAGCATCGGATTGTTTTGATGGGATGGACAGTACATATTACCGCGGCCAGTACCATCCGAATGGTATGAGCCTGTATGACATAGCAGTGGACGTCCTGTCGGATGCCCAGGTGGATTACCGGAACTGCTGGATAGATCCATATCTTAAGGATGTTCTGGTGGTCAACCCGATGCCGGTAGTAACGCATAAGGAAGCTCTGCAGCTGATTGCTAATGCCGGCAGGTGTATCCTGTATCAGAACCGGGCCGGTAGAATAATCCTTAAATCCAGTTTTGTGCCGGATATGGTAGCGACATCTGACAACGAGACGTACTTTTCTCATGCGGCAGCTATCCTGGACCATGCGAAAAAGGAAACGTATGCCCTGCCTGGTCAGGATTATACAGGCGTATCCAGCACACAATATTTCCTTCCAAGGCAGACCGATGGAATCACATATCTCAATACGGGCTATGTATCGGAGGCCGTCGCTGGAGATAATGGGTTGTTTGCAGACAACCCCACAGTCGGAATTACCATGGAGGCAGCGTACAAGTGCTTTGGACTAACCCTGGAATTTGGTCAGAACTGGCCGGATACGGTCGTGTTCCATGCCTATTACAATGGTGCATTGCAGGAGGATTACATGGTTTCAGGGCTCACCCAGACCTATGTGGTAAGCCATGAGTTCCCGGAATTTGACTTCCTGGAACTGGAATTTGTTCGAGGATGCCCAAATAATCGCGTGGTCCTGGATAACATAACCTTCGGTGACAGTACGGATTATATCCTTGAGTATGGCGTAGAGCTGACCAAGACCCCAAAGGGCACGCAGCTGGCCAGAGTCAGGGAACTGCAGGTGGTACGCACCATGTACAATCTCAGTACAGACGGCACAAAGGAGCTTGTGAGGGAGACCATAGCAGTGACAGAACAGGATAAACAGTATACGTTTTACCTGTCCAATGCCTCCTACGACCTGTCAGTGATGCTCATAGAACCGTCAGAAGGTCAGACAGCAACAATCATAGGCAGCAGTGCCTATTATGCCACAGTGGAGCTTACAGGCATTGCGGGGGTCACCGAGGTGGTGGTTATGGGTAAGGAATACCTTATAACGCAGACTAAGGTCAGCAGGCAGCTCAACCCAACGGGTAGCCTGGAAACCTGGGAGAACCCCCTGGTGTCAGATGGGGCTCATGCAGCCAATCTTGCTGATTGGATAGGAGATTACCTCAAATCGGACCGGGAATATGACCTGCAGTATCGTGGGGAACCCAGGATGGATGCCAATGACATTGCCTTTTTGGAAAATAAGTATGTTCCGGATTTATTGATACGGGTGACGGACCATACTTTGAAATTCAATGGTGGACTGAGCGGAACCATTAAAGCGAGGAGGGACATGAGTTATGTGGCAACAGCCAAAAACAGACTGGCAGTCCGGTGATTATTTTAATATCGGAGATTATAACCGTATCAAGGGCAATATCAATGAGATACGCGCCCAGGTCCTTGCTCTGTGGCCAGACTTTGAATTTGAGGAAATGGGAGCGGATAAGACATACCAGGATTACGGCTTCTATGCAGATGAAATTAACCACTTTGAGGCCAATATAGACCACGTCTGCGTAGGGACATTTCCCTTCAATGTAGGAGAGAGGCAGTTTTATCATGACAACGGCCCATTCATTGACTGGCAAGAGTTGAACCGTATTGAATCCGCCTGCCTGAAGATATACAGGAATATATTAGGAAGGGCCGAAGGAATCAGGCGCCTGGCGTTCACACTTAATGGAGGTGCATTTGAGTAATGAGTTTAAAAACAGATTATAAGGACGACATCTTTGAGGGTTCCAGGATTTGGAGGATTGCCACCAATGAGGATGGTACCTGCATGATAGCAGATGCCACTCCATATACCCAGAAGGGGGATAAGTTTGGACAGAATGACATTAACGCTACGAATAAGGCAGTGAATGCCCTGAACCATGTTGTACCCGTCACGCTCCAGGCATCCGGATGGAGCACCGCGGCCCCATATACCCAGACTGTGCCGATAGAGGGGCTGACAACGGAGGACAACCCCATACTGGTAAAGGTGATTGCAGATGGGGCAACGCCGGAACAGGTGAAAGCGTATAACAAGGCATTTGGAATGATTGACGATGGGGACACGGCAGATGGGCAGGCAACATTTAAATGCTACAATAAGAAACCCACGATTGACCTAACCGTGGGCTTGAAAGGAGTGTAAAGATAGATGGGAGAAATATTGATGACAGGCGGGAGCGGAGGCATCACTTCAGATGATGTGACCGTGGTAAAGGCCCATATACTAAAGGGCGAGACTGCATTAACAGCGGACAGCAATGATGAAGTCATAGAGGGTGAGATGGATGTACAGAGTATACTGTCTTTTAATGGTGCCGTGTACTCTTCCACGGCAATCATGTTTACATGGCAAAATCCATTGAAGGGGCCGTTTTCAGGAGTAATCATCGTGGGAAAAACAGACGGTTATCCAGAAAACGTTGATGATGGAACAAGATATTATAAAGGTTATGGCAATAATGTCATGGCCTCTGGGATATCCAATGCAGTCGTAAATGGTTTCGTATCAAATAAGACCTATTATCTTAAGGCATTCAGTTATGTTTCAAAGAATAATATCGAATGGATACATCCAGATGCATTTTCCTGTGTTGAGGTAATAGCGAAAGGAATAAAGACATTCACATCCTCGGGAGAGTTCACTGTTCCAGAAGGCGTTGGTGCTATTGATATATTTGGTGTTGGGGGAGGCGCGGGCGGAGGTTCTGGCGGAAATAGTCGGTACGGTAATGGTTCTGGTGGAGGCGGTGGATACACCGTCACTGTTAAAGATGTTAAAGTTACCCCAGGTCAGAAAATACCGGTGACCATTGGAAATGGAGGGGAAGCAGGTATATATAATGGGTCTGGAAATAACGGAGGAGCTGGGGGAAATACAGTTGTGGGAAATTATCTTACGGCAAAAGGGGGAGGGGCAGGACAGGGAAGAAATGGCGGTGGAAATGATGGTGGAAGTGGTGGTTCCGGTGGTGGTGGGGGGTCCTATTACGCACCGGGTGTAACACTTTGCGGCGGAGGAGATGGTGGGAGCAATGGCGGTGCAGGAGTTAACAGCCATGGTAATGTCGTTTATTTAGGTGGCAGTGGACAGGGAAGAACAACGCGCGCCTTCGGGGAATCTTCAGGAACCCTATATTCCGCAGGCGGTGGGGGTGCGGGAGCGGATTACAGTGGCCGTGGTGGAGCTGATGGCGGCGGAGCTGGTACCAATTGGAATGCTTCTGGTTCTGGAGGGAACGGAAATACTAACACGGGTTCTGGTGGAGGCGGAGGCTGCAGCTGGTATAACGGTGGCGCTGGTGGATCTGGCATAGCAATTATCCGATGGGGATATTAGAGAGAGGAGGACAACTGGAATGGTTGCACATACAATTTATGCAATAATATGGGAGGATACAATCAGGAATATAACCCCCTGTGATGATTATGAACTGGCAAATCGCCTGGCAAGAGCAAGCCATGGGAACAATGCGTATGCAGTGGAATGCACACAGTATGCATGTAAAATAGGCGGGAGGTATGTTGGTGGTAAATTCTATGAGGAGGATGGCGTGACTCGTGTTAGATACATACCGACTATGGAACAGCAGCTGGCACAACTGCAAGCAGAAAATGCGGAACTGACCATTACTTTGGCAGATATGATAGGAGGCGTATCAATATGATAAGTAATATTCAAAGAAATATAATTATCCGGGCATTACGCATTCGGAAGGAGCAGGGGGAAAATCCAGAGGATATTTTGGACAAATATATGAATCTTACGAGCACTGATAAAGCAGAGATTATGGAGAAACTGGTAATGACAGCGGATGAACCTATGAGTAGATAGTGCCAAAAACCATTTTCTATGTTATACTTTAGAAAACTTATAGTAGGGGAAAGAAGATTATGAAAGATAGCAGTGGAGACAAAAGAAAAATTTATTTGGATATTTTAAGGATAATAGCCATTTTTCTCGTCATTTTTAATCATACAGGCACACAAGGCTTTTTTTTGTTTTCGGTAACCCCGGTCACCGTGGAATATTGGGTCTACTTATCCATGTCTATATTTTGTAAAATAGCAGTGCCATTATTTTTTATGATATCAGGTGCACTACTTATTGGAAAAGATGACACATTTAGAATTTTGCGTTGGAGAATTTCACGTTTTATTTTAGTGATTTTAGGAGCCTCTTTCTTTTGGTATGTGATACTTGTTAGAAATCATATTGAGCCGTTTTCAATATATTCATTTTTTCGCAGGGTGTATTCAAATGACGTGATTGTACCATATTGGTTCTTATACAGCTATTTATCTATATTATTGATGCTTCCACTAATAAGAAAAATGGCCCAAAACATGAAAGAAAAGGATTACATGTATTTGATTACCATGTATATCATTTTTTCTATGTTAATACCAGTTTTCCAATACTTTGCATTTAATAATACGGTGAATATAAGTATTGAAATTCCGATTATTACTTATATGCCTATTTTTTACTTATGCATAGGATACTATCTGGACCATTATTTTGATGAAGCTCGGATAAAAAAGCATAGGGAAATACTGTGGATAGTAGGACTTTTAAGTATTGTAGTGGCATGTTTTATGGTGCACTATGATTGTATAAATACAGGTATATGCAATGAAAAAAGCTCTCAGATATTTCATTCAACCTTTATCTTAATGCCTGCTATAGGAGTGTTTTGCGGGGTTAAGTATGCAGCTGGACAGACCAACTTTTCTATATGCCAAAGAAAGTGGATATTATCTCTTAGTCAGTGTGTGTTTGGCATATTTGTGATGGAACAATACCTTAGGGATAAAATCTTCCCTATTGGTACGAAGATATTTTATTTTCTTCCTCCAATTATAATATGCTGTGTGAATATAATGCTTGTAATAATAGTTGGTTTCATGTTAACAAGTATATTGAGGAAAATTCCTATTATACGAAAAGTCATTTGAGAATGGAGCGATAAGATAATGAAAAGAGAATATGTGATTACAGTACAGGGGGCACTGGCAGCAGCTGGTGCCTTTTTGAGTGCGAAGTTGGGCTTCCTATATCCGGTTCTTTGCGTTCTGATGGGGACGATGGTGCTGGACTACATAACTGGGATGTTGGCCAGTAAAAATGAGGCAATAGACCATCCGGGCGATACCGGCTATGGATGGAGCTCCAGAAAGGGGGCTAAAGGTATTATTAAGAAGGTAGGATACCTGTGCGTGATTGCTGCGGCAATGGTGGTTGATTATGTAATTGTATCCGTGTCGGTAGAGCTTGGGATGCAAATATCTGTCAAGGCATTCTTCGGGCTCTTGGTGGCGGTCTGGTACTTACTCAATGAGTTGTTGTCCATCATTGAGAACGCAGGCCGTATGGGTGCCAATGTGCCGGAATGGCTACGCAAATATATTGCGGTATTGAAGGATAAGATTGACAATACAGATTATCAGGGAGGCAGCAGGACATAAAAGGAGGTGGTCCGTATATCTCCCGGCCGCCAGGGTAATGGCGGTAAACTTATCAACCCCAAAAAAGGAAAGAGAGGTACATATTATGGCAGAATCAACAGGAAAACATGTAGCGCATATTCCGGGAAATGGGGGATACCTGGCAGAGGGTCCAGACCTGCAGGAAAAACATCCCACCCCATACCTGTATGATGCACCAACAGACACGCCGCATCCGGGTAAGCACCAGAGCGGTGTAGGCGGCCCAAGTGACCGTAACAATAATGGCGTAGACGACGAAAAGGAGTAGTTGCGATATCGCAACTTGTGACGTCACAACTTTTCATGGCTCAGGGACTATCCTGGGCCTTATTTTTTTGATTGGAGGAAAACACTATGAGTAAAACATCAGCAGGATTAATACAGCATTGCAAGGACAAGCTGGGCACCCCTTACGTCTACGGCGCCAAGGGTGAGGTGCTGACCCAGGCCATCCTGGACCGCCTGGCCCGGGAGAACCCAGGTACATACACATCCACCTACAAGGCCAAGGCAGCCAAGTACATAGGCCAGCGCTGCACGGACTGCAGCGGCCTCATCAGCTGGTACACCGGGCGCATCCGTGGCAGTTACAACTACCATGACACAGCCGTGGAGCGGATAGGCGTTGACCATCTGGACGAGTCCATGGTCGGTTGGGCGCTCTGGAAGCCGGGCCACATCGGGGTGTACATAGGTGATGGTTGGTGTATTGAGGCCAAGGGCATCAATTACGGGACTATCAAGTCCAGAGTGACCGCTACACCCTGGCAGAAGGTCCTCAAGCTCTGCGACATCGACTATACCCCGGTACCAGTGACATACACCCAGGGCTTCCAGCCGGCCGCAGACGGCCAGCGTTGGTGGTATCAGTTTACAGACGGCAGCTATGCGGCCAATGGCTGGTACTGGCTCAGGGAGGCCACGGACGGCACCTGTGGCTGGTACCTGTTTGACAGCGAGGGCTACATGCTGACCGGCTACCAGGTGGACCCCGCCGGCGAGGCCTTCGTACTCTGTCCAGTCAAGGGCAGCGACGAGGGGAAGTGCATGATTACAGATGCCAGGGGAGCGCTCCGGATTGCGGAGGAGTACGACATGGTAAATAGACGGTATGTGTTTACGTGGTAGATTACCGAAGGGCGCTGCGATAGCGCCCTGACTTATTCAATCAATAATGACGTACAACATAATGAGCTAACGCATCAATAAAGGCCCCGTTTCGAGGTTTTTGTTCCAAGTTGAAGTTAAAGATTTCGTTTAGCAGTTCCCTATTCCCATGTATCCATATGGTGTTGATAATAGTGCGGATATTCCGCTCCACACATCCGATGGATGTCTGGTAGTGTGCAGCAATTTCCACATAGAGCCCCTTGGAAATATAAATAAGCAAGCTGGAGTCTTGGACAATACAACTAACACCATAAAGCGTGTAGCGGAATCCCACATAGGAGTTGTTGACGCCTAAGCGCCGGAGAATGTCGCTGGTTTCTCTTTCGTAATTCATAATAAGCCCTCCTTGATTTTTGTTACCAAATCAAAGGTATATGCAAGGAGGGGGATTATCAAGAGGTGAGGGGCGACAAAAAGTTACAAAAAATGTCGTGAAATGCGAACGGACTGTAACTCAATAATTCTGTGTAAAACTGGAATTATATTACAGTAAAACCCTGCGGAAAAGAGAGTACAATGGCCTTATAAGGAGGCGCATAAATATGGATGGAAAGCGAAACGATGAACCGCCAGAACCGGCGGAAGAGTACTCTGACGAGGAACTGTTGAAGGAGTTTGAAGCAGTTAAACGCATGACCGTCCCCTTACCCATCCCGGGTCCAAAGCCGGATGAATTTGAGAACATCTGGAAGCGGATACAGGAAGGGAAGGAGAAAGAGAAGTAAGATGAAGGCGGGTACCGGATGTGACCGGGCCCGCCTATTTGGTAGGCAGTGACTACAATTTGCCTACCCTGTACAAGTTTTGGTAAATGATAGTATAGGTTTGTGTGTGCCAATATGTGAAAGTATTTCTCTTTATTCCATTTAAATAAAGGTTGTTTTATGGTACTATGTGCAAAAATATGTTAGTATGTTTTTATGTGTTAACAAACGGTGCATGTCGAGTCGGTAATAATGATGCGGAATTGTGGAGCGAAAGGGAAATAGAGGGGTTAAACCACAAAATATAGTGGCTTTTGGCTTTTTAATAGATGTGAGACGGGGAAAAGAGGATATAGAGTAAAATTTTAGGTCAGCTAGATCAAAAAATGGCTGGCCTTTTTAATAGACAGAGTTTCGGCTATTTCCAACTTACCAGAGGGCGTATATAAGATCCTTTGGAAAGATGTTGGATGTTATCCATACTGGCAGAGGAAAGACGAAGTGGAGGATGTATTCTCGTGGTGGATAGAGGAGGCCATAGAGGGGCAGATGTGTTTGTTTGATATGCCGGAGTGGATAGATAACATTTAATAAATTAATGTCAATAATGGTTGAAAATTTTTTGTAATCGGTTGGTATATAATGGACATGTATAAGGCTGAGGCATTAGAAAATAGAGCTTCCATACAAATCCTCCAAAGGATAGAAGCTGGAAGATGATAGATTGAGTTTGGTTATTGATAATTCAGCAAGAGAACGTTCCATCAGAACTTTCTGTATCGGTAAAAAGAACTGGATGTTTCACGATTCCATTCAGGGTGCGCAGGCAAGCGCTGTCATCTACAGCATTTCGGAAACCGCAAAGCTCAATAACCTGAGACCTTATTATTATTTTAAGCATTTACTCACAGAGCTACCCAAACTCTGTGACGAAAAAGGAAATATAGATTCTGCGAAGCTAAACCACTTATTGCCATGGGCAAAAGAGTTACCGGCTGAATGCAGAAAACCACGCCGCTAATATCTGTTAGCGGCGTTAATTTATTGGTAGGCGCAGGATTTGACGCTTACAAACAAAGGACGCGTCTCGAAATTAATCCTCGAATAAAACGAGAGTCGCCAGTTCTGAAAAATCATGTTATAATTTTTAGGAAAACAATCATTTCGAGCGATTCGCAAAAAGGAATTTCGTTAGTATCTAAATATGGATTATATCTGCCTAGTAGAAAAGGGTTGGTTGATTATGTAAGAAAGGTTTTGAGATATTACGTAAGAAAGAGGGGATGAGCTATATGAGAAAAACAGTGGAAGTACCGGCATATCATGAAATGATGCAGGAATTGTTTCAGGCCATAAAAGAATTAGGGGGATCGGGAACGATACAAGAGATTGATGATAAAACGATTGAAATATTAGGTTTATCTCCAGAAGTATTAACAATTATGCATGGTGATACCAGTAAATCAGAAGTCGAATATAGGTTGGCGTGGACAAGAACATATATGAAAAAGGTTGGAATTTTAGAGAATTCTGCACGTGGAGTATGGGCGCTAACTACGGTAGGCCGTGAATTACAGGAAATAAATTCGGATGAAATTGTTAAAAAGGTTCGTGAAATGACCTTATTAAAGATGAAAGATACGAAAGAGATAAGTCTTGAGGATCATAATTTAGAAAATGACGGCGTTGATACACCAGATGAAATCCAGACATGGCGCGAAAAACTCAAAAATGTATTAAAAAATTTAAAACCGGATGCATTTGAACGTTTAACACAACGATTATTAAGAGAGTCTGGATTTACACAAGTAAAAGTTACGGGAAAGACTGGGGATGGTGGAATTGATGGAATGGGAATAATAAAATTGAATGGAATAATTAGCTTCCATATGCTTTTTCAGTGTAAAAGATATACAGGAAGTGTGTCTGCTGGTGAAATTCGGGATTTTAGAGGAGCTATGCAGGGAAGGGCTGATAAAGGCCTGTTTATTACAACCGGTAAGTTTTCTGCGCCTGCAATTGAAGAGGCCAATAGACCTGGAGCTACTCCGATTGATTTAGTTGATGGGGATGAATTGGTAGAAAAGTTGAGAGAATTACAGTTAGGAGTTGCCCCGGTCAATGACTATGTAATTGATGATGCTTGGTTTTTATCAATTTAGGCCCCGGATTTACTGGTACATCATTTACATAGACAGTATTTATCAACCGGATAGCATCAAGCATTTAATCATAAGCAATATAAAAGGGTAAATATATGAAAAACATGCAAAAAAACACAATCCCCAAACACAGAAAACTCCATCTGATATTCAGATTCCTCCAGGGCTCCAAACTCTATTTTGCCGCCGCCGTAGCCGCATCCCTGGTATCAACCATATTAAA
>JAETNT010000187.1 GCA_021772025.1 Enterocloster bolteae | reverse complement strand
TCTTCCGCCGTAAAGTTATCTGCCTTTTGTCTGGCGCTGAACTGTTCCCCGCCAATATATACCGCATCGGCGCCGTTTTCTACAGCAGCCTTCAAGGCCGCCAGATTTCCTGCCGGTGCCAACAATTCTATTTTTTTCATATCAGAAATTCCTTTCTGCAGCCATACCGCAATGGCAACCTCTTTTATCTAAAAATCGCTCTATTCCAGCAAAAGCTGCAACTGCTCCCACGCTTCATACCATGCGGGAATACTCTCCTCCAACTGCTTATATTCTGCCACAAATAGCCTGCTCTTTTCCTCATCCTGATAAGTGGCGCCGTCCGCCAACAGCTCTGACAGCTCTGCAGCCCGCAGCTCTCCTGCCTGAATTTGTTCTTCCAGCTGCTCAATCTCTTTTCTGACTTTTGATTTATTGATCTTGGGCTTCTCCGGAACAGCGGCTTTTCCCTGTTTTGCCTGGCTTTTGCTGCGCTGAGCCTCTTCCTCTTGTTTTTCCCGTGCCAGACGCTCCAACTCTGCCCGCTTCTGCCGATAATAACTGTAATTACCCAGATATGTGTTGAATTTTTTATCTTCCAAAACAATTGTGCGCGTACAAATTGCATCCAACAGATAGCGGTCATGGGAAACCATAAACACTGTCCCCGGAAATTCCTCCAAGAACTGCTCCACAATCTCTTTCGAGCTGATATCTAAATGGTTGGTCGGTTCGTCCATAATCAAAAAGTTCGGCTTATCCAAAATAATCTTCAGGAGCGCCACGCGGGCCTTCTCCCCACCGCTCAAGTCACCGATACGCTTTTCCACGTCCTCACCGAAAAACATCACCTGCGCCAGCAAATCCCGCGCTTCATGCAGTGTGACGTCGTACTGATACACAATTTCATCAATAATTTTATTGTCGGGATTCAACTGGCGATGCTCCTGGTCATAGTAAGCCATCTTTACCCGCGCGCCTAGATGTACCATCCCACTGGTGGGTTGCAGATAGCCCATAATGATTTTCAGGATTGTGGATTTTCCCACGCCATTGCCGCCAATCAGGCCAACCTTTTCCCCCTTATAAATGGTATCCGTAAAACCGGAAAACAGCACCTTGTCCGGATAAGCCATGGCCAGATCCCGAATCTCCAGCACCACTTCCCCTGTGCC
>JAETNT010000013.1 GCA_021772025.1 Enterocloster bolteae | reverse complement strand
TTGGCAGCTGGATTCCTTCTTCCTCCATCATGGACTTAAGGACCTCCATCATGACTCCTGTTCCCGGCGCGCTATGACAGGTAGACAGTACCTCCTGTAAGTCCGTTCTTCTGGAGAACTCTCCTCCCCAGCACCCACTACAGGTACGCGATACTCCGCAGCTTGGGCTGCCGTCAATGCCAACCACACCCAGCACAGAAAAGCGCCCCCGTTCGCCCGGTGCCATATATGCCTTCATCTGGGTGAGAATAGGCTCCAGAATTTTTCTGCAATGCTCCCTGAAAAACGGATTGTCAAACTGCTCCCTTGTATGTCCCCACCGGCCTGGTCCGTAAAGGGTAAATTCCGGACAAGGCAGCTGAACCAGCTGGATTCCCTGTTCAACTGTCTTTACCACAAACTCCAGCCTGGACTCCTCTTCCTTTTTCCCGGCATCCCCGTACCGGACCACCTTGGCGGCTGTGTTCAAAATACAATGACTGACAAACAATATCTTATGCATACTATATATCCACACCTTTGGCTGTTTTTCGCTCCTACATTTGATTACTCTGACCTATAAGCGTAACTTTCATTGTAGCACCTTTTAAACTTGTATTTAAATAGGATATTTCTATATGGATTTTTATATAATATATACTTTCTATTTCATTGCAATTCTACCCATCCTGTGGCAGGCCACCCTGTGTCCCGGACAAATTTCTTCCAGCTCAGGAGCTGACCTGCGGCATTTGTCACAGGCGTGAGGGCAGCGGGTATGGAACACACATCCCTTAAATTCATCGGTGTACATCGGTAGTTCGCCCTTAAGAGAGACCGTTCTCTCCTTCTTGTTAAAGTCCGGAATGGAGGCAAATAATGCCTGTGTATACGGATGAAGGGGATGGGAAAAGAGTTCGTCCGTACCGGCCTCTTCCACCAGTGTACCAAGATACATAACACCGATACGGCTGGATATATACCGCACCACGCCGATATCGTGGGATATGAACAGCAGACTTAGGTTCATCTCTCTCTGCAGGGAAGTCAGCATGTTCAGAATCTGGGACTGAATGGACACATCCAGCGCAGAAACCGGCTCATCGCAGATAATCAGCTTCGGTTCGATAATCAGCGCCCTTGCAATGCCCAACCGCTGCACCTGTCCACCGGACAACTCATGTGGGTAGCGGAAGTAATAATCATCGGACAATCCGACCATTCCCAGAATTTCCATCACCTTTTGGCGGCGCTCTTCTCCGTCTCCCATCCCCTGGACTATCAGGGGTTCCTCCAGCAGGGTCCCGACGCGTAAGCGGGGATTCAGGGAGGACAGTGTATCCTGAAAGACCATCTGCAAATCCCGACGCAGAGGGCGGAATTCACTGTCACTCAGCCTGGTCAGGTCTCGGCCTTTATAAAGGATTTCACCGCTGTCAGGTTTTACCAGACCCAGGATGGACCGTCCGGTGGTGCTTTTTCCGCAGCCGGATTCCCCCACCAGGCCATAGGTCTCGCCTTCGTACAGCGCCAGGCACATATTGGAGACTGCCCGCATATATGTCCTGGGAGGAAACAGCTTTCCCAGAGGGCCATATACAGGGTAGCGTTTCTGAAGGTTCTTCATTTCTAAAAGTGGCGTCTTCATCTTACACCACCTCCTGTTCCGGAACATATTTCCAACACTTTGCTTTATGGCCGGGATACACCTCCACGGATGGAGGGTTTTGCAGCATACAGCGCTGGTCAGCGTAAGGACAGCGGGTGCAGAAACGGCATCCCTCAGGCACATTGGACAAGGGCGGCACCACGCCCGAAATCACATGCAGGGGCTGGCTGCGGTCTGAATCCAGACGCGGGATACAGTCCAACAGGCCCTGGGTATATGGATGAAGGGGACGAGCAAATAATACTTCTGCCTGAGCCTCCTCTACAAGATTTCCAAGATACATGACGCGTACACTGTGGCAGATCCGGGCCATGGCTCCCAGGTCATGGGTGATAAACAGGACTGACATCCCCATGCATTCGTTCAGTTCTGCAATCAGGTTTAAGATCTGCTCCTGTATGGTTACATCCAGAGCCGTAGTGGGTTCATCGGCAATCAGCAGCTTCGGCTCGCAGGACAGGGCCATGGCAATCATCACCCTCTGCTGCATACCGCCTGACAGTTCGTAAGGATACTTTGTCATACAGTCCTGCGGGTTGGGTATGCCGGTCAGGTGCAGCAGCTCCCCGCACCGTTCCTCAGCCTGCTGTTTTGTCATCTTTTTATGCAGTATCAACACTTCCAATAGCTGTCTGCCGACAGTGTGAACCGGGCTTAAGGATGTCATAGGGTCCTGAAAAATGACTGCAATCCGGTTGCCCCGTATTCCGCGCATTTCAGCCTGGGACACTCTTAAAAGGTCCTTTCCCTCAAACAGTACCTGGCCTTCATAGTTCACATCCGAGTCGTATTCCCGCAGACGCAGAATTGACTGGGACATAACGCTTTTGCCCGAGCCGGATTCCCCCACAACGCCCACGATTTCTCCGGGCCTGATGCTCAGACTCACGCCGTCCACCGCTGTCAATACTTTTTTCCGGGTCGTAAACCTTACCTTCAGATTCCGGATTTCCAGCAATGTTCCTGCTTCATCTGTCATTTTATTTTGCATTATATTTTGCATTTCGTCTGTTTTCATTATCCCTTCTTCCTCCCTGCTGTACGCGGGTCAAGGTAATCCCGCAGTCCATCACCCAACAAATTCAGGCTGAGTACACAAAGCACTACTGCCAGCCCCGGAAACAGAACGGTCCACGGCGCTTTCTGGAGCACCTGCTTACTGCCCTGCAGAATGTTGCCCCAGCTTGCAGCCGGAGCAGGAATGCCTGCTCCCAGAAAGCTCAGTGACGCCTCGGAGATGATTGCCTGCGCAAAAATAAAGGATGCCTGAACCGTCAGCGGCGAAATTACACTCGGCAAAATCAGTTTCCAGAGTATACGTCCACTGCCTGCGCCCTGTACCTTGGCTGCTTCCACATAGGGCTGGCCCCTGGTCACCAGGGCGCTGCTGCGCACAATCCGGGCAACACTGGGGGTGTACACGATGGTCAGGGCTATTATTACGTTCAGATTACTTGCTCCCAGCGCAGCCATAAGCGCAATGGCCAGCAGAACGCCTGGTATGGCTATCAGGCCCTCACAGATACGCATGAGGATGTGATCCAGAACTTTAAAGTAGCTGGCATAGATACCAATGACCGTACCCAGGACGCAGGACAGCAGCGCCACGGCGCCGCCTACCAAAAGAGAGACTCTTGCCCCATAGAGCACGCGAATCATCAAATCCCGGCCGAATTCATCGGTGCCAAAGGGATGGTTCGGACTTGGCCCCTTCAGACGGTCTGCAATAGCCATTTCATTGGGGTCTACATTGACAGCAGCAGGAATGATTATAGCAGCCAGCATAATGAGAAGAAAAACGATAAGTCCTATAATCAGCCCCGGATTGGAAAAAAAACGCTCACGGCGAATCTGGCGCTGTTCGCGGAGGATGACTTCACTTGTCTGGCAATCCGTTGCGGTATTTGATATTTTCAATCTTTCTCCTCCCCTACTTGTTTCCCAGCTGTATGCGCGGGTCCACAAAGCCGTACAGAATATCCACTGCAAGGTTAACCAGCACATAAATAAATGTTACAAACAGAACCACTCCCTGAATAACAAAAACATCCCGGCGCGTAATAGAGGTCATAGTGAGCATGCCCAGTCCCGGTATGTTAAACAGTGTCTCGGTAACGATGGTTCCTGTTACAAGACTGCCAAAAGACTGCCCTACTACTGTCAGTATAGTGGGACCGGCATTTTTCAGTCCGTAAACCAGGACCACTGCAGATTCCTTCAGGCCCTTTGCCCGGGCTGTGCGGATGTAATTCATATACAGTACATCCAGCATAGCCGAGCGGGACATACGGGTGATATAGGCGGCCTGGACCACTCCCAGCGATAGTGCCGGGAGCAGCAGATAACGAAGGTGTTCAAGAATCCCCTGGCTCATCTGCACATAACCTGCCACAGGAAGCCATTTCAGATGGACGCCGAAAAACAGCATCAGAAACATACTGAGGAGGAAACCAGGTATGGCGATTCCCAGCAGGGAAACCGATACCGTAATCATGTCGACGCAGGTTCCCCGTCTGTATGCAGCCAGAATTCCCATGGGGACAGCGATAACCAAAGATATAAGCTGCGCGAAAACAGCCAGGCTGAAAGTTGGGGCAAAGTATTCCCCTATGGCGTCCAGCACGGTTGTCTGGAGGAAATAGGACTGTCCCCAGTCACCGTGGAGCATGTTTATGAACCAGTCTGCGTACTGAACAAAAAAAGGGCGGTCAAACCCCAGCTCTGCATTTAAATCTGCAATGGCTTCCGGAGTTGCCTCCATGCCTAAAAGTGCTGTGGCTGGTCCCCCAGGAATCATATAGACCACTAGGAAAACCACCACGGACACCACAAACAGAGTCGGAATCAGAGAGAGAATCCGCTTTATGATATAAGATAACATTATTATTTCCTTCCCATCCAATCATCCATATTGATGTGACAAAAAGCAGGTGGGGGAGAACCCGCCACCTGCCGGTAAACCATGCATTATACAGGAACCTTCACATTCCAGTAAAGCGGAAAGTCAAAAAAATTAAAGCCTTCCACGCCAGCCCCTGTGGCCATCAGGCCGCTGTAGTGTCCCAGAACGCTTGCTGCCCCATATTCGTACAAGAATTCCTGCAAGTCATCCCATTTTGCGGAGGACTCCTCAGCGGAGGCCGCCATACGGATTGCGGATATCCCCTGGTCCACCTCCGGACGGTCCAGTCCGGCCCAATCCTTGGTTAGGACGGAAAGTTGAACCGGATTCAGGTTATAACGGTTGCTGGTTATATACAGGGAGAACTGGTCCGGATTGGCCCTGTGCTCCATGAAGGTTGCAAAATCATAGCTCTCAACCACTGCATTGATACCGGCGCTCTGTAATTCAGCCTGGACAACCAGAGTTGCATTGTACATCTCGCCGTAATCAGGGGTTGTTACCAGGACAATTTCCTCATTGTTATAACCGGCCTCTGTCAACAGCTCCTTTGCTTTCTCTATGTTATTCTGATTATAATATTCAGAACCCGCATCACTGCCCCACATCGCGTCATCCGGGTTGCACCAGCCCGGATTGAGCACATACAGGTTGGGGTCGCCGTAACTTGCCAGCATAATATCGTCACAATTCAGGCAGGCCATAATAGCCTGGCGCATCTGCTCATTGGCCATGATTCCTTTTGTTGTGTTAAAGAACAGGTTGATGGTCCCTGCGGTCTTTACATAGAATTTAAGACTGCTGTCACCGGAAAGCTCCTGATATCTCTCCTGCGGCATCTCTTCCGCAATGTCATACTGGCCAGTCTGTACGCCGGCGACCCGGGTGGAATCGTCTGTTACCACACGGAAGTAAATGTCCGGGGTGGCTGCCAGCTTTTCGCCTGTGAAACCGGAGGACTCTCCAGCGGGCTGCGCATAATCCTCATACTTGACCAGATGAATGTACTGGTCCTGTTTCCACTCGTCCAGTTTGTAAGGGCCTGTGCCAATATATTCCGTTATACCCTCTGTTCCTGCAGAATCAATGACGGATTTCGGATAGACTGCAGGGAACTGAATGGATGCAGCTACCACGGTCATGGCATCGGCATATGCCTCCGGCAGTGTCATGGTAATGGTATAATCATCTGCTTTTTCAAATACGGTTCCTTCCAGAAGGGCCTTTGCCTTGCCGGATAATTCCAGCCAGCGGGACATGGATGCAACCACGTCATCCACTGTCATTTCCTGTCCATTGTGAAACTTGACGCCCTGGCGCAATTTGATTGTGTAGACTTTTCCATCCTCACTTACAGTGTAGGATTCAGCCAGTACGCCGGCTGGCTCATAATTTGCGTCCATTGCAAACAAAGGCTCATAGATATGGGTGCCGATTCCGCCTACAATATTGGAATTGACGCCGTGAACATCCAGTGTTGGCGGATTTGCGGTGATTGCAACGTTCAGCTCCGTCTTATATTCTGTTTCCCCTGTCCCCTGTGCAGTTTCTGTTCCCTGGGTGTTTCCTGTTCCCTTAGCCGTATCTCCCGCAACAACAGAGGTGGCCTCCTCCTTTGCCCCGCCGGACTGACCGCATGCAGTCAGCATCACAGCACTGAGAGCAAGGGCAAGCAAACGGAACCATTTCCTGTGTTTCATAATAGTAAAACCTTCCTTTCCGACAGATACAGGTACCGTTAGAACAGCCGGCAGCTCTGTATCCAGAGCGTTGAATGATGTAAAAAATGACGTCCTGATTATAACATTTGTGTATTTTCTTGTCTACTTCCACCAATTCCAGATTTAGTCTAAATATTTTTTCATAATTCACAGAATTTTTACCCAATTTCTGTTCTTTTATTTTAATTCAACAAATCATATATTTAATTTCATCTATAAAGACAAGTATTTATTGGACTTTTGAATGCCTGACTGAATTCAATCGTGTCCTGAATAGAAATGTTGTATAATCGTGCTTTTTGTGCATAGAAAAAAACTATGTATTTTTAATTGCTTCCTGCTCCCGTGCCTGGCTTTCCAGAGTATTTTTATTTCAATGCTGTTGACAATCTCTTTTTCAGGCTATAGAATAAGAATTTAATGCTAAAACGCCATACAGGCTTTCTGCGGAGGATAAAAACATGATTACATTGGAGCATATCTGCAAGACATACCGGGTGGCCAGGAGGAATTCCGGTCTCTCGGCTGCTTTTGCTTCCTTGTTCCACAGGGAATATGAGACCATCCACGCGCTGGAGGATATCTCCTTTCATATCCGTGAGGGTGAAATCGTGGGGTATATAGGCCCTAACGGCGCAGGAAAAAGCAGCACCATTAAAATTATGTCCGGCATCCTGGTCCCCGACAGCGGCCAATGCCGCATCAACGGCATGAATCCATGGAAACAGCGGAAAGAATATGTAAAGGACATCGGGGTGGTGTTCGGCCAGCGCTCCCAGCTGTGGTGGGACGTGCCTGTGGCAGATTCCTTTGAGCTTTTAAAGGACATATACCGCCTCTCAGACCAGTCCTATCACCGGAATCTAAGTTATCTGATTCAGCTTCTGGACATTGGAACCATCATAAGGACGCCGGTTCGCCAGCTTTCCCTGGGGCAGCGGATGCGGTGCGAACTTGCTGCCTCCCTCCTTCACTCGCCGCGAATCCTCTTTCTGGACGAGCCCACCATAGGGCTGGATGCCGTCTCAAAAATTGCGGTCCGCAATATTATCCGGGAAATCAACAGGGACCAAGGCACCACCATTATCCTTACCACCCATGACACGCAGGATATAGAGGCGTTGACAAACAGGATTCTTCTCATAGGAAAAGGCCGCCTTCTTTTGGACGGCGACCTTCAGATGCTGAAAAAACATTATTCTTCTGCCAAACATATTTCCATTGATTATACACCGTCCCCCCTATGCGGCAGGGCTTCCGACTTACTGGACATCCTTGAAAACGGGTTATCCGTTATCAAGGATATGCCCGGCCGTCTGGAAGTCCTGGCCGATACAACATCCGTCAGCGTGTCCCAGGTCATTTCCATCCTCAATTCCCGTCTGGAAATCAATGACCTGTCAATCACAGGCACCACCATGGATGAGATGGTTGTTTCCCTCTACCAGGAGTATTCAATATGAAAAAATATGCTTCCTTTTTCAAAATACGTTTCATACAGGGACTCCAGTACCGGACAGCTGCCTATGCAGGCATTCTGACACAATTCATGTGGGGAGCCATGGAAATATTGCTCTTTTCTGCCTTCTACCGCTCTGATCCGGAAGCGTTTCCCATGGGTTTTTCCCAGCTTGCATCCTATTATTGGCTTCAGCAGGCGTTCCTGGCCCTGTTCATGACCTGGCTCATGGAGGAAGAGATATTTCAGGCCATCTCCAACGGCACAGTGGCATATGAACTCTGCCGCCCGGTGGACATCTACTCCATGTGGTTCGTCAAAAGCCTTGCCAACAGGGCTTCCAAAGCAGTGTTAAGGTGCATGCCCATTCTCTTGACAGCCCTGCTCCTTCCAAGGCCATACGGTCTGGTTCTGCCGCCGGACGCCAAAACCGCTGTCCTGTTTCTTTTATCCATGATACTGGGATTCCTTGTGGTAGTGGCATTTTCCATGATGATATACATTGCAACATTTTTCACCCTATCCCCCCTTGGAATCAGGGTCATATCCCTGTCCCTTGTGGAATTCATGTCCGGCGGAATCATTCCCCTTCCCTTCCTTCCCGGCAGGATACGCAGCATCATGGAGCTGCTTCCCTTTGCATCCATGCAGAACGCTCCCTACCGAATTTACTCGGCAAACATTGCCGGTGCAGCGGCCGTAAGCACTCTGTCCCTTCAGCTATTTTGGGTCATTGCCCTGACGGTCCTGGGCCATTATCTAATGTCACTCGCTTTGAAACACGCAGTCATACAGGGAGGGTAATTATGTTACGCTTATACTGCCGCTATTTCTCCATACAGCTGAAAAGTGCTCTTGAATACAAAGTTTCCTTCCTCCTCACGGCCCTTGGACAGTTTTTTGTTTCCTTTGCCGGTTTTCTGAGCGTGTTCTTTATGTTTCAGCAATTTCATGCAGTGGATGGCTTTACATACCAGCAGGTTCTTCTGTGTTTTTCCGTTGTCCTGTCTGCCTTCTCAATAGCGGAATTATTTGCAGCAGGCTTTAAAGGGTTTAGCCATGTGGTTTCCAATGGTGAATTTGACCGGATTATGCTCCGGCCTGCTGGTACCCTTTTTCAGACCTTTGCCTCCAAAATTGAATTTTCCAGCGTGGGACGCCTGCTGCAGGCAGTCGTTATTCTTGCTTATGCCATATGGTCTAGCGGTATTCGCTGGACCATACAGGGAATCCTTCTTCTGTTTTTCATGATTCTGTGCGGTATTTTTCTATTCATGGGATTATACATTATCTATGCCACTCTCTGCTTTTTTACAATAGAGGGGCTGGAGTTCATGAACATCTTCACGGACGGCGGAAGAGAATTCGGACGATATCCTGCCGGAATCTACGGAAGCTCCATATTAAAGTTCCTCACCTTCATAGTCCCTCTGGCCTGCTTTCAATACTATCCCCTGCTTATTCTTTTGGGAAAAAGCAGCCGGAAGCTCTATGCTGCCGCTCCCATCGCATGCCTTATATTCTTCGCCCTCTGCTGCATATTCTGGAGGGCTGGAGTAAGCAGATATAAGTCAGCGGGTTCGTAATAAGCCATCAGGAATGTACCTGCCGGCTGTGCCCCCTTCTATCCTCCTTAACAAACTTATCAGCTACCACCCTGGCACGGTGCGAAAACAAGTGGCAGTATGGCGTAGGCCAGAAAAACGGTACTTCACTTTCGTTATCCTTTAGTTTCTTCAGATTTTTCATGGCAGCTTACACGTCTTTTAATATACTTTCTTCTCTGTTCTAATGTTAAATTGGGCCCTTCCTGGCGGCCCATCCTGTCCCAGGGGGTGGCCCACATAGTAACCGGACTCCTCCCCTGGCGTAGCATAGCATTTATTTCAGAAGGCGGTACAGATTTGAGCTTCTTCCCCCGTTGTCCCGCAACCTTGTCTCCTTTTGTATAAAGCCCGCTTTTACTAAATCATCAATTCCACGTTTCACAGTATTCCTTGATAACACAAGTTCTTTTGATATGGTACCTATGGAGGGATAACACGTACCATTCTTATCGGTCCGGTCTTTCAGGTACATATACACACTGATGGCACGGTGCGGTAATCCTGACTGATATAGTTTAAGGAAATATCCCATTCCTCACCCCCTCTAATCCACGCGGACCGGCAGCTTTCCTCCGATCGTACCTGGCCTCCCATGTTCCCTTTTAACAAGCATACTCTCTGAACATCTTGTTTCTAATTCACTCATATCCTCCATCGCTGAGAGTTCAACTGTCAGCTGCCGGTTCACAATCTCCATCTCCAGTTCCAGCTTGTCCGCATAGCTTACCTTCCTGGCGGCCCGTTCCTGCAATTCATAAGGTTCTTCAATTGTAATCCCCCATTTCAGGAACAGTTTCAGCGTTGCCTGCATTGGATGTGCCCCTGTCTTCGTCACAATAAATGTTCCCTTTTTCAGTGCCTTGATTTCATCCGGTGTCATAAGCGGACGCGCAATCATCTGCAGGCTCTGGGACGGATCGTTCCTTCCCCTGCTGACATATCCGGACAATACAGTCCTGTTTCCCATATGTTTTGACAGCACTTCCGCTGACTCGGAGTTTGGTGCAAACCCACCAAAAATGCCGTCCTGACAGTTATCAGTAATGATTTCACTCCCCTCTTTCCCATAGTTTTTCTGGAGCTGCGCAAAGCTCTGGATGATGGCTACAATGGAACACCGCCTGGATCGAACGGCGCTGAATGCCATCTCCAGTGATTCGATTTTGGGTATGGTCCCTATCTCATCCAGATAGAACATCACACGGTTTTTAAGCTTCCCTCCCTGTTCATCCGCGACCGCCAGAAGCTCCCTGTATAGCTGCTGGACAATCAGCGACGCCATAAAATACTTGGTCGCGTCTTCCTCCGGAAGGACAACAAAAATCGCTGATTTCGTATTGCAGAAACGCTCCGCGTCAATTACTGTATCAAAGCACAGGATCTGCTCCAGCTCTGAATCCAAGAAAGCGTTCAGCCGGGATAACGCAGTGGACATAACGGAAGCCATGGCCTGGTCCCCGGTATTGAGGGCAGAGCCCGCAAACCATTTTGCTTTGTGGTCCGGGGGCAGCTTATCCATCAGCAGTTGGAACTGATTCTTTCCTTTTACGCCACTTGGCGCCAGTAAATCCTGAATTAGTTTAAATACTGAGATAATATGCCGTTTTTCCGGAGGACAGTATTCCGCAATCAATAGAATCGAAGCTGTCAGAAGACCTTCCGCCGCATCATAAAAATAGGCATTCTGTCCATAAGATGCCGCGTCCCCTCCACTGGAATTGATAATGGTCTTTGAGGTGATTTTTGCGTACTTTTCTGCTTTTGCCTTTGCAGCCAGATTGCTCTTATCATTCTGGTACTGGTCCATATACTGGTTGACCAGATGCAGCAGGTTATTGCCATCACTTTTTGTGGGATTTCTTAAATCAATAACAGCAGCCTCATATCCATAGTACTTCTTTGCTATACCTGCATAATTCCGAAACAGATCCCCCTTTGTATCGGTTGCCAGAAATGACATTCCTGACGCACAGGCATATTCAATGTTCGGATACAGAAAGTACGCTGTCTTTCCCACACCGGCTGACCCAATCATGAGCGTGTGGACATCATCCGTATCAACCAGCGCAGTTACTCTTTTCCCTTTAAAGACTCCCCCCACTATCAGTCCCTGCGCTTCCGGTAATCTGCTTCCCCTGCGCCATGCTTCAGGAAGATATTCCACATGCGTAAATGTCCTTCGGATTTCCTGTTTCGTTGCAAAACGGGCCGTTCCGTGCTGACCGTCCCCTACTGTCTTACTTTTGATTCCATCCAACGTATAATGGCCGGATAACATTGCAATCCCGCTAATCACTGCAAACATGAAGAGTCCTATGACAATTAACAGTGTCACACCAGAACCATCCATCCTGCTACACCTCCTGTTCTTTAATCCCTTCCACGCAGGTAACTGTTACGTTCCTATCAGACTCTTGTTGCTGTTCTTCAGTTATCTTGCTGATCTGGATGTAACATTTCATACAGGCCATGATGAACGTTCTGAAGGCGTCCGTTCCTGTTTCCATATTTTCTTTAGGACATTTCTGCATATCCAATGGACAAATGGATTCGACTGTCATTTTTAATTCCTCTGATTTTACCTGCATCCTTCCTCTATCCCGGTGTGGCTCATAGGCTCTAAACAGTTGGTTTGCAAGCTGCTCTTTTGTACAGGATGGTTCTTCGTTTCTATGGTTCTCCAGCAGTAGATGGAATCCGGCGGCAGACATATCCTCCAGGCACATGAGCATCTCCGCTCCATGGTCTTCCCCATATGTCACCTGCCGTTCCATTACCATACTTAAGTGGTGATAGGAGTCCTGAATCTGCTTTAAGGCTTCCTCATCTGTACATGACTTATCTTCCTGATTCTTCAACCGCAAGCATAGCTTCATACACGTTAAGAGCCCTGGATGTTCCCTTGCAGGCACGGGATGGATTCCGTGCATTTCCTTCAAGTCCTCGTTCCAATCCTTATTCCTGGACGACAGACGCGACACATTTTCATATCCCTCTCCCACCAAGATCTCCTTCAGCCGGTAGCATCCCTCAATTCCGGCCGAGTCATGGTCCATACAGAGAATGACTTCCTGTAACCATGGGTGACTGTGCAGCATCTGAAGCATTGCGTGTTTGGATAATCCGTCCAGACAGATATAACTCTGTTTCTGCCATTCAAGGGGATAGAGTGTCAGGAACGACAGAAGATCAATGGCTGCCTCAAACACGTACAGTCTCGGGCCTTCCCCACAGTAACCGAATCCATAGGCGGGATCTGAGCCCTCCACATTCAGCCGGAAGCTTTCTCCATTTGTATAGGCTCCTTTCATGTGCGCATGGCGCGCCTTGCCCTGATTGTCAAAGCCTACGAACACTACATTATGCCGTCTCATTTCTTCATAGATGGCTCCCCGCTCAATGAAGAACGTAAGGATTTCATAATCAATGAAACGTGTCCGGGAAAGATAAGCCAGGACACGTTTCTCATTCTTATATGGTTCCGGTAGTTGGAATTCCTTTCTGCTTTTTGCCTTGAGGCATGTACTCCCGTCCTCATTTTCCCGGATGACCGGCTGGTAGTTACCTTCCAGCAGACACTTCATCGCTTCAACATATGTCATGTCATAGAATTCCTGCAGGAACTGGATTGTTGCACCTCCGTAGTTACAGCTATGCCGATACCAGGTATTATTACGTACTGTCACGCTGTCATGCCGTTTCCAACGCCATTCACTTCCGGACGGTTCCAGTTCCTCCCCCTGGCGTAAGAGAAATTCCACCAGATTTACTGCTCCTGCGCGTTCCTTTTCTTCTTCTGTGAAAATGACATATTCCAATCATGATCCCTCCTATCCCCGGATTCCCTGTGCTATTTTCTTTTCCTTAAGCTTGCGTCCCCTCTTGCGGTCAATCCATTCATGCATCTTGTTATGATCTTCGTTTTCCTGTTCATTAAACAGAGCAGACAGATAATGAAATAAACGGATAACTCCTGACCGGAGCCGTATCCTTCCCCACTCATCCTTATGTTCCAGAAGATATACTGCATATGGATTACCCTGGTCTGCGCAATTCTGCAGCCAGAAGATGCCGCTCTCTTCATCCCTGACCATTGGTTCAAACAGGTATAGCTTTCCCAGTAGATACTGTGCGTACTTATTCCCATGACCTGCTCCCATGTTCAGCCAGTAAATGGATGCTCCCAGATTCTTTTCCATATACAGGTCGTCATAATACAGCTTCCCAAGCCGGTATTCCAAATAAGCATTTTCCTTTACGGTTTCAGCATTTAGGAAAATGCGGAGTGCTCTGTTATACCATGCCTGGGATGCTTCCGGATCCGGTTCGCATCCCCTCCCATAATGCAGCATCTGTCCAAGGTCACACATTGCAAACGCATTTCCCTGTTCCGCTTCGGAGGACATCATCTGATAGGCTGTTCCAAAGTCCGGCTTTTCTCCATCCGTTCCATACAGAATATTCCTCGCCTGCCTGTATTCGTCCGTCCAATCGGTATAATCATCTTCTATAAATTTCACAATACAGGACATATCATCATCTGCCACAACATCATCCGTAAATTCAGTTTCATCCGTAATCTCCATATCCCCCGCAATCATCTGGCTCACATCATCCATCGGCTGCTCAGAAATACAGTCTCCGGACACTTCCAATTCCATAGCCTCCCTGATAATCATATTTTTGATTTGCTTAAATTCCTTCTGCTTGGAAAGTGGAGGCGGATCCGGCGTCTGATCTGAATAGATGTGTAAAATCTCCAGTCTGTATTCATACCATTTTTGATAACATTCAGCTACCGCAGGGTTCGTGGACAATACATTCACAATACGGTCTACCTGCTGCTTTACCCTTGGAGGCAGGTAACCATATACTTTTCTTCCCTTTGTCTGTTTCAGATCCGTTGCCAACTGTGTCATCAACTGCTCCAGTTTACTGCTTTCTTCCCATCTTCCCTGAGCCTGTCCGAATAATTTCTTCAGCGGGTTTGCGCTGGCCCTTACCAGCTCGTTCCTCTGAACCGTCTGATTCTGATACATCTCATACATATCATGATAGAATATTTCTTTTGCGTACATGGCGCGCATCTGCTCAATCCCCTTTTCCGTCAGGAATCCTTTACCGGGGTCGTGGCTGTACGCAATCATATGGACATGTGGATGGTGTCCTGCTTGATGGAAAGCCGCATACCATACCAGATTCTCTGGTGACATCTTCATGGCCTCCGCCATCTGCATCCGCTTACCGCGTAGCAAAGCTTCCCACCTTTTTACATCATCGTAACCTAATCGCACTGCATCCTCTCTCCGTATGGAAAGTATGAAGGTCCATACGTTCCCTTCATGTCTGGCGACTTCTTCCTGTACTCGCGACAGTATGACCGGCACACCGGCATCGGTAAACAGTCCATGCGTCCCCCTTTTCTCTACCCCGGGACGGTTGGCTATATAATCCACATAATTTTCCTTCTTTGCTACCAGGTCCATATTCTGTTCGATGGAAATAGAAATGAACGCCAATGCGTTACCCATGGTAGGATTCGCCTGATAATCACGATATTCATAAGACTCCTGCGTTTCAGGAAGGGACCGAAGCAATTCATCGATAAGTTGTTTTTGTCTGGCGGTTGCCGGCAGATGGTCATGGGTATCCCTTGCCATCTCCACACCTTCCCGTGTGGCAATGTAACGGACCAGATGCGCCAGATGTGCTTTCTCATGTTTCAGGTAACGGCATTTCAATATGATTTTTGGCATCCAGTCCCCCCTGTATCAGAAGTATTCCATGCCATGTACAAGTTCTATTTTCCTTTCTGATACGCCATAACAGATTCAAGATTCACCGAACCATTCGTATGCTTCACATCCTGGATACACTTTCCCCTCAGTTTTTCCAAAATCTCCTCCCCCACATCACTCTGGGCCGCATACAGATTCATGAGCATGGATAGTTCCACTGCAAGTTTGAATAACAACCTGGATGTCCGGTTCTCAGACGCTTCCACGATACCGGACATGGCCGAGGTAAGAATAACCGGCAGATAAGGGCTGCTTTCCTTTGATAAAAGATATCCGTTATAAAATGACAGTGCATTTTCAATGTATTCGCTCCGGCTCTTACAGTTCCCCAAGTCCAGGCACTCATCCATCCGCTTCAGGGTCTTCGGATATAACCAGACCGGAATTCGTTTCTTCGTGTCGTCCTCCAAACACTCACCTCCATTCCAAAATATCCTCTTCAGCGCTTTCGTTTCACCCCCCTTCATTTACAAACAGTAGCTAAAGAAAATGTTTTTTAATCAAAAAAAGACCGCCACCTAATGTGACAGCCTAAACTGTGAGCATATAAACTTTTCCATTTCACCTATGCATAGAGCAGACGGCCTTTCGGCTCTGGTATTTCACGCCCTATGGCTCTTGCCGTTTCAATCCACTCATCAATGATGGTTTCAACATTCTCCAGCGCTTCCACCGGTGTAGCCCCATCCGCCATGCACCCGGAAAGCTCCGGTACATCGACAATCCATTTCTGATCTTCCTCGGACCAGAACACAATGCGCTCATATCTATGCATCCTTACACCTCCAACTTCAGTTTATATTTTAAAATTAAATTCCTGACCTGTTTTACCTGGTACGCTTTTGCCTTGTTTCCTATCGGTTGTAAATTGATGATTTCATCGACACCTTCTCTATAATAAATAAAATGGTCACCCTTTGACCTGCACTTGAATCCAAGTGCTTCCAATATTTTCTGTAGTTCAGTAAACCGGATACTCCTGTCCTTAAAACCACACATGATTTCCTGAAGAATCTTGTCATTTGTCGGCATGGAACTCTCCTTCCACTTCCTGTCATTAAATTATAGCATCATACTTTTTTGATTACAAGCCACGATTGATCCCATCCAGTATCTACATACCTTGTCTTCATAATTCAAATCAAAATCACATCCTTTTAGACTCATAATCCATATATCATCTTCATCAAGCGTATTCCATCCTTTACCCCTTCCTCATATAGATAGAGCTGGCATGCCCAGTTCTCTTCCAGCATATCATCAATGCAGTCTTCAATCCCATCTCGCTGTTCCGCGCTAATCTGCTTAAGCCACCCATCCAAACACTCATTCACTTTTTGCTGGATGACACGTTCTTCTGGTGTCTTGTTTTCCTGCCATTGACTGTCCAGTATTTCAACCATGAATGCCAGGATCTCCTCTTTGATTTTCCCTGTTTTCTGTCTCATCGGTATCTCTCCTTTTCATTTGACACCACAATACCGATTATCCTGATGAAAGTCCATATCCATATGTTATAAAAAACAAGGGGCATACCTGGCAGAACCACCTAAAGGGTGCACCCAAAAACAGCCTAAAAGCCTTGAACATACGCTATATTTCATGTGTTTAGACCACCTGAAGGGTGACCAGGCCTCCAAACAGGTGCACCTTCGTGGAAGCAGAAAACGCCCGCATTGCGGGCGATTGTGACTGGGAGGGGCGCCTTTAGGTGCACCTCCCTTTAACCTGCACACAAATCGAACGCCGGAATTACCTCTGAAGTCTGCATGCTGATGGTCCATGATATCCCTGTCTCAGTACTTGATTTTACGCTGTTTTCTCAAATCCGCCCAAATTCCGTCGCTTTTTCCTGACATGCCCGATACTCCCACTCTCCTCTGTAAAAGCCCACACGCTGGCTTACCGTGCGTCACAGGCCTGGTTTATCCGTACGCTGTCTTACGAATTCTCCGTGCTCCATGTTCCTTCCCCTGTTTCCAGTATTCCCTCATTTGCCCGGTTGGCAGTGTTCCGCCGTTCCTGGCTCCTCACGCCAGTCCTCCCTTCACATGTTTCCCGGCTTTCAATATATTCCCTGACGGCCGGCGGCACATATTTTTCATATAATTTCTGCAGGGTATGCAGAAGTTCCACCTCCAGATCCGCCTCTTTCTTTATCATATACTTTTCCAATGCCGACAGTTTCTCTTCATCATATTTCAGTTGGATGATTGCCTTTTTCAAAATAAACCTCCCTCGTTCAATAAATACTTCTTGACTTAACTCAAAAAATCCATCCGTCCCATATCCGGTCCGCCATTTATATCAGCGTCCATTTCGATTTCCTCGCCTGCCTGATGGATGGACAACTCCTGTTTCTGGACATCATAATAGTAGACGTGGTCTGATAGGACTTCCTCTTCTCCCACCTCATTTTGGTTCACGAATCGGACTATATCTTCTAAACCATCGTATATTCCAACATCAGGTATAACAAGCCATTCATGAATGGATGATGGCAGAAGGAAAAAGTTTCCTCCCTTGGCGGCAGCAAGCTCCTTCACTGCTTCCGGATATAGGATGCAGGAAGCACCAAATAATCCATCCTGTGATGTCAAAACGCTACAATCTAAAAACGAATCCAAGCCATCCTCTTCAGGAGTTTCTTCCATTCCCAGGCTTTCGTTTAATCCATGAATGACATCCTCTAGGTTCCAGATGACGTAGGGGGCATTTTCTCTACGGTTATCCATGGCCATCTGAAAAAGCTCATCTTCATGGATTCCCATTCCGGCAATCATATAGTTGGTCAGTGTTGCACCGATTATCCCCTCTCCCGTATCCTGAATGATATATTTATAAATGACTGCCAGGTCAGCAACCATCCGATGTGGTACATGGGATAGGAGTTCCCGATTCCGGTCCGCATTGATCAATTCCATACGGATATTCTTTAAGATTCTGTCCTTTGTAAAATAAGAACCATTCAGTTGGATTCCCAAGTTTTCCTCCTCAACTGTTTTCATTAGCTGGTCAATAATCTCGTCCATCTTCTTTTTTCCTTCACTAAAATCAGCATAAAAGGAGTTCATTACAATACCTGGTTGTTGTAGCTGTCCTGGCTTTTTTACGACAATTGAACTACTATTTTCCCGGTTCACCCTCTCCCGGTTCTTAATTGTCACCGAATAATCCTGTCCCATCTCCTTATATCTTTCTTTCATTCTCTTGGCTACTGTTGATATGAATTCCTGAAAAACCATGTTAGTTACCCTTCCTTCCACAGGAATATCCTGGTATCATTCGGCCGCATCTTACATCCCCATCTGCATTCCAGGGCCTTCTTCCTCCTGTACGTCTTCATCTAACTTGGGCGCATCTGGTTTCTGTACAACCGTCTGACCGGTTTGGCGTTCCTGCCGTTTATTCCGTTTTGCCTCTTTGACTGTTTCCTTTGTTCCTGGTGTGTTTTCCTTCCCTGCTTCCTGATTTTCCTCTGTTTCAATTGCAACCTCACCTGTCATCTGGAACTGAATGAAGTCCCTGGTCTGTTTCGGCACGGTACGGTTATACAGTCTGTCCAGCTGTTCTTCTAACAATGGCTCCAGATTCTGCTGCTCACGATTTAAGAAATATAACAATACATTCAGTTTTTCCTCCGGGAATCCAATTGTGATGTTCTTCTTTGCCATGGTCATGTCCTCCTTGCATTTCTATATTGGTTTGTGTTCGTTTCTATAATTCTCCTGTTCACTTTTTCCGTCTGTACTGAGCAGAGCCGGACGGCAAAATAAAACCTGTTTGTCTGCATCGAACAAGTTCCTGTAAACTACTTTGCCACGTGAGGAGGATGCATCGACGACCATTCCGTTACCCGCATACATTCCCACATGGGTGATGTTCATGTATCTCCCATTCGGTTTATGGGACCAGAATATCAGGTCCCCCGGTACAAGACTGGCCCTTGTCACCACCAGTCCACGCTCCACACAGTACTGCGCCTGCTCCGCTGCCGTGCCTGGAAGACAGACACCCAGCTGCCGGTAGGCCCATAGGGTAAGATAACTGCAGTCCGTATAGTCCCCCTGTCCGCGCTTTGCTTGGGAATATGGATCTCCCAGTCGGGTCATGGCAAGCTGCACGGCCAGACTTCCCGCCTCCCCCTCCGGCAGAGCACTACAGATAGCCTCGTAGGCTTCAGACGACAAGGTCCCATTCCATTCAGACCATTCCCCGAATCCATCCCCCTCCGTTGGTGCGCCTACTCCATACACCATCCGGTAATATATTTCAATCGCATTGGCCTGGTCTATGTCATTTACTGCCCGGAGGCGTGAACGGATGTTGCTGTAAATCTCTGTCTGGCTGGTAAGCGGAACCGCCACCAGATAGGTTTCCTCTGTTGTATTCCCATCATCATCTGTCTCTTCCCTTGTCCGTTCTTCATATCTCACGAAGCAGTCCACGAATTCCTGTATCACGGATAATGAAACAGGGAGGCCCTCATAATCATAAAAAAGGGAATAGAAGATGGACTTTACCATCATTCTATCTATCTCTCCTTCCTCAATCATTCCGGTAACTTCGTCGATTACAATTCCTATCCGGTTGAAGCTGTTCTGCATCCCTACAATGAATGCCCGATATTCCTCCGGTGTCTTTTCTGGTAACTTTCCATTCTCGAATACGGTCCTTACCGCATTCTGGTTATGTTCGGTCATCCCGGAAAGCATACCCATTATGAGTAGAATAACCACGAGGACAGGGGATAGAATGAGCCCAAATATGGTCGCCATCCGTTTCCTATGTGATTCATCGGCTGCCGCCAGGATGGATGCCTTTGCGATGGCTGCCAGCACAGGTGCTGCCATACTAACTTACCTCCTTCCTCATCATCTGAGGGAGTCCATCCCTGTCATCCCTTCCTGCTGTCCATCCTCCTGCATGGCCAGCCGTACTGAATCATTGACAGCCGCCTCCAGGACCACTGGGGCAAACCCTGCATTACGATAGCCTTCCCGGATGATATTCAGGTACCGGGATGATGGCCGGCCAAAGGATTGGCCCGGAGTCATGACATATACCATGGCCTCCATCTGCTCTCTTCCCATGGATACCTCCACCTGTTTCTTCTCATATAGGTGAGGATAGCCCTCATATCGGTCCAGTGCCAACTCATCATCCCCCTGGATTCTCCATATCATGACAGGTACACAGCTGCCCTGTTTAGGCTCGATGGTTGCAAACGCATTTTCCCGACGGCCTCTGAAGAGCAGCTCATAATCCATCAGTTCCGCCAGCCCAACAACCCTGGCGGTGGGACATCGGCGTCTCATCTGTGTCAGGCTCAGGTTAGAGCCATATGCTACATATAACTTTCCCTCTTCCATTTTTTCCTCCATTCCGGTTTTCGTCATAGGATTCGATACGTCTCTTCCTTCCAAGTTTTCCTTTCCTTCCTGATTCGCGTTCTCCTCCATTTCACGTCTGGCCCGCAGACGCTCCTTCTGCCTCTCTGCCTGAGCCGGGTCCTTCCACGCGATACAGCCGTCCAAATGCTCAAGCAGATGCTTTCTGGTGTTGGCGAACTCCTCCCCTATCAATCCCAGGCGAAGCAGCCAGGTACGGAAGGTATATTTTTCATTTGTGCTTGTGGTCTTCCTTCTACTGGCACATTTCTGGATAAGCGCCTGATAGCTAATGGCCAGGCATAGATGGATATATGCCTTTACTTTTCCGGCGTGGGTCGTAGAATTAAACAGTCTAAACTCAATCGTTCCCTTTTGGAATACGGAGTGCAGATTCAGGCAATGGTAACGTGTCTTATCGTAATGCTTGCTTCTCCTGCTTCTTCCCCCATACCAAATCAAGCTTACCTCATCCAAATTTCTCGGCTTCTTCCGGTTCATCTCATCTAAAAAAGTCTCATCCACTGGTCGGCAGTATTGGTGTTTCCGTGCCACCTCAACCTGCAATGCCTTATAGATTAAGTCCTCCTTGCTGGCCATGATGTTCGTGATATTCCTCAAAGTCCGTGCATTGTGAGAGGTGGCATCCACATGGATATGAATACCGCAGGACTTATTAGCGATAGCCCCACCGTGTCGAAGTTGGCGGACAATCTCCTGTATATCCGGAATATCCGGGTATCTGCAGATGGGACTTACCACCTCCACCTTGTATTCGTCATTGGCAATTCCACTTTTGCATTCTACTTTTATACTGCTATCTAACACAACACGCCACTGACGCCCTTCCCTGTCCGGTATCTCATAGACGTAATAAAAACCGCCAATATAAACTGGCGTGGTTCCCATATAATTTCCAATGATATCAGCCGCCGCCCTGCGTGTAAGCCCGGTCAATTCTATCTCAATGCCGAAGCGCTGCTCTCGCATCCCCGGTACCTGTTTGTTTTCCTGCTGCTTTGTCATCGCCCTCCCGCCTTTCCGAACAGTCTGGCCTTATAGGGTGGTGCCTGGACCATCAGGTTATAACGTTCATTCCCGCATTTATAAAGACATACGCCCCTCTGAGGATACTGAATCAAGTTGTATTCACTCTTTTCTAACTGGAGGGTATCCATATAGAAACCTGCATCCACGGCCCCTGCGTTGAACAGGAAGCTGTGTGTCGGGATAGCGAAAAGCGGCTTGGTATATTCGGCAATTCCCGGCAGGTTGTAGTCTTCCAGGTTCTGACTTGACAGGATAACAGCGCTGTCCTTCTTACGGACCCGTTTCATAAAATTTCTGACGTACTCGACCGCCGTCAGGTTGCTGAGGAACAGATAGAACTCATCAATGCTGGCAGCCGTCCTGCCGTTGGTCAGGAGCGCGTCACTCATATAGGACAGAATGTTGAACAGCATTGCATTGCGTATGTTCTTGCTGGCCTGCAATAGTCCCTTGACACCGAACACGATGAAATGGTTATCCGTAATATTGGTATGCCCATCAAAAAAAGGAGCCTCCGCTCCTCTGCACATCGAGTGAAGCCCCAGAAGAATTTCCTGAAGGAGTTCTGCTGTGAACAGCTGGCGCCTGGTATCATCAAATCCCTGGTATTCCCCCTCAATCAGCTGGTATAAATCAGAAAGAATGGGATAATCCATAGGTTTCAGTCTCTTGAAATCAGTCCTGTCCGTAAAACCAAACCGTTCATACAATCTCCCAACCATGATCTCAATGGCGTCAATATGCTGGTCTGTAAAATCCTTATAGGACCGGAAGAAATCCTTCAGGAATGAAATGTGCTGACTCAATCTGCTGGTCTGGCGGAATGCCATGGGGGCTCCTGTGTCATTCGGGCTTCCATCCTCGTCCCAGCACCGTATCTGCAGCAGATTGATTTTGTACTCGCCTGTCATGAGGTCAATGTAACAGCCGCCCAGGTTTTCCGCCAAATCCTGGTACTCTCCTTCCGGATCCAGGCATATGACATCCATTCCCGCTTCACGCATGATGCACAGAACCAGTTTTAACAGATACGATTTTCCCTGACCGCTGTTTCCCAGAATAAGGATGTTGGCATTGGTCTTATCCTCCGCACGCCGGTTAAAGTCCACGATGATGTTGCTCCCAAACTTATCCCTGCCCAGGTAGAATCCATTCGGATCCGTCTTCCCGGAATAATGGAATGGGTACAGGTTTGCAACACTGCTGGCCGGGAGCACCCGTTCATACTGTTCCCTGAACACGTTCCACCCGGATGGCATCACACTGAGGAACCCCTGCTTCTGTCTCATGAGCAGACGGTCCACATTCAACTTGGAACGCACAAGTTCTGTCAGGACTTCCGTCTGTAGCAGCTTAAGCTGTTCCGGATCCGCTGCCGTCAGTTCAATATATACAGCTGTATGCAGAAGCGGCTCTTTATTCCGATGCATCTGTGAAACAATGTCGGCCACATCCTGCAGGTTATTGCCTGCTGTGATGGTATCCTGAAGGTTCTCCGTACTCCCCTGCCGCATCCGGTTCTTATTGGCAGCATTGCTGATGATTTTCCGTTCCTCTGCCGGGGAAACCTGCCGGGTGTAGATGCGCAGGGTCACTCCATCTTTCTCGCCCAGGTTCCGTAGGATGGCCTGCTCCTCAGTACTGGTCGGGTACTCCCTGAGTGCCCATACACACCGGTAGGTGTTCCCGCACACATAATGGTCTATCTCAAATTGGATGATGGAAGGGCTGACCATGTCTATAAAATCCTTCACATATACCTCATCATCCCTCCGATTCATTCTTTCTCTTCCGATTACTGTTCCCTCCTCCCCATCAATGGTCATGGAATATGACCCATCGCTCACCATCTGATTCCTCGAACCGCTCCGTGGTCACGTTCTGTTCAAAATACACAGCCAGAACCCTGCGGATGTCATCTCCATTTGCCCTTCTTGTGGTGAATCCCTGGTCATTCAGGGTCTTTTCAATTCGATTCAGATACGGGACTACTTCCTTCTCTTCCTCTCCCGGAAGCCGCACAACAAGAATGAACTCCCGTGCCGTGGCCATCTGCACCTGGATCTGGTCCAGGAACTTCAGGTCCGCCTCAAGAAGTTTTCGGATGGCAGAATTTTCTTCCTCCTCTACCCGGTCCTGAATAAATTTCTTATTATCCTCAAAGTTCTCTTTGCTGTTCAAGCATAGCATCTCAAGCTCTGCCATTCCTTTTAGGACCGTCATGAGACCATATATTCTGGCAGCCAGGCTTGACTCCGACAGGACAGACAGGTTACTTGGATGAATCAGGAAAAATACCAGCTCACCATGTTCCATTGTCCGCAGGCTATAGTCTGTTATCTCCTGGATACCAATTAGCTGCCGTGTCCCTTCCTTCTTCTGTCCCGTCTTTTTATCCTTTTTTTCCTTCTTCATCTTCTTCTCCATTCATAGGTCTGCTGCCGGGTCACAAAAAAGGCACATGCATATAGGATAAAATCCCGGATGCGTGTGCCATCAAACTGGATGGAAAGGAAACCATATACGGTTGTCAATACCATAGGTACCAGGATATCACTGACCGAAAAACAGGCGATGGAGAACACGGCTCCTATACCTATAAATCCGATATCCCTTAAATCCCACAGCCACAAGGTGGCCCTTGCCCTTAGATGATCCGGATATAAATAGGTCATCTCATTTACCTCCTCCCTCCATTCATCCTATCTCCATTCCTGTCAACATTTCCTGCCTTTCATTTACCGATGCAGTAATTTCATCCCGTCCCACGAACCTCACCTCCTTCCCAATCCCATTGGCAAAAGCCAGTTCCTGCTTCATTCCTGCGGATATATGCTCCCCACATATCCATACACAGTCGCAGACTTCCATCAGCCTTAATCCCATTTCTATTCCCAGTCCGCGTTGTGCCGGATCTGTATCGTCCAGGAACGCAGGATACATCATATGTGGAATCACAGGTATGCCGCCCTGCATCATACAATATCGGCCTGCCTGCCCTGCAAAGGTAAGGTTAGCCTCAACATCCCCCGCATAAGGGCTTGCTATATACACCAGTCCTGTCATCATTTTGGTATCAGCGTCACCACCGTTCTTGTAAGATTAATTGCACTCTGGGCAGCATAGACGGAGCCCATCAGATTGGCCCTTGTACTTGTATCCATGCCGAACTGCCCCGCTATCCTTGGTACCTCACCACTGGCCAGCATAATTCCAAGCCCCAATAAGGCATGCTCTCGGATGACCAAAAGCCCTGCTGTCAGAAGGGTTGCCTGCAGGAAGGCTGTGAGACACAGACCAATCACCTGTTTGCACCAGTTCATGAAACCATCCACATATCCCCTGGGAACGGAAAACATATATAAACTCCCTACCGTAATCTGAGTGAGCAGGATTCCCCCTCGTTTAAGGTTGGCAAAGAACACCTTAATGATTGCATACCCCATCATGATGATAAGGAAGATGGTAAAGATTCCGTTTCCCGCCGGGTCCAGTCCACCATATAGGAAGGACAGGTCTGCCTCCTTCAATGAACCTGCGGATGACAGGTTATCCATGATGCCTGCGGCAAGTTCCGTGACTCCAACACCCTGTCCTGATATGGCAGCGCTTACCTGTACCTGAAGTGTGATAGCCAGCCGGTACAACTCCACCGGCACACTGGAAAATAATCCTACTGCCATAAAGCCTTTGATTGCATTGAGAGCTGTATCCTTCACACTTCCCCGTCCGGTCTGATATTCAATGGCACATTCAAATACCGCCACCACCAGCCCGGTCACATATAACGCCCAGGCAAGATAGACAAAAAAATGGACAATCCCCTGAACCCATACCAGATCAAATATCTCTGCGCCCATGTTTCCCATCATACCAAAAAACGAACTCAGAAAGCCTATCAGCTGTCCATAAAACCATTCAATGATATCCTCAAATACCGTATCTACGACAAAATCCCAAATGAACAACTCGTCTGCCCACACCTTTCCATCCGGAAGGCCGGATTATCAACACATCTGCTGGCCTTGTATTGGTTCTTGGAATGTCTCCACATAGGCCCTAACCGCATCAGCAAGCTTTTGGTAATCATCCTTGTTCGGCTGGTACACATACCACTCGGTTTTTTCCCGGTACCTCCATATATGGGGGCTAATCCCTTCCCCAAAGTTAGGATTTCCTGTCTTTTTTATTCCCCACAGGTCATGAAAATGCAGCATCATGTTATCTATCTCACCCTCATTTCGGTTCAGCAGGGTGACTTTTAATGCTTCATATTGGTCTGCAACACCACATGTCGTAAAACGAATTTTTATCCGTATATTATTGTCCAGTCTTCCATAGCAGGCATTCCCAATAAAACGTTTGTCCATAAAAGCAGTATCATCTGCAAAGAGTTTTTTAAGTTCCTGTTCAAAAAAAGTCATGCCATCCTCCTTTAATCCTAAATACAGTTGCGTATTCACGCTGTCCTATGATACATTCTAACCTACAGAAATATACACACGTTCCTTCAAATCGCCCCCTTCGGCCCGATTGTGACCGATAAGAGAAGCACCTGAAGATGTCCTGCCAGGTCTGTCATATATTCCTGCCAGCCAGTCCAATCATCTTCCCTGAACCAACCACCTCACTCCCATCTTATGATGCCATTTGTGAATTCCTCCTGCTGTACCTAAAGGTGTCTGCTATATAATACCGGACACATTGAAAGATTCAAAATCGTATTTTGGGTCTATGATTTTTACAATCGTAGCATCATATCATGTTCTTCACCTAATAGGGTGATACTGCGATCTATCTTTGAACACATATCCTTGACTCAGATAATATCAAGCTGCCAATGAGCTGCAATGGCATGTATTGTATCCTGCACAAGCTTGATTTCTTCTATCGCATCCAGTCCTTGCATATTTACCATTTCAGTGCGTATCGGTATAATCATTCATTATTGAGTTGAAAAACTAAATGGGTAGAATTCCGCACGAATCCTACCCACTATTTTTTGCCCTTTACAGTTTTAAGCTGTCTATAATTCATCAGTTTATTCAATGACAGAAGTTTTGCATTACCCTTCCATCTACTTCTGAAGCACAGCAGTGTACGATTACAGTGCAGCCGCAGATTCTCCATATAGGATGGCCGGCCGTCAGGGGATTGAATCAAAATTCCTTCAATCCCTTCTGAATCGTTTTATTCAAAAACTCCTCTACCTCGCCAAATGGGATCTCAAAACGAATTGCAATTTCTTTATATAAAAACGCTTTCGCCCTATCCGCGTATTCAACTTCAAATTCATCATACCGTTTTTCTTTCATCCGCAGGTATACGCTTTTAATGATTTTTACCCATTCTACATCATCACATTCATCTAACGCCATTTGATACCGTTCTTTGCGGAATTTGCTGTTTGGAGCTTGAAGCGTTTGAATGTAAGGTATTCTCTCAATTAGATCTTCCAATTCCTCTTTCGTACTGATTTCACGCACAACGCTGCCCGATGCCTCGTCTTTTTTCATAATTCCATCTGTTGTAATAACATATGTTTCTTCCATGCTAAACCTCCGTAAAAATATTTTCCTGCAGTTGCTTTTCCGGAATAGCGCTGCCAATTTCTTCCGCCACAGGTACTGTGGTGACTACATTCCCGATGCTATCAGCCTGCAAATGATAGTGTTCTCTGACTTTCTGCTCTACCTGCGCCATAAAATCAGGATGCTCTTTCAGATACTCTTTGGTAGCTTCCCTACCCTGCCCCAGTTTCATATCATCAAAAGAAAACCAGGAACCGCTTTTATTGATTACATTAATTTCCACAGCCAGGTCAAGAATATCTCCCTCTCTTGATATACCTGTGCCATACATAATGTCAAATTCAGCTTCTTTAAAAGGCGGCGCGATCTTATTCTTTACTATCTTTACTCTGGTTCTGTTTCCGACACGCTCTCCGCCAACTTTTATCTGGTCAATTCTTCTTACATCAAGCCTTACGGATGAATAGAATTTTAATGCACGCCCTCCCGTAGTTACTTCCGGATTTCCGTACAGGATACCGATTTTTTCTCTGAGCTGGTTAATAAAAATTACAATGCATTTTGATTTACTTACGGCCGGAGTCAGCTTTCTCAATGCCTGTGACATCAAACGTGCTTGTAAGCCCATATGTACATCACCCATTTCTCCTTCAATTTCAGCCTTAGGCACCAATGCGGCAACGGAATCTATCACGATAATATCAATTGCTCCTGAGCGTACTAGCATTTCCGTTATTTCTAACGCCTGTTCTCCGTTATCCGGCTGTGATATGTACAACTCATCAATGTCTACACCTATATTTTTGGCATAATTGGGATCAAGTGCGTGTTCTGCATCAATAAATGCCGCTATGCCGTCTCTTTTCTGGATTTCCGCGACCATATGCAAAGACACCGTTGTTTTTCCGCTTGACTCGGGGCCATAAATCTCAATTACCCTACCTTTCGGTATTCCTCCCAATCCCAACGCAAGATCAAGACTTAACGCTCCGGAAGGCACAATCTCTACATTGCTGATTGCGTTTGGATCTCCAAGACGCATAACCGCCCCTTTTCCAAAGTCCTTTTCTATTTTTAATATGGCTGCATCTAAAGCCTGTTTCTTATTTTCGTTCATCTTCCTATCCTTCCTGCATACTGACAAAGAGCTGATTTCTACCAGACACATCAATACTCTAATACCAGCTGTAAGGCCTGCAGCTTTTCTTCGCTGCTGCTTTCCTTGCATTGATAGCTTTTGCCGTTTTTTCATGTATAAGTCTTAACTGTTCTTTTTGCATGATTCCATTTTCAACTTTCCACTGCTCCAGGTCCTTTTCTGCCTCTGCCTGTTTTTCATCATTTTCCAATCTCAAAAAGCCCTGAATACATGATGGATATAGAAACCTGCTTTTCTTATTTCCTTTAAAGAATTCTACATCCAGATATTTCCCATCAGCAGAGTTTATAACACCTTTTCCAAATGATTTATGTACCACATTTTCATCCAGCAACATACTGATTTCCATTATAATGCACCTCTCCATGTTTTTACGTGCGGAGCTCATAAGCTCGAAAGGCGTAAGTTACGGGATACCCGTAAGGGTATACTTAAAAGCGTGCATTTATCCTAAAAAGATAACTGCACGCTTTCGATACAAACATTACGTCTAATCCAGATAATTTCCTACCGGAGATGAATTATACTGTTTCCTGATCTCAATTATGACAGAGCCATCGCTCTGTGTTTCTTCTGAAAAAATCTTGTATTTTGTCATACTTCTATCCAACTGTTCCTTGTATTTTTTCACTTCTTCTCCAACAAGTTTTACAGCATAATCATGGCCAACATCATCCTTTAACATGAAATGCAGTGTTTGCGTAATACACGCTGATTTTATCCTTTTCATGATATTCCTCCGTAAATTCAAAAATTTTATGTAATTAAATTATAAGCAAATTTTTTTTTAAATGTAAGTGATTTTTTCGTTTTTTGTATATTTCGTCATTTTGCTGTTGTTAATCCTTAATTATATTGTTAATTTTTACCTATCTTTTGTATTATGTAAAAGGTTAGACGAAAGCTGTTTTGGAGAATTCATGATTCTCAGCCCAAAAAATATTGACAATTCTCATTTTTTTGTTATGATTATGTAATCAAGCAGCCAACAGCGTAGAATTTTGATTTCTATGCTGTTTTTTGTTTGTTTTAAGTTTTTAATCAGTTTTTGTAATAAGGATTCCTTATGATAGATGAAGAAAATGGAGGTTATATGATGTAATTAGGAAGTACCTAACCCGAGAAAAAACACATAGTTAATGATAATACATTATGACATAATAGGTTCAGCGTAAAATCAATAAATGTAGATTTTATGCTCTTTTTTAGGAGGAATGATTATATGGATTTTTATATGAAATTACCGCGTAACAAAAAAGAATTTGCTGTATTTATGGGGATTATATCAATTATTTCTGTAAATATTATAGCTCCTTTAATTACCTGTTTTGAAGCAGGATTTCATCTTTATGTCTGGCAGGATGTTTTAACGGTACTGCCTTTTATCTGGTTAAGTGTCCTAGCTATTGTTCTGCTGACATATATTCCGGCGGAAAAAATGACTGCTGGGATCGTTGCGCAAGATGACAGTTTCCATTCTCATATTGTAATAAATATTTTATGCACTGTTTTTCTAATGTCAATTTTACTGACTGTGATTGGGACATGGATTGGAACCCGTTCCATTACTTTAGAACCGATACATAATTTTTTTTACAAATGGCCTCGTAATTTCGCTATTTCATTATTCGTTGAAATGTGTATTGCGCAACCAATTGCAAGATTTGTGATTTTCAGAATACACGTATGGTGTGATCCACAGAAAAATATATTAGAAAAAACGTACAATTAAAAGAGTGGTTTACGGTTTATTCTATAAAATTTTAGTCTGTGCTTGTCTGCTTACTATAAAAAAGCTCATGCAAATATAATGTTTGTATGAGCTTTTTTATTGCCTGAATAGCAAAAAAACAGCTCAAAAGGCCGTATAGAACTTTATAGCGTCACGCGGAAAGCCTTGATTTCATGCGGGTTTGCGAATATCCGCCCCATTCTGTGTTAAAAGTTCTTGCAACATACTTTTGTAAAGTTGGGCGGGATTTGGGCGGGATTTTATCGCTTACATAACGGGAAACCCCTGCGCTAAAGTTTCGCATATGATAGCCGTTGTCTATCTTTGGAAGGACGGCGTGGGGTAAAGAGCGGTTTGCGAAAGCGGAATAATAAGGCCTCCAACCCCCTGACAGAATGGGCCTCTGCGGACGCCAAACCGAGGGGGCCTGTATCATTTCACCTGAACCCCCGAAAACGAGCTTCTATCGTTCCGCACCCCCACCCCGGTGTGAGATGTAACCCCGTCTCATGCCGGGGCTATTTTCATGCGCGACGGGAAAATCATGGCAAGCAGGGAAGGAGTATATGCACTCCCGCAAAACGCTTGTTGGGTACTGGAACCCAAACCCCGGGAAAGAGCCGCCAACGGCGGCCTTTTTCATCGCCCCTAACGGGGCAGCTGCGCGTCCTGCCGGACGCTTTCAAACATGAAGCATACTTCCCAGCCGGTCAAGTCTCCCGTATTCAGCGCCCGCAAGGGCGCGTAGCCTTGTAGCATGGCAAAAACTGCGGGTAGGGGGCAAGCAGCCCGGCCAGCTCCCCGAAGGGCAGACGGAACCGGAAAACGCCCCGCCTGTCGGTATGGATTTGGGTATAATGCTCGTCCTTGTCGCACCAGAGGATTTCACGGAGCAGCACCTTTTCATGTTCCACCCGGACAAACCGGGCGTTCCGTATCTTCTCCACCCCGGCCAGCTCCATTGTCTTTTCAAAGTCGCCGTAGTCGTAGGGCTTAACCAGATACCCGCAAGCCCGCACCCCGTAGCTCTCGACGGCGTGGCTAACGCTTGTGGTAACGAACACCAGCGCCGCCAGCTTGTCCCGTTCCCGGATTTGACCGGCCGTGTCAATGCCGGAAAGCCCGTCCATGTACTGGTCGATGAAAATAACGTCCCACGCCGCCGGCTGGAATTGGGACAAAAAATCTTCCCCGCTGAAAAACTCCTCCACGGCGGGCGTTTCCCCGGCGTAATGTTCGTTTAAGTATTGGTGCAGGCACTTCCGTAACTCCTCCCTGCACGATTTTAGGTCGTCTATGATTGCGGCTCTCATGTCAAAAGCCCTCCCTCCGCATCACAAAATTTTTTCGTTGTCAAGACCATTTTACCTTAAAAATCCCGTTTGGACAATGCAAGTTACGGCCAAAAATGTCAAGTTGCGGCCACCCCCTTGAAAAACGCCGTTTTTTCCCTATTCTGAAAGTGTAGAAAGCGATTTGGACAGGAAGGAGGCCGCGCATGTGGAGCATGATTGTCTGCGACGGCGACGGAGCGGAGCGGGAACAGTTGATGGATTTGGCCCGCCAATGTTTGGAGGAAATGGAGGTGGAGGCAGAGATCACGGGCTGCGCGGACTGGCCGGAGCTGGACGGCATGGTAAAGCGGGCGCTGCCGGACGCGGTGATCGTGGCGCAAGACAGCGTGGAGGGCTTAAACACCATCACCAGCGCGCGGCTCCTGTCCCGGAAAATCATCTGGTTTTCCGATTTGGATTTTGGGGTGCAGGCATACCGGCTGTGTGTGCCGTTCTTCTGCCAAAAGCCGGTGACGCGCTATAAGATGGAGCAGGCGCTTTCCCGGTTCATGGAAGTAAGCCAAGGGGCCGGGAAAGCATAGGATTTTCAAAAAAGCAATCAAGATGGTTTGGAAGGGGGTATTTCCCGTAGCACCATAGGAGCTACGGGAAACGTCCCCTGACTGACCGCATACGAAACGATAGGAGGGAAAGTTTATGTTGAGAACGAGAAAACGGATAGGGGCGGCGCTGCTGGCCGCCGCGCTGGTGTTTTCCCAGCTGGGGGCCACGGCCTACGCGGTGGAATCCCCGGCAGGCACCGGCCTGTGTGAACACCACACGGCCCATGACGACGCATGCGGCTATGTGGAGGCCATACCGGGCCACGACTGCGGACATAAACACACGCCGGAATGTTACACCGACGAGCTGATCTGCGGCATGGACGAGGACGTGGAGCAGACGGCCACCGGCAGCGACGCGGGCCACACGCACACTGACGGCTGCTATCAGCTGGACTGCCAGCACGAGCATGACGCCGATTGCGGCTACATAGAGGCCGTTCCGGGTACGCTCTGCGGTTACGTCTGCGAAGTCTGCGCCGGGGAGCCGGACAAGGACAGCGGCAAAGAAAATTCCCCTGCCAGCGAAAACGATTTGACCCCGCCAAAGGAAACGGGGTCGGAAACCGTTTCGCCGGAGGGCGCGGAGACGGTCACCGTCACGGCCTTTGACAAGCTGGACGAGGCAGTACGATTCCAAACCGTCCCAGTCGGTACAAAGTTTAACGATCTGACCCTGCCCGCCACGCTGGGCGCGTCCGGCTATGTCGTGTCCGACGACACCGAACCCGTACCGACGCATATCCAGATCGAGGGCGTGACGTGGAAAGCGACTGGGGAGGACGACACCCCCGCCGCTTACGAGGAAGGGCGGGAAAAGCCCTGCAATTACTATTTCCAGCCGGGAGTGCCGGAGGGGTACGAGCTGGCCGAGAGCGCGGTGCTGCCCAAAATTGAAGTGCGCTATGGCTGGGGGAATCGCGCCAATACAAGTGATTATAATGCTGACGACGTTGCGGCGTTTCAGGCGATTCTTGCCGCGCACCCGGAATCCAGCGTACTTAGCGGCGTGGACAACAGCAACCCAGCAAGCTGGGCTACGGCTGGATTGGTACAATGGGACACCAGCAGTCCGAAAAGAATTACTGAATTGTTCTTATCTCTTAAGGGCTTGACGGGAACGCTTGACGTGGGAAACCTGACGAAACTGACCGTTCTGTACTGCAAGAATAACCAACTGGGCACGCTGGACGGGCTGGGAAACCTGACGAACCTGACCAAGCTGTACTGCAACAATAACCAGCTGGACACGCTGGACGGGCTGGGGAACCTGACGAACCTGCAAATTCTGGACTGCTCCATTAACCAGCTGTCGGGAACGCTGGACGTGGGGAACCTGACGAACCTGACCGATCTGTACTGCAAGAATAACCAGCTGGACACGCTGGACGGGCTGGGGAACCTGACGAATCTGCAAATTCTGAACTGCTCCACTAACCAGCTGTCGGGAACGCTGGACGTGGGGAACCTGACGAACCTGACCGATCTGTTCTGCTCCACTAACCAGCTGTCGGGAACGCTGGACGTGGGGAACCTGACGAACCTACAAAATCTAGACTGCTCCACTAACCAGCTGTCGGGAACGCTGGACGTGAGAAACCTGACGGGGCTGACCTATCTGCGTTGCGACAATAACCCCTATACGTCCTTTACAACAAGGGACGGTTACACCCTGACCATGACCCCGGCGGTAAACGGCAAGGTATGGCTGACGGGCTATAATAAAAGCAGTAATACGGTAGAACTGACCGCCAAGCCGGACAGCGGCTATGCGTTCCAAGCGTGGACGGGCCTGCCTGCGGGTGCTCCCAACAGCCAAACGACCAGCTTTACCCTGACCGGCGACGCAACCGTGAAAGCCGCTTTCGTCGGCACGGACGCGACATTAAAAAGCCTGTCCCTGTCCAGCGGGACGCTGACCCCGGCCTTTGACCCGGCGACAACCAGCTACACCGCAAATGTGGGCAATAGCGTTACAAACGTCACCATCACCGCCACGGCCAACGATACCAAGGCCAACGTTGCGGGGAACGGCACAAAAACGCTGGTCGAGGGTGTGAACACCTTTACTGTAACCGTCACCGCCGAGAACGGCAGCACCGCGAGCTACACCGTCACCATCACACGGGCGGGAGCGGCAGCAAGTACGGACGCGACGCTGAAAAGCCTGTTCCTGTCCAGCGGGACGCTGGCCCCGGCCTTTGACCAGGCGACAACGAGCTATACCGCAAATGTGGACAATAGCGTTTCAAACGTCACCATCACCGCCACGGCCAATGACACCAAGGCCAACGTTGCGGGGGCCGGCGTAAAGACTTTGAACGTCGGGGACAACCCGTTTACCGTCACCGTTACCGCCGAGGACGGCACCCCAAAAAGCTACACCATTACCATCACGCGGGCGGCAGCGGCAACAACCGGAGGCAGCAGCGGCACCAGCCGCCATTACATCATCACCACCCTGGAACCGCCGAAACCGGATAACCCTGTGCTGGCCGTAATCGAGCTGCCCGTCACCGTGGGGAACGGCACGGCCACCGGCGCGGCGGACGACGGGCGAACGGCGTCGGCGCTAGCCGAGGCCGGAAGGGACGCCAAGGCCAAGACAAACGGGATTGCCGTGCAGTACGACGCGAAAACGTCCCTGACCTACGACGGCTTTTCCATCGTCATTCAGCGGGCCACCCTTGACCGGCTGATCGACGCCAAGGTGAAGTATGTCACCCTGAACACCGGCATTGTGGACATGACCTTTGACCTCGCGGCGCTGATAGAGCTTCAGAAACAGGCCACCGGCGACATTACCCTGACCGCCGTCCGGGAAACCGGCCTTGCCGGGGACGCGCTGTCCGCCGTCGGCTCCCGCCCGGCCTACCGTTTGAGCGTGGGCTATACCGGCGCGGACGGCAAGGCGGCCACCGTTACCAGCTTCGGCGCGGGCCGCGTCACCGTGGGCCTCGCCTACCAGCCCGCCGCCACCGAGCAGACCGGCAGCCTGTACCTCGTGTACAGCGCGGACGGCAAGGGCGCGGAATGGCTGTATCAATCCAGCTACGACAAGAACAGCGGAAACGTGATCGGCGACCTGGGGCATTTCAGCGTGTACGGCGTAGGCTATAAGACCGCCCCGGCGTTCACCGACACCGTGAACCACTGGGCCAAAGCGGATATTGATTTTGTGGTAAGCCGGGGGCTGTTCTCCGGCACGTCGGAAACCACGTTTTCCCCGGACAGCACGATCACGCGGGGCATGTTCGTAACGGCTTTGGGGCGGCTGGCCGGTATTGACCCGGCAGGCTATCCTTCTTCCAGCCGGTTCACCGACGTTCCCGCAACCGCCTACTACGCCCCCTTTGTGGAGTGGGCGGCCTCTAAAGGGATTGTCAGTGGCACCGGGGAAGGCTCCTTTAGCCCGGACGCCGCAATCACCCGCGAGCAGATGGCGCTTATCATGCGGCAGTACGCCGACAAGCTGGGATACACCTTGCCCGTGGCGAGGGAGGCCGTGACCTTTACGGATGAGAACCAGATCACCGGCAACATGAAGGACGCGGTGCGGGCAATCCAGCAGGCCGGTATTATGAGCGGCAAGGGCAATAACCGTTTCGGCCCCAAGGACGCCGCCACCCGCGCCGAGGCCGCCGTGGTGCTGCGCCGGTTCGTGGAGGTCGTGATCGACCGCGACACGGCGGGCGGCTGGGGCCAGAACGACGCCGGGCGCTGGCTCTACTATCTGGACGGAAAGCCCGTCACCGGCTGGAAACAGATTGAAAGCAAGTGGTACTGCTTTGACGCTGCGGGCCTCATGGAATACGGCGGCTGGAAACAAATAGGAGGCAAGTGGTATTACTTCTACCCGGACGGCAGCATGGCCGCCGATACCAAAATCGACGGCTACGAGATAGGGCGGGACGGGGCGCGGAAAGACAAGGAATAGCCAAGAAAAGCAGAACAGGGACGCGAATGACATTGAATCATTCGCGCCCCTATTATGTTTGGGAATAGATTTGCCCCCATATTCCCTTATTGCTCTTTATATCTGTCCGTTATATTTGGGCGGGATTTGGGCGGGATTCTGCCTAAAACAACAATGTCAACAGCGCAAAGCACAAGGCCATAGAACCCAGTAACCATACGAGTTTACGGCCTTTTTTCCTTTCAAAATACACGTTTAAAAGGACGCAATACTTTACTATTTTTTATAGTATCTGAAAAAGTAAGAGAGAATTCACCAAAAATATTCTTATATTACCCCTTTTCATCATAAGCATTATTCAGTGTTTTTTATTTTTAAACTCATGACACCTGGTACAACTTCGATTGCATCGCTGTGATTCCCCAGCATCACATGTGTGTCCTCCTTTTCCATCCCTAAAATCTGCCAGTCATTCCTTGTATAAGAATTGTTGCCCCTACAAAGAAAATAACCGCCACCTTAGTGACGGTCAAGCAAGTAATCATTCATTTTGATAGACAGACTTTCCAAATCGGTATGCCGCTTCCAGATGATCTGTGTTTTTGATATTCGGCTTTCCATTAGTATCTCCGCAGCCACCAGCCAAAAGCATCCCCTTATCAGTAAATCCAATATAATTCACGATTGCAAATTGATAGTAGGATACTGCCTGCTCAAATGTCCAAAAGAAATTATCAGCAGATGTCATAAGCAGAGCGGAGTCCTTCACAGGGAACTTTTCATATCGGCCATAGGGCGGTTTTTTATCTTCCTGTCCAATGCAGTAAAAACGCTCTATAAACGCCTTGAGTTTGGCTGAAATTGTCCAAAAATATAGCGGAGAAGCAAATACAATCAAGTCCGCTTCTTTGATCTTTGGAATAAGGCTGTTAAATGCATCCTTTTGAATACAGGGTTTTTCGTATCGGCAAGCGTTGCAGCCCAAACAGCCCTTTACCTCTATTTCTGCTAGAGAGATTGTTTCCACCTGATGCCCAACCTCCACTGCGCCCTTAGTAAAAGCATCGGTCAATTGCGCCGTATTACCGTCCCACCTGCCGCCGCCTAATACAATTAAAATTCTCCTCACTCTTTTTTCCTCCCTGATTTTTCTTGTCATTATTGCTATTATCATTTATTATAAGATATAAATAACAGCTTAGATAGTACGCACTTTTTTAACGCATACTATCCTTTGAGGAAGTGTTAAATTTATGAGTATGAAACAGTTTGAGGGAAACATAAAATCTATTACAGATACGCCATTTGGATATACGCTTACCATGATTGGTGGTAAATGGAGGCTGGTAATCTTGTACTGGCTGGTGGAGTATGGCGTAGTCCGCTTTAACGAGCTTCAGCGACTGATTGGCGGCATTACCTATAAAACACTAAGTGCGCAGCTTAAAGAGATGGAAGCGGATGGACTTATCATTCGAACAGAGTATCCGCAAATTCCCCCGAAGGTGGAATATAGCCTTTCCCCCAAAGGGAACTCCCTGTTTCCTATTATGGAAGCAATGTGTGAATGGGGAGAAAGAAATCAGTAAAACTCTTTACATTCCAAGAATTTGCCATATATAAGTGGGCGCTGTCAGAGTAAATACCAGACATGCGAACAGTATCGCTGGCCCGCTCCATTCAAATTGGCCATGTTTTCGGAAATCAAAGTACGCAGTTCCCAGTTTTCCAAAAAAGAATACAGCTAATACCAGGTCGATTGCAGGGAACACGACATGGTCAACGACTGCCCGAATCTGTATCACTGCTGTTTTCCAGGTATCCTCTATCGCCCCGGATACATTCCCATCCGCATAAGATACCATGCAGAACAGAAAAGACAGCAGCCATGAGGTCATGACTACTGTCCCAAAACGCTTCTTCCATTTCATAAGCTTCCTCCATTATAAAATTGTCTAATCACGATACACAGTGAGTAATATGAGTAACATTACCTCTTACCCTTCCCCCATTCTTACTGCGCAAGATAATCATGTCTAATAATTCGTAGTCCAGGACCGACTCATAGCCCAGATGACACTCGCAGCTACTATCCCCGTTACAAAACAGGTGAAATTAATATACCTGTTCAGGTACTGGTTGCCCTGCATCTAGGGACTAACTGGTCCGATATGCCAATCCAACCATAAATCCCCCTGTATATCCACATCGTCTGAAAGGTCAAGGGATAACATGCCTTTGGGCGTCCAGCAGTCCAAAAGCCAGGTATACGCCGTATATGTTCCATCTGGCATCCATATCGGTGTAAAGTGGGTACGTCTGCTAAATGTTGAATACTCATTTTCCTTAAATTCAAACCGGGCATGGTAATCACCGCTGAGCCTCTCCAATAATCTCCAATATGTCTGGTAATGAAATTCCGGGAAATAGGTCACAGCATTCTGTGCCCCTGTAACAGCACTGGATTGGGTGGTACTTACATCAGCCATAACTTCCTGGTTGATTCCATACCCACTTTTAATTATATCGCCAGTTGATGTGGGATTTTTCTCATCCGGGAATATATCCATCCCTCCTGACAGACTGGCCTGATACCAATCCTGGTCAAATTCCCACCAGCCCTCGTCTTCCCAATATCCATCCTCATCTTCCCCTCCATCATGGTACACCCAATATTCATGCCACCAAGGCCTCCATATACTCCATCTGGCTTCCTTCATATGACTGTTGGATGGGAGGGAGGCTGGCTTCACATATGAATCATTCCTATCATCTGCAACCGGATTCGGGGGAGGATTCTTGTCCAGGTCTACTACCTTAACATGGATAGTTCCCTTGCTTGGATACCCTCCTCCACCTCCACTAACCTGGATTGTGATATCCTGAGGTGTTTCCGGTGTGGTCCACCGAATCCATGCCAGCTGCTCACTTCCTTCTGGATAGTACACTTGATTTACAGTATAGTTCTTACCTTTTATATTAAATCGTACACTTGCAGGGTAATCTGGATCGGACTGGCCACCTCTCACAGTAACAGACGTAATGACTTGTGTATTGACACGATAAACATAATCATAGGTGACTACTTCGCCTTGTTCCGGCTCATGTTCCTTAAAATGGATGATGCCTAATCCCAAAGAGGCTATGATCTGGTCCTCGGTAACTAATTGGTCTCTTGGTCCCGACCATGCCGGATAACCTAAGTCAGGAGTCTCCAAGAACATAGAAAGCGGTACGTTCTTAAATAAAACATTAGGCAGCATATCCCGGATGTTGGCTCCCATTCTTGAATAATATGCTGCCTCGGTTGCTGTCATAGCCATGCGGATTCCATTATAGGTCACATACGCTACTGGCTCTAATAAGATTTTATATTCACCGTTTGTTAAGGTTTCAAATGGAATGCCTGTACTCTCAGCAATTAGCTTTACCATATATTCAGAGCAGAAGTATCGCTTTATTTCTTCAATACTGCTATGACCGCTGGCACTGGTAACAATTTTGGGTATCTTTGAAACCGGTTGAGCATATTGATACGGAACAACGCTGGCCGTTAATTTTGCTCCTGTCCTATACTCTATTTTACTTACCCGTCCAAAATGCATTTGTACTTTAGGTATCTTATTTGTATAATCAATAGGCATTGCCACAATAGTCTGATCAGAAATGCGTATTACAGATACCCTCACCCCTTCATCTCCCACTGACCACTTATTATTCTGGCTCGTACCTTGCGACATACCTCCACCACCGCTATCTATATTACCATCGCCAATAGCATAGGCATTACTAGAAATTAATAGGATTAATACAAATACAATAATGCATTTTATATATCTCGCCATTTATCTCCTTCACACAAAAAGCCGTTGAAGCCAACGACCTTTTGATTATGATATCAATTTAGTATTGTCTTGCTACAGTATTTCTCTCAATCCATTATACCTACCTGTTTATTTATATCTCCATCAGAATCAACCTGGGTTCCTATCTCGCCAGTATCATCCATCCAGCCAAACCCAGGCACATATATCTTCCCTTCCTGAGACGCAGATTCCGTTGCTTCGGTCGGAGCTTCGGTCGGGGGCTCTGTTGGTTGTTCTACCGGCTGTGGCTCTGTAACCACCGGCGGTTCTGTTTCCGGGTTTGGTTGTGGTTCTGCAATTACTGGATTGGTTGGTGTCACAGTCTCTCCATTTGGTTTCTTTGCCGGGTCATGTCTGTCCTCATCCTTTGGCTTTGCAGGTTTCGTCACCTCTGGCTGGATTTGTTGGACTGTTTCATCGGTTTGGTCTTTCGTAGGCGCTGCCGTTGTCTCTGCTTTCGTCTCCACCTTGACCGTTTCCCGGACTGCCTCACTACTCTCTATTATAGGCTCAGCAACAGTAGTCTGGTCTGCCTGCGTGGTTTGCTGAACATCTGTCGGCGGCTCACTTTTAAACCGGCCCGCAATCAGGAGCGTCAAAATCATGCATACAATTACAGCGCCCCCAATTATCATCCTTTTCTTCTGCTTGTCATCCAATTTCATATACATCCCCTCCTCTTCCCTGCTTCTAATTTCAACCTACCATAATAACGTTCTAAAGTCCAGATTTATTCTCCATTTTAAGGAAATATAATATGATTATTATACAAACTTATCGCTAGATATTTTTTTAACTATCCCATCAAAATACGGGAGTATAGGCTGCCTGTACTTTCATACGGATCTGCATGTCCGGCAGGCGGCTCCCGCCGAAACGGACCGGCACCCGGAGCAGAAACGTGGCGTCTGCCAGGAAGCGTTTGCTGCTGTCCGAGGTTAAAGGAACATTCTGTATAGTTACATCCAGGTCCGAAATCCGGTACTCTTCCTTTCGGCCTCCGTCCACTAGTTTCACATGATAACTTCCATAATCCTCCATTCCCAGAAGGTCATCCAGAAATCCATATACGTCACCATAGTCCAGGCTTTCATCCCAGCCTCCCTCGGACGGATAATAACCGCCGGAGTACCCTTCACGCACACCATGGTATACATCATCATAGTTATCATTGACCGTGGACAGGATGGCTTCCTGTACTGCATCCCTAACTCCCGCTGCAATGAGGTTCAGCCTGGCATATTCTGATATACCGCAAAAGAGGAACAGCACCACCAGGGCAGATGCAACGGCCAAAGGGATGCCATTACCTTCCTGCTCTGATATCGCCTTTCTCCATCCTGCTATTTCCAGTATACTTCCCCCTTTCCCTGTGCTTTGGCATGGAGGGTGACAGGATAGGTACCAAAGCCGCCAAACAGGCCAATATCCATCTGCATGGTCAGGGTCACCTCCACCTCCTCATTCAACTGGAACGGTCCTTCCTCCGACCATTCCACCTCCGGCGTGAGTCCTGTCTTTTCCCGAAGGACGGCCTCTCTTCTGCTTGTCTCCGGCCCAATCCGGCCCGCCATCTCTGCTTCCCTGCACAGTTCCTGCGCAAACGTGTCAAGCTGATTCTTGGCTACATATACTGGAAGCACATTTACGACCAGTCCCAGCATCAGGAATACGCACAGAACCAGGACACACACATCGATATATCCCTCCCCCTTCTCATTTCGGATGATATCCACCAGCTCTCCCCCTTTCTTAAAACATGTTTCCCAGTGACTTGAGGATTTCGTATCCAATGATGGCCAGATATGTCATGAGAAAACACAACAGCATAAGAAATGAGAAGATACGTATTTTCGGTGGAATCTTCTGGGCCTCTTTCTTTAGCCGCTGCAGTTCCATCTGCTTGAAATCATGGCTTAACAGCTGAAAATAAGCTGCGCTGTCATCTCCCCTTAACACACCGATAAGTCCTCTTACCACATCTGAAAGCATAGGAGAATTCATACGGGCCTCAAACCGGGTCAGCGCTGCCTCATAACTTCCGGAACGCATGTCTGCAGTCAGGATATCAAGCTCTGCCCGGAGGGTATCGCTGGTATTCTTTTTAAAGTTCTCCAGGATGGACAGGACATCCCTGCTGTTCTTCAGATCCTGCTCAATGGTTGCTACGAACCGGGGCAATTCCTGCTCCACCCTATCCCGTTTTTCCTTCAATCTTTCTTCCGGCCTTCTGGATTCTCTGAAATAAACAGCCACCGCTGCAAAAACCGGTACTGGTGTCGCAAGAGGCAGGAACAGTAAACAGGGCAGAATGGGGATTGCTGTCACACCTGCCTTGACTATACAGAAGGCGGAATGAACCTCCGGGGTCATCCCCATCCCGGCGGCTTTCAGGATATTGCCCATCCTCCGCTTTCTGTACTCATCCAAAGTGATATGTCTTGCCAAAAGGACCGACAAATGGTCCATCCCGTCCTCCAGGAATCCGGTAACTTTCTGTTTCCCGCTCCCACGTTCCTCAATCGCCCTGGCTGCTCCCATGCTGGGCAGTCTTAACACTCCCGCAGCCAGGAAATAGAAGCCGAATACAAGAGACAGGCCAAATACAAACAGTAATAAAATCATGTTACCTCCTATATTCAATCGGCTTAGTAAGACGTATGACGGCTGCCGTAGACACAAAGATGACAGCAGCCGTGATGGCCAGTATGGCCTGTCCGAACAGGGTGTGCATCAATGTCTGGTACCAGTCATGGTTCAAGGCATACATGAGCGGAATATTCCCGATGATGAGGATTACCATGGTGATAAATTCTTTCCTTGGTTCAAACACCAGGTTTTCCAGCTCCCCATTCACGACACGCATGTCGGACAGCTTATTCACGATGGGCGTAAGCGTAGATTTCAGGGAACGGTCATACTGGCAATCACCGATTGCATCCACCCACTCTTCGAACACATCATTGCGTATCTTCTTCCGCAACTCCTTCAGAGCCGCCTCCATATCCGGATTAATGACCTTCATCCTCACCAGAAAATCTTGAAATGCACTGCTGACCGGCGGGTTCAGGTAGTAGATATTCTCATTGACTGCGGTAAGAATATCCTCGCTGCGCAGATAGGCGGTTGTAATGATGCTTAGGGCTGTCTCCAACTCTGATGCGATGGCTTTCTTGTAATGGTGTTCCATGAGCCGGATATACCAGAAGGGAAGGAACAGGAAGCCGGTTGCCAGGACAGGAATCAGGAACACATTTCCCAACATAACGGCCAGGATTCCTCCCGTCATGAACAGGCCGAGGGCTGCCGCACAGATTAAGGAGATTCGGTCTCCTTTCCCGGTTAGGGCCAGTACCTCCTGACATAGTTCTACCTCCCGTTGCAGGATGGATGGCTTTTTTCTTTTCTGTGTTTTTTGTATCTCTGCTTTGATGCTATCCGGTGACTTTAGGAAATGCCGGAAGACCCCATCCGTAAATTCCATGGGTGTCAGCCGCAAAATCAGGAAAAAGCCAGTCACCATTCCAGCGCAGGCCAGTATGTTTACCATCTTCATGCCTCTTCTCCTTCCCATCGCACAAGCTGCTCCTTCGGCATTCCATTTTCCAGAAAGCGCTTCTTCAGGCTTTCTGATATGCCCTGTACCCGTTCATGCTCGCCATGGATGATGAAGCGGTCGCCTTCCAGCCGGTTTTCCTCTATGTTGTAATGGTATAGGGTTCTGTAGTTCCGGTTGCCGTCTGGAAGGATCTCGCATTCCATGATTTCCATGACCTTACGTTTCCGGTCCTCTAACTGCTTAGAAAACACAATGATGGGGAATGCTTCCGTTACTAAGGACATCAGAGTCTCATCTGAGATATCATATTTGCGCTTGCACAGCGTCACCATCCTCCGGTAGGTTGATTCGCAGCTGTTGGAATGAATGGTCGTAAGCACAGTGTGACCGGTCCTGGCTGCCTCCTGTGCAGAGTAAGCCTCTGAACTGCGCATCTCACCTACACATACAATATCCGGATTAAATCGAAGGGCCATATCAAGAAGGTCATCCTGGTCTACGGTCTGTTTCTCATTCTCGGAATCCCTGGTCAGTGTGTGAATAACACGGTTCATGACCTTCCCTTCCTTCACTCGTACAAGGTCCAGCTCCCTTGAACCATTCTCAATTGTGAATATTCGCTTGCTGTCCGGGACCGTGGTAAGGACCCAGCCGGCCAATGTGGTCTTTCCGGAGCTGGTGGCCCCTGCCACACACACGGAGATTCCATAACGGATACATTCTGCCAAAAAGTCAAGCATTTCTCCGGTTGCAGTTCCCCCTTTCACGAAATCCGCCTGGGTCATACTCTGCGGATTGACAATACGGATACTGGCGCAGATTCCTACATCCTCATCCACAAGGGGAGTCTTAAGAACAGCGATACGAATGTTTTTCGATAGATGTCCCAACACCGCAGGGCTTGCATTGTCAAGGACCATCCCGCTTACATGCAGCATACGCCGGATAACATTGATGGCATGTTCCGGGCTGTCAAAATGTTCCTCCAACTTCTCATTCCTTCCATCGCTGTACTGTACCTCAATATCATTCCAGCTGTTTACATCCACTTCCTCAATGCCGGTACCAAAGATATATTTGGTTAAGAATGAGAACTCTGCCATCTCAGTATACAGTGTATCCACCAGCTGAACCATGGTCATTCCCTGAACAGCAATCCGGTAATCCTGGATGTATTTTGTGATATAACGCTTAATCTGGGCTTTCACATCCGCGTCACCATGGCCTGTCAGCAGAGTGGCATACTTGCTGGACACATATTCCTGTACCTCCTGCAACACCTGAGCGAATTCTCGTCCTTCCCTGGCAGAAAAAAACAGGTCCTGATTCCTGGGTCCCCCATTTCCAGGCACAAATCCCGCAGTGATGTCCTCTTCCCATTCTTCCTCTTGTGCTTCCATCCCATCATCCTTCCGGTCAGTCGTCATCCCTGGCCTTTTATTCTCTTTTTGGGGATGATGTAATGTCCCGGTGGCAGATATTCTGTTGTGGTCCGGTTGACGGGACTCCACAGCCTGTATTCCTCTTTCTGCCATCTGCGGCTCCATTACCACGGTCTTTGGCTCTGCGGCCTTTTCCGCCTGAAAGAACAGTGACTCCCCTCGTTTCTCTCCTAACATCCAAACACCTCCCTGGCAATCTGTTCTATTTCCTTGCGGAATCCCCGGCTGTCCTTTAAAGACAGCTCCCTGAACAGGTTCCCGGCCAGCACCTGTTCCTCCACTTCAGCAGAGTGAGGAATCCGGAATGTTACATTTCCTAACACCTGTTCCACATGTTCACTCGCCTCATTTGGCCGGATGTTGCTGGCTACCCGGTACTGCTTATCCGCATCCCACTCATGGTCCTGAAGGAGTGGGAGCTGGCTGGACAGGTAGCTGATAGATTTTAGGTCACACCCCACCAGGCGCAGCACGGAATCTGCCTCCATAAGTGCAATTGCGGACAGGATATCATTGACGATATAGCTGCTGCAGTCAATGATAACATAGGGTGTCAGTTCCCGCAGGCAGTCAATCAGTTCCGCGGCCTGGCTGGCATTATGGGGCGGATAGGTATATTCATTCTCCCCTTTCTGCATGCCCAGCATCATCAGATAGTCCAGATGTTTGTGCACCACGCAGTTCTGACGTACCAGGTTCTGCGTCACATGGGTCGCGGCCAGAATACTTCCCAGCGAATGTTCGGACTCCAGCTCCCCTGGCGGACAGATGCAGGGCAGCATGGGAGCTGTCATGTCACATAACAGGAGAGACACATTCCTTTTCCGGTCCGCCAAGTATTTGGCCAGCTTTACAGCCACGGTTGTCTTCCCGCTTCCAGGACTACCCCACACTGCCAACACGCCTCCCTTATCCTGGTATTCCTGACAGTCCCTCTTCTCTTCCCTGGAAAAAATGCTGTGTTTCTTGATATTAAGCATTCTGTTCCTCCTTTGTCCCTTCTGTTTCTGTTGTCTCTTCCCCTTCTGTATTTTTGCCGTCCTGTGCTTGTGTTTCCCCTGCCTTCTCATCTGCGGCTTCTTCCGTAGGATACAAACGTTCCAGTAACTGCTCCTGTGCCGCAATAAATTGCCCGGCTGTCTCAGTCTTCCCCCGGAACACAAGGGCAACATGCAAGTTTCCTTCCGTCTCAAGCTCTGCCAGGACCTTACACTGAATGGGGGTAGCCAGTAATGTCAAAGTCGCCGGAAGGGATTTCTCCTTTTCCTTATTTCCAGTTTCTGTATTGGCGTCCACACCAGTACTATCTGTCACCGCAATGACCTGGACATACTGCAGCTCCTGTGGTATAACGGTTTCCCCCATCTTGCGGTAATCCGGTGCAAGGATGGACACAATATCACCGCTCCGTAGCTTGCCAGATACCCCCGCAGCAAAGGATTTAACGGTCACGGATATGGCTTGTTTATTTCCATCCAGCTGATACAGGTAAGTGTCTGCGCCTGGTGGCTGATCTGAAATCTTGGAATGAAGAACATAATCGCCTGGCAGAAGATCGGCTGTGGCATAGGCGCCTACAACACCCCCTAACTCCTTCATTACATCCCCGGGAAGGTTATAGCTACCCACCTCCACCATCTGAACCTTATCCTTTGTGATTTCATCCCCAGCCTTGATGGCTTTCTGAACCCGCACGATTTCTGTCTTTTGCGAGATGGCCTGATTAAATAAAGGGGTGACCAGAAAGCAGATGGCCAGCGATAATACAATACAGAGGATACCAAGGACCGTCCTGTTCTTAAGCAATTTCATTGAGCCCTCCTTATTCCCCCATCCGGGATAATCGTCTTACATGATGCTTCCTTCTGTTCCCTCTTCTGACGCTTTTCAAAACCAGAACTGGTATTGAAAATGTAAATCGGGTCTTTTTACATATCTTCAATTTCATATCTTCACTCTCTTTCTGATCATTTTTGTTTCTGTGCATGGGATGATAGCCTGCGGATAAGAAATATTACCAATATGATAATAATAAGCAATAAGATGGCTGTCAGAACGGCCTTACCTTGCGCTGCTGCTTCGTCTGCCTGCTCCTTTTCTACCTCACTCGCACTGGCTTTCTCTGTTTTCACGGATTCCGCTTCCCAGTCCGTCACATCAGGGATGGATACAGCTGGCATATCACACTCCGGCCGAACCTGGGTTTGCCTTACATCACCTTCTGTCTCCTGCCCCAATAACACAGGTAAGCCAGATATTTCAGCTGGGATTTCCGTTATTGGTGCTTCCAAAATAGTCAGTATAGCTACATCCTGCAACAGATGGTATGGCCTATATGCCCTCTTTCCCGTTGCATGGCTGCCGCCTGTTCCTCCTCCCGGACGGCATGGTACATACTTCTCATCATCATCCGTTCCAGGAATGTTATCCGGTCCATTGAGCCAGAGCTCATCATCATCTGTTCCGAAGATTCCGTCCTTACCAGGACGGATATTGGTCCCTTCTTCCTCCTTACGGTTGTCATAGCAGTCGTCTTCCGTACCATATATTCCATCGGGGCCAGGTATCAAAAGCAGGTCATCCTCATTCCCTGGAATACTATCCGGACCATTAAACCATATCTCATCATCCTCCGTCCAGAATTCACCATCAGGTCCCGGACGGACATTGGTAGATGAGTAAAAATCCTGGTTGTCATACCAGTCATCCCCGGTCCCATAAATACCATCCAATCCGGGATAAATCCGCACATCGTCTTCTGTACCGGGAGCGCCGTCATGCCCATTGGACCATATCTCATCATCTTTCGTTCCAAAAATCCCGTCATTCCCCGGCCTGCGGCTGGTGGATGGATAGGTTTCATCGTTATCCATCCAGTCATCTGCGGTACCAGGGATTCTATCCCATCCATTGGAGACGGTAATATCATCCTCGGTTCCAAAGATGCAATCCGGTCCGGGCCGTGTATTCCACCCATTTCCATCATCCCGGTAATCATCCTCAGTGCCAAAGGTTCGGTCTGGGCCCGGGAAATGTTTACGCCCCTCATCATCCAGATAGAAATCATCTTCCGTCCCGTACTGACCATCCTTTCCTTCGTATATTTTCCGGTCATCACGGGTACCTGCCACTCCATCCGTGCCATTCAGATACAGGTTATCATCCTCCGTCCCGATGGCTCCATCCTTGCCTGGCCGTTTATTCGTTCCATCTCCCAGGTCCCGGAATACCAGGGTGAAATAAGCGTATGCATCCATATCCCGGTCTACCGTATACTCATATGCGGGTACAATCTTCTGCCCCGGTTCTGGAAGTGCCTCCCCATACATAATTCCTTCCGTTTTCTCTTCCCTATAAGGCTGGGCATACCATCCCAGAAAAGCATAATCCTCCAGGTCAGGGACCGGGAGGATTCCGATGGGTTTATCATATGTGACCACTTTCCCATCTATATCGCAATGGGCATTCTTGGTATGGAACATAATGCGGTACTCATTGGCGGACCAATGAGCGTGATAGGTCGTATCCTCATGTGGTACGTCAGTTTCTTCCGTAATCCGGGTCCCTCCGTCTGGTTCTGTATAAAAACCCAGGAGGGTATATCCCTTCCGTATAAATTCCGGAAGCGTCCCGAGCATCCCCGTATATAGAAGCCCCTTCTGTTCATTCTGCCTCCCATCCATCCCGTCCGCAAATGTTATGATGTATGTGTTCGGGAGCCATTGAGCATACAGTGTGAACGTATCACCATAGATTTTCGTCAGGTTAAGTACGGACTGGCCATCCTCATAAGCGGCACCACCACCGTCCGGTTGGATGTTCCATCCCTGGAATGTATGGTAATCCCTGGTGTACTGGTTAACGAATAATGCGACTGGCGTCTGATAGACGAACGGCTGACTGTTCATGTTTCCGGTGCCTCCATTGGCATCAAATACGACCGTATACGGATTGTATTTCACATCTGTCCTGGCATCACACCCCGGACGGGTACACCGTTTAAAGTAGGTACCATCATTGGCACCCATGTAATAACCGTCACTGAACGCATGTCCCAGGACACTGGTGGATTGGGTCTGGACCGAACCACAATCCTGGCAGGTCCGTCTCTGGGTTCCCTGCACCGCACAGGACGGCTCGGATGCAGTGGTCCATGGACCATAATCGTGTGCCACATTGAGATGCATGGTCCAGTGCGCCGGTCCGTAATAGACCCGGTCCCCCTCATTGTTCACCGTGTTCCATCCGTCCGCATGGGCATCCCAGTTTCCCGCCATATCACAGGTAACACGCATGAGCCAGGCATATTCGTATCTGGAATAGTACGAATCAGATGGATGATACAGTTTTGCAAAATCACTGAATCTGCGGCCTTTATTATCGTTGATATAACTTATATGAAAATAGGAATGTTTGCTTGCCCCCATTGGCCTCAGGATTAGGATCTGCCCAGGCTTTAAGTTGACCGTTACCTCACTCCGATTCAGGGAACCATTGCTTCCGGAACTGACCTGAATCTGCACGTCCGCACACCCATTTGGGCCATACGTCTTATATAGACTGCTGGTAACTGCTGCGGCCGGAAGGGACGGCAGGTAATTGGCAGACTGCACCGGATATACCTTTGGGATGCGAATTGCATTTCGATTGGCATCCGGATCCCAATCACCCTGATAATACTCCGCTCCATAAGCAGCCCGAAGCAGACTGCGTGGGATTGCATACAATCCCTGGACTTCTTTTAGTTCCCCTACTTCTGAATCACCTTCTCCTGTTTTCGTATCCTTCAAGGGTGCTGCTTCTGATGCGGTTGCTTCCAATACCGTTACATCGGAACACGAAGCGCCGTCTCCTTCCACGTTGGCATCCATTGCTTCTTCATTGGTCTGTGCTCCTTCCTCCTCTTGGATCGGCATGGCTATTACAACTTCATTCTGTCCTGATGGTCCCGCACCCCCGGAAAGGGACTGGTCTGAAGCATATGCCACCTGATGGGATAACATAGCCATGCTTAGTAAGATGCATAACGTCTTTTTATTCATATCTGACCTCCGCCCATTCATTCTAGCAACTGCGTCCTATCCTCCTGCACAAACCACAGCCAGGCATCCCATTGTTAGGAATGGGACCATGGGGTATGATTTAGGGGGCTGGATGACCTTCCATGAACACCAAAAAAGATATCCCATATGATACACAAGCAGGGATACCGTCCCTAATACCGCCGCCTCCAGTCCGCCATACACACCTAAGTGCATACCGCATGCTGCCATAAACTTGATATCCCCTCCACCGATTCCTCCCCAGCATACTGCTGCAAAAAGAAAAGGGATAGCACACAGAATCCCTGCCGGAGAGCCGCCCTGGTGCCTCAACAGAGAACAGGCTGCAATACAAAGATTCAGCCAGTCTGGTACCATCCGGTGGCAAAGGTCGGTATAGGAAGCGCCCAGCATAAGACCAATCCACAAGGTCAGTTCAAGGTTTCTGTACATCCTTTCCCTCTCACATGGACAGTCCTGCTGGAGCCATCTGCGGGACAGGTGATTCTGCCATCTGTGCCATCTTGCCCTGCTGTATCGTAAGAGCCTCCTTATAAGCAGACGTCAGAGCTTCCGTCATCTGTCTCCGGAATTCTGCTGTGATTGGAAAACAGATATCCCTAAATTCCCCATTTCCGGTACGATAGGATGGCATGGACAGGAACATGCCTTTCTCACCGTTCATCAGATGTACATTCCGTATAGCCAGACACTGGTTCAAATTGATGGATGCTGTGGCAAGAATGTTCCCTTCCATACTGATAGAATTAATCTTTACATCAATATCCATCTTATTACCTGCATGTCCCTCTGGTTGTGTTTTGGGTTGTGCTTGTTGTGTTTTCATTTCTTAACATGCCTCCTTCCTTAACCTGAATAGTTGAACATTTCCGTAACCCTCTGGGTCAGGGTTGGGAGTACCGTATCCGCGAATAACTTATACAGTTCTGCCAACAGAAGGGCAACTGCCATCAGAATCTTGATGGCTTTTCTGAACCTTGGATGTACACGATTAAGAAAATCTCCGGTTAGGTAGTGCCAGTAATTTGGTTGATATATTGCTTTTGTCATTGTAATTCCTCACTTTCCTTGATTTTCTGTATATAAAAAACACGACTGAATTTTTAGGTTCAATCGTGTTTCCTCTCTTAAAACTATATTTTCTACTTAATTATTGCTAAAGGATAATATGGTTCCTCTCTTGGCTTTTCAATTTGAGGTGTTTGATTATCTATAATACCTTTCAGCAAATTTTTGGTTTGCTCATGTGCTTGAACCATTGTTAGTGTAGCAGGATACAAAGCATAACCTTTTCTTTCATACCAATTTCTTGCTATTTTTAATAAATTATAACTATAGTAACCTCCTTTTCTGCTGTCATCATTGGAACACTCATCTTCATCACAACTGTACAGCACTAATCTTTGCTTGCCACATTTTAATATCTCCTCTTCATAATATTTTCGTGCATCCCATATACTCATGCTTCGTTTCTCCAATTTATTTGAGAATTCCGCGAATACACTTTCTTGCAAGAAATCATATTTCTTTCGACAGCAATCTAATATCAAGGTTCTTCCACTTTTCGCCAGATACTTTGTGTTATATTCCTCCCCTTCTTTCAATTCTATAATGGTGTCACCATTACACATATACCCATGTCCTGTAAAAACTATAATAGAATAGTCAGCAGCATTTATCTGTGTTAAATAACTGTCAAGTTTTTGCTTTGTTGGACGTTCTAACGATATAATTTCACTATCAAACCATGCACCTCCATATGTATCTTTAAAAAAATTGTTGTAGTTAAGTACATCTTTCTTCACACCTTCACAATAGTTATCTGCTCCAATCTCACCAGGATTAGATATTATCAGTACCTTTCTGTTCATTTTCCTCCTCCTTTGTTTCATCCTTACATATTTTATTTATTATAGACGGAACCAGACGTTCACTGAATCCCGATATAATACACATCGCTGTTAAACACGCAGTTTGATTGTTACCACCTAAACTACTAAATATTAACCCCAACTCATAAAGATAAATTATGAATATACTCGATATAATTCCAGCTAAAATTTTGGAGAAAATTTGTAAAAAACTTAGAACTCTGCCTGATTGACAATCATAAAATGTATTGCCTGTATTTTGTATTATTGAGAAAACAGCACCAACCACCCCCCAAAATAAAAGTAACATTTTACTGAATTCAGACTCCTGTAAATTCAAAAAAACACATATACCACCCAGATGCCTGTTTAGCAAAAGAAAAACAATAATTGAAATACCTAATATCCCTATAGCGTATGATAATTGCCATTTTCTCGTTATTTCATATTTTCTATCATTTAAGTATTGTTCAGCCTTGTGCAACACTTTTCTTGATGTATTGTAATCTTCATCTATTGCATATGCTAAAGATTCTCCCAACAAACAATATAGTCCCTTCTTTTGATTATAGCTAAAGTATTCAATACAAGGCTGATGCTGCAAATGTTCAATACCGCTTAATATTGAATTCATTTTTTTTGATGACATCACTTCATCAATATTATCATGTGTCTCCCAATCAAATTCTTTTTCACGATCAATGAATATTGCATATTTTTCGCTTCTATATTTAATCAAGTATTTAATACTTCCACTTAAATCCGCAAAATCATTTAATACATATTGATATTGTTGGTCTATTCTCTCTTTATGTTTTTTAAGGAGTTCTTCAAAAGATTTCATTAGTACCATCCCTTTACCTAATTTTCTCCCATATCTCTACCACCAACCGTTGCACCATGCAAGCCGGCCACATCTCCGATGGCAGCTTCTTCCCATCGTCCACACACTTCTTCAAACTTCTCTCCGCCAACACAACCGCCTGCTCAAAATCACCATACTGTACCAGCTTGCGATAAACGTCCCTGTCGTTCTTATAATACTTCTGCCCGGTAACCTTTTCAAACTTATCCGCAAACCGATCACAACAGGTATAAGACTCCCTGATTGCAGGCATCTCCCCGAAATACGCATACATCCATATCTCAAAGCAGGGATTTGACCATCCGGCATGTACCCCGTTTTTCTCCGCCGTCCATATAATCTCATCAAACCCTTTCACCTGATCCCGGTCAAATACAATCCATGGTATCCGATATTGTGATTCTTTTCCGACAAGCTCCAAAGCCCTTTTTACCAGTTCTACCGTCTTGGCTTTCTCCACCTTAATAATCAGCCGATCTTTCAGCTCTGCCGGTATGCTGTCACGAAGTCCCTCAAAATAATTTTTCTCCGTTTCCTCGGTGTCTGTCACAATCAGGTAATATCCCAGTTCCGGTACTCTCTGCCCCATCCGCTGATTCCGGTCTTTCCTCTTGCCGGCCCTGCGGTCACTGGGCTTTCCTCCACTCTTATTCGCCATTCGTACTCCTCCCCTTTAACATCTCCATAGGCCGGAGCGCAGGGATAGCGCCATAGCTGCCCGTCAGATAATTCTTTGCCAGTGCTTCATCACGGCGTACCTTATTTCCGTCTTCATCCTTGAAATCAGCAAGGGAATACAAATCGGAAACTCCATCCTGATTCTTGTCCACCAGCCATATCTCATCCCGGCGCAACAGCTCATTAGATAGCTGCCAGATATCATGTGTGGTAAAAATCATCTGCGCATGATTGGTATTGATTTCCGGTGATAAAAAGGTCAATATGATGTTTCTGACCAATAACGGATGAAGCCTTGCATTCAGTTCATCTACAAACAGGGTTCCGCCGTTATCAAGCACCTCTTTCAAAGATGGATATAAAGCAAACATCTTCAGCGTCCCACTGGATTCACTTTTCAACGGAATGGATTCAAATTCATCACAATCTGCCATCTTATGCAATGCGTCAATCTTATAACTGAGATCGGACTCTTTTTCAATTTCCCGCTGAACTTCCTCCACTTTAAAATCACAAATGGCATTATCAAATGATGCAAAATAGTTTACTACATTGCTCTGTATTTCCCTACTGGTGGTAAAACCTTTCGGCAGTACCTGGGAACGGAAAAAGTTCTCTGCAGGATTTCCGAAGTCCACAACCTCGTTATTCAGAAACCAGTCCCTTACCTTTTTCAGTTTCGATATCTTCAGCTTTGCCCCTAACGATACAATCAAAGTCTCCTTTTCCAATGCGACCTTTATATTTTCAATACTGCTCTTTGGCAGCCCGTTTACTTCCAGTTCTTCTCCCTTTTTTCGGTAAAAAATAGTCTTATACCGGTTTCTCGCTGTCTTGGCCTTGGAATAAAACCATTCCTCCACCACTTCATCATTCTGCAGCGCAAACCCATACTGATAAATTTTGCCAGTATTCTCTGAATTATCAACAAAGAACACTTCAAAGGTTGATTCCTCACTCCTGCTCTTGCTGTCAAACAAAAACGGGCTTACCCTGATGTAATCCGAATCTGCTTTTTGCCTGCTGTCGCTTTCACCGCCAAACTTAAAGGATTCCTCCACATAATAGCTCATGAATTTAAAAGCATCGTAAATATTAGACTTTCCGCTGGCATTTGCACCATAGATGGCAGCAACCTTCAGCAACTTATCATTTGCCATCTCCACCACATGATCTTCATGCTCCGTTATCTTTGTAGCCGACAAATCCAGGGATACCTCATCCCGGAAGGATTTAAAATTTTTAAAGTTAAACTGTATCAGCATGGCACTCTCCTTCATTATACACTCTTCTACGCTCTTAATCCTATTATATGCCATTTTGCAAATAAATCAACGTTTATTTTCGTTTTTTCTGTATTTAATTGTATATATGTCTATTCTATAATATAAAAACAACTATTTTCTTGTTTATAGGGAGAGGCAGGTCTTTCATCATATAGCAGCAAACCTTATCTCCAGCTGTGGTTTCAAATAAAAACATTCTACCAAAAATTATTTTTCCATGGTTTATCCTTCCTGCGCCTCTGTTGTCTGCAAGAATATCACTTATCCTTGCGTACAGCTTCTTTGCCCTTATCTTTATAAAATTCATCAAAGGCATTAATCAAATTATAATGCCTTTGATGACACAAAATATTATAATTTTCAACTCCAAGCTAATTAAAATCTTTTCTTAGCCGGAATAATTAAACATCTCTGTGACACGCTGGGTCAATGTTGGCAGTACCGTATCCGCGAATAACTTATACAGCCCTGCCAGCAGAAGGGCACCAATCACAACAGCCATCAATATTTTGATCGCTGTATCAACAAAATTTTCTGCTTTTTCCTCATGTATCAACCGGTTTACTGATAACACGGTCCTGAATGCCAGCCTTTCCACTCTTTCCTTTACTTTCATAAACCTTCGCTCCTTTCTTTAACGGGTCAGTATGATAGGTCTGTTGAACCATGACGTTCTACATCACATCCCCATCTCTGGTTCATCCCCTTCCTCCCAATCCGTATCCATATCATCCTCTATCCGTTCCCGGCCCATCTCATAATCCGGATCTATCTGCTGTTCATACGCACAAAGGACGGATTGGTCAAACTGCTCCCGTATCTCGCGGCTTTCAAAAAAGCATGCATCCTTATATCCCACATGGCAGGGCATCTTGGTCCTTAGCATCACGACTTCTATTCCGTAATCATTTTCCTTCACATTCACATTCCCTCCTTTCTTCCTGTCCTACGTGCCTTCATTTCCTAAATAGGTTGTCTCTGGCATACGTCCTCACCTTTCATGTGGTCGGCTCCCTTGGTATCCAGGGATTGTCTCTGGATGAACCCAATCTTCTGGAATCCGTAATGGTCTACATAGTAAAACTCGCTTCCCTGCCTGTCATATAGTTCAATGACATCCGAGATAGAAATGGGGTGCCCCGTGGACCGTTGCGGGAACTCTCTCTCAAACTTGGTATAGATGGTTTCCAGGTCATCCGTCTCAATCTGGCAGTCATATACCACCTCATACCGGCTGGAATCCGGCATCCCATGATGTGATACCTGGTCCTCGAAATCAAGAAACCGCTCCTCCGGTGGCACCTCCGGCCTCAGTTGGTGGAGCCTGCAGTTCCTGATTGGCTTCAACTCCCCGGTCATGTCCACCCTCCCGTGTACGAGACGGTCATACACTCCATCCTGCCAGCATGGTTCCAGCCCCTTCTTCTCCTGCAGGAACCTGGTCAGGTATTCGTTCTTAAACATCGGGTCAAGGACGGCTTTTTCATCTTCCACATATCCGGCTATATTGCCATAATACAGGATGAGGTTATTCTTAACCGCAATGCCTGCCATCTCCTCTCTCCTTTCCGTTTCTCCGTTTCCTAAGAAAACGTTCCAGCTTCTCTCCCAGACCATCCTCTGTGCAGAACTGGATGTTCCCTCCTCTCACGACCAGGACGGGGGTTACATGGGAATCCAGGAACACAATCAGTTCGGGCAGTGTCTCCTGGTCCATGAGGGCCTCCAGTTGTTCCTCATCGAATGGCATCCTTAGCTTCACAATCCCATCCCTATCTGCCATATAGGCGCATAGCAGCCGTTCTTTGGACATTACCCCATCCATATGTCATCCCTCATCTTTCTGCATAAGATCAGCTAATTCAGCCAAAAGACTCACACGGCTTTTATCTGGCATCTGGCGGACAGCAGCACGGACATATGCCTCTATGGCCTCCGGAGACTGGTCCCCTGCCTCAATCAGCTCCACCTTCATCAGTCCAATCCATCCACTTTTATCTGCTTCCAGCCGTATGATATCTCCCGGATGCATTCCTGCTTCCTGACGTACACTCTTTGGAAGATAAATCCTCCCATTACCGTCCACGATTCGGTACGTCCTCTTCAGACCTGCCATCTAATCCCTCCATTTCCATAATGATCCGTACCTTCTCAGGGTTGATTCCAATTTCCGAACACAGTTCCAGTATTTCATGCGGCACGATTACCCCGGCCCGGGCCGGAAGAATGGTAATCCTCCTATCCTCGCACACAACCTCCAGGTCCTCATCCGGCTGGATACCGGCTTCCTCTAACAGTTCCTCCGGAACCGTCAGATGCGTTCCATCCTCATACAGCTGGTCCGGCGTAAGTTCCCCCACCTCCAACGGGCTTACGAACACCTCCGGCCCGCCGCCATCTTCTTTTGCCAGATATGTGACATAGACCGTTCCATCTGCATTTGTGCCAATCGCTTCCGACACTTCTGCCGGTATTATCACTCTCCCGTCTTCCTCTGGCCTCACATTTAATTCTTTTAACCGCATGTTCCTCCTTCCTTACGGATAAAATCCGTATACATCCGACAGCTCTATCTGTTCCGGCAATTCCCTGCTCCTACACGCTGTATCATAGTTTGATATGAACACCTCCGCATACTCCTCCCCCTGGTTGTACCGCTGTGCCAGGTTATTCAGCCGTTTGACAGTCTCAATCTGATATCCTTCATACAGTCCACGGATATAGGCACAGTCGTTATAGGATAACAGCCATTTTCCCTGAATACCCCCAAGCACGTCACGGAGCCGCACATGGTCCTCTCGGCGGAACACCACTTCGTAATGTCCCTCTGTTTTGTAATAGGGCGGGTCACAATAAAAAAAGGCATCCTCCCGGTCATACTGCCGTATAAGTGCCTCAAAATCCTTGTTTTCCACCACGGTCCCGGCTAACCTCCTGCTTCCCTCCCAGAGCAACCCGAATGTTCTGCGAATATCGAAGGGCTGACTCCCATAGGAAGTGCAGCTGCTTCCGTAGCTATATCGGATTAACTGATAAAAGCAGGCAGCCCGTTTTACATCATACATCCTTGCACGTTCCTCCAGGATAGGCCGGATATCTCCACACGCCTCTGGTGTCAGACATTGTTCTGCCAGATGTCCCTCCTCCTGATACCATGGACCTGGAGCCATGAATTCCTCCCGATTCAGAAATCTCTTCAGATAGTCGAACTCCTCCCTTCCATTCAACGGAAAGAATCCTAATTCCTGAATCAATGCCAGGGGCCTGTCCCGCACACACCGGAACAGGTTGGTCAGGTCAGAGTTATAATCATTGTATACTTCCATCCCGTCCGGCGGCTTTCCGAACAGAACCCAGCCTCCCCCTCCAAACACCTCGATATAACGTCCATAGGATAAGGGGAACCGCTGGTAAATCAGTTCCCTGAGGGCTTTCTTTCCTCCAATCCAACTGATAATGCTGTTCAATGGGGCATCACCTCCCTACACCATACCGACCTGTTCCATATGCCTCAGGCCATGTTCCCGCAGAAGGCATCCGGTCAGGAGGACGGCAAACAATCCCTGGTCCACCAGGCTGCGGTCCGTCAGGTCCGATACCTTCACACATCCTGTCCGGTAATACAGGTCCTTGGACAGATGAAACAGGATGTATCCTTTGACGTTGATGCCTCCAAGCTGTATATCCGGAAAGATTACCTGTGACATAGTAATGGCACCCCGTGCCTTATCCCAGAGATATCCGTCAGCGGCCAACAGATAAAGGGCGCAGGCATAGGATGCCTTTTGGTCCAGAGCAAGAATCTGTCTATGCCCCATGAGACCTCTGTATCGTTCCTCATGTTCCCGGTTTCGATAGACAGGGCCGTCCATACATGACTTTGTTTCCTCTACCCGCTCTATAAACTGGCTGTCGGGAATCCGTAACCGCAGTTCCTTTACCATCTTCTGGTATCCTGAAATCTTTGTGTCTTTGCAAAAAAAACAGGAGATCGCCATTTCCTGTCCCTTCCTGTCCGGAAGACAGGGATTCCCCTCCTGCATCAACACTTCGAATGCCTCTAAACTGCTGCCTGATAAAAAACGTCCTACTGGCATTTCATTTACCTCTCTTTCCTCTGTCCTTACATGTTTTGTGAACATTCGTTTTTCTCATTCTTTGAGGACCACCTTCTTTACTGCACAGGTCCCTGGGGTCCCATCTGACTGTTCTGTCCTGTTTCCAGTAGTTGTGCCCCCTGGAAAAAATAATGGACCAGACGTCTCATATCCTCAAACCCTCTTGTTTCCGGCATGCAGACCGTGATAACCAATGCATCTATGATGCTTCGTCCGTCCCAGATCCTGGAAAATTCACGGCTTTCCCCCCAGTAACCATCTCCTTCTGTATTGAATTCCTCATATCGGCCATCCGCTTCAAATAAATAGGTCACTGTATCAACTCCAATCTCTTTCTGCTCTACCTCCTGTCCCTTATAACAATAGCCATCCATGTAGGTGCTGATGGTTCGTTCCGGGGCCATATAGAGGGTCATGGTATCCAACATTTCTCCCGGCAGGTCCTCAATCGGTTGTTCCTGCAGGACGACCCGTGCCACAAAATTTTTAGGCACCTTACAATTCACCGCCAGACGGTCAAGTTTTTGGCCCTCAAAACGTTCAAAATACATGGGATCACCGAACCGTATATGCGTTGGACAGTCCACTACATAAATTTCTTTCTTCACAATTTCCTCCTTTAAGGCCGCATATATTACATCCACGTACTTCCGTCACTCCGACTTCTCATTCTCTGCCCTCCACAGCTCCAAATCGGACAGGCTGATTTGTCCTTCCGTGTTCTTATCCTCCATCCACCAGGCAAAGACATCCTCTGCATCCTTCCATCGGGTTGTTATCCCCTGCTCCTGAATAGATGTCAGCATCACGCCGAATGCCCGTAGATAGGCCCTCTGGTAGCTGGGAAAAATGCGGAATTCGGTCCAACGGTTCTTTGCCGCCATGGGGCAGCCAATGCACCCAACCCGGTGAAATCCCCATTCATACAGCGGGTTTACCGGAATACGCTCGGACTGGATATAGCCCCATATATCCCGATCCAGCCAGTCCACAATAGGATTGCAAATCCGTTTTCCTTTTATGGCGCATGTCTCAAATAACATACGCTCATCGACATTGTCATTGTTAAGAATAATCTTCTTGTTCTTATCTCTTGTGTAGTTCTCAAAAACACCACGATTATTCCTGCGTTTCTGACTTTCCGCCCATCGTACCCCGGTCGTTATAAACCGGTCCTGACAGGAATTTTCCTTCAGTATCTCACAGCAATAACGCTGCAGCCTTGTAGGTGGGAACCGTTTCATGGGAATCAGGGACCACATGGACACGCGCTGACCTTTGTAATACGGATAGTGAATGCTGCACGGGATTCCCTTGCTTTCATATTCCCTGAATATCTGCCGTACATAATAAATTGTCTGTGGTGCGTCGGCAGTAGTCAGATTATGGTGAAGCTCAAAGGGTATGCCAGCTCTCCTCACAATCTCCCTGCAAACAGCACTGTCTTTCCCTCCACTGTCCGTAACTACTAAGGGACGGCCATATATCCGCAAAGACATTTCAGATGCTGTTTTTACTCTTTCTATCGCTTTCTGCTCTAAATCCATTCAAAAAAGAGTCAGATATCTTTTCCCGGCCGGAACTCTGCCTCCTTCCTTTTCGCTATCTTGCAAGAGAAAGAAAAAAGACACTGACTCTCATCAGTATCTTCGTATCAGATCTGCTCTTTTCTATTTACACTGCAACCACCCTCGCCTTCCTTCCAACACAAATTCATTGCCCCGCTCTCAATTCACAGGTTCATTTTAAGAACCTGTACAGGGTCTTATCTTAAAAATGTGGCGTTGCCCTCATATCCGCTAATTTCATATAGAAATTCATTGAGCACACCGAAAGCGGACATAAAAACAGAGGCGTCATGACATATTCTTTATGTATGCCACAACAGCCTCTATATCATTTAGCACTTATAATTTACCCCGGCCTTCTGCGCCTGGCTCATCTGAGCCTTTCGGTCTATCAAATACACCTTATTCCCCTTCTTGAACATTGCCCCTGTCTGCTTAAACCAGAAAGGTACATCATATTCCACACATTGCTCCATGGAATCAAGTATCCAGGAGAAGTCACAGACTCTTGCGTCCGGCCCGGACTCTCCACCACAGGTAACACCTTCTATCTTCCCTGTGGCCAAATATTTCCGGATATCGATCTGCTCCAGCATTGGCTCATGAATTACAGTCCGGTGTTTGATTGGCAATTCCAGAAAAACAGGCAGGCGGTAGTCGGCCTGATTCTGGTTCTCACAGGTACAGCAGATGGTCACATTTTCATACCCGCTTCCCCAGTCCCCCGGTAATTCCACCTCAAACCGGTGGATGCGTTTGGTAATAATAACAAAATGCAGATCGCTGCGCCTACGAATGATATTCCATGTTTCCGCACGCCATACATCTGCCTCATCCAGAAAAAAATCAGAGGTCATGCAGGTATATACACTCTCACCATCTGGCTGCAGCTTGTAGTCACCCTTGCGGTTACATTTAACCGGCATATCAAATTTAGAAGTACGGGTTACAACACTGCTATCCTTACCAAATTCAGCATCTCTCCGATAAACATAGCAATTCGTACAGCCTGGGCTAATTTTTTTACATCCATGCCATGGATTCCAGGTTGACATATCACTACCTCCGATTTTCACTACCAAACAGGCCAGAAGAGCCCTTTCTCGTAAATTAAGCTCTTATTTCCCACTCTCATAGACCATCAGACATTCTCTCTCGCCGGTATCTTTTTCTGTCATTCGCTCCCGGACCGTGAACCCTTCTTTCAGGTAAAAGGCCATTGCCCCTGTATTCTTATCGAACACATGCAAGGACAACCGCTTCTTCTTTTTCACCGTTTCAATTAGCTGATGGCCAATTCCCTGCCCCTTGTGTTCTGCCGCTACAAAAATACCGGCAATATATTCCGCGTCCATTCCGATGAAACCCAGAATTTCTCCATCCTCCTCGTACACATATACCTCCGCATTGGGCAGTACCGATTTTACGGAATCGAAATTCTTCTTCCAATACTCGGCGTCTATAAAAGAATGGGCTTCCAGATTTCCCTGGAGCCATATATCCATAATCTTGTCTAAATCCTGAAATTCAAATAATCGAATCATCTCTCCGCCTCCTTGCCTCTCTATTATATCGGACCAGCATCTATTGTGCAAGTGCCAATAGAACATTTGTTTGTTTTCATCGAATCACATCGTTCTATATGACAGAACGGTTGGTTACTATATAATTACCGAAGCCCGGCCGCCGTTATGATGAGCCAGGATATCTTTCTACAGTCCTGCTCTAGCACCTACTATCTCATTAATATATCACCTAATCCAAGCTCCTCATTCTCCTGAACAGGGGTATCCAAATGCCGCTCTGACTGCTGATGTTCCTCCATCTTTTGTACAGGCCCTCCATCAAGAAAACCGCCTAATGTGTTTGCAACATAATCAGACAACCATGTGCCTCCAAATGTCTCATGACTACGAAGCCTCCATATAGCCAGCTTTCCGAAATCGAGTTTCACATCCTCAAATGGAAACAGCAGGTTGGTTGAGCCCTCATGGAAAAATGACCTCACATCTCCAAACTTTGTCCCTCCCAGTAAGATATCTTCCTGTGTCAATAATTCATTAATCCCATTCACCCATTCCTGTATATCTCCTCCACAGCCCTGCAAAATCATCCCCTCCTTGTGTTTCATCTGACGCAACTCATTTATTGTGATCTCCATGAAACTCCTCCTTCTACTTTTATGACAGCTCAATTCTTCCATATTTCCCTACAGCTATCGTTCTATATAACCCTCAACATGACAGACCGCGGAGCTCATCCGTTCTATCGTCTTCTGTTCTAAATCCAATCGCCAGAGAGTCAGATATCTCTTATCCCGGTCGGGATCCTGCCTCCTTCCTCTGGCTTCCTACAGGAGAGTGATTTGTATAAAAAGGGGGACCTCCTTTATCTATCTTACATAAACGGTTCTATCCTCCCTGTTTCCTGTTCTGGAAGGTCTGGCCTCTTTAATTCTTCTTCCGTCATGATGCACAGCGCAGTCCCATAGTCCTCATCCCATAGTCCGATATGCATTTCCCCCCTCTCCGTAAGGATGGGATATTCGAGGAGGGACAGTCCCCATCCCTCCTTCATTTGACGCAGCCAGTCCCTCTTCAGTTCCTCTTGTTCTGCTTCTGTCAATGTTCCTATTGTCCTTACCTCAAGGGCACACCACAATTGCCCGCCATATGCTTCGATCTCCGGAACCATACATTCAACCTTTGCACGTAGCAGCTGATGATTCAGGAAAGCTCCCATACAATCTTCGTCGGATGGCAGATGCCGTTTGAATACAGTCTCAATGGCAGTCTTTTGTTTGATTAAACGTTCACCTGATAATATCTCCGGCATGAAACCATCTCGGTTATTCCAGAACATTGAGACTGTCAGGGGGCTATAGAGCCGGATGGTCCTGTTCTCTGACAGACGGCGGCTGTAATCCCTGGTTGGATGAAATACATGGCCTGTGAATGTGGTTACCATGTATCGGTCCGGAAAGGATTCCATATATTCCTCATAACGGCAGAACGGTTTCAGCTCCTCTGGCAGGACTATCCTGAAATACTGTAGAGCCAACATTCTCGCCATCGTCTTACGGCCCATCTTATCAGAAGGAACATACACGTGGTTTTCATAGTCTTGGATAATATCACATGCTTCCCCTATGGTTTCCGGCAATCCAGCTTCCAGAATAGCATAGAGTTTTTCCTTCTCCAGTATCCCTCTTCGGGCGACTTCCCTGTCGATTACATCGGCTACCCGGTCTAGTTCAGATAACGTAATTCCTGGTGGAAGATAACACGAAAGTTCCCCCAGATAACCACTGGTGTGCTGTATGGCATAGGCGTCCCATTTTTTCACTGCCGGACAGGCTTTCTTCTGTTCTGTAAGCGGAAGTTGGAATATTTCTTTATTCCAGTTCTCATCTGTCATATGGACAGAAAGAAAACATCCTTTGTAAGAGTCATACCCTTGTTCCTTACTCCTACACGGGGCAGTCTGTTTTTTAATCACATAACCCATGGGGGTCATACAGCCTTTCGTGCTTACATATTCCCTTCCAATGGATTCAAAGTCCAGAAACGGCTCAATTCTCTTGTCTATCTGTATTCCTCGCTTTTCCAACTCCAGACGCCCGGCCGCTTCCCAGTTTTTCATGCGGTCATCCAGGATGTAACGGTCCAGGTTCTTTGCCACGTCCATTACCGTTTCGATTGAGTCCGGATGGTCCCACATAAGCGCTGCACCGAATCTTTCCTTCTCATCTTTCTCCCACACGGCCATCTCCCGAGTAAGCTCATTGAGCAATTCCAAATGTCCATTCTTAAATACCGTACAATCTTCCAGGCATTCTGCCAACGATGGCACGTCCGATTCCACCCCGGCGATAAACGGTATCATACTAGAAGAATGCATCCCTTTCAGCTCCATGTATATCCGTTCTATCTCATCCTGACTGGCGGGTAGGTCCATCCATACCCCCTGACTGATATTCTCTCTCTTGATATATATTCGCATCTTACATCTCCAAATAAAAAGAGACCTCCATAAAGGCGGCCCTACAACTATTCTAATCTATCACACCAGTATCGCGATTCTTAAACTCAAACTCATTGCATCACCATGTCTGATACTGACCTGGCTGATTCCCACACAAACGTCTGCTCATTTCTGGAGGCGACACCATAGGGAGTCATAGCAGCACCTTTCTTCAGCATATAACGCTCCCCATAACCCCTGAAATCAAAATAAGCGAAGGAAGGATCATCTGTATCAATACCTGCTTTCTGAAAGACCTGTTCCGCATAGCATTCTAATGAAATGATAGATGGGTCCAACTCATAACAGTTCAAATTGTTTGCAATATTCAAATTCAACTCCAGGTCATTACTTTGTTCAAATTCCAATACTGCCTTATATTTTATCAGTGTTTCCCCATCAGGAAATGTCTGGATCCGCTCTGCCAGGATATTTAACTCATTGATGTCCGTATCACTGGCAATCTGATAATTAAATAGTGGAACAATACTCTTTACTTCAGTAATAATGCAGGAATTCAACGAAGAGACCTCCAGCCGTTTGAGAGCCTGGTCTATTTCCATTTCTCCTGCGGGTAAATCCAACCATACGCCAGTATGTTTCTCTGGATTACAATCCAGGGAATTCAACCGCAAGGAGATAACCCCCTCATGGATGTCTGGATATTCCGGAAGGTGTATCCCATCATATGTCTCTGTCCATATGTCAGATCCAAAGAATAGGTAGCCTTTCGTAGTGAACACTCCCTTATCACTTTTCCGGAGTGCCCGCCCTACCTTTTCTTCATCCAACATCTCCAATACTTCATCGGATGCTTCCTGAATCACATCCAATAACTCTCCCAACAGGCATAGTTCCCCCAGCATGTTATCATTCAGGATATCTGGTTGGAATACAAATGAGTCCAGGTTATAACAGATATTGATTAATTCCTTCATATCAATTCTGTTCCCATCTTCCTGGCGTAGTTTAATGGCTCCTTCGTAAGTATTGAGTTGTGCTTCATTCATCTGGCTCAGCTTATAGGCCAGTAGGTTTACTTCTTCTAGCTTCTTTTCCCCGCATGCTTCCAATACATTGTCAAGAAACTGCGGCCAGTCCTCAAACCACTTCAGAGCTATTTCTTTCTCGGAAGGTGTATGTGCACACGCCAGAGCATCCGCAATCCCTGCCTTGCCTGCTGGAAGCTTCAGGACTGCACCTGTGTATCCCCGCTGTCCGATGTATTGATTTGCCATGATTGTTACCTGCATTTTTGTTTTATACCTCCAAAAAAAAGAACCACCACAAAGGCGGTTCACCACATATTTCATTTATCTTCATACTCCTGCATCTTCAGTCTCACACTATATCGGACATTGTTTTATACTCCCTCCTACTTTTTTCTAACCTATTGTTTCAATCTATAAATACCCCATCACCCCTCTTGTTATTTGTAAATCGATTTCTTGCAGTGTTCAATTCTCTTAAATTGGACCTTACTATAATTTCGTAATGTATTCTTTGCCCTGCATATTCAGAAAAGGGGTCTTCACTCTTTTTTACGAACTGAAAGCCTGCACTTTCATAGGTATGCTGCGCAGGAACGCAAACCTGATTCGTCCAAACGACTATCTTTTGGGCCCCTTGCGCAATAATGCGCTGAACGGCCTCCCGCATCTGTCGTTTTCCATAACCATTTCCTTTGTATTTCGTCAAAATACAGTTGTGTCCGATTTCTGTTGATTCAGGTAGATTGGTCGGATTCCAGGAAACAAACCCGATAGGTTTTCCTTCTGAGACTGTCATAAAGCCGCTAAAATCAGCAATATGGGGATTATCATAAAAAAAATCATCAAATTCTTGCCATTGGTCATGCCAACTACGTTCAAATTTCGGTTCAAAAGCATAGCCGTCTTTTAGAAGAGTTGCAAGTGTTCCACGAGGAAAATCTGTTATCCTTTTAAATTCAATCTCCATTTTCTCCTCCACAATTTCGATTTATCAGCCCAGTAAACCTGAAATGTTTTAATCAACAACAATTTTGACAGGAGAACACGTTCCACGATTGCACTTACTTTCAGAAACACTACAAGCGGCAACTCCCAGTGTAATATCCATCAGTGCTTTTAATACAATTTTGTCACCCGCTTTAGAAACTGGTTCTTCCACTGAAATACTGCCATTGGTGTTGATTTTCGTGTGCATGAATAAGTTGACAGGTACGATAACGGCACGTTGTTCATCAAGCACCCTATTGATATTATCAAAGCAGTTTGGATGTTCTTCGCCATTATGGTAGAAGAAGTCATACATTTCTGGCCGGCAACATGGGTGGAGCAAATCATGTTCTCCCACATCATCCGTAAGCACTTTTATCATGGGGCGGTATAGGTTTGTATAAATAATATCTCCAACATTTAATTTCAAAGATTCGTTACAGTCAATCGTCACTCCAGTTGAAAGAAATTCATTTACATTTCCATTCACTTCGGCAAAAAAATCTACCACTTGCCCGCCTTCAATATCAATCACTGTAATACTTTGACCTTGCTTAACATCAATTTTCATTCCCGAACACGCCGGAATTATATACTCTCTACTCAATGTATTTGCCTCCCAATTTCCGATTTAGGTAAATTATACCACATAGAACTTTCTCCGTCATGACATTCATCAGTCTTACATCTCAAATTCATTGACATCCATAACATCTCGCATCCACTACTATGCCAATTTTGAAGTATCAACATCTATCCAGATGATATAATAAAACCGCTATATTTTCGTCATTTCAAGGCCATTTTTCACTTCAAAGCCGTGGGAAGGTGTCGTTTCAATGATAAATAAAAATTTTGTAAGATAAACTTAACTTTCTGCACACCATATTTCTCCATTTTATATTTTATAATAAAAATATATTAACTACATGTTCTGAAAGTGTTACTATAATGCGAAATAGGAGGCATTCTGATGAAAATAGAATACTTTATAGCAGGTGTGACTGTGTATTTCTTTTTCAGTCTGCTTAAAGCCTTATTATATCCATAAAGATGGAAGGGTGGAAAAATAAATATCAATTTAAACCTCATGAGATACTATAATTTTAATAAAGATTATATAGAGAGCATCTAACAATACCATTGTATAAACGAGGTAATATTTATGGATAAAAAACTATATCGTTCAACAAACGACCGTGTTTTTCTTGGCCTTTGCGGCGGTCTTGGAGAATTTTTCGGGATAAACCCATTGGCTTTCCGATTGATTTTTTTCTTCTCAGGGCCTGGACTTTTAGCCTATCTTATACTCTGTGCTTTTGTTCCAGAAAAACCATATTAAATAAACATTCACTAATTCACCAGCTTTACATCTCAAGTTCATTGATACCCATATCTTCTTCTACCTGCTCATTGGCAGATATAATGTTTACATATTCACTTTACCGTGTTCATCTAATGTTCGGAATGCCACAGCTATTAAATAAAGGATATTGCCATTAGCTCTGACAAGGTAGAGTTCGGCTTTAGTGATTAGCCGGAAAACGTCTCCCACTTATTCTTTATGCTGATTCACAAGTTACTATTTAAAATTATTAGTGCTTCTTGATTATCGCCCTGATACCAACACAATAATATAATCTATACTCCATCCTCCTCTGTGTAAGCTCCAATGTACGCGGGCAAAACAGCTTCCAGAAAACTGAAAAGCCCCTAGTTCACTACTCAAACCAGGGGATGTCATCTACACCTCTGCGATTTTCACGTTCAAATTCACAGTTGAAAGACATTTCATTTTTACCTATTTCTTGCCAAAAACCACAATATATAGTGTTTTTATATGCATTTTTTCAAAAAGTCACAAGTCCTATCCACATCACAATTCCAACCTCTGGTGATTGGATGTTTTAGATAATTTGATCACCTGCTGCTATAACTCACTTCAAATCAATATTCATTACTAACTTATCAAAATCCGACTCATATAATTGATCTTGTATCACCCTGTGTTTTTCAAATTCACTTTCTGCAAAAGCTTTTGCAATTTCATTCTCCAACCTTTTTTTATCAAGTACATATCCTTGTAACGTAAATGTTCTTAATACCTTTGTCGCCCATTGACGAAACTGCGTCGCTCTTAATGAATTAATTCTATAGCCCACTGAAATCACAGCGTCCAGATTATAAAATTTCGTTTTATATTGTTTCCCACCAGAAGCAGTTGCCGAGGATTCCTCGATAACTGCTTCTGGTACTAGTTCTCCATCCTTAAATATATTTTTTAAGTGTAGCGAAATATTATCGATACTACACTCAAATAACTGTGCCATCTTTCAATTATCTCTTCATATCCATATTGTCCTTTTGTATGTATGAATTTTACATTCTCCAAACGATATTCTTGTTTCATATTCTTACACCTCCTTTCTGTGAATATATTATTGCCCACAATGGTCAGCAAGTCTAAATCCTGGCTGGAAATCCCTAATTACATTAAACTTTAAAGGAAGATTACGACATCTTGGTGCCGTCTGTCTCCCTCTTTTAACTGATTTTATCGCCATCCACCAACCTCAGATCTATTCACACGATTTAACAGAAATCTATTATTCGCCAACTGCCTCCGGGAAGGTTTGGATGTAGATAACACAATTATTAGAGGGCAGAACACACCCCAAATGTAATTCAGCTTCATACATATTCCAGCTTAACAGATTCCAATCAACATCTGAACTGCACTCCATGAATAACCTTTTTATAAAAACAGGAGTGTCACTGTTTTGACACTCCATATCACTTTTCTGGATTTTAATGTAGAACTTTATATGCTACTCTAAAAATTTCTTTTCCCATGCTGCACCGTAACAATATCCACTTCCTTCTTTCTTGCATGAATCTTATATATAATAATATAACTATCCACAATCAGTTCACGGTAACCGCGGTTTGCATATCTGCCAGTTTTTCGCTCCGCGCAGCGGTATGGATATTCTTCCAGACTGAAAATACCTGCCTCCAAACGGTCCGCCTGCTCTTCTGCATATTCCGGAACCTGTTCATAAATATTACTGGTAAATACTGTCTAAATCCCGCAGAGCACGCTGAAACATCTTGATTGTATATTTATTTTGCATACTTTCTCCTCAATCCGCTCAATGCCTCCCTGGCATCCATAAGGACGGCCCCACCTTCCATTTCAGTCTCCGCTTCTGCAATCGCAGCATCAATCTGTGTATCAGTTATCAGCCTCTCATACGCTTCAATGCTCATCACTACAAGATCCCCATAGCCATTTTTGGTTACAAAAATCGGTTCCTGGCTTTTATGGCAGATATCTGAAATTTCATTCGTTTTCCTTAAATCTGTAATCGGCATAATCTGTGGCATAATATCCCTCCTCTCTTTGTACATAATTATATCATTATTATATACAAAATTCAATCTATATATAACGAATCCAGACTCTCATGAATCTTTCGCTCATAACATTAAAGGGTTAGAGACATCATCATACCGCTATTCAATTCCATCTCCGACCGGTTTTTACTAATAATTCGTATCTCCCTCCCCAACTGCCGCACCAGCCGATCCCGTAAATTATCTTTTCAAAATCTGGTTTACTTCGTGTTAAATTCCACTCATAAATCTATGGCTATCAATTATGCACATTTAGGTGATGTAATGCTGATGAAACAGTTACCAAATGTCACTAAACAAGCGCTTTCAAAAGCTAGACTCGGTATTTCACCAGACAGATCGAGGACGATTCTATCATAGAATGGCACTCAACTGGCTAAAGCCATAATAAGGGCTGCCCATACGAACGTGACACCCCTTATCATTACAATCTATATTTATCATCAATTATTTATGCTTCCGTTGCTCCTCCACAACTGGATCCCTGACCAGCCGTACAGCCATAACAATGATTACCAAAACATATTTTCCTAGCTCTATAAGGCTTTCCAATCAAATCAAAGATTGTCTCACCCGTCGAAACAGGCAACTCGGACGCCTGGTTGAAATCGCAATCGTAGAGTTTGCCATCATACCCCACCGACACCTGGTAACGGCACATAAGACCTTCCACTGTTGACCGGTTAAAAGAACTGCACAGCTTTTGCATGTAGCTGTTCAAATTGCAGCTGTTCTGGAGAAAGTGAAAAAATCGCCCTGTGGGATTATTAGTTATTGTAAATAGATGATTAAATACAATTCCATAATCTCCCAGAAGCTTTACTTTGTATTCTTTCTCCATAGCCCCCTGCGCCGGAGGAAAAAATGCTCCTGCTGGATTATAGACCATGTTCAAAACGAGGTCTTCTTCCCGGCCATATCCCAACGCGTTTAATTCCTGGATAACCTTAACCGCCCTGTCAAAACTTCCGTCCCCCCTTACCCGGTCCATCACCTTAGCCTGGTAATAAGGAAGGGAACAGACCACCTCTATTTTATGATCTGCATAAAACTTCGGTAAATGTCTATATCCTTCTTCTGTCAGTATTACAAGATTACTGCGTACAATAACATGGCTGCACATTTTGCAGACTTCTTTCACAAACCACTCAAAATGAGGATTCATTTCGGGCGCTCCGCCTGTGATATCTACCGTCTTGACTTTTTGTTCCCTGCAGACCCGCAGACAAGCCTCCATCACATCACGCTCCATGATTTCCTTACGGTTTGGGCCTGCTTCCACATGGCAATGCTTGCATGACAGATTACATAACTTCCCCACATTGATCTGGAGCACGTCCATATTATCTTCTGTATACTGGAAGTGTTCCTCTATCCGGCTTTCAAACGCCGGTATGTATTCCATTTGGTTCAATTGTACGATTGACTCATTCATCTCTTATAGCTCCAATTTCTTTATCATGTTCTTCATCTGTACACCGTGCACCAATGACGCGCCTCCCCGGATGGCCGCGGCTACATGAACTGCTTCCATCATCTGTTCGGGACTTACCCCCTTGTTTAAACAGTCATTGGTATATGCATCAATACAATATGGACACTGCACAGTATGAGCTACTGCCAATGCTATCAATGATTTCTCCCTGGCGGTAAGAGCTCCCTCTTCAAACACTGAATTATAGTAATTAAAAAACTTTTCTGCCAGTTTTGGTGATTCCTCACCGATAGAAGCAAACTTTTCCAAATCTTCCGGATTATAATATATGCCCATCTCTATTCCTCCTTTGTACGCCGCATCTATATCATCTTCTCCAGTATTTCTATTATGTCTCTTACAACACATGGACAGAAATCGAACAAAAGCCCTTGCTCCAACACCTGTTCCATCTCATCCTCCTTGGAAATGTCGTGTCCCAGCAGCTCTCTGCACATGCAGGATTCGTACTTTTCGGCAAACAAACGCTTGAACTCAGAAGTCTTTTCACGCATGATTTCTTTTTGTTTCAGATCGTTATTCATACTATGCCCATACTTGAGACCGATTACCATCAGCGCACCGGTCACCGCCCCGCATGTTTCACCACACTGCATTCCACCGCCAAAACAGGCAGACATCTTCCTGAGAAGGCTTTCCTCCATCTCCAATTCATCTGCAAACCGGCCTGCCACTACCTGTGAACAGTCAATTCCCTGCATAAACAGTTCTTTTATTTCCTCTTTTGTCATCTATCCTTCCCTTTCCCAAGACCTTTACCAGAATCTTGTTTTCATTCTGTTTATCATCGACTTTGCGACATCCGGTTGTTCATGGTAATCCAGGATTTCTGTTAAAAGGTGTGAGACACCCTGACCACCATTACGTGTCAGGTTCCCTGCACATGATGCGCAATACGTATACACAGTCTCATACCCTTCCTCAGTCACATGGCATGCCATACCTTTGGCAAGCTCCGGCTCCTTTCCTCCTGCGCAACCTCCCAAGCCACAGCACTGTGTACCTTTTATAATATCGGGTTTCTTCTGAAAGAACGGCTCCAGCCATGATACCCACTGCTGGTCTTCCCTGTCCGGACATGGCAGGAACAAACTTCCCTTCCCATCTACTTTCTGCCCTATTCCGAGTTGTGATAACTTTTCATAAATACTAAGGACCTGTATTTCCAGCTTATCCTTCAGGAAATAATAGCAGTTGGGACAGAGAATGACAATTTCCTGTATATCTGCGGTGCGAAGTCTTTCATTAAGCCGCCTGATTATTTTCCCTTCCTGTTCTTTCAGTCCAAGTTCCGAGACCGGTTTGCCGCAACAGTCAAACAGCACTCCCATGTCTACCTCATTCTTCAGTATTTTGATTAATTTCCTGGTAGTCTCCGGATAAAAGGATGGAAAATTGCACCCTGGAAACAGTACACTCTTACCTGTCATATGCCGTTCATTCCGGAATATATAATTTTTCTTTTCCAACAACAGCATTGCATATCCTTTTTCTCGGCACTTCCCTCCGTTCTCTTCTACCTCCGTCCGCCGCATATCCAATATAGTACCACGGCCATCAATCCCTATCGGACATACCTCAGAACACTTTCCGCATAAGAAGCAATGATATGCGAGCTCCCTCAGTTTAACCGTATCACCGATATCTGCCCCGTACTTTGTCAGGAAAGAACAGTGTTTCTGACAGAGATGGCAGTGTATACACTTGTCCCCATCCTTTATCCTAACTTTCCTATCCATTGACATCCTCCACTCCCTCTGGCTGCACCACAAACTTTTTCTTGAAGAACACCCCCATGCCCATGACTATTACCGCCAGTATGACCGCAATACTGATATAAAGTACCCTGTTTTCCTTATCCGCCAATCCTGATGTTCCTATGGTGTACATGGCTGTCCCCGGCAACATAAAAATCAGTGAGAATATAGAGTAGGTGCTGAAAGGGATATCTGTAACACCATATGCAAAATTTTGGAGATTATAGGGGAACAGCGGTACCAGCCTGGTAATCATGAGCACAAACAGTTCATTCTTTCCTGCTTCATCGAAAAGCCACTTTTTAAGGTATCGGTTTTTCATAACAACCGGTTTAATACTATCCCTCAGGAAGAAGCGGCCTGCCAGAAACGCTGCCATGGCTCCTATCATGGTAGCAATAGAACAACAAATTGTTCCCAATACCGGTCCGAAAAGCAGTCCGGCCAGAACAGCAAAGGTGACTCCGGGAAGCGTTAGCGCCACACATCCAACAACCGTAATCACAGTGTACAGAAAAATTGCATTCACCAAGTTTTCTTCTGCCATCTGCCTTAGGAGATTCATACTTCCTGTTCCGCTTAACATGGCCGACCAGCCAAATATGTGGTTGCAGACTAATACGGCTATTATCATTCCTATGAATAGAATTAGTTTTTTATATGTATGAAACACTGTTTTCATTTCTGTCTCCCATTGACACAAAAAAGCGTTGGACTTTTTCAAAGCACAACGCTTACTGTTTTCCTATTACTTGCCTGCCTGTCTTATTTTAAAGATATCGCTCAAGCCGATCATTAAAATACCTGCCACTGTAATAATACATAATACCAAATTGATTTTGGAGAATGGTATTCTTGTCTGATGGATGCCTTCCCGTATCAAAGCTGCCGGTACCACCTTCATCCGTTCAGCCCCATACATGATAAACCCAATCAATGAACAAACAATCAAATTGCCGGCTGTAAAGAGGCTGTTAAACACATTTTCCCTTTTCCTGAAAACAAACCATATCACCACGGTTGAAAGAATTAACAATCCCCCCAAAATATATCCGGTATTCACCCGCATCTGCAGCCATTCACTCTTAAAACACAATATGGCGATCGTCATAGCCCATATAAAACTATTATAAACAATCTTAAATAGCTTCATCATATCAATCGGTTATTTTGCCAGACGGAAAACAACGGTTACCTGAGTACCATCCTCTGGCAGCACATCCTTATCCCCATAAAACTTGGCAACATCATTCTGTGTGGTTCCAGTAGGCCATGCAGCATCGCTCACAATACCAGTTGCACAGCTGTCCAGACAGAGCACACATCCTGTATTATTTTCCTTGGCGCTCTCAATATTTCCTCCAAACCGCAGATCCATGGTATAGTCTTCTGTACATTTAATGATATCCCGGAATGGAATTTCATCCTGACCATCCCATTTCACAAAGACATCCAGCTTATCACCTTCTACAGATTTTCCATTATCTGGCCCTGCTTTCATGTCTGCTGCGGTTAAATTATCACCGGCTTTGGCCCCGATATCAAGCAATGCCTGATAAAACTCCTTCTCATCAGCCAGCCCCCGCAAAACAGCCTTTTCTCCGTTGGAACCACCTTTATATACAATACCATGTCTGGTTGGTTCTGTAAAATATGTACCATTTACTTCACAGAGCATGACGATTTCTTTCTTATCTTTATCAACTGTCATGGTTTCCTCTGCTTCCGTCTCCTGGGCCTTACTTTCCACTGTGTTGCTTTTTCCTCCGCAGGCTGCAAGTGAACATACCATTGTTGCTGCTGCTATAATTGCTGCTAATTTCTTCAATTTCATCACGAAACCTCCATAGTTGATTAGATATTATCTGCAACATCCGCATATTAATTCGAATTCTTTTTCTTTTGCTTTTCCACATATAACTGCCTGAACAAAACAATGAGCGCTGACAGCGCAAACAGCAGAAGAAGCGCAGTGACAAACATCTTAG
>JAETNT010000094.1 GCA_021772025.1 Enterocloster bolteae | reverse complement strand
GTATGTTTAAATCCACTCCCTTCTCACGAAGGGAGACTTCTCGCTCTTTGACATCATGGAGAGCTTCTTGGCGTTTAAATCCACTCCCTTCTCACGAAGGGAGACAATATTTCCGTTGCTGTCTGATTCGGTCGGCGCGTTTAAATCCACTCCCTTCTCACGAAGGGAGACAATGGTAATAAGTTCGCATAAAATGTATCGGAGTGTTTAAATCCACTCCCTTCTCACGAAGGGAGACGGATTCATAATCCCGGAAGGAAATGACCGAGGAAGTTTAAATCCACTCCCTTCTCACGAAGGGAGACTTCCTCAAACGTAATTGCACCTATAGTAGTAGCGTTTAAATCCACTCCCTTCTCACGAAGGGAGACGCCTTTGAGATGCCATCGATTCCTGCAAGGGTGGCGTTTAAATCCACTCCCTTCTCACGAAGGGAGACTGGTTTTATATGAAAGGAGCCAGAGCAATGGCAAGTTTAAATCCACTCCCTTCTCACGAAGGGAGACCCGTGATGCCATAGTAGGTCTCCATATACCAGTGTTTAAATCCACTCCCTTCTCACGAAGGGAGACAAGCATGGTTGTTCAGGCTACGTTAATACTGTGTTTAAATCCACTCCCTTCTCACGAAGGGAGACCCAACCATTTTATATATATCGTATGGGGATGAAGTTTAAATCCACTCCCTTCTCACGAAGGGAGACGTTATATGCCCTGCCATGCCCACTTGCCAGAATGTTTAAATCCACTCCCTTCTCACGAAGGGAGACGGTATCCGAAGCAATCTTCGGAAGCTGGCCGGATGTTTAAATCCACTCCCTTCTCACGAAGGGAGACGTGAAGGTTTATTTCAAGTATCAACGGCAGTATGTTTAAATCCACTCCCTTCTCACGAAGGGAGACCAAGGGATTTCTTATAGGTTCCAGAACCATAAGCGTTTAAATCCACTCCCTTCTCACGAAGGGAGACCCAGGTGTTTTAGAGGGGGTAAAACACCTGGATGTTTAAATCCACTCCCTTCTCACGAAGGGAGACCAGTCTTAATCTGCTCCGTGGCTGCCGCATCCGTGTTTAAATCCACTCCCTTCTCACGAAGGGAGACATGAATTTGATTTAGTCTGGTAGGAGGTGTGAAGTTTAAATCCACTCCCTTCTCACGAAGGGAGACTGTATGTCCGCTCCCGGCCGGGTTAAGGTCGACAACGTTTAAATCCACTCCCTTCTCACGAAGGGAGACATGTTGGCTTGTCCTTCTGGTTTTCAATGATCATGTTTAAATCCACTCCCTTCTCACGAAGGGAGACGCTCCGTAAGCTGCACCAATGATTTTTGTATCATTGTTTAAATCCACTCCCTTCTCACGAAGGGAGACTGATATGCGCCTCTTGCAAATACACATACTAACGTTTAAATCCACTCCCTTCTCACGAAGGGAGACCCTGTCCATCTTTATACGTTGCTGCCCGGAATGTGTTTAAATCCACTCCCTTCTCACGAAGGGAGACCTTGCTCAATTTGATTTCTTTCGCAATTTGGTGTGTTTAAATCCACTCCCTTCTCACGAAGGGAGACGGTATCCCAAACTAGACGATTATAAAGAGATTGTGTGTTTAAATCCACTCCCTTCTCACGAAGGGAGACCAGCATAATCCTGCTGTACTTTAATCGCCTTGACGTTTAAATCCACTCCCTTCTCACGAAGGGAGACCCGTATATGTATGTGATTCAATGTTTTTTTTCAGTTTAAATCCACTCCCTTCTCACGAAGGGAGACTATAGGGCAGCATCTTGGGTGCGTCTTACCTTTGTTTAAATCCACTCCCTTCTCACGAAGGGAGACGTTTTCACGGAGGAGAAGCTGGCAGAGGTACATATGTTTAAATCCACTCCCTTCTCACGAAGGGAGACTTCTCACGTTCATTAAGTCCGCTGCCGCCATTGCATGTTTAAATCCACTCCCTTCTCACGAAGGGAGACTGATAGAGCCAGTTAGCAGTCCCATACCATACATGTTTAAATCCACTCCCTTCTCACGAAGGGAGACATATTGCTCTCTCCTTCTCAAATTGTTATTTAGCGTTTAAATCCACTCCCTTCTCACGAAGGGAGACTTGAAACGGAGGAAACATATTGAGCATCGAAAAGAGTTTAAATCCACTCCCTTCTCACGAAGGGAGACCTGTTACTGCGGAAATGGCGCGGAATACAGTGCTGTTTAAATCCACTCCCTTCTCACGAAGGGAGACAGTAACAGCGCTAACCATAGTTTTACCCTGATATGTTTAAATCCACTCCCTTCTCACGAAGGGAGACGATAAAGCAAGCCAAGAAAACGGCTGGAGGTGGGTTTAAATCCACTCCCTTCTCACGAAGGGAGACAGCAAATATTCACAAAAAATCATAATGCTTTTTGTCCATATTATCCAATATTTTCTTTCACAAACCTCTCAAATCTTCACTCCAAACAATCAAACCTTTTAACCTGATCCCATAATCCCCCCATAATCCGGTGCGAATCCCCCAGGGATTTTATGAGAGCATCACATTCGCACTACATAATTAACGGTTCTGTTACATCAAATCCTGGCTTTGCCCCCATATGCTCCACTTTATTTTTATACTTGTCACCCAAATAATAAAATCTCAAACTATCCACATCCTTATCTATGATTTTTTCCAGGATAGCTTTTACTTCCCTGCATTTTGCTGCATCCATATTACATTCAAAGACTGAATTCTGCACCCGTTGGCCATAATTGACACATTGTTTAGCCACCTGCCGGAGACGTTTCCTTCCAGCCGCTGTTTCTGTTTTCACATCATATGTGATTAACACAAGCATCCCATCACCTACTTCCAAAAAAACGGAGGATATTCATCCAAATCACCACGGATATACCGTGCCAGCAATAGGGCCTGGACATACGGCACCATCCCCCATTCTACCTTTTCCCCTAGAAAGGGATGACGGATAATCTCCTGTTTTTTTATCTGCCACTGAGATAGGAACAGCTTTCTGGTGTCATCATCCATAATCACTGCTCCATTTTCCTTTTGGTCAAACCCTTCTGGCTTCACTATTTTTTTATTAATTATGGTCAACACAAAACGGTCCGCCAGCACGCTTCTTAATTCTTCCACCATATCCAAAGCCAAAGACATCCTTCCCGGCCTATCCGTGTGGAAAAAACCGGCATATGGATCCAATCCTACTGTCTCTAACGCTCCTGCACACATTCCGGTTAATAGTGTATACGCAAATGACAGCATGGCGTTTACTTTATCTGTGGGCGGACGCTTTGAGCGTCCGTGGAAAAAGAAATCCTCCTTTTGCTGCAATATCAAATCGTCAAACACAGAAAAATAAACAGATGCCGCCTCGCCCTCAAGCCCTCTTAACTCAGCCGCATCCTCACATACCCTGATTTTTTTCAGGGAACTTGATAAAAAGCCTGATTTTTTCTTCAGCTTCTCTCCATCTAACCGCATAGGATAATCCCTGGCAGCACGCTCCAGTACCCATTTTTCATTATACACTTTACCTGCTATACAGTTCCGGGATATCCGTATGCTTTTTTCTGTATCCCAAGCTATCCTATATTGTTCCCTACGGAGTGTAATATTCCCCCGCACCTCGCCGGATATCCTGGCCAGGAACCGCCCGCTTCCGGACAGAAAGGATAATGCTATATCCCGTTTCGCACATGCCGCCATAAGCGCTGGACTGGCTCCGGTATAGCCAAAGGTCACGATTGCTTCCAGATTATGCAGAGGAACCCTTCCTATTTCTACCTGTTTTTCATAAACCACCACATTTTCCCCGTCCAGGGACAGATATCTGTCTGGTGAGGTAATATAAAGTGTATTCAGAAGTCTTTTCATGGCAGCTCCTTATCTGGTACTGTATTGTGTAATTTCTATGTTAATCATGCTTATCACGCAATTCAATCCCATCCTTCATTTTTCATCCAGCATTTTTTCAATATATGCTTTCGCTGTCTTGTCCTCTCCCAGCACCGGCAGACACATATCCTTTAAGGAACAGGCATTGCAGCTTTTTGTACGTTTTACCCGGGGAGTATATCTCTTTTCAAAATATTGATGCATTTCACAGAATATTTCCCGGACTTTTGCTCTCATCCCATCTGTAATATCCACCTTAGTCCTATGCCTGGTCTCCCCATAGAACAGATATCCCACCGGTATCTCACAGCACATCATCTCCTCCAGGCATATAGCCTGGGCCGTCAGCTGTAGTATATCCACATCGCTTTCTTTAGGTTCTCCTCTTTTGTACTCCACTGGCACCACCTGATAGAGTCCTTCTCTGCCAGTAAGTGGAATTCCACCCTGGCTTCTATGGAATTCCACCACATCACACTCCCCGCTGATTCCCAACTCCCTGGAATGGACCGGCATTGCCCTGGAAACAATGATATCTCCCCGCTTCTCTGCAATTGTCCTATCATGAGCCCTCTCGTGAAGCAGATGCCCTTCTACGGTCCGCACATTTTCATTCCATTGTAGTTCAATATAAGCCAATGCCCATTGTCTCCTGCAAAAGGAAAAATGTTGGATTCCTGACAGCTGAAGGAACTCATCTTCTTCATACAAAATTGTATACCTCCGGTTTTACACAGTCAACAGGTTCCAATTCTACCTGATAATCCTCAAACGACTTGGGACGCTCTACCATGGGCGTAATCTTTACACTCCTTTGAATCTTTGCGGATGGCGTCTTGGGTGTCTTCTCATCATGCTGCCACCAATACAGGCGGCATACCTCCATGCTGCCTTCCGGCCGGGCAGAGGATGCGTCATTTTCAAATAATGTCTTCAGAGCCGCTTTTAAAATATCAGCATCTTCCTGGGAAAATCCGGTTTTCTCAGCCAACTGCACATTAACACTGCCCTTCACAACATATAGCCCAAACCCAATCCTGTGCTTTGTTCCCATGGTGTCTGATGCCTTTCCCTCTTTTCCAGACTCACTGTTCACGCTTTTTGTAATCTGCATACTGATTATATCCACAGGGGACTGGCTCACTGCCTGATGGATTGAGACAGGGCCACGGATTCCCAGTGAGACATCCGCACCCTTAAAAGCAAATACCTGTCCGAAACTTCTCACATCCATCCATTCCTGGCATGCAATCTGGGCACATCTCTCCTTGTTGGCCTTTTTTCCTTGTTTCATCTCGGTCTTCAGGGATTCACAGCCCTCCGCGCGCTCCCTCAGGCTTCCATAGCCGTCATCCGCACGGTCATCGGACTGCACAAAAATCTTCTGTCCCATATCCTGGAGACGGTTCCTAATCTTTCTTTTGATGCAGACATCGGAAATCTCACCATATCCATCAAAATTTTCCCTGGGGCGGTTCCCGTTAAGCGGGTCTCCATTTGGATTGGCATTTGTAGCCGAAATCAGAAGTACAAAATCAATTTTCCCCTTTAACTTGCTCATTTCTTTTCCTCCTCTGCATAATTTCTAAACGCATACGATTGATTATGGTATCCCAATAGATAAAGGCCGTTTAACGCATCATTTTTCTCAAAATCCCCTTCCTGGAACTTCCAGCTAACATCCTCTATCATGTGCTCATAGCGCAGCCTTTCGGGCAGGGACAGCTTTACAAAGTACGGTCCCAGCCTTTCTTCAATAACCTTCCATGTTCTAAAAGGCTGTTGGGAAAATGCATTCATGAACCGCTTTGCATTCGTCTCCCTCACCTCATCCTTCTCAAATGTCCGGTACTCCACCCGGTCAGCGATTGCCAACAGCCTCCCGTACAGGTAATTCCTGTCCTGGCTCTCTGTGTTTAATGCCACTGTCCACTCCTCCTTCCTCTGTTCCATCCTCTTTTTCTTCTCAAAGGAACACGCCAGTGCCAGCACACGCTCCCAATTATACCAGCTGTCATATGACACCGGGGATGAGGCCTTCCTATAAGCCAGGTGCACCATATCCTCCGGAACCGGTCGCCCGGAAATAATGCAGGGCAGCAGGCGTTTTAAAACTTCCGCATACATTTTCTCATTACCGCCTTTTAAAGTAAGCATTCCATTCTGCTCCGACCCATATAAAATATCAGCTATATCCCTCACTCCGGCCATCCCATAATACAGGCAGTATTTTTTATCCTTAAACTTCGGATGCAGCCACCCACAGCCGGTGTACCATTCCCTCAACCGCTCCAGATAATGGCTGGAGGCAAGGCTCTCATATTCCATTATGGCCAGGCGCCCGGTGGTAGCAGCGTCAAAAGCCATCAGCACAGTCCTGGAATCCACATCCAGCCTCGCCCTATATCCTGCAATCGCGGCCTGGAATCTGGCAGCGTCCCTGGGATTCGTACCTGCATATCCAGGCCCTTCCCCACTTTCCTCTTCATCTCCCCAGACATCCTCTGACTCATAAATATCACAGACCATATCCGTATCCAGACACCAATCCGGAAGAGGAATCAAATCCGACTCCCAGGTCACCACACAGAGGCTGTTCCAATTTCTACCCTGCCTGCGGATAATCCATTTCAGGGCATTATGGGCTTTCTGGGAATCCTCATATCCGATGGCAAATGCCTCATCCTTATTGGAAAATCTGCCCCTGTATGTGAAGTATGTCTCATCATTGGCTGAAATCAGCTTTGCCCCATCTCCTTCATTCCGTATCTTTTTAGGGTGGAGATAGGATATATGTTCCTGATTCCCGGTCAGGTAGGAAAGTCCTCTCTTCTGCCACGAAGCACGGCAGTAGGCAATATAGGCATTTTCAAGGGAAACATCCAGCCAGCACTCAGGCCGTTCCGCACCGTCCAGTCCCTCCAGCAGATTCCCCTCTATATCCCATGGCTTCTCAACCCGGAACCTCACGAAAGAATCTATCTGGGATACATTCTGTATTTTTACCGTCTTCAAAACCTTACCTTGCCCATCCGTCTTCAGACAACCATAGGAAACCAAATCCTTCATCAGACATTCCTGGTTCAGATAGTTCCAGATAGCCTGTACCTTTTCATGTGAAAATGCAGATTCAACCCACTTTCTCAGCCCCTCCATATATAACTTATGGTTTTCCGTATAGTCCTTTCCTTTATCCGGCACCACGTAATCCATATAATCACCAGCCAGATATTTTAAATTATCACAAAGAGGATGGGCTTCTACACCGGCAGTCCGGCTGGCAGATTTCTCTGTCACCGGTATCACGGTCAGTTTTTCCTCATCCTCTACAGTAACCGCCCGTAGAAATTCTCCTTTTTCATTTATGGTCACCGTAATCTGGGACGCAACCGTAGAGTGGAATACCGGCAGGAGAATGAGTGGTTCACCGAAACGGCCCTTCTCATACTGACCGGCCAGATTCGCATTTTTCTCGTATAAATCACATAATTCCCTTACCCAGTCCACTCAGACACCTCCTCCTCGGAAAATTCTTCTAAGCCAAAAAAATTCCTGTTATCAAACAGCTTCATCTCCATATCTTTAATATGGCGTTTATCCGTACATTCTTCTGGCCTTGGGAAATGAATCACGCCATTTTTCATCACCGGACGCCAGAACCTGACTGTCATCCTGCCTTTATCCTCCTCCAGGACGGCCTCGTCCGCATAAGTAATGCCGTGATACATAAATCCGTATGCCAATTCCGCAATGCTGGAATAAAATCCCTCATCCTGCCCCGCTTCAAAATCGCATGGCTCCACATATCCCTGGCACTCCCTTGTCCCAAGGAAAATATCGCGGCGTCCGCCTCTGGCTATCATCCGTTTCGCGATATTGTGATGCTTGTTCTCATTGCGGTCCGCGGCAAGTTCCGGACGGTTCATGTTCCATTCAAAATGTGCTCTTACCTGGTAACGCACGTACTTTAGATATGTGTAGTAGGAAAGATCATTTCCCCCTCCATAGCCAATAGGGCGCACCCCTTTTGTCTCGGTCTGGATTGGATTCATGATACGCACAGCGTCAATAAACCAAACGAGCGTTGGTTTCCAATATACACTTTGCAATATGCCTTTTAATGCCTCATATGTAGGAATCTGATAGGAAAGCTTTTCCCCTCCCACTCTGGTTACCGGGTCTGCAAACATCGCATAGTCACCGCTGACCTGAAATTCCACCCTGTTTTCATGCATATCCCTTTCACCTCCTTTTGTTTTCTCTTTATATCATCAACTCGCTCATCAGACCTGGAATCTGGGTAACCCCCAGATTATCTTTGTCATAATACCGCTCATCCAAAACCAGCACCCTCCCATCCCATACTGAATGAATAGCGTCTTCTAATCCTCTTTTCTCTGTCCCGGATATGGCAACAGTAAAGCGCTGCAGCTTTCTAAGCGCCTGCTTCTTCTGCTGTGAGGAAGCTGAGTCGCCTGTCAGCTGGCTCAACAATTCAACTGCCTCGTTATTGTACGGAACAATGACCGTGGTTTTTCCATTCTCCTCAATTGCCTCAAAAAGGTCCCCTGCGGTCTTAAATGCCTGTTTTAATATAGGCAGCCCCGCGTCTTTGCACGCTGGTTTCCTTTGCTGGTACGGTAGGAAATCATGGTTTCCCGACAAAAGTTCTACCAAGCTGGTGGAAACCCCTTCCACGGTTTCCGGGTATTCCATCTCCTTCAGCCATTTTTGGAAATTACATTCATAGTACATCTTTACTGATAACCCGCTGTCCAGCCTACCGCCTAATACTTCGGGGTTCCTGGCGAATTGAGTCAGTACCTGTTCCGTAGATTCCTGTGCCTTCCGAATGTAAGCCAGATGGGAGAGATTCTCAGCAACTCCTGACATTTTCACAATAAAAACCTTACCCATAGCAACTTCCTTGTGGCGGTTGCAGCGGCCCGCAGCCTGGATGATATTATCCAGCCCTGCAAGTGAACGGATTACACACCGGAACGAAAGGTCTACCCCGGCCTCAATCAATTGGGTACTGACACATATAAGAGGTACTGGCTCATACCCATTGTTTTCCAAACAACCTGACAATTCCTTCAATACGTCACTGCGGTGCTCCGGGCACATCCCTGTACTGAGATGGAAGAGCTTAAACCCATCTACATTCAGCGACTCCAGCATCTCAAATAATTCCCTGGCGCACCGTTTGGTGTTAACCACAAATAAGACCTGTTTCAAATCCCTGGCTTTTTCCAGCACAAACTCCGCTGCTTCCCGGATATCCATACCGCCCGGAACCAAATCCGTACAATCTTTTATCTCTGTTCTGCGGAATGCCTCCTGATAGAAATCCACATGTCCTGCCATATCGTTTGTTGGGCGGAGGCGGTTTACTGGTATCCTGTCCAGAAGGGGCTGGGTTGCCGTACACAGCACCATGGTGGTATTCGCGAACTCTGTGAGGAAATTTACAGCCATGTTAAATAACTGGATGGTCCTGACCGGCAGGGACTGTACCTCATCCATGATGATGACACTATTGCATAGACTGTGCATCCTTCGTATGTTACCAGCCTTACCGGCAAAAAGGGTATTCAGGAATTGCACGGCCGTAGTGACGATTACAGGAAGCGCCCAATCTTCAGTAACACGGTCGTAGTATGCCTGTTCTTCCTCTGTTTCCAAAATAATGTTGCAATGGTGCTCCAGAACGATACCAGGATAATCCAACGCTCTCCTAATCTCCTCTGCATTCTGGTCCAGGATTGATTGATATGGAGCCACATATATAATCCGCCTTTTCTGATACTCCAGGGCATGGCGGACCGCAAAACGGAGGCTGCTTAGTGTTTTCCCGGAACCGGTAGGTACTGTCAGGCAATAGAGCCTTATATTCTTCAGCGCCTGTTTCATGCATCTGTCGGATATCTCACTGCGGTATCGGTTTATGCCGCTCTTGTCTGTGAATTGGGCATACTTTTTTTCCACGTGTTCCATGCATATCCTCCAGACATCCTGAAGCTTCTCAGGAGGGTATTCCTCCGGCTGACAGACCGCTTTCCCATCCCCGGTCATGAAATCTTCTGTATCCCTGCGGTCGGCGTCAATAAGCAGTGATAATAAGATACGCTCATACATTCCAAGGAAAAAATCCCTGTTTCCATAAAGTTCCGGCTTATCCCAACTTTTCATGGTATCCTTGATTTTTCCGGGAATCAGCTTTGATTCTTCCCTGGCCCCGGCGCATCGCCTTGCAAATTCCGATGGTTCTACCGTCTGATAGAAATAATCCTTTGCCTCTTCTATGGGCAGCTTCTTTGCCTTTTCCTTCCGCTGACGTAGCA